>CAXBIM010000020.1:0-45961 GCA_963975785.1 uncultured Methylophaga sp.
ACAATTAACTGAGCAACACTAGCTTGTAATAACTCTTTTTCTTTTAATGAAATCTGGAACAATGTTGCTGTTTGATTGGTAATTATTTTGAACCTATCTTCTAACCTGCTATTTTCATAGGCATTTATATTTGTACATATTAGGCTCGTTATTATTAAAGAAACAATAAAACTAATCACAACAATGTGTCTGCGACTTTGCCACAGCTGATTTTTCCGTTCAAGTAAACTGAACACAACAGGAATAACTAAGATGAGGCCAAGTACATGGCCAAGCCACAGCTGTATCCAAGTTAAAATAAAGACCTCTTGTGTGAAAGAAGTTAACCACTGAGATGTAAATATGCTGAACAACGTATTTACTGCAGCAATAAGTGGGAGTACTTTCAAAAAGCGTAATAAGTCGTTGTCGTGACTTAGGCTGTTATCGTCACTGACCCACTTTCTATAAATTTTTAGACCGATAGAAGCTTGTATAACTACCATAAAAGCAGGAATGAGTAATGGCAATAACACATCACTTGTTAACCAGCCAGATTCAAATAGTGGATATAAGTTTAAAGATATCGCGCCTAGTAGGATTCCAGTTAAGACTCGTAAATGAGCCATCGTTAACATGGCTGCTAACGCAAACCCACTGTTTAGGGATAATGTTTGAGTAAAATTAGTAAAAGATAAAACCTGAGCACTTAATTCCGCTAGTAGAAAGTACACTACGGCAACACTAATAATAGATTTTAATGCTTGAGAAACTCCGTGCTCATTTAAATAATTACTCATATAATTATCATATACTTTAATTAGATCCCTATTGTTGAGCTTTCACCAAATATCATTAAGTAAATACATACAAAACAATTGCACATTAACATAAATACATAAACCGTTGTTAATAATAGTCAATTCTCTTTTACAGGGCAGTCGTTTTCCATTGAGGTTTATGCTTTTTTAACTGTCGATTTTGTGCTCTTCTATTGTTTAATTTGATCCCTGCTCACTATTTGAGATTCATGCGATAATCACAATCGGTAGACATACCCTAAGCACTGATGTAGTAGCTCAAACTCATATTAATCAATAAAGGTAGCTGTTGCCTGATCAATTTTTAATGAGCCTTGTTTAGTGACCCAAACACTTATCGCCGTCTGCTGCTGATCTTGATCATCGATACTAGGCATTGTGACTTTCCAGCTTGAATTACCTTTCTGTGTGAGATGATTCAAAACGACAAAGTCATGAACGAGTGTGCGAGAGCGATTTTCGCCTGCAGTAACCTTACTAATGATGCCCATTCCTAGATAGGCAACATTTAACTCATAATCGCCTTGTTGTGAATAATGAACAGTCAGATTTTGTCCATTAAGTTGTGCCGATAATACGCCTGTTTTAACAGGTTTCTCATTAGTCACTTGCATGCCATTATACCAAGAACGCGACTCCTTACTCGCGACTACAACGCCCGGTGTATACACCTGAGAGAGAACCCCTTGCCCAGTTAATAGACGTTGTCGATTAGAAAACGCTGATTTTGCCCAACGGTCTTTCCAGCCTAATTGGTCCCAATAATCAACATGAAAAGCCATGGGGATTATATCTTTGAAAAGTGTAGGATCATCCTTCAATGATGACAGCCATTTATCCGCAGGTGGACAGCTACTACAACCTTCTGATGTATATAACTCGATTACTTTTGTCTGTACTTCTTCACTGCTAAAATCAACTGCAAATGCCATTTGTGCAAACAACAGAAAAACCATTCCCAAATAAACCATGTGAACTCCATTACGATAAATGCTGTATCAGCCTGTATATGGACATGTAAGTCGGTAAATTGTTACAGCTATTATTAGCGTTCTAAAAGTTTATTCTTAATTTTAATCAGCTTTATTGTTCAGTTTCTACATCGCGCAATTTTATTTATACTTTTTCTGATTTTCTATTCCATAAAATCACGGCAACAATAATCAGGCTAAGCTGCAGCAATAAGCCTTGTAAATTTGGGTAGATACCAAGTAGATCCACTCGAATAAAAGCGACAGGGTTGGCAATAATCAATCCAGCCTCTTGAAGTGCGGCAACACCTTTGCCTGCAAAAATAATAGCCAGCACAAACATAAGTCCGCCTGTAACTGCAAAAAACTGTCTCAGGGGAAGACGGATGCTATAACGCATAATAATCAAGCCCACTGCCACAAGGACTGCAACGGCAGTTAGAAAACCACCGAACGCCATATTGTGACCTGCTTCACCTGTTTGTACCCATAAGGCTTGATAAAACAAAATGGTTTCAAAGGCTTCGCGATAAACAGCTATAAATGACAGTCCCGTCAGAGTCCATAAGGTACCGGATGACATCGCTTTATGCATACTATCATCGATAAATTTTTTCCATTTGGCCGCACTACTTTTATCGTGCATCCAAAAACCAACATAAAATAAAATAACCATGGCAACAATAGCTGCAACGCCTTCAGTTATTTCTCGAGATGCGCCCGAAATATCAATTAATGTAACAGATGCCCACCAAGTCATAAGTCCAAGAACAACCGCGCTGACCCACCCGATATGGATGTAACGTAAAGCATCTTGACGCTTGGTGCGAACTAGAAATGCGAGTAAAGCGGTGACAACGAGCAGTGCTTCAAGCCCTTCACGTAACAAGATAAAGAAAGCACTGGTAAATGTTGCTCCAGCAGATAAGCTTTTGGTACCTAGTAATTCACTTGCAATGTCTAATTTAGCGTTAATAAATGCTACTTTCTCAGTGATGACTTCAAGCGGTTCACCTGCACGAATTTTATTACGCAGATCGGTCATTGAAGATTCAATTTCGAGTTTTAATGCACTATCGAGCGTATTAATGTTTTGCTCGACCAATTCAAAACCATCAAGGTAGGCTTCAACGGCATATTGATATGCTTTTTCACTATCGTTGTTCTTATAACTAGTGATGACATCTGCCAGTTTTACCTTAGCAAACTCAAGCTTATTGGAGCCTATATTATAAAATAATTCAGGATGAGAACGTAAAGCAGACATCACTGCTGCGCCTTTTTCACCATACAAAATCTCTGCTTGGTGTGGCGTTATAGTGGTCAGTTTATTAATGTTAGCTAGTGGATGATAATTAACATTAACATTAACATTAACATTCTTATCAGTTGTTTCAATCGCTAAACTACCGACGTAGAATGCTAAAGACCATCTTTCTTCATCACTCAAGTGGCGGTAAGCCATCATTCCTGTACCATCAACGCCTTGCGTCATCGTGTTATACAATCCGTACAGTGTCCGTTGCTCGTAACGGTTTTTATCCATAAAGTTAACTGGCGGTGGATCCATGCCAAGCGATGCCGGACCATCACCTGATCCAGTAGCACCATGACATGACGCACACTGATTTGCATATAGCTCAGCACCGCGTTTCAGATCAGGTTGTATTTTAGGAATCACGATAACTTGATAACTATCAATAACTTTATGACGCATGTCAGCGATCAACTGTCTAATTTTTACTGCTGTATCCTTATTCTGAATCCACAGCGTTAAAGTATGTCCTTGCTCGATTAATCCCGCTTTCGTTTCATTATCTGGTAATGCGGCAAGCTGCAGGGTAATTCCAGCTGCAAAATCAATCATCTCTGCATATTCAGCTTCACTAATAATTTGACCATTTTCTATAGCACCATCGTAGTCGACTGACACATAATCAATTAATTGTAATACTTGCTGTGGATTAGCATTTACAGGTTGAGTCAGTAACATTAGAGCTACCGCAAATAACGAACTAATAATTTTCATCGGGTATTTCAGCATTAATTTTAAGTATAAATAAATGCAAATAGTAACTATTATCATTTAGATTGTAAAGAAGTGATGTAACTAGATATTACTAGCTCAACTAATCGTTGGTATGTGGAGCTAATGTAAATCTTTCTCTAACGCAATTTGCTTGCAGCAATAAATTTAATGAAGTATTTATTGCCGTTTATCCGTTCTGATTATTCTCGCGATGCATCACGCTTTTGTTCTCGTGCATTTAAACGTGCATAGGCATCTGCTTCATGTTGAATATCACTAATCAATCCACGGTGATATGCGACAGATATAGCTGCTTCATTGTGGAAGCGCTCCCCCTGTTTAAAGAGTAAGTCGAGTAGTGTTCGTGCTGGCATATCAAGATAAAGAGACAGTTCTTGCCCCTCTTTTGATAGGTTTTCTAAAATTTCAGGATGTGCAGTTTTTATACTAAGTACTGCCAAATTATCCAAGATCACAAGTTCTTTGATCGTTTCAACGCTGAGGCCATTATTTTGCACAAATCGCAGGCTAGTAAGGCCAGTAAGTTGGTGAAAAGTATTTTGAGCAAGGTTTAAGTCTGCTTGACGACCAGCCAAAGAAACTCTCAGTGCTTTCAGTCTAAGCCGTGCCAGAACAATCATGCTTTTTTCAGTTGCTATGCTCATAAAACCCCAACTTCATTGAGTGATGTTGCATCGAGTTGTTATCGTGTCTTATTATCAATCTTATAATATTTTTAGTAAGTGCAATAATAAAATATCCTTTCAATCTATGTAATAGTGAAAATAAAAGTGATGCTGTAAACGCTAATTAATTTACTCTTCATAGACATACTGAATTATCAAAAATTTTAAGCTACTATATTAAAACCATGTGTTATGTTTCATATTGAGTACCTAAATTAAGGACAAAATAATGATTACTTGGTTAGAAGGTAAAATCGTTGAAAAAAAATTATGGTGTGCCGATTTATACTCGATAAAAATAAAAACTGAACCATTGCCGTTTATTGCTGGGCAATTTGTCAATGTCGGACTAGACCATGACAATGCCAAAATCCAAAAACCCTATTCCTTAGTCAATGCACCTTCTGACGAGTTTTTAGAAATACATCTCAATACGGTTAAAGATGGTAAATTCAGTCCCCTACTCACCAAGCTTGTAGAGTGTGATACCGTTTATATATCTAATCGCCCTAGTGGCTTATTAACCTTAAACGAAGTGCCCAAAGAGTTACCTCATCTATGGTTTTTTGCAACAGGTACAGGCATCGGTCCTTTTATATCGATATTAAACACTGCTGAACCATGGCAGCGATTTGAAAAAATCATTGTTTGTTATTCAGTTAAAACTGCTGAAGAAATGGCATATCGTAAAAATTTTGAAGAATTCTTAGTACGTTACCCCGATCAGTTTCATTTTGTACCCTTCATCACACGGGAACTAACACAACATGCCATTCATTCACGTATCACCACTTTTTTAGGATCCGGAGCACTAGAGAAATGTCTTGGTATTTCCTTAAAACCAGAGTCGAGCCACGTCATGTTATGCGGTAATTCTGCAATGATAATAGAGGCCACAGAACTGTTACAACAAAAAGGCTTACGTCTCCACAACCGTCGCGAATCAGGCCATATTTCTACAGAAAAATACTTCTAAGGAGATAAACTTGAAGTTAATACTCTACAAGCTTGTTGTTACATGTTTATTATTACCTAGTGTTGTATGGGCAAACT
Organism: uncultured Methylophaga sp.; assembly: GCA_963975785.1. Lineage (GTDB taxonomy): Bacteria > Pseudomonadota > Gammaproteobacteria > Nitrosococcales > Methylophagaceae. The sequence goes on from CAXBIM010000020.1 coordinate 5,540, forward strand.
GCACCGATCATTCCGTGAACTTGCAGGTATTAGGATCTGGTGGCCCTGAAATTGACGACCAACGCGCATCAAGTAGTTATTTAGTTTGGGCAGATAATAAAGCAATCGCTTTGATTGATATGGGCGGTGGCGCCAGTTTAAATTATGAATTATCTGGTGCTAAATTCGACGATCTCGACGTTGTAGTTTTCAGTCATTTTCATGTTGATCACAGTGCCGACTTTCCTGTGCTGGTAAAGGGTTCGTACTTCTCAACACGTACTCGCCCTCTTCCCATATTTGGCCCAGATGGCAACCAACTTATGCCTTCAACGGTTGGTTTTATTCAAAACATGCTTGCAACAGATGGTAGCTTTGGTTATTTGCATAGTTTTCTCGAACTAGATGGTGGGCAATATCACCTTAATGCTCAGTCTGTTTCAATGACGATAGATGCAATCCAATCATTCCAAATCACGCCATCATTAAGCTTAAGTGCAGTTCCCGTTCACCATGGCCCCATTCCAACTTTGACTTGGCGAGTTGATATACATAATTGCTCAATTACATTTTCAGGTGACATGAATAATGATTATCATAGCTTGGCAAAGCTAGCAAAAAACACCGATATTCTAGTGGCACATAATGCCATACCAGAACATGCCGTCGGAGTGGCTCGAAACCTACATATGCCACCTTCTGAAATTGGTCTTATCGCCCAAAAAGCAGCAGTTAAAAAATTAGTTATTTCACACCGTATGAAACGTACCCTTGGCAGGGAAAAAGAAACTGAGCAATTTATTCGCGATACGTACTCCGGTGATATTATCTTTGCTAATGATCTCCAGCTTATATCACCTTAGCTCTTATAAATTTCACTAGCATAAATGAAACTCAGAAAGCAGATAAATCTGCCATAGATTATTTATTATCTTGGTACAAATACGGCCTACGATGTGCCAAGATAGGCATGTTTTTCCGAACTTCTTTTAGGTAGCTCAAATCAATGGTCGCTGACACTATTTCAGGCCGCTCAGCAGCACAACACACAATGCTCCCCCAAGGATCAATTATCACACTACTGCCATATGAAATCCTACCTTCATAATGCTGCCCCCATTGATTTGGGGCAACGATGTAAACCTGATTTTCGATTGCACGTGCTACCAACAATTGAAGCCAATGATGTTTTCCGGTATAGAGGAAAAAAGCAGCCGGCACAAAGATAATTTCAGCGCCTTGTGCAGTCAAATGTCGATATAACTCAGGGAAACGTAAGTCATAGCAAATGCTTAGTCCAATTCGGCCTACCTCATGGTCAAACACAATCGGTGTATTGCCAGCTTTAATCCCATCCGACTCATTGTAGCCAAGGCTTGGGGCATCAAATAGGTGTATTTTTCGATACACTGCATCGATATTTCCCTGACGATTTATAAAAATTGAGGTGTTATATAATCGTTCGGGATCATCAGCTATTTTTTCGTAAATACTACCCATTAGTATCGACATATTATATCGCTGGGCATAGCCCTGAAACGTTTCAACAGTAGCACCATCTATTGCCTCAGCAATCTGATGTTTTTGTTCATTGTCAGGCCCGATATAAAGAAACGTTTCTGGGAACGCTAGCAAATCGATACCTTTATCAGCAGCATATTGAATTTGTGAGTGAGCATGGTTCAAATTATCAGTTAACTGTTCTGACGATCGCATTTGAACAACACCGATATGACTTTTCATAAACACTTAAGCTCTTTTTAATATGTACACTATGAATATATCAAATTATTGAATTAGAAACATAGAAAAGAAAGCTTATAATTATTCACACCATAAAATGAAACTTAAAAAATATCACTCAACTTCAAATCAAGTTGTGATTGTGTTTTTTCGGCTTTAGAATTATCAAAACCACTTAAGCTTAAACCGACTAACCTAACTGGTTTATGCCCGGCTTCGGTTCGTGTTAATAACAGAGGTATCAGTTGTTTTAAACGTGTTAGATCAAGTTTCTGATCATCCGTATAAGCTCTAGTTACTTGTTGAAAATTGGCATATTTTATTTTTATGGTCAGCGTTCTGGCCTGCATATTTTGTATAGCTAAGCCGTTAAGCACTTTCTCTGCTAATGCGTTTAAGGTACTGGTTAATTCTTCAAGCGATATTATATCTTGAGCAAAGGTAGTTTCTTTACCCAGTGATTTTCGTTCGCGTTGACTCCGCACTGGCCGTTCATCTATCGCCCGAGCAATATTGAAATAATACTGACCTGATTTACCAAAGTGTTCGATTAAATTGGTCAGTGATTTTTGCCGTAAATCATGACCTGTTGCAATGCCGATTTTTTTCATCTTAGCTTCGGTAGCAGGACCAATTCCGTGAAATTTACCAATAGCTAAGTCAGCAACAAAGGCTTTACCTTGCTCAGGCTTAATGACATATAAACCATTCGGTTTATCCATATCCGAAGCAATTTTAGCAAGGAACTTATTAAATGATATACCCGCTGATGCAGTAAGACTTGTTTCAGCTAAAATGTCACGTTTGATTGCTTGGGCAATTAAAGTAGCGGAGCCATCAAAGTCACCTGTATAGGTCACATCTAAATACGCCTCGTCCAATGATAATGGCTCAACCTCTGAGGCATAGCGCCAAAATATCGTTCTAATCTGATTTGATACCTCACGATAGGCCTCAAATCGTGGTGGGACAAAGATAGCATCAGGACAAAGTCGATAGGCACGAGAGCTTGGCATGGCTGAATGTATACCAAATTTCCTGGCTTCATAACTACAGGCTGCAACAACACCTCTGCTATTTGGCTGGCCACCAACAATCAATGGCTTACCTTTATAGTTGGGTTGATCACGTTGCTCAACTGATGCAAAAAAAGCGTCCATATCAACATGAATAATTTTTCGCTGTCTTATCATTATTCTATTGATTCTACCCTTGCTTTTGGCATTTACTCATTACATAGAAGATATTGTCTCTTAAAGATCATCTTTCACCCTCAAACTAAAATGCTCAAGCGGATTTATCTTTACCCTGTCTATGCCTGACGCAACTGTGAAAGGTTTGTTCGTATACAGCATCAGGTAAACGTTTTAGCGGTTCAAGGTAAACTATTTTGCCTATTGCAAGCAAGTCATTACGTCCTTGTGTATCTTTATAAATATGCTTAATTTTCTCCTCAAATTGCGACCAATCATCACCCTCAATTTGACGAATACTTTGAATTTCACGCGCAGTGCCAGCCTGATAAGCACAGCTTGTGATCGCTGAATGTTCCAGCTCTTCATCACTGCTTGCTGAACTAGAAATTAATGCTAAAAGAAGTAAGCTTAGGTATTTCATGATGCAGCCCTCATCTATCATAAATTATGAGCAACATTAATATTACCTTATCTCGAGTAAGATTGTGGCAAATTTAGAACATTGATTTTTCTAAATGTTTCTACAGCTAGTTATTATACTAATGCAATAATTGTCTTTGATTTTGAATCCATAAATAAGTTTTGATTTATGCTATTCACATACATTGCATTGACTGTAACTTCTTCATAAAGCCAATAATAAAATCCACCTTCATCTACGCCATAGCGCCAATCATATTTACACTGAAGCCATGAATTATCGAGCGAGCCCAATGTTCTAGCAGCTATGTCAGAATCAGGTTGTGCCACATACTTTAGCACCTTATTGCTTACACTAACTTGAAATCGATCAAACTCTATTGTGTCTTCAGCTGGTTGTGAAAATTGTATCCGGTTACCAAGCAGATCATCACCATGTTGGTCTATGACACATTGTTCATTGAGGAGGTAGGAGGCAGCTGGAAATACAATCGGATAATGACTTGGTATTTTGGTTCGTTCTTCAACATGTTCAGGGCTACGCTGGCTTTTGTCCCACTGTTTGATAATTATCTGTATTACTAAAATGCTCATGCGATAGTTTCGTTTGTAATTGAATTATGTCTGCTATGTTAGCATTGCTGACTAAGCTTTACGATTTACCCGCCTCATCAACGATGATGTGTGCTTATATGAACTCATCGTGCTTCACGACATCGACACTTTATCCTTATGGTTTAAACTATTACTATTATCTAAATTATAATTGAGTGAAAAAAATGATCGAATTATTACCACATGTTGAAGTTGAAACCCAGCCTAACCCTGATGCATCAATAATATGGTTACATGGTCTAGGTGCTGATGGTCATGATTTTGAACCAATTGTCGATCAGCTTGGCTTACCGAGTAATGCCGCTATTCGTTTTATCTTTCCCCATGCCCCCTCTTTGCCTGTCACCATCAATAACGGCATGGTAATGCCAGCTTGGTACGATATTTTAGAGATGAGTATTGAGCGGAAAGTCGACCAAGTACAGCTCAAAAAATCAGTCAATGCCATTATCGATTTTATCCATCATGAAATCGAGCGTGGTATCAGCAGTGACCGCATTATTATTGTTGGTTTTTCGCAGGGCGGTGCAGTTGCATTTGAAACAGCATTAGCGTTTCCACAAAAGCTGGCGGGGCTCCTCGCCCTATCAACCTATTTTGCTACAAAAGATACCATCACCTATCACCCTGCCAATCTAACATTACCGATTGCGATTCATCATGGTGAATATGATTCCATTGTGCCATTTCGTTTGGCAACTGACAGCTCTGAATTACTAACAACAAAGGGTTATCAGGCAGAGCTTAAAAGTTACCCGATGGAACACTCGGTCTGTCGCCAACAAATAACCGACATTCAACAGTGGTTTATGGCCGTGCTGAATATCAAACCAGTGATAAGCTGAATTTATAGACTTTAGCATCACAAGGGAATAAGCAAAATGGGACAACAATATTCTGAAATATCAGACAAGCTACAACAGTTTATTCAACAGCAAAAGATATTCTTCGTAGGTACAGCAACTGCCGATAGCCGAGTAAATATATCCCCTAAGGGTATGGATTCACTCAAAGTCATTCATCAAAATAGAGTGGTCTGGCTTAATGTGACAGGTAGTGGCAATGAAACCTCAGCACATATCCAAGATAATAACCGTATGACCATTATGTTTACTGCGTTCGAGGGTAATCCAATGGTTTTACGTCTTTATGGCAAAGCCAAAGTAATACATATCAATGACCCTGAATGGCAGTCATTATTTTCGGTATTTGAGCCTATTGCTGGAGCGCGTCAAATTTTCGATCTTTCGGTCGACCTTGTTCAAACATCCTGCGGTATGGCCGTGCCATATTTTAATTATGCTGGCGAAAGAGAACAATTAAAAGACTGGGCGATAAAAAAAGGTGATCAAGGCTTAAAAGAATATTGGCAAACTAAAAATCAGCAAAGCATAGATGGAAAACCAACACACATTATAAGTAAAAACTTATAAAGAGCCCTTTCAGCCTGACTTTACAGTGTAAAAGTTATTACATCTTACTCACAATTCTTGTGGAAAAGGCTGTGGATAACTGTCGTGTAAAGTTGTAAGTGATTATTCCGTAGAGAGCTTTATCATTTGGTTGTTTTTTAACCAATCATTTTTCTATACCAGTAATGTCTATACCTCAATGTCAATTAAGCTAGTGTCGACTTGATAATCAGCTTTTTTTAGAGATTTAACTTGATACATAACTTCATCAGCACGTTGAATCAGTAAATCTAAATCAAAGCCATTAAGTGGGAAGATCGCATGACCAATACTCGCCCCTACGGTAATCGTTTGCTTATCATCTAATGAAATCGGCTCTTGAATAAGGCCGACTAATTTCTGAGTGATATAGGGTATATCTAAATCATGGTTTTTTTGTTTGATAAAAATTAATATTTCATCACCGCCCCAGCGGATAATAATATCATCGGAACGCACATGTTCAGTGAACCTTTCAGCGAGAGTCGTCAATACTAGATCACCTGCTTTATGTCCATACTGATCGTTGATAGGTTTAAAATTATCAAGATCAATCATCAATAAAGCATAATCAATACCTAGTTTCTCAGAGTCATCAAGTAGTGTTTGTATTTTTTCTTTACCTGCTCGACGGTTATAGAGGCCCGTTAAAGGATCTAGTTCGGCTTGTACTTTAAAACTATGTTCGCGATTACGTCTTTCAGATACATCTTGAATAATAATTTCCAACACCGGAATATCAGAGTCGTCGAACATTTTTGTAATCACACAATTCACCCAGCGAATAGTATCATTCTCCGATATCTTTAAATCTATCGATACCGGATCAGTTCCTGATAATGCTTCAGCTGCCGCCTTTTGAAATGGTAATGCTTCTGTGCCAATGACACTGAATAAAGACTCTTTCTCATTAGCATTTAGACGGTGCATTATTCTTGAACCAACCACCCTTTCAAATGATGGGTTATGTACTTTGAGAAAACCATCATGATCAATCAAAGCTATCCCGCCACTGGTTTTTTCAAATATACCTCGAAAACGGCGTTCGAGTTCTTCAACTTCAGTTCGAAGATAACGCTCTCTATTAAGCGTGATTTCGACAGAATTCAACAGTCGATTAATGTCCGCTACTAATAGACCGACTTCATCATTTACGTGTTTAGCAGAATGCTCTATTCGTTCACCACTACCTGGCGTTATAGCATGTAGCTTGCCAGCTAAACTCTTAATGACATCAACAAATTGATATTTTAATAAGAACATAATAACGAGCATCAAAACAAGTGAATGAATCGTTATTAAGACAACATGTTCAAGTGCGGTTTTTTTCGCATAAGTCTGTATTAATTTATAATTAACATGAACAATTAACTCCCCAACAGACTCGGTTTTAAGAAAAGGAGATTTGACTGAAAAACGCATTAACTCCTCTTCTTCTACTAGCGCCATATTGCCACTGCTAGCAATCAGTTTATGCTCTGTTCTCAACTCAACCGCTTTAACTAGAGGGTTAGCAGCAATGCCTTCGATCACTTCTTTACCCAAGACCATGTCCTCAAGGTAAGTGGCTATCGCGGCTGTTTGTGAAACTGCGTGTACTAATTGTTGAAGACTAATGCGGTTTTGTTCTAATTCCGTCTTATAGCTTCGCTCGAAAAATATATAAGCAGAGATCGAAGCAATCAGTGTTGCTACCAGGGCAATGCTGATTATAAGTCGGGTGGCAATTCGATCAAAAAATTTAATCCACATAACTAATCACTCGCACCTCGTCTGTTAGATCTTCTAAGCGTATATAACCGATTGCTGATTTATTGTTTTTAATAACATTTATCACAGATATCACATCCTGCACTGCTTGTGGTGGTTTTGCTCGACCAGAAAACAATAACCTTGCCCAATACGCATTAATCTCGCTGACGGTTTTATTAACTAAATTATGGTAAAACAATTTTCGTATCGTAGAGTCTGCGTTCTGGTCTAAAGGCAGTGCAGCCTCTCCATTTGGAAGTAATGTCGTTCGTCCCATATAAATATCAATGACTTGCTTTTTAGTCAGCTCATTGATTTGGTTATCTTTATTTGCAACCACAACCACGACGTCATCTGCCAGTGATAACTCGGCATAAAACAGAGTACATAGTAGTAATATCGTATGTAATCGTTTCATATTAAAAAAGGAAATCTACTGAGATGGAGAAAATATCTAGTTGTCTTTTTTCTGCAACGGCACCATCCTGCTTGCGCAATAAAAGACTGCCATATTCATCGACCCACGTTTTGTCCCATTGAGCCTTTATTGCGACTTTAGGTTGAACATCCCAGCGAGCCCCGACGCTAAAGGTATGTTGTGCTATATGAAATTGGTTAAATACATACTGACTGACCTGCTGGAGAGGTATATATGCTCCCACAGGTGGCGCTGGCATTATTAAACGATCGTCTGTCGCTTTGGTCCATGCACCAATTATAAACGGAGTCACCGCTCCTAGCTTTCGCCCTACACTGAGATAACCCGAAAAAGTACCTGGCGTTAAAAGTGACTCTGTCCTAATAACACCCAGTTCTGATTGAATTAACCAGTCAGCAGTGTCATAGTTTAGGCCAGCGGCGTAATAACGAACCGTTTTGTCATCAATCGTTAGGTCAGCATAATTCGCAGCCCCAGGCCATCCGGCTAATGAGGCATTCTGTAGTGCCTGTTCTAAAGGCTCAATTGTATTATTTTGTATATCTGCTTTAGCTTGACTATAGGTAAGTCTTAAACTCCAGATATCATTTTCCCACGACAGACTAGCGCCATACAATTTATCTAAATTGACTTCGCTCATATCCATACTATAAAAATCATACCTTGCCTGACCCGACCATAGTCGAGCACTAAACAAACCTTCAGATAATGGCTTCCTAAATACTAAACTCATACCATCGACAGCACTGACGGGGTGAGCACCATAAAACTCCGTTGGAAGATGAGCCCATAGATTAGTAAAACCAACATGCCTGTAATCAGACATCATAAAACTACCGACACCAACACGGCCAACTTTGATAGCAAATTTAGGGCTGATGTTATAATTTATATATGCCCACTGAATAGATTTATTGAGTGAGTTCTCAGCTCTCTTTTTGGCAAGTAATTGAACACCAAAGTCTAGCTTATCGGTTGCGTAATAGTTGGCTTGAAGACCAAGATCAGAATTTTGAGTCAGATCATATTCGTCAAAAACACCAGGTTGGCTAACCATTTCTCGAAAGCCTAGATCTTTGTCAGAATTTTTTGTTAATCCTAATGTGCCGAAGCCATTAACTATAAAATTTGACACATTTGTTTCTAGAGCCAAAAGGTCGGCACTGAAAGAAAATGCTATAAATAAAATGATTAATTGTGGCCGAATCTTGTTACAAATAATAATACTGATAATAGTAGTCTTTCATAAATAATCTTATATGATTTATATAGTAATCTATTTAAGTCATTACGGCACTACTATTTCCCATTCAAACTTAATGGTTATTTAAATGACAAAGTATTGAGAAAATTTGAGCCTTGAATCGTCAATTAAGTCCACTAAATTACAAAAAACAATTTGCATACAATTGAGTCTATCCAATCTAAGCTCACGATCTATATAAATAATTAACTAAAAGACATTTGTTCAACATAAGTGTTGACATCGTAAATAACAATCATTATCATTTGCATTCGTGTATTTAATTATAAAGACGATTTCTATGATTGTATGTATTTGTAATAATGTAAATTCAGAAACGATTAGCTCTGCTATCGATATGGGTGCAACTACAGTTCAAGCTGTGCGTGAAACAACAGGCGCTGCTGCATGCTGCGGCAAATGCCAGTTTAAAGTCCACAGTCTTATTCAAAATCATATCGTTGATGACAGTCAATTAATGAAGCACGCAGCCACACAAGGTTAATTGAATTACCGCTCTACCTTAAATATATAGATTTAATTTAATATAGGCATATGCTTATTTGCTCACAAAATTAGCCATCAAGCGCAACCCCACTTTAGTCGCTTAATCCTAAGTGCTCGGCACAAGCCCTCCCTCCCCACACAAATTCTAAAAGAACCGCTATAGCTAATGAGCTTTTTGCAGTATCATTACGTCAGCGATATCTGCAAAATGTATTTAGACGATTTTGTTTAGGATCATTATATATAGCATATGTTTAATCTAAGTAAATTCATGAATTAACTAGTAGAAGGAATAAAATAATGAAAGGCGATAAACAAGTACTCGTATTACTCAACAAAGCACTAGGCAATGAGCTTATTGCCATTAACCAATACTTTTTACATGCAAAAATGTATAAAGATTGGGGTATGACTAATTTGGCTGAATACGAATATCACGAGTCTATCGATGAAATGAAACATGCGGATGCCTTAGTCGACCGTATTTTATTTCTTGAAGGCTTACCTAATTTGCAAGATCTCGGCGCCCTACGTATTGGTGAAAACACTAAAGAAATGCTCGAATGCGATCTTGCATTGGAATACGATGCCTTGCCTGATTTACGTGCCGGTATTGTTCATGCTGAAAAAGTAGGTGACTTTGTTTCACGTGACTTATTTAAAAACATTTTAGAATCAGAAGAAGAACATATAGATTGGCTTGAAGCCCAACTTGGTCTGATTGAAAAAATGGGCATTCAAAACTTCATTCAAGCACAAATTGTAAAAAAAGCTGACTAAGTTAGTTTTATAGGTCAATACCTAACATAAGACGCGCTAAATAGTAATGCCAGAATGACTTTCCATTCTGGCATTACAGCTCTTAGACATTGATTTTTTCTATCGCTGTAACACAATATGTACCTAAGCGACTTACCATTTCCTGCTCCATCATCACTTTATAGTTTCTTTTCATGGCTTTTTTGATGCCATGCATACTCTCTGCTATCGTTTATTTTTAGATGAATCTGAACATAAAAATAATATTATCACTGGCCACCAACACAAGACCGATGCTTTTATTAACGCTGTATTTTTCATATGATTTATAAGGACTGGATTTATAGGCTATAACTGTTTATTATCAAATACTATAGTTCTAGACCGGAGATTCCTCACAAGGATACGTGTAATGACCCAGAATACTTTTTTAAGGATCACACTACTTCTCGTCTGTATGACAGCTAGTTCAATTGGACGTGCAGATAAAATTATTGAAGGCGGATTTCTAGACTTTAATATTTACCCTTACCAGTCGAAAGTTGATAATGACACGACCTTCACCATTAATGCCTTTCTTAATTTATCAAACCGTTTTTCCTACTTCAGCCTGACAAATTTCAGTAACGAAACTGGCGACGGTAAACTTCCAAAAATTGACACCTTTTTTACCGAGCAAAATCTTAGATGGCAAATTTCAGAAACCTCACCTTTTGAGTTAACGATACAATCAAATCTACGATCCGGCTCTAACAATGATCGCCATCGGTTGGGCATACGCTGGAGCCTAAATAAATCAGAATTTCTTGCCCCATTATTAAAGAAAATCAATCTTAAATATTTTATTAATTGGCATGCCATTCAATTTGACCATCAAGAAAACTATATATGGCAACTTGAACATGCTTTTTCGATGAGCTTCCCCTATATATCTGATCGTCTCTATTTAAGTGGCTTTGCAGATCATACTTTTAATGAAAATCTACCTGCAACGATACCTAATAATCCAATCGTTGCTGAAGCTCAACTTGGTTATAAATTATTCCCAAATACCTTTGCTGTTGCCGAATACCGTGTAAATCAATACCGACGTAGTAACGTCAATAACATTGCTGTCGGCTTTGAATATAAGAAAAGTTGGTAAGCTAGATCTTCAACACGACTATTTATCCAAATAAACAAGAATGCGTGGAAAATTATGAATGAGCTAGAAAAAAAGAAAGCTTTGCAGCAACGGGCAATATTACAACGGGCAAGCGAGATGCATTGGATACATTGGCTTATTCTATCTCTGTCAATCGCATTAACCATTACCGCTTGGGCGATATCAAAAAACCAATTAAATCAAAGAATTGAAGCTCAGTTTGATCGTGAGTCAGCCCAGATAATTTCTCAAGTACAAGAGAGAATGGGACTATATCAAAATGCTCTATGGAGTGGTGTAGCGTTAATGGATGTACATGATGGCTACCTAAATACGCAACAATGGAGTGTATTTGCTAAAAGACTTGATATAGCAAACACCTACCCAGGTATCAATGGCATAGGTATTATTTTCAATGTTAAAAAGGACCAATTAGAGCAATATCTTGCCCAACAAAAAGTCATGAGACCCGATTATTCAATACATCCTCCACACAAAGAAACTGAATATTGGCCTATTACTTACGTTGAACCTGTAGCAACTAATCAAAAAGCTATTGGCCTTGATATGGCCTTTGAGGACAATCGATATACCGCAGTAAAAATGGCTCGCGACAGTGGCCTCGCCCAATTAACGGGGCCTATTACTTTGGTGCAAGACGCGAAACAAACTCCTGGGTTTTTACTCTATACCCCTTTTTATAAACCCGTCGGAGAGCTAAACTCTATTCAACAACGTAGAGACAACATTCTAGGTGTAAGTTACGCCCCTTTCATTATGACTAACTTTATGCTCGGCACGCTCGAAAAGCGTCAAAGACATATTTTGCTGACTATTACAGATGAAGATGACCTCTTGTTCACAGATAATAATGGCATTGATGATAAGCAAATTGATCCCAGCCCTCTATTCAAAAAACACATCAATATAGATATATATGGCAGAACATGGACATTTGATATTGAATCAAATAAAAGTTTTAGGCATCTATCATCAAATAATCAGCCATCAATAATATTGTTGAGTGGGCTCATTATCAACGCCTTATTACTAGGGCTGTTTTTGTTTCTAACTAAAGCAAATCGAAATGCGCTTCATCATGCTGATGAAATGACGATCGCCCTTAAAGATAAAGCGGCTCGTTTAGAAAAGTCTAATCAAGATCTTGAACAATTTTCGTATATTGCATCTCACGATCTTAAATCACCGCTTAACTCTATTCGACAGTTAGCCACATGGATAAAAGAAGATTGTGGTGAATTACTACCCGCTGAATCTAAAGAGCATCTAAACTTACTACAATCTCGTGCCGAGAGGCTAATGAAACTACTGAGCGATTTATTAAATTATTCGCGAATAAATCGTTTTGCCTACGAGAATGAAACCATTAATCTAAACAATGCGGTTAGAGATTGTTTTGATCTGTTAGGAAGTCCCGAAGGTTATAATTGCGAAGCACCCGATATAGAAATCAGTATCCCATTAATTCCATTTGAAATTGTACTCAGAAATTTGATCTCGAACAGCATTAAACATCATGACCAAAAGACGGGAAATATCAGCCTCACATATCTATTTAATATGGATACCCATCATCTCTATATTACTGATGATGGTCCCGGCATACCTTCAAAACTACAAGGCAAGGTCATGGAAATGTTCCAAACTTTAAAACCTCGAGACAAAGTTGAAGGTAGCGGTATGGGTCTTGCCTTTGTTAAAAAAATCGTAGAACATCATAGCGGAACCATAGAAATTGAATCTGATGGGCAACGAGGTACGACCTTTATTATTCACTGGCCGCTCAAATATTCAAAACCTCTAGATAAATCAATCCCTGAGAAATAACGTTATGAACAAGAAGACAAAGCCAGTCACCTTATTTTTAATAGAAGATGACGATGTAGATGCCTTAACCATTGAGCGTAGTTTTAAAAAAAATCGTATTTCCAATTCGATTATTCGAGCCACTGATGGCGTTGATGCTTTAGATATGCTCCACTCTGGCGCTGTTCCTAAACCATTTATCATTCTTCTAGATCTCCATATGCCTCGCATGAGTGGACACGAATTTTTAGATGCACTAAGAGCAGACGAAGATTATGCTAATACTGTGGTTTTTGTCCTGACCACTTCTATAGCCAATGAGGATATTCAAGAAAGTTACAAGCACAAAGTAGCTGGCTATTATGTCAAAGAAGAAGCGGGTGAAAACTTCATCAACATTGTCAATGTCTTAGAAAGTTATTGGAAAATAGTACATCTTCCTGAAGAGTAAAAACTTAGATTCGGCTATAAAGACATATATAAATTTAATACGAGCGATAAAAATTACTATGAATATATTAATTGTTGATGATGATCAAATTGACCGTGAAAGTATCAGAAGATCACTAAAAAGTTCAGACTTATCTTCTCGTATTCAGGAAGTAGAAAGTGTCGATGAGGCACTTGCTGTTATCAAGGAACAACATTTTGATGTCATTTTACTTGATTACAATCTTCCACAGCGTAATGGCATAGAACTATTATTAGAATTACAAGGTGACTCCACTATAGATGCCACTGCCATAATTATGATGAGTAGCAATGAAGAGGATGATCTAGCACTAGAATGTATTCGTGCTGGTGCTCAGGACTTTTTAACTAAAACTGAAATTAATGCTTTCAGGCTCAATCGGGCCATTATAAATGCTCGCACTCGTGCAGATATGGAACAACAATTATTCAAGAGTTATACAAAAACAAAAGAATTAGCCGAAAAAGATAGTTTAACAGGCCTAGCAAATCGTTATTTCTTTGACGAGTCTTTAAAAGTAGACATTGCCAACAATCTACGTACTAATGAAGTGATTGCACTGCTATTGATCGATCTTGACCATTTTAAGTTCGTAAATGATAACTATGGACACGATGTCGGCGATCAACTCTTAATTGATGTTGTCAATCGAATCAAAACATGTCTCCGAGGCAGTGAGCTTTTTTCTAGACTCGGAGGTGATGAGTTTGCAATCACCTTAACGAATTTACAAATGGCAACTGATGCCAGTCATATTGCAAAGCGCATTATTGCTAAATTCGATGAGCCATTTGAAATAGGTGATTTATCAATTAAATCAAGCGTCAGCATCGGCATAGCAATACATCCAATAGATGCCATTGAAGCCAAAGAGTTATTCAAATATGCCGACATTGCAATGTATCGAGCAAAAAAGATGGGCAGAAATCAATTTTCTTTTTTTGAATCAGCTATGCAAAAACAATTTTTTTCTGAGTTTAAGCTAGAAACTGACTTAAGAGTTGCCACTGAAACAAATGATTTCACTCTTCATTATCAACCTGTACTAGATGGTGTTACTAAAAATTTAGTTGGTGTTGAGGCACTCATTCGCTGGGATAATAACGGCATTATGATAGGGCCAGACACATTCATTCCTATTGCAGAAAAAACATTATTAATTATAGAGATTGGAAGATGGGTGATTACTGAGGCTATCGGTCAACTAGCAGAATGGAATAAGATACTAAAAACGCCTATTACAATGGCCATTAATCTATCCGCCGTCCAGCTTAAAGATTTAACCTTGCTCGACCATATAAAAGCCTGCCTATCGGAATACCGCGTAGATGCCAGTCTTATTATATTTGAGTTAACTGAAACAGCGTTACTAATTGATTCTAAACAATCAACACACAGTATTGAAAACATAAACCAAATGGGTTGCAAAATTGCACTTGACGATTTTGGAACGGGTTTTTCATCGTTATCTCACCTGCTTCAATATCCACTGAATATCGTAAAAATCGATAAATCATTGATGCCAAGTGTTTCTAATGAGAAAAAAGTAAAACACATTTTAATTGGATTGGTTTCCATGGTTAAATCATTAGGCCATGAGCTAGTTGCTGAAGGTATCGAACAAGAGTCTGATTTAGAACTATGCACCTCATTAGCTATTGATAAGCTTCAAGGTTATTATTTCGACAAAGCATTACCCGCAAGTCAGTTAAAGGAAAAATATCTATCCTGATCTTAGTATATTCAATCAGCTTGCAGCCTAGCTTCTGCAAAAACCAGATAGATTTAAATTGAGTCATATTATGTCGTCATCTACACACAAAACAGTATCACTCGTACTCGGTAGTGGTGGCGCTCGAGGTTTAGCTCACATTGGCGTTATACATTGGCTTGAAGAACATGGTTTTAAAATAAAATCAATCTCTGGCTGCTCAATGGGGGCACTAGTCGGTGGCGTTTACGCTGCGGGTAAACTCAATGGTTTTGAGCAATGGGTCTGTGCAATAACAAAAATTGATATGGTCAGCCTACTTGATTTAGCTTGGAGTAAAAATGGCCTAATTAAGGGTGATAAAATAATCAACTCACTGGTCGATTTAGTGGGAGATCAGTTAATTGAAGACTTGCCTTTAAGTTTTACCTCAGTGGCTGCCGACATAGTGAGTGAAAAAGAAGTGTGGATTCAATCAGGTAATTTGTTCGATGCTATAAGAGCATCAATCTCACTGCCATTATTTTTTACCCCCTTTACCCTTAATGGTGTGGATCTCATCGATGGTGGTGTGTTAAATCCCGTGCCTATCGCGCCTACATTTGGTGATAACACTGATTTAACTATCGCTGTGAATCTAGGTGGTCCACCAGAAATTAAACAAGTAGTAGAAAAAGCACCAGCCCCACCCTCTTTTTTATCGGAAGAACTACACGACAAAATAAGCAGCTTTATTAGCAGTTTTCAAGAAGCAGTCATGCCTAATAGCCATGACTGGAGTGCATACGATGTCACGAATCAGGCATTCGAAGCTATGCAAAGCACTATCGCACGACAAAAACTAGCTGCCTACCCTCCCGATATCACCATTGAAGTGCCTAGAAACATCTGTGGAATCTTAGAATTTAACCGTGCATCAGAAATGATTGAATTAGGCTATGATATGGCCCAAAAACGGTTAAGCCATTTACTAGAAGATACCTAAAAATACGACTGGCTTAACCCTAGATTAAATTCTAATTTAAATATAAGTGGAGATAGACCTTAATGGTAACCGCATGTGCACGTCATATTTTAGTTAAAACTAAAGAAGAAGCTGAAACGATAAAGAAGCAGTTAGCGGATGGAAAAGACTTTTCGCAGCTCGCTAAAAAGCATTCATTATGTAAATCCTCAGCTAAAAAAGGCGGTGATCTTGGAGAATTTGGTCCAGGTAAGATGGTTAAGGCATTTGATAATGTTGTCTTTAAAAAGCCCGTGTTGAAAGTACATGGCCCGATTAAAACTCAATTTGGCTTTCATTTGATTGAAACTATTTATCGCAGCTGATTGAATAAAAATCCCTATTTACGAGTCTAAACGAGACTGCAATTCATTATCATCAATTAAATTCGGGCTAGAAAATGCAAACACATAACATTGAACAGTGGCAACAAGACCATGATTTTTCTGTTCAAAATGAACAAGGTGAGCGCCGTACATATTATGTATTAATACTCACCGCCATCACTATGTTAGTAGAAATCATAGCGGGCAGTGTTTATGGCTCTATGGCTTTACTTGCCGATGGTTGGCACATGGGGACGCATGTTGCCGCCTTTATGATTGCCATTTTTGCCTACCGCTATGCACGTAAACATGCTCATAACCCTGCATTTTCATTTGGAACAGGTAAAGTAAACGCTTTAGGTGGCTTTGCCAGTGCCATTGCTTTAGCCGTGGTCGCTTTAGTGATGCTAGTCGAATCTTTACAAAGAATACTCGAACCTCATACCATCCAATTTAACGAGGCGATTATTGTTGCTAGCATAGGCTTGCTGGTCAACATTGCCAGTGCTTGGCTATTGAAAGATGATCACAGCCATACTCATCACCATGCAGATGATGCTCATGACGATCACCATGAACATCACGATCATAATTTGCGAGCTGCTTATGCTCATGTCATAGCTGATGCAATGACTTCAGTGCTGGCAATCATCGCATTAGTAGCGGGTAAATATTTAGGCTGGAACTGGCTAGATCCTATTATGGGCATTGTAGGTGCTATTATTATCACCCGCTGGGCCTATGGTCTAATCAAGCAAACAAGTCCATTATTACTGGATGCCAGCATCGCTGAAGATTATAAATTGTCTATCACTGAAGCCATTGAAAACGATGCAGATAATCAAATTGCTGACATTCATGTTTGGAAGGTTGGGGCTAATGATTATGCCGCTATTATTTCTATCGTCACTCACATGCCGAATACGACGGAGCATTACAAAACGCTATTAAAAGGTTTTGATAAGTTATCTCATATCACCATTGAGATAAATGAATGCACTGACGAGCAATGTGAACTGTCAAGCCAACATGTCACTGACTAAATAACGGCAATCACCATTAAAGGGGTATAAATACATGTGGATTTTATATGCCTTACTCGCAGCATTCACCGCAGCCTTAGTCGCAATTTTTGCAAAACTGGGCCTACAAAATGTTGACCCGACACTAGCAACAACATTGCGTGCCCTGATTATGGCGCTATTCTTAATTATAATTTCATTGTTGCTCGACAAATTTAATGGCTTTGCCTTTTCTACTAGCCTGAGCGGTAAGGAATGGCTGCTATTATCGCTCGCGGGCATAGCAGGTGCTCTTTCATGGTTATTTTATTTTTTCGCTTTAAAACAAGGTTCAGCTTCCGCCGTTGTGGCAATTGATCGACTTAGTCTGGTCTTTGTTATTATGCTTGCCGCTTTTTTTCTGCAAGAAGCCATTAGCTGGCGGACATTAACAGGTGTTTTACTGATGGTTACTGGTGCCCTATTCATTTCCTTAAAAGAGAACGAATTATCACTAATAGGGTCGTATCTGTCACGACTACTCAAATAAATAGCTGGATTTAATCTATGAACAAAGTGACTGAAGAAGCCTTAAGTAAAGTACCGCAAGTGACTTTACTATTTTGGATTATCAAAATCGCCGCAACGACATTAGGTGAAACCGGTGGTGATGCCGTGTCGATGTCTATGAATTTTGGTTATCTGATGGGGACCGTGATCTTTGCCGCAATATTTCTAATTGCTGTTACAGCACAAATCCTTGCAAAAGACTTCCATCCGTATCTTTATTGGACCACCGTTATTGCAACGACTACAGTCGGTACAACATTAGCAGATTATGCAGACCGTTCTCTCGGTATAGGTTATGCCGGCGGTAGTTTGTTACTACTACTGTTGCTGATGACTTCTTTATATACCTGGCATCGCTCACTCGGTACAACATCAGTTGCAAGCGTAAACGCACCCAAAGCAGAAATGTTCTATTGGGTTACCATCATGTTTTCTC
This sequence comes from uncultured Methylophaga sp., assembly GCA_963975785.1. GTDB lineage: Bacteria > Pseudomonadota > Gammaproteobacteria > Nitrosococcales > Methylophagaceae. Next base: position 24,134 of record CAXBIM010000020.1, read on the forward strand.
AAACACTAGGTACCGCCTTAGGCGATTGGACTGCAGACACTGCAAATCTCGGTTACACTGGCGCCGCACTGATTTTTAGTGTGCTATTAGCACTGGTAGCGGCGGCTCATTTTTGGACTCAAATATCTAAAACGATGATCTTTTGGGCGGCGTTCATTTTGACTCGTCCATTAGGTGCGGTTGTCGGAGATTTTCTTGATAAACCGATTGCTCAAGGTGGTCTAGCCTTAGATCGGTATTCAGCATCGGCTGCACTGCTGGTATTTATAATCGTGTGCATTATGTTGTTTCATCAAAAACCAGCAAAGGGATGTTGTTGATAAGCAAACCTGTTGATTACCACAAAATTCTCTTTTACTTTAACGTGCTATTACATAAAGATAAATGCTGTGTGATTAAATTTATACGGAATGAAAATATAACTGCACCATAAGCGTTTAAGTTAGGTAAACTGGCAATTTTCAAGGTATAACACAATCAGAAGTCTTAATTTTTCTGGCAATTTATATGCATGTTATGGAGAATAATCAATGAATCCTGAAAAAGTCATCTTTGGTTTTTTTATTGTCTTAGCGCTCACACTTAACTTCGGTTTTTTTGTCGGCGATATCGAAAACCCCAATCATCATCATGTGTATGAATTATTTGCCGTTGTCGTAGTCAACGTGATCGCAACGATTTTGAAATTTGGTGACCGTACGCAAATGGGCGCGGTTTTACTTGCGACAAGTTTAGTTGCTGTCTTGCAATTGTTTGCAGCAACCATCGTCTGGACATTTTCAGTCCATATTTTCGAGGTTGGATTAACGCCGACTGTCATGGCGAGTATCGTCTCGCTATCTGGTGGCGCATTACTAGCAAACGTGGTGTCTGTCGTGTTGTTAGTTATCGAAACTGTGATGTTACGCCGCTAATTAAGCTGACTGCTTAGCCATGAATAACATCATTTTCATCTTTTTCCGACGCATGCGATTGCCTTTGCTATCGATGGTCGTCGTCTTTTCGATCACCGCCTTAGGCTTAACGCTCATTCCTGGACAAGATGCCGATGGCAATGTCTGGTATATGAGTTATTTTCATGCCTTTTACTTTGTTGGCTATATGTCGACAACGATAGGTTTTGGAGAAATCCCCTATCCGTTTACTGATGCTCAGCGTTTATGGGTCATGTTTTCGATTTATTCGACTGTTATAGTCTGGCTTTATGCCATTGGTACCTTACTGACGCTTATTCAAGACAAAACCTTTCAACAGGCCTTTAAAGAGCTTAGATTTTCTCGAAAAATAAAGCACCTAAGAGAGCCTTTTTATATTGTATGTGGCTATGGAGAAACTGGTTCGGCATTAGTCAGTGCACTTACACAACGTAATCAAAATGTTGTCGTGATTGATATCAACCCTGATGTTATCAACTTTTTAAAACTGGAAAACCTACGACAATTTGTTCCCGGCCTACATGCGGATGCCGCTCGCCCCATTCATCTAATGGAAGCAGGCCTAGAACATTCATTATGTTTGGGTGTCATCGCTGTCACAGACGACAATGATGTTAATCTGAAAATTGCCGTTACCTCCAAACTCCTGAGTCCTAAACTTAAAGTAATATGTCGTGCTGATTCACATGAGGTAGAGAACAATATGTCTTCGTTTGGAACCGATTATATTATCGATCCTTTTGATACATTTGCCATACATTTGGCCACAGCAATTCAATCACCAGCATTAAATTTATTAAATATGTGGTTAACGGGAGCTCGTTACCAAGCTTTAGATCATCCTATCTATCCCCCCCAACAAGGCCGATGGATTATTTGTGGCTATGGTCGATTTGGTAAAACGGTATACCAACAACTTAAAGTCAATGGTATTACACCCATGATTATTGAATCATCGCCTGAAACCACTGGCTTGCCAGGCTCCGATATAGCGGAAGATGAATGGATAAAGGGCTGGGGTACAGAAGCAGTAACTTTAGATAAAGCGGGCATTCGTGATGCAGTCGGCATCATCGCTGGAACAGATAATGATTCAAATAACCTATCTATCATTATGACCGCAAAAGAAATGAATCCCAATTTATTTGTAGTGGCACGCAATAACTTAGAAGAAAACAAACGGCTGTTCGATGCGATTAAGGCCGATATTGTGATGCACCCTAGCTCGATAATCGCTAATAAAATTGTGGGCCTACTGGCGACACCACTACTCTACGCATTCATGGGCTTAGCCAGCCAACAAACTCGTGAATGGGCCAGTGAAATGGTCAAACGTATCTGCTTACTCGTAAAAGAACAAGTACCGGAAGTTTGGGAACTGGTCATTAATGATGAGGAAGCGCTTGCCGTTCACAACAAATTAGCTGCCAATGAGTTAGTCACCATTGGCCACATATTGGCTGATCCCAAGAAGCGTGATGAACAATTATCTACCATGCCATTATTATTACAGCGTAATGGCATACTAACCCTACTCCCAGATGATAAGATGCAGCTACAGATAAACGATAAGCTATTACTCAGTGGTCGCCTTTCTGCTCGTTATAAAATGGAGTGGACTTTGTTAAACAAGTACGCCCTAGATTACATCTTGTATGGTGAAAAAACGACTGACAACTGGTTGTCAAAGCTAATATATCGATCAAAGTAACGCCTATAACATATTGATATATATTTATTAGTGGCGATATCTTTGTGCATGTTCGATAGTTAGTTCTTCTTTACTTGCCACTCGAACCCCCATGACCTTTCCACTAAAGATTAAACGCTCACCCGCAGCCGGATGGTTACCATCAAGTACTACTTTGCCATCAGCTATATCGGTCACGGTATATAAAATAATGTCACCAGTTGGATCTTCACCTTCGAACTGTACGCCGACTTTCAGTGCATCAGCTGGAAATACATTGCTAGGCTCAATTTGCAGCAATGCTTCATCGTAATCACCAAAAGCATCTTCTGGTTGTAAATCAACATTAACCGAATCACCAATATCTTTACCCATTAAAGCCTTTTCGACCTTTGGAAAAAGGTTGTCATAACCGCCCAACAAGTAATTTACTGGATCGGTACTTGAATCAAGTACATTACCATCAATGTTTTTTAGCTCATATCTCAAGCTGACGACGGTATTTTTATCAATTTTCATCGGGTATTCCTAATTCTTATCTAATATAAAATGGGTTAATTTCATGTTATCTGACTATTTTAATCTATTTTAACGCTTTGTTTGTTAAAACTCAGCTTCAACTTGAAAGTGCATTAGCACTTTAGTAACCGGATGATTAAGCTCCAAGGTTTCAGCATGCAGGTGTAAGCGTTTAGCTTTGTTACCATAAAGGTCGTCACCAACAATCGGCATATTCAAACCATTTATGTGAGCGGCGTGAACCCGTAGCTGGTGTGTTCGTCCGGTTATCGGGTGAAAATAAACTTTAGTTTGTTGATTGCATCTATCTATCACCTGCCATTTTGTTTTGGCGGCTTTCCCATATTCATAACATACTAACTGCCTCGGTCGATCATCGAGATCAACACGAAGCGGCAAATCTATGATGCCCTCTTCCTGTGTTATCTCTCCATCTAATAAGGCAACATAACGTTTTTTTACGGTTCGATTTATAAATTGTTTTTGCAGACTTTTATGACTTTCTTTCGATAAAGCAATCACCATCAAACCAGAAGTAGACATATCGAGTCGATGTACGATTAGTGGTCCAGAGGCTTGAGGATAAAGTTGTTTCATACGAAGATAAACTGAATCTTCAATGCTTTTACCTGGCACCGATAAAAAATCGCTAGGTTTATTAATCACCACCATGTCCTCATCTTCATACACAATGTTGATTGTTTTACCTTCGGCAGGATTGGTCAGTAAAGGGTTGTCATCCATACTCATACCTTCTAGCATATGAGCTAAAATCGGCTGACACTTCCCTTGGCATGCGGCATAAAAATTAAGATGTTGTCTAATTTCTGATTTTGGCGATGCCCCCCACCAGAACTCGGCTATCGCCAGCGGTTTCATTTCATGTAGAAAGGCATAGTGTAATAGTTTCGGCGCAGCACACTCCCCTGCTCCAGCTGGCGGCGCTGCCTGAGGCGTATCTTTAAACAGGTCACATAAATTTTTATAAATACCCTTATCATTTAAGAAACGATAATTTTCAAATAATTGTTGCTGTAATTTGGCTGATAAGGTTTTTCGTTGTTGTTTTAACGTAGTTAGTTTCTCGGTGAATTGATCGCGTTGTCTTTCAGCATTATGAATGCGAGCATCCCAATATATATTTAGATCTCGAAGCTGATTTTTTTCTTGAATACTTTCTCTACTTAATGTTTCTTTGTATTGTGAAAAACCATCTAGGTCTAACGTCTGCTCGGCCTCCGCTCTTCTGGCTTTTCTAGTTTTTCGGCCTTCTATCATTAATTGTCTATGCGCTTTAATGTCATGCGAAGCCGCATCTTTCTCAGACTCTAATTTCACTTCAAGCACAGCTATTTGAGGATTGGCTTCTAATTTTTTGATTTGCTGATTGATTAGGTTAATTTCAGCCTGTCCGGCCAGAAAAAAACTATCTTCAGCTAACATATCAAATACAGGAGGCACAAAATTTGGCAGGTTATTTTTATCGGCCAACTTACCTGAAAAAGCAGCTAAATATCCAATCTCACCCTGCTTGTTTTGAACCAGCAACACACCAAACATTTTACCAATGGCAGTATCAGTATTGCCAATCAGTCCAAAGTTATGCTGCCATTGTGTTTGTGTCGCTAGATGAGATTGTAACTCCCTAGCAGCCAACAAACATAAGGGATGTGGTTGGTAATAAAAAGGAAATGTAAACCGTTCAGGCAATGCATACGCAGCTACCGATTGTTGAAATGGGGTAAAATGATTTTCTTGCAAGGACAACCTCAATAGTCACAAAAACATGCTGATGCAAATAGCAGAATCAAATTGGACATAATTAAATGAAAAAAGTATTGGTAATCGGTTATGTCTGGCCAGAGCCTAACTCGTCCGCTGCCGGCAGTCATATGATGTCAATTTTACGCCAATATACACAACAAAACTGGCAAGTTGAATTTGCGACCCCTTCACAACCGACTGATCACATGATTGACTTGGCAAGCGAAGGTATTACTAGTCAGAAAATAGCTTTAAATTGTGACAGCTTTGACCAGTATATATCTGATTATCAGCCTGATATTGTCATGTTTGATCGTTTTATGATGGAAGAACAGTTTGGCTGGCGAGTAGAAAAAAACTGCCCAAAAGCACTTAAAATATTAGACACCGAAGATCTACAATGTCTACGTAATGGACGACATCAAGCGAGTAAGGCAGGACGTGAGATGACCCAAGCTGATTTATTCAGCGACCTAGCAAAGCGTGAAATTGCAGCAATCTTGCGTTGTGATATTTCTTTGATTATCTCTAGCTTTGAAATGGATTTATTAGTCAATATCTTTAAGGTCGATGAAAGTCTACTTCATCATCTGCCATTTATGGTTGATCTTGAAAAATGCCCCAGTACCACACGATCTTTTTCAGAGCGCCAGCACTTTATGACCATTGGTAACTTTCGTCATGCGCCAAACTGGGATGTAGTGTTGCATCTACAACAAATCTGGCCGCTCATTAAAAAACAACTTCCCGCTGCTGAATTACATATTTATGGCTCTTACCCGCCCCCTAAAGCCACGGCATTAAATAACCCCAAAACCGGTTTCTTAATCAAAGGTTGGGCTGAAGATGCATTCGACGTAATGGAACAAGCCCGTGTGTGTTTGGCACCAATACGGTTCGGTGCAGGCATTAAAGGCAAGTTATTAGATGCCATGATCATGCAAACCCCTAGCGTAACAAGCTCTATCGGCAGCGAAGGTATGCATAACGAAGAACCTTGGCCAGGAGTCATTACTGATGATATTTCTGAGTTTGTAAGCGCCGCGATAAATCTATACAACGATGAACAGGCTTGGCTTAATGCCCAACAACATGCGTTTTCTTTATTACATTCAAACTATGACAAACGACTATTAGGGCCTAAGTTAATCAGCCACATAATTAACATCTCAGAAAAATTGGACTCACATCGCCTAGCTAATTTTACTGGTAGCATGCTCAAACATCATACGATGATGAGCACAAAATATATGTCACAATGGATTGCAGCAAAGAATGCACATGAAGTCACCTGATAATTCATTTTTCATATGCAGATAAAACATAACTTAAATCATTATTGATATACCTGAAATCTCACAGAAACACAGCTTGCTCCAAGACCTCATATTAAAAAATCATTTAAATGTAATGTCTTCATTATTTCAGAAAACGTTTATTTTCTTCTACCACTCTATCTATGCTCGGTTTAAGATCGCTCATAGCGGCATCTTTATCACTGCGTAAAACTTTCATATCATTGTCATCATAGAGTGTGTAGTGAAAATAATCTGATGCTGTAAAAGGAAATGTCACTTTATATTTTTCATCAAAAATAGATAGATAATTATAATTCCCCATGACTAAATAAGGTAATGTCGAAAACAGATCGCCAGCTAAACTGTGCTCTTTATACGAGGTTGTTACTCCCAGTCTGGCTAATAATGTTTCAGGGATTTGAATGTGTGACGTTTTAGTATTGATCTGCTGAGGTTTTTTATTTGGCATCGACAAGATCATTGGCACATGGACTTGTTCCTCTGGAAAGGCTTCATTATGGCCATGTCCCCAATGGCCTTTTTCCATAAACTCTTCGCCATGGTCACCCGTGAAAAGCACAATCGTATTATCTAACATATTATTTTGTTTCAGATAATCTAGTAACCTTCCTATTTCTGTATCAACATGATGTGCAGCATTGATATAACGATTATGTATACGATCGGCATTATTTAATAATTCCAGCTTGGCATAATTCATTTCCTTTAAATAATCAGGTCTAATGACAGCTTTTTCTGGAAAGGTATAAGGGGCATGGGTGGATTCAAAAAACATAAAGGTATAAGAAGGTTTGTCTTTATCCGCATGCTCTAAATTGTTGATGATATCAGTGACGTTATCAGCGTCTCGTTGCCATGGCTCGCCAGATTTTAGTTCATGCAAAAACTCTTCGGGAATACCAGCAAAGGTAGTGTTCCTTAGTTCTGGATAATCAAAGCTTTGGCTAGTATATAGTCCAAGCTGGTAATTTCTTTCTCGTATAATATTCATTAGCACTGGTGCTGCTTTTTGTTCTTCAAAACTATACCAATACGGTGCATAAAGACCATAAAACATTGAAAATAGTCCCATACGAGTTCTGTTTCCACCACTGTAATGCTGATTAAACGTCGTAGACTTCTTTGAAAAAGCCCATAAGTTAGGCGTTATCTCAGGATCTAATAAATCCCATCGAAAAGATTCTGCAACTAACATAATTATATTAGGGTAGTTATCAAGCTTCTTTGATTCAATCTTTGATAGCGGATAAACGACTCTACCATTGCCCAATTTTAAATCGTCTGTAGAGGCGGCCTGAACACCCATTCTTTTTAGAAGATGAGTCGCATGGCTATTTAAGTTAAAAGGTATAACTATCCCTGCACGCAAATATTCTTCATTACCAACATATTTACTATATGCATGCACACTTTCTTCAACTAAAAGTACTACTAACATAACGCTTATGAAAGATACAAAAAATGCCTTTGAAACCACACTCTTTTTAACTGATAAGCGATGACAAATCCATAATAGAAATAACGTACTAAATAGAATTATTGAAACTTGAAGCACGATAGTAACAATAGTTTCTGCCGTCGCGCCCAATGCTTCAACTCCACCAGAGGTAGTGAGTAAATTCCATACAAAGCCATTAAAGTGATATTCATATAATTCAAACAACTTAAAATCGGCATAAATCAATAGAATAACTAAAGAGCTCATAAACCAAGCAATAGAATAGACTATCCATAATCGCCATTTACTCTTCTTGTTATATGGCTTTAAACACAGCTCTGCCAGTTTTGATAGTAAAACAGCTGGTAATAAATAAAGCACTCCGTAACCACTTGAAGCGGCTAGCATATAAAGGTTAACACTAGGTGAGTTTGAACCCGCGTATTGCCAGAACAATAACATCATGGCAAAAATTGCAAAGAAAATAATTGTAAAGTAGCTCCGTAAAACGGTGACTGTTTGAAACATAATTAAAAGCTTATTTGGTATAAAAGAAAAAAGATTAGACTTTGTTTCTTAAGGTAGGCTTAAATGGTTTCAATAAGTAGTAACCGTCTTTAACAAATTGCCTTAGTTTGCTTAAGTATATTTAGTGCAAAAGCACCACATAATCACAAAAGACATTAGCGGGTTATCGGCGTATTCTCTAAAAATATTGGGATTACGGTTATACCTGTACACTAACAGCCTTTTGCGGTCTCTCGCAGGCTGAAATCTAGAGTGTTTATGAAAAAAGTTATCTTACTTGTTGATGTCCAGAATATTTACTACACCACTCAACACAGCCACCATTGTAATTTTGACTACAATGAATTTTGGGCACAAGCGACTAAAAATAGAGATGTTGTAAAAGCCTTCGCCTATGCTGTTGATCGTGGTGACGAAAAACAAAGACAATTTCAAAATATACTCAGGGCAATTGGCTTTGAGGTGAAATTAAAGCCCTTTATTCAACGTGCTGACGGCTCGGCAAAAGGTGATTGGGATGTTGGAATAACAATTGATGCCATGGAATATGCAAAAGAAGCAGATGTCGTAGTGCTAGCATCTGGCGATGGTGATTTTGATATATTAGTGAAAAAAATACGCGCCGATTATGGTGTTTCTGTCGAGGTATATGGTGTTTCGCAATTAACCGCAGGCTCATTAATTGAAGCCGCTTCCACATTCATTCCTATAGAAAATAATTTATTATTAAAATAGATATAGTCATCAATTACTTAGATTTTCTTCCTACGCTAAAACATATCTGTTCTACACATGTAAAAATCACAAAACTTAAATATGAATATCAATGTGGATTTATATCGTTATTTAACTGTCTTTATTGCTAACATTTACCGACACTATGTTGATATATGATCTTCAGATTAGTCATTCAGAGAACAGACAATGAAAAAATTATTTGCCATCGCTTTTGTAATATTAAATTTCATGACGTACAGTAATGCAGAACTATTGCCTGACTCCGTAATGTCACCTGAGGTCGTAGATATCAAGCTTAAGTCTTTCACAGCTGAAGAAAATCGTGCCGTACTTGATGTTACTTTATATAACCCGAATGACTTCAAGCTACCTATTAGAGAGGTATATGGCGATATTTATCTTAATGAAAATGCTATCGCAAACTTTGAAGCTCTCAGTAAGAAAAGCTTAGGTGCTCATGAGACTCAAATATTTACTGTGCCCGTTACAGCAAATCCTGATGAGCTGGTAAATGCGAGTACAAGTGTGATGATGACAGGCGAAGCCAATTATCGTTTTAAAGGTTACATGATGTCTCCAGTCGGCGAAATACCGGTAGAACATGAGGGTCAATTGACTAGGGAACAAATGCTGTCCTTTTTCCAAGCGGTTATTGCTATTCGACAATCCAATTAACAAGATACCCTCACAGAAACGCTACATGACCTAGCATTTAGCGATGTTGTAGCAAACAAAATATCACCAATAAGACTCGCTTTAGTGAGGTAAACGAATTTAATTAGGTTTTCTCAAACTAGTTTGACTGAAATTTTCGAATCCAGATGTGCCGTTCTATTTCTAGCCAAGTGAATAAATATAATAAACAAATCACTGTTAAAGCTAAATAATATTCCGCCTTTCTGGTATTATTCACCGGTCGCACAACGCGTGACAGAATCTCGCTTATATATAAGTATTAAGTTCAAACTAAACATCGGATTTATGCTTACTTAGCAAGAACCGATTTTTAACAAAATTATAGTCAGGATATTTATGCCAAAAATCATTATTGAAAAAAACCCAAGTGAAGACCGTTTAAAAGAATTAGGCGTATCAGCATGGGAAACATGGGATTGCCCAGTTACAGAATTCAGACTTGACTTCGACGAAACTGAAAAAGCTTACATTCTTGAAGGCGAAATCGTTGTAACGCCAGATGGCGAACCTTCAGTCACTATCGTGCCTGGTGATTATGTTATTTTCCCAGTAGGCTTAAAAAGCATGTGGAAAGTGACTAAACAGCTTCGTAAACATTACAGCTACGACTAGTTACAACTAAGGCATCTTCGGATGCCTTTTTATATGACACAGATTAACTCACCTTGCGTACGAAATTGTTGCCTTAATGAACTGGATATTTGCCTTGGCTGCTTTCGTAGCCTAGATGAAATTAAGTTGTGGGGTCGCAGCGATACATCTATTCAACAAAAATCTCAAATTTTAGCCAATAGTGCTACGCGTAAAAAAGAACGATACAAGTAAACGTCACAGCAGTGTTATGAATTTCATAAAACGCTATTTAACTAGAAGAGTCTTACGACAGCACCCTATTCCTTTTAGCACTTGGCACAGCGTCACATCCCAAATCCCACTCATTGCCTCTCGTAGCAATAAAGAAAAAGCGCGTTTGCGACTGCTCTCAACATTATTTCTGCATCAAAAATCATTCACAGGTGCTCATGGTTTAGAAGTGACCATTGATATGGGAATCACTATTGCTGCTCAGGCCTGCCTTGAAATTCTTTATTTAGGATTGAATGCATTTGATGGTTGGATTGAAATTATTATTTATCCCTCTGCCTTTATCGTCAACCGCGATATTACGGATGATAATGGTATTGTTCACCGTCAAACGAGCCAACTAAGCGGCGAATCTTGGGGGCGAGGTCCTGTCATATTATCTTGGCAGGATGTTGAGCAAGATAGTTACAACTTATATGAAGGCCACAATGTGGTTATTCATGAGTTTGCCCATAAATTAGACATGCTATCTGGGCGAGCTGATGGCCAACCGCCACTAACACAAGACATGCCTCTCCATGAGTGGTCTGATGCATTACGTGAGGCGCACGAGACCTTAGTCAGCCAAATAGAACATCACCAACATAGTTATATTAATAACTATGCCGCCACAAACCCTGCCGAATTTTTTGCAGTCAGTTGTGAATATTTTTTCACCGCACCACAACTACTCGAAAAGCAGTGCCCTGCTGTCTATCAGCAATTAAAATCTTATTTCAAACAAGATCTTTTATTACATAAAACAGTAGATTGAAAAAATAAAATTAAAACCGTGTCAACCAAACTCACTTAGCCCCGTTGTTATAACTGTAGGACCTTTTAGACAACGGAGAAATTAAAATGAAAATTAAATTACTACTTTTATCAGCAGTTATCGCTTTTGCTACAACAACTACGGCATCAGCTCAATCTGATCACAAATATAAAGACCATCGTAATCAAAATTTTGGTCACGTAGAACATAATGATCACCGTTTAGTAGATAGACATAGACACAACAGACTATTTTCATTTAACCTGATTGTTCCAGGTCCATCTTATTATAGACCGCACCACTATAGCCACCATCACGATCATCGTAATGAATACAGATATCGCAATGATCACCAATACCGTGGTGACAAACACCATAAACGTAATGGTAAGCACCATAATCGGGACAATCATCAAAGTTTTAGAGGTACTCGATAACATTATTGCTATAAAGCGTATTATCGTATGAATTAAACTCAGTGATAATGCTCATAGCGACACATCTATGCGCTTTTAAGGATAATTCTTAATGTCTGACTTGCTCAATAAATTTTTAGCCAAAAATGAAAGTAAGGCATTTCGAATGGCGCAGTTTGCTACCGGGAACCGTGATGATGCCTTGGATATTGTACAAGAGGCGATGATTAAATTAGTCAAAAAATACCGGCATCTACCTGAACAAGAGTGGCCGCCATTATTTCATCGAATCATACAGAGGCAAATCACGGACTGGTATCGCAGTAAAAGTATTCGTCAAAAATTTTTTGGCTGGTTACCCATTATCAATGATGAACCTGACAATGCCTTAGAATACGTCGAAGATTCATCAGAAAGAACACCTGAAATTCATTTATTAAACGAACAGGCAGTTGAAGTGTTACAGGTAGAATTACAATTATTACCACTACGACAGAGACAGGCTTTTCTATTACGCTGCTGGCAAGGTTTGGATACAGCACAAACAGCTGCAGCAATGGGATGTTCGACAGGGAGTGTTAAAACACATTACCATCGTGCATTAACGGTTTTACGCAACAAATTGGGGGAGACATGGCCATGAATAATAATTTTGAAAAAAATGTACAACAACAACTAGACTTAAGTTTGACGACACTTGATGCCGTAACTCAATCACAGCTTACCCAAGCGCGTTATAAAGCCTTAGCCCATTCAGAAAGAAAGAGATTTAACCTTAGCCGTTGGTTCACTGGTTTTGCATCGGCTGCTGTCGTGGCATTATTAGTCATCACGGTAATGCCAACAACTATACAAACACAAGATAATCAACAACTGGCGGCAAATCCTGAGTGGGTATTAATATCTGATATGGATGAAATCGAGTTATATCAAAACCTTGAATTTTATCAATGGCTCGAAGATAGCAACGGCTCCAACAGTTAAGGGACTACAAATGAAAATATATACTACATTAAGTTTGATGCTAGTTGCAGTGATGATGAGTCCTGCATTTGCTGACAACAACGCTGAGAGTAAACAACAAAGATCTGAACATTGGCAAAACATGACGCCAGAGCAGCAAGCCAAAGCTAAAGCCCGTTACGAAAAATTTAAAAACCTTTCTCCTGAACAACAACAAAAGATTCGTGAACGCCATGATCGTTTCAAACAGCTACCTCCAGAAGAGCAGCAACGATTAAAAGAGCAGCGTCAGAAATTTAAAAACATGCCTGAAGAACAACGACAGCAGATGCGTGAAAAATGGAAGAATATGACGCCTGAACAACAGCAAAAAATACGTGATAAACGTAAATAAAAAAAAGCCCCTCTCATTTAAAATGATTGGGGCTTTCTTAATAGTTCGACTTAGGTCTAGTTAGGCAGAAACAAAATTAAAGTGGTAATTGACTCGTTATTAATCCAATTAAACCGCCAAACACCCCACCCCAGACAACTAACCACCCCAAGTGCTTGCGAATCATTGTTTGAATAATATCTTTAACCATTTTCGGCGTCAGTTCATCTAATCGTGATTTCACGACATGTTCAATTTGCAAGTGAACATCTTGACTGACGTACTGGTCAATTTTTCTCGCACACTACTTTGAAACGATTCACTGTGTGCCAAATCATTAAGCGACTGCTTCATCTTAACGATGAAAGGCTCTTTTAGTGGTGTTAACGCTTCTACCCCACCAAACATACCTAACATACTGCCAAATGATGACTCCATAATAGTTGATACCAAACTATCATATGTGCCGCTTAAATCAGTTTCATCAATCACATCATGAAAGTCGAGATGATGGCTATCATTTTCGCTGACCATTTCAGTAAAAAAGCGATCTAGATTTTCTTTACTGAAAAATTGATCCATGACCAGTGTATTAATGCCCACTTTAAAATCTTCAAAGCGAGCACTAATCACACCAGAACCATATAAGCCAGGTACTTTTTCAAATAACATATGAATAGCCAGCCAGTTTGTCACGCCACCCGCTAGAGCAAATAGCCCAGTGGCTAATACAGGTTCGCGGAATGGCGCATCTAATACCAGTCCTGTAGCAACAAGACCCGTAGCAATCACATTAGTTATAAGGCTTTTATTCATGTTTTTAGTCTTCAATCCACTTGCTTAATGCTTCAATGATTTTGGTCGCTTGATCTTTGCTTGAGATATTAAATTTCGAACGCTGGCTATATTCACCATTACGTTTTTGGTAACGACGAATCGTATATTTATCTGGTCCAAATTCACCTGTTTTACGATCAAGATCTTGATAACGATACATTAAGGTAGCCCAAGCGCCTTTCGTTAATACTACTTTATCTAGTTCTTTGACGGTCATATCGTCGCCTTCCATATATTCGACCGTTAATTCATCTACTGTTTCAGCCATAATGCTGTTCCTTTATTAAAGTTATCTAAAAAATTGAGTTAATGCTTTATTCAGCATGAAGGCATCTTGGCTGCCCGCAAGTTCACGAATAGAATGCATGCCAAAAGTAGGCACACCGATATCTAATGTACGTACGCCTAAGGTCGCTGCGGTAAGTGGGCCAATTGTACTACCGCAGGCCATATCAGTACGCACAACAAAGTCTTGAACTGGCACATCAACCTGCTCACATAATTGACGAAAATACGCACTGGTTTCGCTATTAGTTGCATAACGTTGATTGGCATTAGATTTAATGACTGGCCCATGATTAAGTTTAGGTCCATGTTCGGCATCATGTCTGTCAGCAAAGTTAGGGTGAATAGCATGGGCATTATCCACTGAAATCATAAGAGAACGCTGAATCATTCGATGATGAGATTCGATATCTGAACATAATCGCATTAGTACTGATTCAAGTAACGAACCTTGTGCGCCCGAGGTAGACATACTGCCGACTTCTTCATGATCTGTGCAAATCAGTAAGCTAGGCGTATTGCCATCAGCCTTAAGTAAAGCATTCAAGCCAACATAACAGCTTAATAGGTTATCAAGTCTGGCACTACTGATAAAATCATCCTTCAAACCGATAACGGCAGCAGATTGAGTATCGTATAAACTAACTTCATAATCTAATACTTTAACAATGTCGCAAGAGTTTTGCTGTTGCTTAACCTGTTCTTGTAGTAAATCACGGAAATCTTTAGTTTGGCCATTTTCAAGCTGCATAACAATCGGAGGCAAATGCGTCTGAGGATTAATACTACGGCTCTGGTTAACATCACGATCAAGATGTATCGCTAAACTAGGAATCGTCGCAATCGCTTTTTTGAAATCAACCAATGTGTGTTTAATCTGCTGATTCGAATCAAGGTAACTTACTCGTCCTGCCATCGATAAATCGCGATCAAACCAAGGATTAAGCAAGGCGCCGCCATAAACCTCAACACCTAATTGCCATAATGTATGACTTATTTTTTCTGGTTGCGGCTTGACTTGTAAACATGGGCTATCAGTATGTGTACCGACCATATGAAAACCGGTGGCTGCCAAGTCAACATCAGGCAAGGTGAAAGCAAGAATAGAAGAATCATTACGTATTACATAATAACGACCTGCCGGTAATTTCCCCCAAGCCTCTTTTTCATCTAGGACTTGAAAGCCTTGTTCGTCAAGACGACTACGCATACTTTTTACAGCGTGAAATGGCGTTGGCGACGCGTCTAAAAATCCCAATAAATTTTGATTAAACGCAGTCAAAGTGTTGTGGTCAGTCATCAGTAATCTAAACTCGTAAAAAAATAATGGTAGTTAATATTGTTCTTGTCGTTATGATTTATGTTTCATCTTCTTCGACTTTTATCTTGCGTACTCGTCGTGACGAGCCGCCATGCATACGGCAGCGATCAGCTAAACATCCTTGGTCCCAACCCTCAGGTTGTCTAATAACAACGGAAAGCTTACAACGACGACCATTGGCTAACTTAGCCCCACATTCAGGACGGTAGCGTTTTACTTTTTCCCAGCCTTCTAGTGTTTGTGTTGCTTTACGAATCGTTTTTGCCTGCTTAAGCGTTAAATCACGATCTGCTATCACTTGTTTTTTCTGATCGGAATTTCGCCACCAGAAACGAACCACCGGTAACGGTAAACCAAAACGACGCGCTAAATCATCTGGTTTTCGATAACTATCTAAGCTTAATAAGAGCAGTGCCGCTTTTTCTAGTCGTGCGGTTAATTCTTTACTCTCTTCAGGCGTCATCCTGACTCGCTATTCCAGCTTCTAGTAAAGAAATAACTTCATCCGATAAGTTTTCAACCTCACTAAGCGGTTTAGCAAAATCACGAACAGAAATTCCGGCCTTAATCACGCTATTAGGATCACCAGTAATTAATGGGTGCCATTCTGGTAATGGCTCACCTTCAGCTAAAAGGCGGTAGGCACAAGTCTCTGGCAACCAATCAAAATATTCAGCATGGTCAACGCTTAGTTGGATGCAATCAGGCATTAATGTTTCGCGGTTATCATAATCTTTGCAACGGCAACTAGACACATCTAATAAGGTACAAGCAGCTCGGGTATAATAAATCTGCCCATCATCCTCGTCTTCTAATTTATGTAAACAACAGCGACCACACAAGCTTTCCCACTCGTCATGGCTCATTTGGCTTAGACGCTTTTCTTTCCAGAATTCTTTAGATGTTTTATCCTGTTCAGTCATGAGCACTTCTTTAGATTTAGCAACAATACTTTCGCCTTTGATTAAGCAATGTCAGCACCAGTCATTATTGCTTGCGGGTGATATTGCGATTAATTCTTGTAAAGAGTGGCATGATGCCAGTCCCTACATATTGGAAACACCGTTTAGTATACAACAGCTCGCTGATATACCGACAATAGACTTAGCCATTATCAGTGATATTACTGAGTCATTGACCAAGACGGCGGCAATGCAGTGGCTAGGCGTGATGCGTAATGCGCATGCACAACGTATTATTGTTGTATCTGATATTACACTAGCGACACAACAAGGTTGGCAATTAGCGGACTATCTCGCACTCGGTATGAAGCGCATTGCTATCCTTGAGAATTATCACCTATTCAGCTATGCCATCGAAAGCTATCAGCCTAAACACGATTGGCTCAATAGTCGATTCTGGGCCAATCCAGCTAATTTTGATAAGTATCGTTGGTAAGTAATCTAAAAAACAATGCTGCTCGCTCACTACACCGTAAATCTCACCAAAATATTTTAGTATTTCCACCCGTTTTCAACACGTTAATCCTCTCGTATTTCTCGCTATAGCGCCATATTTCCGTGTAACAAAATTGTCATAATTAAAATATACACTACCGAACTAATTAAATTACTTAGAGTGGTGAATCGTGAAATTGTCTGATGTATCGAAAATACTAATCACCATAATTGTTAGTTTTATCATTAGTGCTGTTGTCATCGGTATATGGGGTTGGAACGAGCTAGACAAGCCTTACAAAATATCGCAAACCTTTCAAACATATAAATCAGCCTTTGACACTGATACACGCATTCTACTCGAACGATATTTAGTGACAGGTCATGCTGATAACTTACAACAAGCAGAGACTATTCTTGACCGCTTATATGCTATCAACATTGATTGGTTAGATGAACAAGACAATAGCGACATTCAAGAGTCGATAAAACATCTTCAAAATAATGTCCAACTAGTTCGATCTGCGGGTAAACTTGCTGGCAACCCACAAGCTTTACTTATCAATAATGAACGTGAACGGGCGGGCGATCTTAACCAACTTAGAGAATACGTAAATGATGCTGGTAATTATGATTATCTTACTAAAATCAAGTTCTTTGATCAGCTACTTCAACTCAATCAGTCATTAGAAAAGATTACTTTATATAGACAACAATATTTTGATAAACCATCAGACAGCTCTAAAAAATCATTAATTAATGAAAATATTATTTTCACCGAAATACTAGAAAACACGATCGCTATGCCCCGCTTTGGTATTTACACCGAAGTAGATGAAGATACCTTAAGTCCAGAAATACCTGAAGAAAAGGGTCAAATAAGTCTCAACTCACTCTCATCACTTACAAACCGTTATAACAAAGAATTGGATAATACAGCCGCACTCGACGCTCGTTCAAAAACAAGTCAAGAAGACCTAAATAAATCAATGGAACAGTTAGCAATATTACTCCATAGTCACCAAGGTCAAATAGATGAGATCAAACAAGCTATAACAGCCCGTGTGAAATGGGTGATGCTTGTGTCTATTGCGGTCATTGTCATTGCTGTCACGCTATTATTTATCTTACAAAATAAAGTGATTGTTCATTTGACACAACTTGAAGTCTTTCTTCGTAAATTATTGAAAGGTAATTACACTCAGAGCTTACACAGCGATATGAATTATCAAGAAGTAATCTCTGTTGAAAAATCGGGCCTACAACTTCAAAGTCATTTAGCGACTCTTATTGACCAGCTAGGCATTGAATCACAACAAATTATCAGTGCTAGTAACGAAATGCGAACAATCTCAGAAAAAGCGATGTCATTAACACGTGAACAAAACACATCAACTGAGCAAGTCGCCACAGCGGTGACGCAATTGTCGTATTCGTTTAAGGGCGTCGCTGATAATGCTGCTAAGGCATCAAGCTCTGCCAGCTTAGCTAATCATGCTACTGCTGATGCCAGCCAACAACTCAGCCAAACGGCATTATCAGTACAAACATTAGCCACTAACTTAATTTCCGTTGAGCAAATAATGGTTCGACTAGAAGAAAGTGGTAAAAATATAGGGGCTGTTTTAGAGGTAATACAAAATGTTGCTGAGCAGACTAACCTTTTGGCATTAAATGCAGCTATTGAAGCTGCTAGAGCTGGAGAACATGGACGTGGCTTTGCCGTTGTTGCTGACGAAGTTAGACAATTAGCCTCTAGAACGACCTCTTCTACCGATGAGATCCGTAGCATTATTCAACAATTAGTCGCCTCCAGTGTCGAAGCATCTGAAACAGTGAATATTCAGAGTAAAGCCGCACAGAAGTGTGTCACTCAAATGAGTAATACTCAAAGCGCTATCAATCCTGTTATCGAGGCAGTAGAAAACATAACGCAGTTAAATGCTAGCATTGCTGACTCAACTCAAGAACAAGTATTAACCGTCGATGAGATAGCGCAAAACAGTGTCATTATAAAACAACACTCAGACCTCGTCACCGCCAGTATTAATGATTTAATGACTTCAAGTAATAGTTTAGATTTAGTAAATGAAGCCTTAGATAAACTAATAAAAAATATTAAAAATTAGGGTTTTTTACAAAGTACTAGACCTGATTTCTAATTTTTTACATCAATATTATTACAAGATAACTAAATCACAAACCTCTCAGTAGCTTACTTCTAGCTATTTTCTAGATACCATACTAACAAGGCACCAGTAGTCTCTTCTACTGATGCCTTGATATTATAAGCTAGCCTATTTCTATCAGTGTTTCTCCCGGAGTAACACGGTCACCTTTGTTGACATAAATCGCCTTGATAGTGCCAGAAATATTAGCCAGTAACTCGGTCTCCATTTTCATCGCTTCCATAACAAGTAAAGATTGACCAGCTTCGACTTTGTCGCCTTCTTTTACAAATATTTCAAAGACATTGCCAGGCAATGGTGCAGTTACATGTCCAGGTTCTGTGGCTTTTTTCCGATCAGTCCCACTTGCACTAACATATTCATTAAGCGCTTCAAAAGTAACCTCTTCAGGCATACCATCGAGAGAGAGATAAAACTTGCGTTTACCCCCACCCACATCGCCAACACCCGTAATGGCAATATCGTAGGTTTCACCATGCACATCAATTTTAAACTCTGTTGCCATGGGTTCACTACTTTGTCTAACTCCATTTGCAGGTAATAAAACTTCAGGTTTCAATGTCCCATCTTGGCGTTGTTGCAAAAACTCACGTCCTAATTCCGGAAACATAGCATAGGTCAAGACATCGTCTTCAGATAAAGCTAGATCTCCAATCGCTGCTCTTAACTTATTCATTTCAGGTGATAATTCATCTGCAGGACGTGAATCAAGAACAGGTTCATTACCAATCGCTTTTTTCTGTAACTGATAATTCACCGGTGCAGGTGCTTGACCATAACCACCTTGCAGATAACGTTTAACTTCGTTGGTGATTGTTTTATAACGCTCGCCAGCAAGCACATTGTAGACCGCTTGTGTACCGACAATTTGCGATGTCGGTGTCACTAGAGGTGGATAGCCAAGATCAGCCCTTACTCTCGGGATTTCAGCAAATACCTCTTGAATACGATCAAGTGCATTTTGTTCTTTAAGTTGGTTAGCCAGATTCGACATCATGCCGCCTGGTACTTGGTTAATTTGAACGGATACGTCTTCGCGGGTAAATTCACTTTCAAACTGACTGTATTTCTTCCGAATGTCACGGAAATAACTAGCAATCTCACCTAAAAGCTCAAGATCTAATCCTGTATCCCATTCTGTATTACGTAATGCAGCCACTTGAGATTCTGTTGCTGGATGACTAGTCCCCCAAGCAAACGCCGAGATAGCAGTATCGATTCTATCAGCTCCAGCTTCGATGGCTTTCAACTGACATTGTGCTGCTAGACCTGCCGTTGAATGACTGTGGAGAACTAAGGGTAGATCAACTTCAGCCTTAATTGCCTTAACCAAATCATAGGTCGGATAAGGTGCTAATAAGCCAGCCATATCTTTAATAACAATTGAATCTGCCCCCATATCCCGCAGAGCTTTGGCTTGAGCAACGAATAACTCAAGTGTATGTACTGGACTAGTAGTGTATGCAATCGTGCCTTGCGCATGTTTACCTGCTTTTTTTACTGCCGTCATCGCAGTTTCTAAATTGCGCAAGTCATTGAGAGCATCAAACACTCTGAATACATCGATACCATTTTCTGCTGCACGAGCAACAAAGGCACTCACCACATCATCAGCATAATGTCGGTAGCCTAGCAGGTTCTGTCCACGTAATAACATCTGTAAACGTGTGTTTGGCAAAGCCTGTTTCAGTAAGCGTAGTCTTTCCCAAGGATCTTCTTTAAGGAAACGTACACAGGCATCAAATGTAGCACCACCCCAAACTTCTAGTGACCAGTAGCCCACCCTATCCAGCTTTTCACATATTGGCAGCATGTCATCGGTACGCATGCGAGTGGCAATTAGAGACTGATGTGCATCACGTAAAATGACGTCGGTAATTTGTATTGGTTTCATGTGTTCTCCAGCGGTTATTTGGGCTTACCAGCCTGTGTGGGCAGCTATAGCAGCAGCCAATGCCAGCGCAACCGCGCTCGGATGTTGTTTATCGGAATAGTTCAATAATTCTGGGTGTTCAGGTACAAAACTAGTATTAAACTGACCCGAACGAAAATCCGGATGATTCAGGATCTGTTTATAATAATTGGCCGTCGTTTTGATACCGTGTAAGCGCATATCATCGAGTGCTCGCTGGCCTCGGTTAAGTACATCTTCCCAGTCAAGCGCCCAAACGACTAGTTTCAAACACATTGAGTCAAAATAGGGCGGGATTTCATAACCGGTGTATATAGCCGTATCGATTCGCACACCTGGACCACCTGGTGCGTAATAATGAGTAATACGACCAAAGCTGGGCAGGAAATCATTTTTTGGATCTTCTGCATTAATTCGAAACTGCAGTGCAAAACCGCGGTATTGAATATCCTGCTGACGATAGCTCAGTGTCAAACCAGCAGCAATTCGAAGTTGCTCACGCACTATATCAACACCGGTAATCTGCTCAGTAATTGTGTGTTCGACCTGAATTCGGGTGTTCATTTCCATGAAATAAACTTCATTACCAGTAAGCAAAAACTCAACCGTACCGGCATTTTCGTAACCAACAGCCTTGGCAGCACGTACAGCCAAACTCCCCATATAGTCGCGTTGTTCAGGGGTGAGTTGTGGACTAGGTGCGATTTCAATCAGCTTTTGGTTACGTCGTTGAATTGAACAATCTCGTTCATACAAATGAACAACATTGCCATGCCTATCCGCCAATATCTGCACTTCGATATGTCGAGGATTAACAATGCATTTTTCTAGAAACACTTCTGCAGAGCCAAAAGCTTTAGTTGCTTCAGAGACGACTCGCGGGTACTGCT
>CAXBIM010000021.1:0-45952 GCA_963975785.1 uncultured Methylophaga sp.
TTTCTCCCATTGAATTTGGTTGAAAATAATCAACTTCCTAATAATGCGACAGCCCTTGTAATTGCCAGCCCTGAGAGCGCGTGGTTAGACGGTGAAGTTGATATCATCAAACACTATGTTACGAATGGCGGTAATTTATTGTGGTTAGCCGAACCAGGCAGCAATAAGTTCCTAGCTAGACTAGCGGAACAACTAGGGCTCGAGTTTGTACCCAACATCGTTATCGATCCTAATGCCCAACAGTTGGGCATCAACGATCCAAAATTTGTATTGATTACTGATTATGCTAATCATCCCATCGGACAGGCAACCTCTGGAGTAACGGTCTTTCCACAAGCGGTTGCTCTTGAAGAAATGCCAAATAACGATAATGATTGGCAATATTTGCAGCTATTAACAACACAAGCTAATGTCTGGAGTACTACAGATCTCCTTAAAAAAGAAGCTGGGCAGTCTTTTGTTTTCAATCTTGGCCATGACACTAAAGGTCCACTTAATCTCGGCTATTTACTTTCACGCACAGTGACAATCGATGATAAAATCTCAGAACAACGTATCGCAGTTGTTGGTGATGGCGATTTTTTATCTAATACCTATTTGGGCAATGGTAGTAACCTTGAGCTAGGTATGGCGATAATGAATTGGCTGGCTGGCGACGATGATCTTATTAGCATTCCAGTTAAAACAACGATCGATAACCAACTAAAATTGGACCAAACACAGTCCTTATTTATAGGTTTGGGCTTTTTAATTGTTCTACCTTTATTACTACTTGGCATTGGTTTATCGCTTTGGTGGTATCGACGTAGACAATGAAGAAAAGTTATCTTACAAACCTGATCCTTATAGCTTTAATTATAGGACTCTATTGGTTAAATACTTACGATAATTCAGCTGTAAGTGAGTTGCCACAAATAAGTACACTCAACAGCAGTAATATTCACAACATTACAATCTCTCGGTCTGATACGTCTGATATTGTATTAGAAAAGTCCGCATCTGGTTGGCAAATCATTAAGCCTATTAAAGCAATCGCGAACAATATACGCGTTGAGTTATTACTCAGTTTTTTAAATACGCCGAGTTATGCTCAAATAGCGGTTGGCACGAAAGACTCGCTTGCTCAGTTTGAGTTAAACCCAGCTAACCTCATTTTAACTTTAGATCAGCTTAAAGTGAAGTTCGGTGGCATAGAGCCCATTAGTAAACATCGTTATGTGTTGATCGATAACGTTATCCATTTAATCACTGATCGCATTACGCCATTACTCCGAGCCAACGCGGCTAGTTTTATCGAAAATAAATTAATTCCTCTCGATAATATTATTACAAAGCTTAGCTTGCCCCTGCTTAATGCTGATAGCAGCCTCTCCGCTGAAACAATCATCATCGAAAATACCAATGGTCTCTGGCACAGTAATTTACCAACTCTAAAAACCGATCGAGTTACCGCTCTCGTTGAAAACTGGCAACATGCCTATGCCTTACAAGCATCTCCCATTAAAGGAGATGTACAAATAACCACTGCTGTTCATAAGGTACAGGTTTGGTTTAACAATCAAACATTGCCTGCTGAATATGACTTAAAACTAAACGATAATGCTTTATTTATTATTGATTACCAACAACAGCTTCGCTATCAATTTACCTTGGCATCACTTGTACAACTATTGCCATCTCAGACCATCGCCCAGCCCATTAAACAGTAGCCTAAATCATGCCTGAATTACCAGAAGTTGAAACCACCCTCCGAGGTGTAGAGCCATATCTTAAAGATGCGAAGATAACGCATGTCACGATCCGGAATTTTTCACTTCGCTGGCCTATAGAGCCAAACCTTGCTGAGATTATTACTGACCAAACAATTCATCGACTGTATCGTCGAGCCAAATATCTACTATTAGAATGTGATACTGGTACATTAATTATCCATCTAGGTATGTCAGGACGACTTCGAATTTTGAAAGTCAGTGAAAATATACCTCCTGAAAAACATGACCATTTTGATATGGCAGTTGATAACGGTCATCTACTTAGATACACCGACCCTCGACGCTTCGGCGCGATTATATGGACAGAGAGCGCGATTGAAGTACATCCTTTATTTAATCACCTGGGTCCAGAACCGCTCACGGAGTCATTTGATGCCGCTTATCTTTTAGCCAAGTCACAAAACCGCCGCTGCAGCGCTAAAACGATGATTATGGACGGTAAAATTGTTGTCGGTGTCGGTAATATTTATGCAAACGAAGCCTTGTTTAAGGCTGGGGTTCATCCAAAAACAACTGCCAACCAACTTAAAATTAAAGATCTCAACAAATTAGTCACTGCAATAAAGACTATACTGTCGCAGGCAATTAAAGCTGGTGGTACCACCTTAAAAGATTTCAGAAAAAGTGATGGAAAACCAGGGTATTTTGCTCAAGAACTAAGTGTTTATGGTCGTCAGGGTCAAGCATGTGTTCACTGTGGCAGTGAAATTGAGCATTATAAAGAAGCACAGCGCGCTACCTTTTATTGTTCAAAATGTCAGAGACTTAAATAAGGTTTAATCCAATCAAACAAGCGAATAAATAATACTTACTGTTTTGAAAAAAAGTCAGCCATTAACTCGATTTCCTCTGCGGTATAACCACTCGCGTGATGCATCATCACTGTCGAAGTGCGCTCTCCACTGATAAATTGCTGCATTTGTTCAATAAGATAAAGCTTATCTACGCCTGCTAAGCTAGGCAAACCACCGATACTATGCCCATTAGTACCATGGCAAGCCGCGCAAGATGATGCGAGTAATTCAGCATTTCTAGTTTCTTCAGCAATAACAGTTGTAGCGGTAAAGCCCAACAGACATAAAACAATTAAATTACAACGCATTATCCTCTCCTTAAAATCAGCCAATAGTTATTGCCTAGGCTATAATGACCACTTCATCATAATAATATAAATAACTCCCCATGTCTGAAACCCTTTTACTCGAAGACTTTATTCCTGACGATTCATCCGGAATGAGACTTGACCAAGCACTTGCCCAACTTTTTCCTGACTACTCGCGAGGTCAACTCACAAAATGGATTAAAGCCGGGTTTGTTACTGTAGACAAACAACAGTTTCGTCCGCGTGATTCAGTTCTTGGTGGTGAGCATGTCATCATCAATGCTCAAATAGAAGCCGTAGATGACACATGGATCGCAGAAGATATTAAGCTTGATATTATCCATGAAGACGAAGATATCTTAATTATTAATAAAGAAGCTGGAATGGTAGTCCACCCAGGTGCTGGTAATCACAATGGTACACTAGTTAATGCCTTATTAAGCCATGCGCCTGAGCTGGAAATTATTCCTCGTGCTGGTATTGTGCATCGCATCGATAAAGGCACCACAGGTTTGTTGATGATTGCAAAAACATTACAGGCCCATAACTCACTGGTAAACCAGTTACAAGAACGCTCTGTAGATCGTGAGTATCAAGCTATTGCTATGGGTGTCATGACTGCAGGTGGTACCGTAGATCAGCCTATGGGACGACATCCTATTGAACGTAAACGTATGGCTGTCACTTCATCGGGAAAAACAGCGATTACACATTACCGTGTAGTCCAGCGTTACCGTGCCCACACCCATATTCGCTGTAAGCTCGAAACCGGTCGTACACATCAGATTCGTGTTCATATGGCACATATCCGTTATCCACTCTTTGGCGATCCTGTTTATGGTGGTCGATTAAGACTCCCTAAGAACTCAACAGAAGAGTTTCGTAATGCCTTACAGGCTTTCCGTCGCCAAGCGCTTCATGCAGGCTCATTAGGCTTTATTCACCCAGGTTCTGGTGAAGCTGTTTCATGGCAAGTTGAGATGCCAGATGACATGCTCAATATTTTAGCGGCACTCGCTAAAGATCAACGATTAAATCGAGATGAGAAATAGTATTCATTATCGTTTCACGAGCTTTTAGCCAGCTGAAAACACCGTGATTTGAACTACATTCTCATAGTAGATATATAAAAAAAGGGGCTGATTATTAATAATCAGCCCCTTTTTTGTTTAACTCAATACTACTAGCTTATTTCTTAGCAGCTTCTTCACGTTCTTTAGCATCACTGATTACTTGCTCAGAAATATTACGTGGACAAGGGCTATATTGTAAGAACTCCATAGAGAACTGACCACGACCAGATGTCATTGTACGAAGTGTTCCGATATAACCAAACATTTCACTTAATGGAACGTCCGCTTTAATACGTACGCCAGTTACACCCGCATCTTGTGATTTAATCATGCCACGACGACGGTTAAGGTCACCGATAACATCACCAACATGATCATCAGGTGTAAATACATCCACTTTCATGATTGGTTCCATGATTTGTGGGCCGGCTTTTTTCATTGTTTGGCGATAAGCGCCCATCGCTGCTAATTCAAATGCCATTGCAGATGAATCGACCGCATGGAAACTACCATCAACCAAGGTTACTTTGAAGTCTAAACATGGGTAACCAGCAAGTACACCGCGATCCATCATTTTCTTAAAGCCAGTTTCTACAGCAGGCCAGAATTCACGAGGTACAGAACCACCGGTTACAACTGATTCAAACACATAACCACTACCCGTTTCACCTGGTTCGATGATGTAGTCGATCTTACCAAATTGGCCAGAACCACCAGATTGTTTTTTGTGTGTGTAGCTATCTTCTGTGCGTTGTGTGATTGTTTCACGGTAAGCCACTTGTGGAGCACCTACAGTTACATCAACACCATGTGTACGACGCAAGATATCAACTTTAATATCTAAATGTAGCTCGCCCATACCTTTAATGATAGTTTCGCCACTGTCTTGATCAGTTTCAACACGGAATGAAGGATCTTCTTTGATCATTTTACCTAGTGCAATACCCATTTTTTCTGATGCTGCTTTATCTTTAGGAGAAATAGCAATCGAAATAACTGGATCAGGGAAAACCATTGGCTCTAATGTAGCTGGGTTTTTAGGATCACATAATGTGTGGCCAGTTTGTGTATCTTTCATGCCCACGATTGCGACGATATCACCAGCTTGAGCGCTACTTAATTCATTACGGTCATCAGCATGCATTTCTACCATTCGACCAACGCGTTCAGTTTTACCTGTGAACGTATTTAGTACTGTGTCACCTTTATTTAAGGTACCTGAGTAGATACGAATAAAGGTCAAGGCGCCAAAACGGTCATCCATGATTTTAAACGCAAGTGCACGGAATGGTTTGTCAGTATCAACAATCGCATATTCGCCTGTTGGTTCACCTTCTAAATCCACTTCAGGTTGAGGATCAACTTCAGTTGGGTTAGGTAAGTAAGCAACAACCGCATCCAATACCATTTGAACACCTTTATCTTTAAAGGCAGAACCACAGTATGTTGGGAAGAAATCCATTTTCAATGTACCTGAACGGATACATTTTTGAATAGCTTCGATTGATGGCTCTTCACCATCAAGATATTTTTCCATCAAATCATCATTTTGCTCAACTGCTGTTTCAATCAGCATTTCACGGTATTCTTCGATTTGGTCTGCCATATCAGCAGGTGGCTCTTCAATACGGAAAGAAGTTGTATCTTTATCGTTATCCCATATCCAAGCTTTACGTGTTAACAAATCAACACAGCCAACAAAGTCTTCTTCGATACCGATTGGCAATACCATCACTAATGGATGTGCGCCCAATACATCTTTAACTTGTTTTACAACACGGAAGAAATCTGCACCCATACGATCTAGTTTGTTAACAAAGATAATACGAGAAACTTCAGAGTCATTAGCATAACGCCAGTTAGTTTCAGATTGTGGTTCTACACCACCTGAACCACAGAATACACCAACACCACCGTCTAATACTTTTAACGAACGGTATACTTCGATTGTGAAATCAACGTGACCCGGTGTATCGATTACGTTAAGACGGTGACCGTCCCATTCGCAAGTCGTTGCTGCTGATTGAATAGTTATTCCACGCTCAGCTTCCTGATCCATGAAATCCATTGTTGATTCGCCATCATGCACTTCACCGACTTTATGAATTTTACCGGTTAGTTTCAAAATTCGTTCTGTGGTGGTGGTCTTACCCGCATCTACATGCGCGAAGATACCAATATTTCTATATTTGGATAAATCTGCAGCCATTGTGTTCTTCTCTGAAAATAATAATGTGTTACTAAAACACGAAAATAAACCCTAGCATTCTACATCAATTCGTAAACTATCGCACACTAAAAGCGACACTACAGGTAAAATCGGGGTTCGCAGCTTTCTAAATACTTATAGACTCAAGATGTAGCCTATTTTATGGGGCATTACAAACTAGCAGGTTAAAATGCATCTCTACGTTTAACAAAAAATAGTGCGCTTACAAAAGCTTATTCTCTGAAGGCATCTGTTTGATATAAATATCGTGTTTGCTATACGGGATCTCTATACCTTCAACTGCAAAACGTTTATATACAGAAACATTAAGCAAATCTAAGACGCGACCACGTATTTCTGGATCATCAATCCAGAATAACAGCTCAATCTCTAAACCTGAACCGCCAAAACGTCGAAACCTAACTCTAGGTTCAGGTGAGGAGCATGCTCCACTTTCTTGCAGGGCTTCTTCTAGCAGTACACTACGAACTTTATCAATATCACTACCATAAGCTACACTCACAGCTAACCGGACACGTGACTTTACATGTTGCCCCTTGCTTTCATTAATTATTTTGCCATTAGCAATAAGTGAATTTGGCACGGTTATTTCCAAATCGTCACGCGTTAACATACGCGTTGAACGCAAACCAATGTGTGTCACCTTTCCTCGTTCACCAGAATCTATGACGATATAGTCACCAATTTGATACGGTGAGTCTGCCAGAATAAATACCCCAGAGAACAAGTTAGCTAAGGTATCTTTAGCTGCAAAACCAACAGCAATACCCAGCACGCCAGCAGAAGCTAACCAAGCAGTCATATCTATATCCCATGCTAGGAATATAAAATACAGCCCTAGGATCACCATTGCAATGCTTGCAAGGTTATCAAATAGCGGTAAGGTTTGTGGCTTTAAAAATCCAATCTTAGTGGACGATGTGCAGTGTGTTTTTAATGTGAAGCGAATAATACGATATGTAGCTTGGCCCCAGACAATAATAGTGACTGTTTGAGATATTTGTGTGACTAAAGCACCCAGCCAAGGAGATAAAGCAAGTTGTGCAATTGTAAAGTTTATACCCAGTAATATCACCGTCCATGCTAATGGAACTCGTATTATTTTAAGCATAAAGTGCACTATTGGTCGCTTATCCTCATTAATGCCATAACGAGCGCCAAGTTTTACTATTAGGTCTATAACAGATGCAATTAGCATTGCTGCGCCAAGATAATATAATGCGCCAACAACAAGCTGAGTTGTCGGGTCAAAACTAGCAATCCATTCCGCAATACCGGTCATAACAATCCTTATTTATTGTTACGCATGTTTTTGCATGGCCAGCCATTGATAACGATATATAACACCAGGCACAGCCAAAACTAAAAAGGCAGAAAACGTAGTGACAAAGAACTCCCATTGTTGAGGAAATATTTCACCTGAAAATTGAATTTCAGCAGAAATTGCTATCAATAAGCTTACAAAATAAAAGACGACTAGTTCTAATAGTCTTAGCCATGACGATTTAACTTTCGTTAAACGGATGACAAGAAATGCACGCTCACTAATCCAAGGTAAATTGGCGATGAGAAAAAAGATTAAAATAAGTATTGTTGATGACATAGCTTTATTAGTTTTTAAGAGAAAACACTCATACACAGTGCTAATAATGAACCTGGAAATATGCCTAGAGCAAAAACTGTCAAGGCATTTACACTAAACATGACTCGCATATCTACAGGCGCTTGTAATGCTTCATGTTGTACCGCTTTATCAAAATACATAACTTTGATAATACGTAAATAATAATACGCACCTATTACCGACATTACTACTGCCACAACCGCTACTGAAATTAGGTTAATATCAACCACCGATTTAATCACCGTTAACTTGGCATAAAATCCTACTAATGGTGGAATGCCGGCCATTGAAAACATCAGTAGTAACATCATCAATGCATACCATGGATTGCGGCTGCTTAAGCCTTTGAAATCCTCGATATTGTCAGCCTCAAAACCTTGACGGCTCAACAAAACAATCATGCCAAAGCCACCCAAACTCATAAGAGAATAGACTAAGGCATAAAACATTGCCGCCCCGTAACCTTCTTGGCTACCCGACAATATACCCAGCAGAATGAAACCTATATGCGAAATAGTGGAGTAGGCCAGCATACGTTTTAAATTAGTTTGAGCGATGGCAACAACATTACCTATTATCATTGATAACACCGATAGCATTATGACCATGTCTTGCCAGTAGTAGTGAGCACCACCTAGACCATCGACTAACAAACGCATCGCCATTGCAAACGCTGCAATTTTAGGTGCTGTAGCAATAAACAAGGTCACGGCAGTCGGAGCACCGTGATAAACATCTGGCAACCACATGTGAAATGGAACAGCACCTAATTTAAAACCAATACCGATAATCAAAAAGACTAAACCAAAACTAAGCACGGTGTTATCTATTCCACCAGCCTGGATAGTTTCTGCAATAGTTGTAAGCGCTAAACTGCCTGTAGCACCATAAATAATCGACATGCCATAGAGCAACATTCCTGATGCAATGGCACCTAGAATGAAGTATTTCATTGCCGCTTCAGTAGCTACCGCTGAATCTCGTTGCATTGCCACCATCGCATATAGGCATAACGACATCAATTCTAGTCCCAAATAAAGGGTTAAGAAGTGATAAGCCGACACCATAATCATCATGCCTAAAGTAGAAAATATCGCCAGCACATAATATTCGCCTTTAAATAGGCTACGTTCTTTCAGATAGCTCGTAGAATAAATTAACACCACAATATTAAGTGCACAGATAGCGAGTTTTAAAATATCACTGAAACTGTCTTTTATGTAGGTACCATCAAATGTTAGCCCCGCCGCGTCACCCATAGATTGATAAATGAGTACCATCGTTAGAGCTAAGGTCAGTTGACTTAGCATGTAAGCTGGTCCTGCCGAAGCTTTACCTAAAAAGGCGACCACTAACAAGATCACACACGCCATTGCCAGCATAAACATCTCTGGGAGAGCAAAAGCCATATTTGTCACTTCAAACATCATGTCAGTTGCCACCTTTAGATCTTAGACTGTGAAACTTGGGTTAATAAGTGTTCAACTGAAGCATGCATCACTTCAGTTAACGGTGCAGGCCATAAACCTATCGCTAAAATAATGATGGCTAATGTTGCCAACATCCCAAACTCACGACGATTTATATCTTCTAATTTGGCGACATTATCGTTAGCTACTTCACCAAATATGACACGTTTGACCATCCACAAGGAATAAGCAGCACCTAAAATCAAGGTAGTTGCAGCCAAAAATGCAAACCAGAAGTTGGCTTGGAAAGCCGCCAATATCACCATAAACTCACCCACAAATCCTGATGTACCAGGCAATCCAGCATTGGCCATCGCAAAAAACACAGCAAAGCCTGCAAAGGTAGGCATCGTATTAGCAACGCCACCGTAAGCACTTATTTCACGTGTATGCATGCGGTCATACAATACACCGACGCATAGGAACATTGCAGCCGCAATAAAACCATGAGAAATCATTTGCACCATCGCCCCTTCTACTGCTAATACTGCACCGCTACCAGTAGCCGAGTTGGCAAAAATTCTAAATACAATAAATAAACCTAAAGTCACAAAGCCCATGTGAGCAATACTGGAGTAGGCAATCAATTTTTTCATATCCGTTTGCACCAAGGCCACAAAACCAATGTAAACCACCGCAGTTAATGACAAACCTATTACTAACCAATCAAGTGCCAAGCTGGCATCTGGTGTAATAGGTAAGGCAAAACGTATCAAGCCATAACCACCTATTTTCAAGGTGATCGCCGCTAATATTACCGAACCGCCGGTTGGCGCTTCAACATGGGCATCGGGTAACCAAGTATGTACTGGCCACATCGGCACTTTAACGGCAAAGGCAATTAAAAAGGCTAAGAACAACCAGAATTGCTCTTCCATTGATAAAGCTACTTCATGGTAGTCCAATATTGAAAAACTGCCCGCGACGTGGTGTAAATATAATAATGCTAATAGTAAAAATACCGAACCAAACAAGGTATATAGAAAGAACTTAATCGTGGCATAAACACGATTTGGACCGCCCCATATGCCGATCACTAAAAATAGCGGGATTAACATTGCTTCAAAAAACACATAAAACAATATGGCATCTAATGCCGCAAATACGGCAATCATCAGTCCAGCCATGATCAAGAATGCGGCCATATATTGGCTTACGCGCTTTTCAATGACTTGCCAGCCAGCAACCACAACAATCACCGTCGAGAATGCTGTCAAAATAATTAATGGCATCGAAAAACCATCAATGCCTAAATGATAATTGATATTGAATGTAGCAATCCATGATGCGTGTTCTACAAATTGCATCTGATAAGTAGTGCTATCAAAGCCGGTGTATAAGCCTATAGACAATACTAAAGTGACTAATGGCACAAGCAATGATAATGATCTAGCCCAAGGGTTATTATCACCATTCACCAGCACGGCTATGCCACCAATAATCGGTAGCCATATAATGAGACTTAATAAAGGAAAATTAGTAATCATATTCAATTTCTTAGGCCACAAAAAAAGTGAGCAATAAGTACAGACCTATAATCATTGCAAAAGCGTAGTGATACAAATAACCTGATTGAACATGACGTACAACTTTCGACGTCAACCCGACTGTTTTGGCAGCACCATTAACTATTACACCATCGATTAAAAGTCGGTCGCCAATTTTCCACAACATGTTGCCCAGTGTTCTCGCACCTCCAGCAAATACCGTTTGATTAAAGCTGTCAAAGCCGTACTTATTATCAAGTATGCGATATAGCCAATTAAATCGTTGCTGCAATTTAGCTGGAATGTCTGGACGCATGATGTACAAATAATAAGCCGTTGCCACACCCGTCATTGCCAACCAAAAAGGTAATGCCATTACACCATGTGAAATAAATCCTACTACGCCATGAAAACTTTCAGCATGCTCAGCTAAAACATCATGATCTGCATGCACTACAATCGCATTGCCAAAGAAATCACCAAACACCATTTTCCCAATCAAATAACCTGATATTACCGACGGAATGGCTAATAAAATCAACGGAACTGTAACCACTGTGGGAGATTCATGAGGTAGATGATGACCATCAACCTCAAACCGTTCTTTACCATGGAATACTAAGAAAAATAAACGAAAGCTATATAACGCGGTGATAAATACTCCGGATACCACTGCAAAATAAGCAAAACCGCTGCCGGCAATTTCAGAAGCATGCACCGCTTCAATTATCGAGTCTTTAGAAAAAAAGCCTGATAAACCTGGAAAACCAATCAATGCCAGTGAGCCGATTAATCCTGTCCAATAAGTAATTGGCATATATTTTTTCAAGCCACCCATCTTACGGATATCTTGTTCGTGGTGCATAGCCATAATCACCGAACCTGCACCCAAGAATAACAAGGCTTTAAAGAAAGCATGTGTCATTAAATGAAATACACCCGCCGCATAAGCTGATGCTCCTAATGCAACGGTCATATAGCCCAATTGAGATAAGGTCGAATAGGCAATAACCCGTTTAATATCGTTTTGAATTAGCCCCAAAAAGCCCATGAATAAAGCGGTGACAGCCCCAATGACTAAGACAAATGACAAGGCTGTTTCTGAAAACTCAAACAGAGGTGACATGCGTGTCACCATAAAAATACCTGCTGTTACCATCGTCGCTGCATGAATCAATGCCGAAATAGGCGTCGGGCCCTCCATCGAATCAGGTAACCAAACATGTAATGGTACTTGTGCTGATTTCCCCATCGCACCGATAAATAACAAAATACAAATAAGCGTCATTACAGACCAATCATAACCTGTAAAAATGGCAATATTTTTTTCTGATATGGCAGGGGCCTGAGCAAAAACTTCTACATAATCCAAACTGCCGGCATACATTAATACACCTGCAATCCCAAGCAAAAATCCAAAATCACCTACGCGATTGACTAAAAATGCTTTTAAATTAGCAAATATTGCAGTCGGTTTTTTATACCAAAACCCAATTAATAAATAGGACACTAGACCAACCGCTTCCCAACCAAAGAATAGCTGCATGAAGTTATTAGCCATTACCAGCATCAACATCGAGAAGGTAAACAGAGAAATATAGCTAAAAAAACGGGCATAGCCGTCATCGTCATACATATAACCTATGGTATAAATATGCACCATCAGTGAGACGAATGTCACCACAACCATCATCATCGCGGTCAACGCATCGACCAAAAACCCAACTTCCAGACTTAATGAGCCTGCCTGTAGCCATTGATAAACTTGCTGATTGTAAGTTTCACCATCGATGGCAACTAACTTAAGTACCCAGACCGATAAAACAAAGGCAATACCCACACCATAAACTGCCGCGCGATGTGCCCAGACTCTACCCACTTGCTTGCCAAATAAACCGGCGATGATGCTACCAAACAATGGCGCAAGGACGATGCTGAGTAGTAAGGTTTGATTCATGCTCTATCCTTTCAGCTTATCTAAATCAGCGACATTAATGGTGTGAATATTTCGAAATAACACTACTAATATAGCCAAGCCAATAGCCGCTTCTGCAGCAGCCACGGTCAATATGAAGAATACAAATACTTGGCCTGCTATATCTCCGGAAAAATGAGCAAAGGCAATAAAATTAAGATTCACCGCTAATAGCATCAGTTCTATGCACATCAATATAATGATGATGTTTTTACGGTTAATGAATATACCCGCGACCGACAAACTGAACAGCAGCGCACCCAAAATCAAGAAATCTGATAATGCAATCATGATTCTGGCTCCTGAGGCTTTTTAACCGCATCCATTTTGATCAGTCTCACACGGTCTTCACGACGCACTTTTACCTGTTTCGATATATCTTGTGATTTACTTTTCTTCTCACGCAAAGTCAGTGTAATCGCTGCCACGATCGCCACCGTTAGAATAACGGAAGCAATTTCAAACGGATAAACATAGACGGTATAAAGCAAAAGCCCTATTTCTTTAGTATTACTATAGCCTTCTGGATGTGGAATCGGTGCAGGCACAATATCGAGTCCAAAATGGCCAGTACCTAAAACGGCAATCATTTCAATGGTAATTAAAGCGGCAACGACAATGCCTAGGGGTAAATATTTAGTAAAACCTTCTTGTAAGGGTGCTAAATCAATATCTAACATCATCACCACAAACAAAAATAACACCATCACAGCGCCGACATAAACCAGTACCAATGTTAAAGCCAAAAATTCAGCTTCTAACAATAACCAAATACCCGCACTGGTAAAAAAAGCTAAGATCAAAAATAAGGCTGCTCGTACTGGATTTCGTACCGTGATCACCATCAACGCGGCCACGAGTAAAATAGTGGCAAAGCCATAGAATATGAATTGTTCCATTATCTGTACTCCGCATCGACAGCACGATCAGCTGCTATTTGGTCTTCGTTTTTATCACCAATGGCCAACAACATATCTTTGCTCATAATATTTTCACCACGATTCTCAAAGTGATAATCAAATATGCGTGTTTCCACAATGGAATCAACGGGACAAGATTCTTCACAAAAGCCGCAGTAAATACATTTAAATAAATCAATTTCATACTTGGTGGTACGTCGCGTACCATCATCACGAGGCTCAGTTTCAATGGTAATAGCCAAGGCAGGACACACGGCTTCACATAGTTTGCAACCAATACAGCGCTCTTCACCATTAGGATAACGACGCAAAGCGTGCAACCCTCTAAAACGAGGTGATTGAGGCGTGTTTTCTTCGGGATATTGCACGGTTATTTTTTTCGCAAACAGATATTTCCCTGTCAGCTTCAAACCTAATAACAACTCCCATAGCAAAAAACTTTTAAAGAAATGGCGAATAGAAGACATCATAAAACGGCCTCCGTAAACCATGGGCCGATATCAAATACCTGTGCGGTAGCGACCACTACTAACCATACTAAGGTGACGGGGATAAAAATCTTCCATCCCAAACGCATAATCTGATCGTAACGATAACGAGGAAACGTTGCTCTGAACCATAAATATAAAAATAAGAAAATACAGGTTTTCATTAGTAACCATACAATGCCAGGTACCCACGAAAACAAAGCTTCAAGACCGGGAATACCTTCAAACGGTGATAGCCAGCCGCCCATAAACATTACTGCCGCTAACATTGAAATCAAAATCATATCGGCATATTCTGCTAAGAAAAACACAGCAAAGGCCATACCCGAATACTCAACATGGAAACCAGCCACAATCTCTGACTCGCCTTCAGACACGTCAAATGGTGCCCGATTTGTTTCTGCTACACCCGATATAAAATAGACTACAAAAAGCGGAAATAATGGTAGCCAATACCAATGCAAAAAGCCACCTTGTTGTGCCAATACAATCTCACCTAAATTCAAGCTCCCCGCCGCCACCAGCACCCCAACCAAGGCAAACCCCATTGCGATTTCATAAGATACGACTTGTGCTGCCGAACGTAATGCGCCTAGAAAAGCATAGCGAGAATTAGAAGCCCAACCAGCAATTACGATACCGTAAACGCCCATTGAGGTAATCGCTAAGATGTACAACAATCCTGCATCAATATTCGCCAAGGTCATTGTGGCATCAAAGGGCATTACAGCCCATGCCGCTAAGGCAGGACCTATCGCTAACACTGGAGCAATCAAGAACAAATATAAGTTTGATTTGGCAGGGAAAATCACTTCTTTTAATGCCAGTTTCAGCCCATCAGCAATCGGTTGCAATAATCCCCAAGGGCCAACACGATTAGGGCCAATACGCACTTGGATATAACCAATTACTTTTCGTTCAGCCAAGGTTAAATAAGCGACACCTAACATCAAAGGCACAATAATCGCGACAATTTTAAGCACAGTGAATAACAAGGTATTGTCCACAACCCAGTCAATCATGATGATGCTCCTTGTTCAACAAGTTGTATCTGGACATCGGCAAAATTAGCTCCCAGTACCGATGTTGCTGCAATACCTGCCGCTATATAAATACAGCTATCAGCAATCGCATCATCAATTTCAAATGGCATGGTCAGATGTTTATCATCCTGAGTCACTTGAATCATTTTGGCTTCACTAAGCCCGTATTTTTCAGCCTCTTTACTATTCAGTCGTGCCATTGAGGCACGTTGATTTTCAGGCGTTTGTTGCAAAGGTTCACTACGTCTAACGACAGCATCAGTCTGATACATTGGCACTTCGGAAATGGCCATTAATGTACTCGTTACGCCTAAATCATCTGGAATATAAGTTGATTTATTAGAAGCAGAGTAAATATTGAACTGGTCACTGACTTCATCACGAACATCTTGTGATGAGACGTAATCAAAGTTTTTAATATTAGCCAAATTGCCTAATACTCGTAATATTTTCCAACCAGGCCGACTATCAGCTTTAGCCGTTACAGCTCCTGTAAAACTTTGCCATTGACCATCAATACCAATAAACGTACCTGAAGTCTCAGCAAAACTAGCCATAGGTAAAATCACATCGGCATACGTTAATATGGAATCAGTGACATAGCTTGTAATTGAAACAACTAGACTGGCATGCTGTAAGGCATTTAATGCGGCGATTGGGTTAGCACAATCCAACTCCGGCTCAACACCAAACAATAGATAAGCACGCAATTTTTGCTGCCAAATTTGTTCGCTATCAAGACCTACGGATTCAGCCTCTTTTGCCTTAACTTTCGCTTCTGATAAAGCGCCTGCGAGCATCATTGCAGTAGAGTTAGCTGTCGGTAAGACAATAACTTGGCTATTACTTAAACGAGAAATTAATGCTGCTAAAGCTTTTAATTTTGTCGCCTGAGGATGATTGTTTGCTAAAGCGCCTACAAAAATTGTTGCTTGCATCGCATTAGATAAGCGCATCGCTATCGTTTGCTCTGCTGCTTTAGGAACCACATTTTCTAATAACTCATCCCACGCTTTATCTTCATTGCTTCCCAATGCAAGCAGCGCTTTTGCAACACCTGACAGGCAACTCAGCATACCTTTGATATTCACCGTCACATGTGCGGTAACAGGCATTAAAAGGTCAGATTTAAAAAAATTAATATCGGTAACAGTTGTTCCACCCATCGTGGCCGCTTGTCTAATGCGGTGGGCGATAATAGGTTGCTCGGCTCGAATATTACAACCAACTAAAACAATATCATCACTCTGCTCTATATCTGCCAAAGACCAATCTTGATGATGATAATCGGCGTCATTCCCTGTGAAATCTTGTTGCCGTAAACGGTGATCAACATTATTAGAGCCTAAACCACTTAGCAATTTCTGGAGTAAATACGCTTCTTCTAACGTTGCAGTCGGCGAGATCACTCCTGCAATTTGATCGCCACCATGTTTGGTTTTTAATGCTTGCAGACCGTCTGCCGCCATAGCAAGTGCCGTTTGCCAATCCGTAGTTTGCCATTCGCCATCTTGTTTAATCATAGGCTCGGTGGCGCGCTGTTCATGGTTAATGCCTAAATAACTAAAGCGGTCACGGTCTGATAACCACGTTTCATTAAGGCTTTCATTATCTCTAGGCACTACTCGCATCACATCTTTTCCACGAGTATGAAATTCAATATTAGAACCAACAGCATCATGAGGAGCAATGGATGGATGAGCAACTAGCTCCCATGCGCGAGCGCGATAACGATATGGTTTTGAAGTCAATGCACCTACTGGACAGAGGTCAATGATGTTACCTGATAATTCTGAAATCAGGCTACTTTCAACATAAGTACCAATCTCCATATGTTCGCCACGACCGACTGCTCCCAACTCTTTTATACCGGCAATCTCTTCACCAAAGCGAACACAACGGGTGCAATGAATACAACGCGTCATATCTGTAGTGATTAATGGCCCAATATTTTTATCTTTAACAACTCGTTTGCCTTCACTGAATCGACCTAGTCCTGAACCGTAACCCATCGACAGATCTTGTAATTCACACTCGCCCCCTTGATCGCAAATAGGGCAATCCAAAGGATGATTAATCAGTAAAAACTCCATCACACTACGCTGTGCGGCAAGCGCGGTTTTTGAGTGAGTAAATATTTTCATACCTTCAGTAACAGGCGTTGCACAGGCTGGTAAGGCTTTACGGGATTTGTCCACTTCAATTAAACACATGCGACAATTGGCCGCTATCGACAATTTTTTATGATAGCAAAAACGAGGAATATCAATACCTGCCTCATCAGCAGCCTGAATAATCATTTTTGCAGAATCCACTTTTAGTGGAATACCGTCGATTTCGATGTTAACCATCTATTTACTCTCTGCCTGACAACATTTGTGATCAATGTGATATTGAAACTCTTCACGGAAATGTTTAATAAAACTTATAACAGGTGCTGCAGCTGCATCACCTAGAGCACAAATCGTATTACCATTAATATTTTTTGCCACCTCAACCAAGCGATCTAGATCTTGCTGTGAGCCTTCACCGTGCTCTATCCGCTTCACCACCCGATAAAGCCAACCAGTACCTTCTCGACAAGGCGTACATTGACCACATGATTCTTCGTAATAAAACTCGGCAATACGTTCTAATGCTTTCACCATACAGGTCGTTTCGTCCATAATGATCACCGAACCTGCACCTAACATTGAACCGCCACGGCTAATACCATCGTAACTCATGGCAAGCTCCATCATCGTATCACCTGGTACAACAGGTGTTGAGCTACCACCAGGAATCACGGCTTTTATTTTATTGCCATTTCGCATGCCACCCGCTAATTCTAATAATTTAGAAAACGGAGTGCCCATTGGCACCTCATAATTCCCAGGCTTATTAACATGACCAGATACGCTGAAAATCTTACTGCCGCCATTATTAGGTGTACCTAACTCATGAAACCAATCACCACCATATTGTAAAATGACAGGAACAGAAGCTAATGTTTCCGTATTATTTATTGTAGTTGGTCGACCATACAGCCCGTAACCTGCTGGAAATGGCGGTTTATAGCGAGGTTGCCCTTTTTTGCCTTCTAACGATTCCAATAGAGCCGTTTCTTCACCACAGATATAGGCACCAGCGCCCGGCTGCGTATAAAGCTCAAAGCTAAAACTGGAACCTAATATATTTTTACCTAGATAGCCCGCGTCTTTTGCTTCTTGAATCGCAGCTTCGAAACGCTCAAAGGGTTCAACAAACTCCCCTCGGATATAGTTATAACCCGCTTGTGCACCAATGGTGTAACCCGCAATGATCATACCTTCAATCACTTGATGGGGATTGAACCGTAAAATATCACGATCTTTACATGTGCCGGGCTCACCCTCATCTGAATTGCAGACGATATACTTCGCTCCAGGCATACGACGAGGCATAAAACTCCATTTCAAGCCTGTAGGAAAGCCCGCGCCGCCTCGACCGCGTAGTGCTGAATCTTTAAGTTGCTCAATAATATCTTCGGCACGCGTTTTTTCTTTAAGGATTTTTTCTAATTGCTCGTAACCACCTACGCTACGATAAGATTCCAAAGTCCACGGTTCATCAAGATGACGCGTTCGGAAACAAATCTGATCTAATTTCAAGTCCTCTGAAGATTCGGGCGTCATGATTTGATCCCTGCCAAAATATGGTCAATCTTGTCACTGGTTAGGTGTTCATGATAATCACGATCAAGTTGCATCATTGGTGCACCACAGCAAGCCCCCAAACATTCAACCTGCCTTAATGTATATAAGCCGTCTTCAGTGGTTTCGCCTAATTTAATATTCAAACGTGTTTCTAGATGAGCAACCACATCATCAGAGCCATTAAGCAAACAGGATATATTGGTACAGACATTAATCTTATGTTTGCCGACGGGCTTAAGATCGAACATCGTATAGAAAGTAGCCACTTCATAGACACTTATAGCAGGCACAGCTAAATAGTCTGCCAAGGCATCCATTACAGGTTTAGCTAACCAACCTTCGTTAGCAGCTTGCAAAATATGCAAACAAGGAATAACCGCTGATTGGCTTTTACCTTTCGGATATTTTGCCACCCATGCATCAAGTTGTTGACGAAGGTCGGCATTAAATAGTTGCTCTGTTGCACCAGTAAGGTTCATCGATCAACCTCACCAAATACAATATCCATGGTACCTATCACCGCCACAACATCAGCTAGCATATGACCTTTTATCATTTCATTCATGGCCGATAAATGGGCAAAGCCAGGGGCGCGAATTTTCACTCGATATGGTTTATTAGCGCCATCTGAAATCATATAAATACCAAATTCACCTTTAGGATGTTCAACCGCGGTATAAATTTCGCCCTCTGGTACACAATAGCCTTCAGTAAATAATTTGAAGTGATGAATCATCGACTCCATATCATTCTTCATATCTGTCCGCTTTGGCGGAGCGACTTTGGTATCAGTGGTAATAACCGGGCCAGGATTAGTGCGTAACCAATCAACGCACTGTTTTATGATTCGATTTGATTGACGCATTTCTTCGATTCGCACCAAATATCGATCGTAACAATCACCTTCAACGCCGACTGGAATATCAAAATCCATTCGGTCATATACTTCATAGGGTTGTTTTTTACGAAGATCCCACGCAATGCCTGAACCACGTAACATTGGGCCTGTAAAACCAAGCTGCATAGCCCGTTCCGGAGTTACTACGCCGATTCCCACGGTGCGCTGTTTCCAAATACGATTGTCGGTCAATAAGGTCTCATATTCATCGACACAGTTTGGAAAACGATCGGTAAAGTCTTCAATAAAATCGAGCAAACTACCTTCTCGATTCGTGTTTTTTTGTTTAACTTCTTTTTCGCTATGCCATTTTGATTTTTCGTATTTAGCCATTGAATCAGGCAAATCACGATACACGCCGCCAGGTCGATAATACGTAGCATGTAAACGAGCACCTGATACTGCTTCGTAACAATCCATTAAATCTTCACGTTCACGGAAACAATATAAAAACACCGTCATTGCGCCAATGTCTAGGCCGTGCGCGCCCAACCACATTAAGTGATTCAACACTCGTGTGATTTCATCAAACATCACTCGAATATACTGCGCTCGTTCAGGCACTTGAACACCCAACATCTTCTCAATCGCCATCACATAAGCATGCTCATTACACATCATCGACACATAATCGAGTCGATCCATATAACCAATGCTTTGATTGTAAGGCTTACTTTCGGCTAATTTTTCAGTGCCGCGATGAAGTAAGCCAATATGAGGGTCAGCACGTTGAATAACTTCGCCATCCATTTCTAAAATAAGGCGTAAAACACCATGTGCTGCTGGATGTTGCGGGCCAAAATTTAAGGTGTAATTCTTAATTTCAGCCATCATTTATTCCCATTGTAGCGATTATCATCTCGGATAACCCGAGGTACTAAAATACGTTCTTCAATGCTTACAGGTTCGTAAACCACACGTTTTTTCTCAGGGTCATAACGCATCTCCACATTACCAATCAGTGGAAAATCTTTACGAAACGGATGACCGATAAAACCATAATCAGTCAAAATTCGTCGTAAATCAGCATGACCATTAAATAAAATACCAAATAAATCGAAGGCTTCTCGTTCAAACCAATCAGCACCATTCCAAATTGATGTCACACTATCAATAATAGGTAGATCTGCATCAAGTCTAACCTTAAGACGTAGGCGTTGATTGTGTTGAATAGAGAGCAGATGATAAACCACAGCAAAACGAAAGCCTTCGTCGACGGGCTCCATATTGCCTGCGCCATCTACCGCACGGCTAAAGCCACTTTCGGAAGCGCCTTTTGTTTCCCAAGCTGTGCCACCATATTGTGAATAATCAACGCCACAGATATCGATTAACAGCTCAAAGCCAAAGCGATCGCGTAACTGTTCACATACCGAC
This sequence comes from uncultured Methylophaga sp., assembly GCA_963975785.1. Lineage (GTDB taxonomy): Bacteria > Pseudomonadota > Gammaproteobacteria > Nitrosococcales > Methylophagaceae. The sequence continues at coordinate 21,133 of CAXBIM010000021.1, forward strand.
AAAATACTTTCTGCCGCCACGTGCAGTGTAATGTCTCCGTTTAACATCTCACAATCAAGTAAGTCCGCAGAGAAATGTCGCTCTAAAGAGTCCTTCAACACATCAGTCATAGAGCCTAAATTTCCTGTGTCCGCGCGATAGTATTAGTTCGACGTATTTTATTTTGTAATTGAATAATACCGTATAACAACGCTTCTGCAGTAGGTGGACAGCCCGGCACATAAATATCTACTGGCACAATTCGGTCACACCCGCGAACCACCGCATAGGAATAGTGATAATAGCCACCACCATTCGCGCAAGAGCCCATGGAAATCACCCACCGTGGTTCTGACATTTGGTCATAAACCTTACGCAAGGCTGGCGCCATTTTATTAACCAATGTACCCGCTACAATCATTACATCTGATTGCCGTGGACTTGGACGAAAGACTACGCCAAAGCGATCTAAATCATATCGTGATGCGCCTGCTTGCATCATTTCAACAGCACAACAGGCTAAACCAAAGGTCATCGGCCATAGTGAACCCGTTCTTGCCCAATTAATTAGCTTATCTGCAGAAGTCGTGACTACGCCTTGCTCAAGAATACCTTCTATTCCCATTCGAGCGCCCCTTTCTTCCATTCGTAAATAAAGCCAACAACGAGTATCCCTAGAAATAAAAACATTGCGAGCAAGCCAAAAATACCAATTTGATCAAGGACTACTGCCCATGGGAATAAAAAGGCAATTTCCAAATCAAAAATAATAAATAGGATGGCAACAAGGTAATAGCGCACGTCGAATTTCATGTGTGCATCTTCGAATGGCTCAAAGCCACATTCATAGGGTGAACGTTTTTCATCATCAGGGCGGCGCGGCCCCAAAATAAAGCCCGCAAGTAATGGCATGACACCAAAACCAACACCTATAATCACAAATAACAAAATTGGGAGATAGTTCTCCAACATATTTCAGTTCTTTTTCAGTTGCTTATAAAAATAATGGCCGAATAAATGTTCAGTCATCGCTATTTTCATTACGCTTATTCTCTAGCTAATGCTCATGTCGAAATCAATTTGAATTCACTATACACCGTCTTAGGGCGAGTAGAAAAGGCTGTTTTGTCTGAACGGAACAGTTTTCATTTATCACAGTCAAGATAGAACCGACATTATTACTAACATATGCCTTCGTTTGCTATTATCTAAATGTCTTTTCTACACCAGAAATAAGAAATAATACTTGAATTAGTCTAAGTTATAATCTATTTTTCAACCTACTCACGCTCTACTTCTCTTTATGAGTAAAACCACATTTAATAAGGCATTTTTTCAATGGCGCATACCACCAAAATTCGCAAATGTTTATTTCCTGCCGCCGGTTATGGCACCCGTTTTTTACCAGCAACAAAAGCTATGCCCAAAGAAATGCTACCTATAGTGAGTAAACCATTAATTCAGTACGGTGTCGAAGAAGCCCTTGAAGCAGGAATGAATCAGATCGGGTTTATCGTCGGTCGGGGTAAGCGTGCCATCGCCGATCATTTTGATAATAACTATGAATTAGAGCACCAGATTAAAGGCACATCAAAAGAAAAATATTTAGATGATATTCGCAAAGTAATGGATAAGTGTGAATTTGTCTTCATGCGCCAACGTGAGATGTTAGGACTAGGGCATGCTATTTTGACCGGTGAGCCAATGATAGGTAACGAACCCTTTGCGGTTGTTCTGGCAGATGACTTATGTGCAGCGCCATCAGATGGTGACCATACTCGTGCCTTAGGTCAGTTAGCTGCACTATATCAACGTTATCAGTGCAGTATTATTGCTATTGAGGAAGTCCCAGCAGAAGATACGGGCAGTTACGGTATTATCTCTGGTGAAGAAATAGCGCCTGGCATTTACCAAGTTCGGGACATGGTTGAAAAACCTAATCCTGAAGATGCACCCAGCAATCTAGCGATCATAGGTCGTTACGTACTTACACCTGAAATATTTTCTTATTTACGCAATACAAAACCAGGCGCAAACGGTGAAATTCAAATCACTGATGCCCTTAAAGCGCTGGCACAAGATCGCCAAGTATTAGCCGTGAAATTTAAAGGCCGCCGTTTTGACTGTGGTAGCGTTGATGGTTTTATTGAAGCGACGAACTATTATTATGAAAATGTCTACAAGAAGGGTTAAGGCTTAATCGCTTAACACAGATTATTTATGATCCACGCAAAGTCGTATTGTTTAACCATGCGACTTTTGCAGATGATTCAACCGAACAGCTCCACTTATAGGCGAGATTAATAGTCTCGCCATAAGCATAGACGCCGTGACCACGAACAATAGCTACTTTGTAACCTGCTAGTTTCTCGGCTACAGCACTTGGCGATAATTCAATATAGCGGTCATAGGGTATGGTGATGACTGGCACTATTGGGAAGTAATACTGACCTTCGAAATCAATCGGTACAAAATCATCACCCGCGAAGGTGAATGCTATTGCGTGGGGCCCATGACTATGGAATACAGCCCCCGCCTTTGCGTTGTGCCGATACACTTCAATATGCAGTGGCGCGTCCAATGATGCTCCTTCCCCCATAGTGCCATCCATATGACATACCACTAAATCATCGACCAGCAAGGTATCAGCACAACAGCCCGTAGGTGTTACCCAGACTTCATCATGCCAACGGAAAGAGGCATTACCACTATGAGAATCATTACAGCCATACTGTCTTAACCAACGATAATGGTGTACTAAATCACTTTTCAACTGCGCTAAATTAGCTTGCATCAGTTTCCCCTTTAAGTAGCATATTGTCTACATGACGCAGCCACTGTCCTGCCTGATTACGTTCATTTTCAAACTGGACAGCTTTTGTAAAAGATTCTTTTGCTTGTGATAAGCGCCCTAAATGAAATTGCGACATGCCTAATAATAATGCTGCAGTACCGACTCGCTTGCCTTTCAATTTCGTCAAACTTTTAGATAAGTTTTCCGAGGCATTCTGCCATTGCTCCAAACCAAAAAGAACCCGGCTATATTTCAAATCTGACTCACCACTCGAATCTAGATCAGCAATTTTTTGTAAAATGGGAATAGCCTTAAGATCTTCCTTCGCCGCCAACCAACTATCTGCCAAACGATTTAAATTGTCTAAGTCTGATTGAATAACACCATCATTAATCCCCTGCGTTAATAATTGGGCCGACTTATACGGAATGTGCAAATAACGGTACATGTCAGCCAAACTAATCAGCGTTTTACCATCAGCCAACTCCAACCGTTGCGCTAACACTTTGACCGCCATAGCAGTAAATTCTTTATTTTGCTGAAGGTATAAAGCAGATAGCTGAGACCAATACGTGGTTTGGTAGGGATAACGTGTAATCAGTGTTTCTAATACCGTAATAGCTGATTTATATTGCTTCAACTCCAAATGAGCCGCTAACAACACTTGATACCAAGCTTCTTTTGCCGACTTGTCATTTTTAATGGCGATACTAATTTGTTCTACCGTTTGTTTATAGTTCTTGACCCTATAATAAGCACTCGCTAGCAAAACATGGGCGCTATTGGGTGGTGAAGCTTCCGCTTTCAACCATTTTTCTAACATCACAATACCTTTATCGTATTGTTCATCAGCTAAAAGTAACTGAGCTAAATTATAGAGCAGGTCATGACTTACTTTTTCAGGGAGTGCATTCGAGTCTAGCGCCTGCTGAAATAGCAAGCTTGCTTGTTTATAGCTTTCTTGTGACGAATACAAATAACCCAAGGTTTGCTGCACTACCGCCCTTTCGTATGAATTTGATTCAATTCTATCTAATAAAGACTTAAGTTGAACTTCAGCAGCAGAAAACTTATCAGCTTCCATTAACGATTGTGCAGCGCTCAACGCTTTATAAGTTTTTTCAGTCAATAGATATTGACCGTCGTCTTTAGCCATCGTCGCTGACGTTATCAGCAAGAATATAAGCAATAAAGGTAATTTAAAAGCTGACACAATCATCATTTATTTCGCCAATTTAAATTCAATTTCTTGCGTCGCTTGACGCTCGACTGGCTGGCCATCAACAACCTTAGGCTTAAACTTCCATTTTAAAATCGCCTTTAAGGCCGCACTATCAAAAATATTTTCAGGTTTGGCACTAATCACAACAGGATCGCGAACCTGCCCATCTTTGGTAATCATAAAAGATACCGTCACAACCCCTTCTATCCCCCGACGAGAAGCCATTCGAGGGTATTGTGGTGGAATGCGTACCAATGGCATCACATCGTCATCGATAGATGGAGCAGCAATCGCTGTCGGTGCAATTGGCGCTACTGGCGCATTTGAAAAATCACCTAAATAAGGTCCACCAGCAATATTTAATGGCACATCGATACGTGGCACATCTAGCTTCGGTACAGGTGCTTTAGGTTTGTCTGCCTGTGGAACAGGGGCTTTTGGCGGTGGTGGTGGCTTTTGGGGCGGTGGCGGCTTCTTCGGCAATTCACGTTTTTTCGTTTCAGTCTTATCCTCACGTTTAAGACGTACAAAATCTAACAATTGAATATTCTCTGTTACTTGCCGTTCGATATTTTGTTCGGTAGTCATTTTTTGCATTAAGGTAAATAAACCAAAATTCACCAAAATTGCAAGCAACAAGCCTATGGCTAAACGCATTAAAATAAAGCCTTAATCGCGCTGAGCAGCAATGGATACATTGGCAACGCCTGCTAACCGTGCTTGATCCATCACCTCAATAAGCAGGCCTGTTTTCGCCTCTTTGTCTGCCAAGATGATAACTGATCCTTCTGGATTTTCAGCATGCATTCGCTCAACATTAGCTCGCACTGCACGACGATCTATTTGCCGTTTATCCATCCAGACTTCATCATTCGGCGTAATCGAAATCATAATATTCGCCAGCTCTTTTTTAACGGCTGTTTTAGCAGAAGGACGACTCACATCGACGCCGGTTTCTTTAACAAATGAAGTCGTTACAATAAAAAAGATTAATAAAATAAATACCATATCTATCAATGGCGTCATATTAACTTCGGCGATGGCACCACTTTGGCGACGCGAATGTCTATTTCTCATAATTAATACCTAAGGAACCGTAGTTCCATTAATCCCTTCGCAATACATCAGCAAGCGTATCTTCCGCTCGAACCACACGCTGTTCGAGCTGTGTACTAAAGTACATACCCGATAAAGCAGCTAATAAACCACCCATTGTTGTTATCAAGGCAACTGAAATCCCGCCAGCCATACCTCGTGCGTTCCCTGTACCAAACACTGTCAGCACATCAAATGTTTGAATCATGCCATCTACCGTGCCTAATAATCCCAACATTGGCAAAGCGGCAATAAGCGTACGAATCGACATCAAATATTGTTTAAGTGAAGCCGAGCTTTCAGCAATCATCCCTTGGCGAATTTTCTGTGCATACCAGCTGCGCCGGTCAGATCTTTCCTGCCAAGCAGTCAATGCTTTTTTGATTTTTGTTGGATGAATAAAATATACAAAAAAATATCGTTCAATAATCATCGTCCACATAACTATCGACGCTATTAATATCGCCCATAACACCAAGCCACCACTTTCCAGCAGTAGTTGAATGTTAAACAGATTATTTGTCAGTGTTTCCATTCAACCTTTCTGCATTACGTGCAACGATTGCAGCACTTTCTTCATCCAGTACTTGTACTAAACGATTACTCTTGCTTGATATCGCGCTATGGATCAATAAAAGAGGGATAGCGACTGCTAAGCCCAATTCGGTTGTTACCAAGGCCTGTGAGATACCTCCTGACATCAATTTAGGATCACCCGTGCCAAATAAAGTAATGGATTGGAATGTCTCAATCATGCCCGATACGGTGCCTAATAGTCCCAACATAGGCGCTATAGCCGCTAGCATTGCTAAAGTAATCAGACCACGTTCAATTTTAGGGATTTCTCGCAAAATAGCTTCGTCAAGTTTTAACGATAAGGTCTCAACATCCTGCATACCGTCACTGTAAACCGATAAAATTCGGCCCAATGGGTTTGTAAGACTTGGGGTTGTCTGTTTTTGTTGTTGCGCTATGCCACGCCCAGCGATACCTAGATAAACAAAGCGTTGTGTGGCTAACAGTAAACCTATCGCACCTAAACCCAGAATAATAAAGCCTATCCAACCACCTTGTTCAATTCGCTCTTCCAAATCAGGCGCTTGAACCAGTAAGGCCATAATAGCGCCACGAGTCGGATCGACCACTACCGGCATTAACGAGCCATCAGTAGTTGCTTCAAAATCAGTTACTAAACTCCGAAAACGATCAACAGGTTGACGACCTAATTCCACTAGACTGCCTGTTTCAGGTAGATAACGTAAAAACTTACCATCACTAAAAGCCGTAAATGCACCTATTCTGGTTACATCTCTTTCTTCCATCTTGCCTTCGGCAGTTATGATAGATGTATTGAATTGACTTACTTTTCCTGACTCAGTCATTTCTTCTTGTAGCATTAGCCACAAAGTACGCAGCTCTTCAATCGTAGGTTGTTGCTTACGTTCGGCCATTGCCGTTAAAAATTCGGCTCGATTTGGCTTTTGTGCTGAGACCATCGAGTTTTCAAGCACACTGCGGCTATCATTACTTATTTGACGTACCGTACCAAATAACTCACCTAAAGAACCCGACTTTTCTTGCAGCAAGTTTTCTTTTTGTGTCAGACCTTTTTCATGATCTTGAAAAGCTTGATTGAGTAATGCCGTTCTTTGTTCTTCAAATGCTAATTGTGCTTTTGCTTCGGCTAATAATTTTGCTTGATCATCACGTGCCGACACAAAGTTTGCTTCACGTAATTTGTTTTGCTGTTGCTCTAGTACACCCTCACGTTTGACTTGGTCTAACAAAGCATCCAAATCAGCGGGCTTATCTGCTGCATGAAGTAATGGCGACCACAATGCACTGAGTAACAGCGTTGAAATTATAAATCTCATGGTGTCATCTCCGTGGTTTTAACGGGTAACACGAGTAGATCAGGCGGTAACTGCTTCATGGCAACCTTCAAAGCTTGACTGATTGACTGACGATATTCATTTGGCAATACTTGCCAGCCACCGTTCCAAATACCGGCTTCCAAACCATCCAAGGTCAAGTAATATAAGCTAACACGACCAATACGAAGAAAATCTACGGTACGAGTAACGTCATCCACCGCTAATTCATCACGGTAAGCTTCTATTGTCCGGCCATATTCAGTTTCGACTTGATATGCTTCAAGGATACGACGGTATTTTTCAGCAATCGTGACATCCGCACGTTCCATCAGTGTTTGTAGTTGTATAACGCGTGCTTGGCGCTCTTTAGGTAAAAATGGTAAGTCTAAAGCAACGAACTGCGCCATCGTATCAATCATCTTTAACATTAATGGCACGATGTCGCGCTGAGTAGATTCAATATTTCGGAGTTGAATATTAATAGAATCTAATTCTTTTTGTTGTGAAGAAACTAATTTATCTAGTTGATCGTTATAAGCACGTAAGCTATCTGTTTGGCGCAGTGTTTCACGATATTCTGCCAACAATTGGACAGTTTCATCAGCTAAACCATCAATCTGCTGTTGAGATTTTTGAGCTGCAACATCTGTTTGAACTTGGGAATCAATGGCCTTTTCAAGACTTCCTGACTGCGATACGAGTGGTATCGCGGTTAGCAAGATGGCTATAAACCAATGTCGCCTAATCCATTTGTAATTTTGCATAAGCTATCTTTCCGTCTATGTTTTAAGATTGCGTACATTAAAGCACACAACTACCAAAAAAATCAGACAGCAATAGTAACAAGAGAAAGCTATCAGTGAAACGTCAATATCATTAACACATGACGTATTTCAGGCAAAAAAAAGGCCAGACATATAGTCTGGCCTAAACCTTCATAAGAAGGAGAGAGAAATATTAAGTTGGTTAAGAAGCTGAATCCTTAAAACTTGTTACACATAATACTTTTAGCAACTACTTTAAGAATGAGCGACTTATCCCAATAAATCGGGAATTTATTCCTATCTCCTGTTAAGTGTTATATATGTTGTTCTATGATGATAATCCGTGACTAATAGCAAACCGCATTAACTCTGCTGTTTTATTGATATCAAGCTTACTTTTTATTTGAGTAAGGTTATTTGCGACTGTTTTGTAGCTAATTCCCAATAAATTAGATATTTCCGTCATGCTTTTACCTTCCCCTAACAAACGTAAAATTTCTAGTTCTCGGCGTGATAAATCACTTAATGCACTAGTACCAGCACCGATATTTAGCATAGCTAATTGCTGGGCAGTATCGGGGCTAAGATATGTTTTACCTGCTAAGACTTTTTCAACAGCTTCAACCAAATAATCCGCCGCATTATTTTTAGTAATGTAGCCCTTGGCACCGGCTTGCATGGCACGAGAAGCAAAGACCGGATCTTCATGCATACTGAACATCAACACCTTGGCATTTTCTCGGTTAGCCCGCATCTTACGTAATACTTCAAGACCACCGATACCTGGCAAGGTAATATCTAATAAGACCATATCAGGGTAGTTTTCTTGGAAAAGTCGATAACCTTCCTCCCCCGTTTCCGCTTCAATTACTTTGGCATTAGGAATTTGCAGAATAAGTTGGCGGCAACCCGCTCGAACAATAGGATGGTCATCCACCACTAAAATTGTGATCACATTCATGATTTATCATTTCCTTTTAATGGGATTAATACCCTTACCTGTAAGCCGCGCCCTTCGGCTGTATCAAATGCAATTCGTCCACCCAAGGCACTTACTCGTTCACGCATACCGATCAAACCAAAACCTCGTACTAAATCTGCATGAAAACCAACACCATCATCTGTGACGGTTACTTTAACGGACTCATTTTCGCGTCGGGTTTCTACTTTTACATGACTCGCATGAGCATGGCGCACACAGTTAGTTGTACATTCTTGCACAATCCTATAAATCGTTACTTGCAAAGTATCTGGCAGATTTTGAAAGTCACCAACAAAATCCCATTCCCAATCAATTTCCGGTTGCCTATCACGCCAATTATGTAACATATCCCGTAACGCATCGACTAAACCTAAATCATCTAGGGTTAAAGGTCGTAAACGGCTTAACATTTTTCGTACTAATGATTGTATATGGTTAGTAATAACCTTAACCGACTCTATTTTTTGCTCTATTTCAGGCAGCTGATGCTCGGCGGCAATGCGTTCAATATTACCTAAATCAACCCTAATTCCGAACAAGCAAGGTCCTAATTCATCATGTAATTCTCGTGACAAATCTCGCCGCTCTTCTTCTTGAAGGGTCAACATGCTTCCTGCCAAGGCGTGATTTTCTGCCATGGTGTGTTCTAAGACGCTCGCCATATGATTAAAACGAAATTGAATAGAAGACAGTTCTTTAACCACCGACGTATCAACACGAGCCGAGAAATCACCTTTTTCCAATTGACCTAAGGCATCTTCAAGCACTTCGAGAGGCTTCAAGCCTTGGCGTAGTGCAATATAAATAAGGCCCACAATCAGCATTAAGAAAAATGTTCCCAGCCAAAATAAAACTTGTACGTCACGCCACACTTCATTAACTTCATCACTTGGATCAGCCTCAACCACCAAATAACCGTAGGATTTACTACCTTTAGTAATTAAGCGACGGAAAGCCACAGCTTCCGGTTCCATCATTTTAATAAACCAATTTGGCGCATCAGGTTTATTCATAAAGTGTGAGTTTTTTTCATGACCAATTAACGGCTCGCCAGTCATATCTTCAAACCAAGCGCGAATGTGCCGCGTATCTCGCACACTGTCGACAATCATCGTTAATCGTTCGCCCAAATCGTTAGAAAAACGTAAGGTCGGCAACGCATTAATCAACAAACCCTTGGCTAAATTGGTACTAGACTCCATTTCTGCCACCAAGGCTTGCCTTGCGTTATGCACCATAAAATAGCCGGCAGCAGCGAAGTTAATCAATAATATAATGGTCACAATCACCACGATGCGAAATTTTAAACTCATAATCGGTCGGTATTCTGGCTAAGATAAGCTAGAATTATCGCACATCTTTAGATCTAGCCCATTAGGAATAATCAATCATGCAAACTAATCACGACCTTTTTACTCAAGCCCAACAACACATTCCAGGTGGTGTTAATTCGCCAGTTCGTGCGTTTAAAGGCGTTGGTGGTGATCCTGTTTTTTTCAGCGAAGGTAAAGGCGCTTGGTTAACCGATGCTGAAGGCAAACGTTATATCGATTACGTCGGTTCTTGGGGCCCGATGATTTTAGGTCATGCTCATCCTGAGGTTATCAGTGCCGTTCAAGAAGCCGCATCTCATGGTTTAGGCTTTGGCGCACCTACCGCAATCGAAATCGAAATGGCCGACACTTTATGTCGTTTAGTTCCTTCGATGGAATTTGTTCGTATGGTAAGTTCTGGTACGGAAGCTACCATGAGCGCGATTCGTTTAGCACGAGGTTTTACCAACCGCGACAAAATAGTTAAATTTGAAGGTTGTTATCACGGTCATGCTGACTCATTATTAGTCAAAGCAGGTTCAGGTGCATTAACCCTCGGCGTGCCTTCTTCAGCTGGAGTGCCCGCATCATTAGCTGAACATACATTAACTTTGATATATAACGATCTTGATTCAGTTCGTGAGTGTTTTGCTGAGTTAGGCGACCAAATCGCCTGCATCATCGTTGAGCCTGTTGCTGGCAATATGAACTGTATTCCACCAAGTGAAGGTTTTTTACAAGGCTTACGTGAGATCTGTGATCAATATGGCGCAGTACTTATTTTTGATGAAGTCATGACAGGCTTCCGTGTAGCTTTAGGCGGCGCTCAACAACATTATGATGTAAAACCAGATTTAACCACTTTAGGTAAAGTCGTCGGTGGCGGTTTACCGGTTGGCGCTTTTGGTGGCAAACGTGAAGTCATGGAACACATCGCACCATTGGGTCCGGTTTATCAGGCAGGTACTTTGTCTGGTAACCCAATCGCCATGGCGGCAGGTTTAACGACATTGAAGCTAATCCAAACACCAGACTTTCATAAAAACCTAGATACCGCAGCCAAACGTCTCTGCGAAGGTTTACAAACGCTTGCCGACAAAGCCGGTATTGGTTTTACCACCAATCAGGCAGGTGGTATGTTTGGCTTCTTTTTCACTGATGAAAAAGAAATAACCAGCTATGAGCAAGTCGTTAAATGTGATCAAGAACGCTTCAAGAAATTCTTCCACGGTATGTTAGAACACGGTGTGTATTTAGCACCATCGGCATTTGAAACAGGTTTTATTTCTGCAGCCCATGGTGAAGCAGAAATTCAAGCCACATTGGATGCTGCTGAACAAGTATTTGCTACGCTTTAACACATGATTGTTAAAGCCATACGAAAAGGGCTAACAGCACTACTATTGTGCTTTAGCCTTTTTAGTCATGCACAAGACCCCGATGTTTTATTACTTAAAACTTATGACCAATCGCAGCATGTAACGGGCTGGCTGATGAGTGAAAAGCTCGATGGCATGCGTGCTATTTGGGATGGACATACACTTAAAAGTCGCCAAGGTAATACGATTACAGCACCACAATGGTTTTTAGATGCTTTGCCACCCTTTGAGATAGACGGCGAACTGTGGACTAAGCGAGGTGACTTTGAAAACATTATCTCGATCGTTCGCACGCAATCACCCGATGACCGTTGGCAGACCATTACTTACAACATCTTTGAAGTACCGAATCAATCAGGAGGTTTGTTAGCAAGGCTCGCTGTTTTAGACGATTACCTAGCCGAACATCAATCAGCATTCGTAAAAATAATTCCACAAGCAACAGTCGTTTCTACCAATCAATTAAAATCTGACTTAGAAAGAATTACAGCATTAGGTGGCGAAGGACTCGTTGTACGTAAACCCGACGCGCCCTATCAAACAGGTCGTTCTGATGATGCTTTAAAAGTAAAACAATATCAAGATGCTGAATGTACGGTCATTGCCTATAAAGAAGGTCTAGGTAAATACACAGGCAAGACAGGTGCTTTACAATGCCAATTAGTGTCGGGACTAAGGTTCTATATTGGTTCGGGCTTATCTGATCAACAGCGGGAATCGCCCCCGAAAATCGGCAGCGTCATTACCTTCAAATATTATGGCTTCACCAAGAATGATAAACCACGCTTCCCCGTATTTATGCGTGTGAAACCAACAGAGTAAATCGGCTATCATCTTAAACAGAACAACGCCCTTGGCTTAGGAACTAAATCATGAACACACTTTACTGGCACGATTACGAAACCTTCGGCATAGACCCGCGTTACGACCGCCCCTCTCAATTTGCAGGCATTCGTACCGACGAAGATCTCAATATTGTTGGCGAATCATTGATGATTTACTGTAAGCAAGCAAACGATAGTTTGCCACATCCACAAGCCTGCCTTGTTACCGGCATCACCCCCCAAGAAGTCAATGAAAAAGGCATGCCAGAAGCCGAGTTTATTAAACTCATCCACGATGAATTTTCTGAACCTAATACCTGTGGCGTCGGTTACAACAGCTTACGCTTTGATGACGAGTTCACTCGCTTCACCTTATACCGCAACTTTTATGATGCCTATGGTCGTGAATGGCAAAATGGTAACTCACGTTGGGATATTATCGACATGGCACGTCTTACCCGTGCTTTAAGACCAGAAGGCATCAACTGGCCTGACCGTGAGGATGGCAAACCCAGTTTCAGATTAGAAGCGCTTACTGCCGCTAATGGCATTGAGCACGAAGGTGCTCATGATGCCTTGGTCGACGTGCGAGCAACTATAGCCCTCGCAAAACTAATTAAAACCGCTCAGCCAAAGCTCTATGACTTTGTTTACCAACATCGTCAAAAGAATACTGTTGCGCCCTTATTAAATCTACGTGATCGTACGCCGGTTATTCATGTATCAAGAATGTATCCCAGCGAATACTGTGGCACTGCGTTAGTCGTCCCTATTGCTCAAGATCCAACCAATAATAATGGCATCATCGTTTATGATCTTCGCCACGATCCTAGCGATTTAATTGAACTTGATGCCGACACCTTACGCGAACGCTTATTTACGCCGTTCAAAGATCTCCCCGAAGGCATTAACAGACCGGCATTAAAAACACTGCACATTAATAAATGTCCAGTCGTGGTGCCAGAAAGTACATTGAATGCAGCCGCAGCCGAACGTTTACAAATAGATAAAGAGCTACATTACAAACATCTACAACAACTCAACGCTGCCGGTGATTTAACCGCAAAAATTAACGCCATCTTCACCAAGCCAGATTATGAAGCCAATGATGACCCTGATGCCGGTTTGTATAGTGGTGGTTTTTTCAGCGCCAACGATAAACGTAAGATGGAATTGGTTCGTACTGCAAATGCAGATGCATTACGCGTCATGCCAATCCCATTTGAAGATGCGCGCTTACCTGAAATGTTATTTCGTTATCGTGCGAGGAATTGGCCTGAGAGTTTAACAGCAAATGAACAAGAACAATGGCAGCAGTATCGTCAACAACGTTTGACGGATGAAACTAATAGCAAGATTTTAACTTTTCCTAAGTTTTTTGAAGCGATTGAGGCGTGTCGTGCAGGTGAGCTTACGGTTGAACAGAAGTTGGTTTTGGATAGGCTGGAGCAGTATGGGCAGGAAATTTCAGGTTCACTTAGCACATAATTAGAAATTGGTATTGTCGCTCAAGAAAGGTTAATTAACTCATTCAAGGATAGATTACAGTATGGAAACGTTATATTTCGATAAAATAAAGGAAATACATAACTCTTTCATTATTGAATATAGCCCACCTATCACTAACTATCCATATGCAATATTGTCTATAACATCGGTCAACGCAATAGAAATTAATGACATAATTGACACGCTGGAAAATCTTTCAGAAAAATGGCTCGTAAGATATCGCGTTCCACTACTGGCATTTGCATTTGATCAATTTGGTGACCTAATCGACCTAACGACGAAGAGGGAATCAAATTACCTCACAGGAATACCAAGAGATGGTTTGAATGAATACCATTGGAATATACTCAATAACCATGACTTTGACTCAAAGTTCTTAGATGCAGAATATTTAAAATCAATATATACGGACATTAATTATAGAACTCAAGAAGAAATAAACGTAGCGGCATCAAAAAATATAAAGCCTATGAAGCAACTCAAAATAATACTTCTTATTTGGGCTATTTTTATTCCAGCTTTAATCTCAATACTTGAATTCTTCAGTCCTACTTGGGTTGCTGTAATCGCTTTATCTTATAGTCTTTGGAAAGCCTATCAACAATGGTTAGTAATGACTAATAGGAAAAAGAAATCTAAAGCAGAGCTTGAGACAGAAAGGGAAGAGACTTTAATGAAACACCATCATTATCATTGCCAACGTAACCCAGATGCTTTCTCTCGCCTGAGATCTGAAAACTTTAAATCAGAAGCTAAAAATGATATTCATGATGAATTTAATTTACTTTCAGATTAAAAGCCCATTTTATCGCCGCCACAAACTAAGCTATTTGGTGTATTAAGTCGGTGAGTGTCTGAGCGTAGCGAGTTTTCGCCTACGCCACCACATAGTTTATGTTTTTGGGAACAAGGCGATAAGGGTGGCCTTAGTATGAAATACATCCATGTATTTCACCCCTATCGGGGTCGCTCCGCGCTTCAAATATGCTCCTGCATATTTGTCTTTGGTTCTGTTTCTTTTGACCACGCAAAAGAAATGAACGCCCAGCTGCAGCGTAATACTTTAACTAAAAATCAACTTAGATATAAAGCCCTTAAATAAATCACCAGCATACCGTGGCACTCAAATTGCTATTACGTCCTATATTCACCATAAACGTCAAAAAAAGGACATGCCCACAATGAGTACAATAAACTCAATCGGTATTGACTCTAACCTGCTCACAAACAATCAAACAAGCGCCGCAAACCAAACTAACTCCGTATCTAATTCAACAACAGTAACTGGTGAGTCTTCTGACAATACCGTAAATCAGGATAAAGTTGAGATTTCGACAAGAGCTCAAAAAATTCAAAAATTAAACGAAGAGTTCTTTTCTGGAAATATTGAGTCTTTCACGATCAGCCAAGACTTTATCCAAAGACTAGAGGAATACGGCTTTATAACAGCCGACCAAGCAAGTAATTTAGGGACAACGGCTGAAACTACTGAGACCAGCGATAATTCTACGGTAGGTGAATTATCTAAGTTTATTGATAGCTTTACAGCATCAGTCAAAAAAATAGACCCAAATAACTCGTTAATAGATGCTTTACAACAGGCTAAAACCGTACTTAGCAACTTTAACAGCCCGACCCAAAGCAGCCAGAATGTAAATATCGTGCAAATCAGCAGTCAAATTCAAAGCTATATTGATACTGCTAATGAGAAATTGCCAGAAACAGATAAGACTGCGCTTAAACAATTGGTATCGGCCTTAGATATTGCCAATATATTAACCCCAGGTAAAAATACCACATCTCAAATAGATAGTTATTTGGCTATTAATAAGTTGTGACTTTTAACATTATTAGTTCAGTAAAAACATTCATTCGAAATATCAGTTCAACTCTAATGACTAAATAAATGGTGGTTTACTGCAATACCTCGCAATAAACCACCCGTTTAATCCTAGTTAAAAAGCATATTGTTTGTGGTAACTGTCATTTACCGCTTCAAAAATATTTACAAAGGTTTGTGGTGATTCAATATCCACTGGGATATGTAAACGACGAGAAATATCTCTCGCAGAAATCACGCCCCTTATTTGTTTATTTTCAGGATCTGTTACTAAACAGTGTTGCATGCCTTCTTTTTTTAGCGCTTCAATAAGATCTGCTATCGAAATAAGATCAAGTAAGCGGTAATGCAAGCCCTTGATATTTCCTCGTTCTAACATCAAATCTCGTACCGTCAACTGGTAGCGATCTGAGCCCTTTTTCTGTTCAATCAAAAATTGTTGCTCATTTAATTCGTTTTGGCTGATGGTGCCAATCAATTCATTATTACTATCTACAACTAACTGCAGATGAACATGCGCTTTTTGCATTAAGTACAAGGCATCACATGCAAGCGTGTCAGCTTCAATAACGAGGGGTTGGTGTTTTTTAAAGTCGGTAAAAATATTACGAACTGAAGAATTTAATGAGATTTCATTAAATTCTTCTGGCTGAACTAAATGCGCATTACTTTCTAATGATACTAAATGTATATTTTTCATCGTAATTATCCTTCAATATGTATTTTAAATGGTCAGAACTATGCATAAGCATCGTGGCATGACCAAAATTTAAAAATGACTAACTGAAGAACATCGGCGGGGCTCTTATGCCATGACCATCAACAACGTCATGACTAATGACATTGAGACTGTTGATTGGAGGAAACAAAGCCAAGATAAAAATAACAGGCTTTGATTGTTGTGATGAAGCAATTGTAAAAGGTTGATCATCAAACTCATCTATGATGCTGCTGCATTTCCCTATAGCACTATCTTGCGTTACTAATAGCTGTGATCCAGTATCCGCATGGGCATAAGCATCGCCATAGGCTATGAGTAAAACAAAGACAATTTGGGAAATAATTTTGTTAATTTCTCTATCCTAAAATTAGTTTAAACATCTTATAGGTTTAATTACAATTTTCACCTCATAGTAACAAGACCGTGAGGATCAAGATTAGTTCTACATAAAATAGTTATTTGAATAATAATTTTTCACTAGCCTAAACCTTATCAACAAGAAAGCCAAACTGTTATGGCTATTCATTACTTATGGTGAATCCAATGCCTGTTTAATGTATTTTTCTAATTTCTCAGGTTTGGTAATCGGGGCAAATCGATTAAGTGGCTGACCATCACGACTAATTAGAAATTTGGTGAAATTCCATTTAATTTTATTGCTGAATAAACCAGGTAAGGCATTGCGAAGATAAGCGAAAAGAGGATGACTATTCGCGCCATTCACATCAAGCTTCTCGGTAATCAGGAAATCTACCCCATAGTTAATAAGGCAACCATCAGATATAGCCTTGGCATCACCCGGCTCCTGATGACCAAATTGGTTACAAGGGACACCGATAATAACTAGGCCCATCTCACCATATTGCTTATGCAGTTTCTGCAAACCCTCGTACTGTGGTGTAAAACCACATTCGCTCGCAGTATTTACTACTAATATAACTTTGCCTTTGTATTCAGATAAATCTATCTTCTTACCTTGCAGGCTATTGATAGAAAAGTCGTAAATCTGAGTCATTTTGATTGTTCCTAGTAGGATTTTAATAAATTATGTCGCAGAGTATTCAAATAAACAACGTTGCTTTTACATCAACATGATGTCCTTGCGTGATTTAAGATAAAATACCGTTATGCAATCTACCTCTCCCATCATTCTCAGCACCCTAAATGCTCGATATATGCACACCGCCTTTGGCTTGCGTTATCTCTATGCCAATTTAGGTACCTTACAAGATCAGTCGCAAATTCTCGAATTCACCATCCAAGAATTGCCGATCAATATCGTGGAACAAATACTAGACCACCAACCTAAAATTATTGGTTTGAGCGTATATATTTGGAATGTCAGTGAGATCCACAAAGTGGTTGCGATGTTGAAACAAATATCACCAGAACTGATTGTGGTGCTTGGTGGGCCTGAAGTCAGTCATTATCCAGATGTACCAGAAGTAGCAGCATTAGCTGATTATGTTATTTCAGGACCGGGCGAGGCCAGTCTTTGTGAGCTTTGCCAACAATTACTGAATGGCGAGCGTCCCGAGGAAAAATTTATCGAAGGTAAAGCAACACCACTAAATGAATTATTATTGCCTTATGACTATTACGACGACGATGATATTCGCAATCGGCTTATTTATGTTGAAGCCTCACGTGGTTGTCCCTTTAAATGTGAGTTTTGTCTCTCGGCTTTAGATAAGTCAGTATCGCCCTTTCCGCTCGATGCTTTTTTTACAGAAATGGATAAGTTATTAAAGCGTGGCGTGCGTAATTTTAAGTTTATCGACCGAACATTTAACCTAAAAATAAGCACTAGCTTAGCCATTTTAGAATTTTTCCTTGAACGAATGACTGATGACTTATATTTGCACTTTGAAGTTGTGCCCGATAATTTACCCGACAAATTAAAAGCAATGCTAGAGCGTTTTCCTGCCAATAGTTTGCAGTTTGAAATCGGTGTGCAAACCTTCGATCCTCAGATTCAAGATCTCATCAGTCGTAAACAAAATAATGAAAAAACCAAAGATAACCTGCTCTGGTTACGTGAAAACACCGGCGCACATCTCCATACCGACCTAATATTTGGTTTACCTACCGACACGCTAGAAAATTTTGGTCATAGTTTTGATCAATTGCTGGCACTTCATCCTCACGAAATTCAAATGGGCATACTCAAACGTTTGCGGGGCGCACCACTTAATCGTCACAATGAGCCTTATCAATTACGTTTTAACCCAGAACCGCCCTATAATATTTTGACCACGCTAGATATTAATTTTAGTGAAATGCAACGGGTAAATCGCTTTGCTCGTTTTTGGGATATGTTAGGTAATTCAGGGCGATTCAGTAATAGCTTGCCATTGATTTTGACTGATCGGCCATTTAAGCACTTTATGACACTATCTGATAGCCTATATCTACGTGCTGGAAGTTCCTGGAAAATAGCTTTGAAACGCCTATTTGAACTGGTTTATGTGATCTTAACAGAGGATTTCAAGCTTTCGCCTGATGTTGTTAAGCAACAACTAGCCATCGACTATGCAAGAGCGAAACTAAAAGGGATTCCGGACTATGAACGTGATCAACCTGTAGAGAAAACAGTGCGTGTTGGTGTCGCTAACAAACGACAATTAGCACATCTATAAGTATTAAACGATGAGCTTGCTTAAGCTTCTGAAGGCTGGATGTTTCGCATCGCCGAGCCATTCAAAAATAATCGATTCTACATTGCTAACAATGATGCCCGCTTGGCGAAGTCGCTGCAAAGCATTGTCTTGATTGGTTTTTAAGCGTGAACTGACCGCATCTTCCACCACAAAAACTTGATAACCATGTTGTTGTAGCTCCAATGCACTTTGCATTATGCAAATATGAGTTTCCATACCCGTTAAAATGATTTGTTTACGTTCTGTTTGAGCGATAGCGACTAAAAAATCGTCAACTTTAGCAGAAGAAAAACTCGTTTTTTCAATTATAGGTACGGCATCTGAAAATAGAGCTGTTAATGCCTGCTCAGTTGGCCCTAGTCCTTTTGGATATTGCTCAGTTGCTATGACCGGAACTGACAATGCTTTTGCAGCGGCTAGCAAAATAGATACTTGCTCAATCAAACGTTCTCGAACGCCGTTCTGCATTGCTGTCGTTAATCGTTCCTGAATATCCATCAGAACCAGCACACTGTCTTGCTCCGTTGCAATTAAAGAACAATGTGCAGTTGTCATAATGTTAACTGCCTAACCACTCATTGATTATAGCCAAATCATCTACACCGACCGTGCCCGCCGCTTGTTTTAAACGTAAGGTATTTACAATGTAGTCATATCGAGATTGTGCGTAATCACGTCGAGCACGGAATAAATCACGACGTACATTGAGCACATCCACCGTAGTACGGGTGCCGACTTCATAACCCGCGGTTGTTGACTCTAATGCTTTTTCATTTGATACGACAGCTTGTTTAAGCGCTTTAACCCGACTAATGCCAGACATTACCCCGTTATATGCTTCACGAGTTTGTCGCATCACAGCGCGGCGCTGCTGCTCTTCATTTTGCATTGACTGGTCTAATCTATGTCCCGCCTCACGTGTTCGAGAACGAACACTACCAGCAACATCAATAGGCAAGTTAAATTGCAGGCTCAGACTTTCTTGATCCGTTCTGCTACTACCACCAAAATTGCTATCACCCTGATAGCTATAGCTTTTTTGTCCAACAAGATCTAATGTTGGATAGTGACCGCTTTTTTGTAATTCAATCGTTTGACTGGCGGTATCCACCTCACTACGAGAAACCAACAAGCTAGGATTTTGTGCCAGCGCCACATCACTCCATTCATTGATATTCGTAGGTTCAGGGCTGACTAACGGTGTATCTGTTTTTAAAGCAGATAACATATCAACATATTTACCGGCGGTTTCTCTTAATCGTTCGCCACTATTTGCTAACTCATTTTCAGCACTAATGACGGCTGCGTTGGCTAAGTCATACGCTGCTTGGGATTCAACCACATCAGTAATTGTGGCAATACCAACATCAAACCGTTGTTGAGTTTGTTCCAATTGTCGGGCAATAGCTTCACGTTCCGCTATTGCAAAAGTAACATCATCTTGACGACCCAATACATCAAAATAGCGTTCAGATACACGGACAATTAAAGCTTGCTCGGCAATTTGATAACTAGCGGTAGCACCTTCAATAGCAATATCTGCCTGCGCCTGCTGAATAAAATTTTGTTTACGATAAACAGGTTGGGTAACACTTAAGGTATAACCACGGCTATCATAATCACGGTTGCCACTGGTCAGACTTGTAGAGGTAGTGTCTTGCCAAGTGTAGCCGGTGTCAGCACTTAATCCTACTTGAGGCAGAAATTGTGCCTTCGCTTGGTCATCTAACTCACCAACTGCCTGACGCGATGCCGCTTCAGCCAGTAATTGAGGGTCACCCTTTAATGCTAAGCTATAAACCTGCATTAAATCTTCAGCCATAGCAGCTGTTGAAAGTAATGTTGCAATCAATAAAGTGGTTAGTTTAGAACGTTTCATTATTCCTACCTTAACTTAATATACAGTCATACTGGTATCAACATCTTTTGCCCATGCGTTCATGCCGCCAACAAGATTGATAATATCAGTGAAGCCCATTTGTTCCATAAATTGACCCACTTGTTGACTCCGTTTACCTGATCGACAAATAAGTACAATGGTATCGTTCTTATTCTG
The DNA here is from genome assembly GCA_963975785.1 of uncultured Methylophaga sp. Classification (GTDB taxonomy): domain Bacteria; phylum Pseudomonadota; class Gammaproteobacteria; order Nitrosococcales; family Methylophagaceae. The sequence goes on from CAXBIM010000021.1 coordinate 42,145, forward strand.
TTCCAGTGTATTTAATTGGCCAGGAAAACTTTGCATCGGGATATGAATAGCGCCATCAATAACACCATATTCTAATTCAACATCCTCACGGACATCAATTTTTACTGGCGAAACGCCGCTGGCTAAGAAATCTCGTAATTCAATGGCTGTCATTTGTCTCATGTATTCATTCTCTCTTAAAATTCGAATTCTGGCTTAGGTTCTGCATTAATCATCGACGAAATGGCGGTTTCAAATACGGTATCCGTTTGCCACTGTCTTTCTGTAGTGCGTCGAATAAGTTGCACTCTCATATTGTGACCTTTGCCAACTATCGCCAACATTCGCCCACCTACTTGTAGGCTCTGTAAATAATCATCAGGTACTGTCACAAAAGCAGCGGTAGTAACAATCACATCAACTCGGTCAGCTAGCGGCCAAGATCGCGACGCATCACCCACACAAAGTGTCGCATTATTTATACCAGCTGCATCTAAATTTTGCTGAGCTAACGCAGATAACTCAGGCACTATTTCAACACTTGTTACATGGCTGGCAAGTTGCGCTATTAAAGCGGTGAAATACCCTCTTCCTGTCCCGATCTCTAATACTTTTTCATCAGTCTGAATATCTAGTGCCTGTAATAAGCGACCTTGTAACACCGGCGACAACATTACTTGACCATAACCTATTGGCAACTCAGTATCTGCGTAAGCAAGGCCAGAGAAATCCTCATCGACAAACTGAGTCCGTATTACATCCTTCAGAGCCATCAATACTCGTGGGTCTAATACATCACTAGGTCGTACTTGCTGTTCTAACATATTAAAATGAGCGATATCTAGGTTTTGGGCCATATTCCGTCCTTAACTATTTAGTTCATTAATTATTTGCGCATTAACTATCACCATACCATATAAGCAATTAATTATATAGGTGCAACTTTAAGGCTTACGCTGTTATAACTTTTTGCTATCGGCTCCCATTTCATCACCGTTCAAACTAAAATGTAGGTTACTACTACTTAGTTTTTTTCCCATGTATCACGCAATGTCACTGTTCGATTAAAGACTAATTTTCCATCTTGGCAAAGCTCACTATCTGCACAAAAATAACCTTCTCGTTCAAATTGATAAACAGCACCAGGACTTGCATCGAGCAGGCTAGCTTCAAGAACACACTCGGTCAGCGTGACAAGTGAATTAGGATTAATATGAACGGTAAAGTCTTCCACCGATTTATCATTATCTGGATGTGGATGAGTAAATAACCTATCAAACAATCTTACTTCAGCTTTAATGCCCTGTTCAGCAGAAACCCAATGAATGACACCTTTAACTTTACGTCCTTCAGGATTCGCACCTAATGTGGCAGGATCATAGCTACAACGTAATTCAATAATCTCACCAGCTGCATCTTTAATCACTTCATCACAGCGGATCACGTAGGCATTTCTTAAGCGTACTTCTTTGCCGGTCACTAAGCGTTTAAATTTATTATTAGCTTCTTCTTTGAAATCTTCTTTATCAATATAAAGTTCACGCGTAAAAGGCAAAATACGTGTGCCCATGCTGTCATCTTGTGGATGATTAGGTGCCACTAATTGTTCTGTTTGTCCTTCTGGATAATTAGTGATCACCACTTTAAGTGGATTGAGTACCGCCATTGCGCGTGGTGCAGTTTCATTAAGATTTTCGCGAATACAACTGTCTAATATTTCCATTTCCACCGAGTTATCGGCTTTAGTAACTCCTATACGTTCACAAAATTCTCGAATAGCGGCGGCAGGATAACCACGACGACGCATGCCAGAGATAGTCGACATCCGCGGATCATTCCAACCCTCAACTAAGCCATCATCAACTAATTGGGTTAATTTACGCTTACTGGTGATCGAGTATTGCAAATTAAGACGAGAAAACTCAATTTGTAATGGATGGCATGGGACTTTCAGTACATCTAAGAACCAGTCATATAAGGCTTTATGATCAGCAAACTCTAAGGTACAAATAGAATGGGTAACGCCCTCAATCGAATCAGACAGACAGTGCGTATAATCATACATTGGGTAAATGCACCATTCACTGCCCGTTTGATGATGAACCACACCATGACGAATTCGATAAATAGCTGGATCACGCATATTCATATTCGGTGAAGCCATATCGATTTTGGCACGTAGCAATTTCGAACCATCAGGGAATTCACCCTCGCGCATGCCTTTAAATAAAGCCAAGTTTTCTGCTACGCTTCGATCGCGATATGGGCTGTTTTTGCCTGCTTCGGTTAATGTACCACGATATTCGCGAGTCTCATCTGCCGTCAAATCACAGACATAAGCATCGCCTTGCTCAATGAGTTGAACAGCATAGTCATAGAGTTTGCCAAAGTAATCTGAAGCAAAGTATTGGTGATCAGTCCAGTCAAAGCCTAACCAGCGCACATCTTCTTTAATAGCGTGAACAAATTCTACATTTTCTTTTTGAGGATTAGTATCATCAAAACGTAGATTGCATTCGCCGTTATAATCATTGGCAATACCAAAGTTTAGGCAAATAGATTTAGCGTGACCGATGTGTAAATAACCATTTGGTTCAGGTGGAAAACGAGTGCGTACATGCCCTTCATTTTTACCCGCCGCAATATCCGTGTTGATAATATTGCGTATAAAATTACTTGGTTTAGATTTTACTACTTCTACTTCGCTCATTTCGGTCTCTAATCAAGGTTTTCTTATCCACTATTACGGTTTATCTGCATATAATGGATGATAAGAATAAGGTGTTAAGAATATAATCGTAATAGTATACAAGTGCTTAAGCTATTTCCCATAACAATAAGGTTAAATAATGACAATCACGACATTTGCAGCAGGCTGTTTCTGGGGCGTTGAAGCAAAATTTAGACAAGTAAATGGTGTTATTTCAACCCGTGTCGGATACACATCAGGAACGACTGAAAAGCCCGATTATAAAGCTGTTTGTACCGGCATAACAGGTCATGCCGAGGCTATCGAAGTAACGTTTGATCCAGCGGTTATCAGCTACCAAGCATTACTTGAAGTATTTTGGCGACTACACAACCCGACGACACTGAATCGCCAAGGTCCTGATATGGGCACACAATACCGAAGTGCGATCTTTTATCACAATGATGAACAGCGCGAACAAGCTGTAGCGTCTAAGCTGGCTCTCGACAATAGCAATTATTATCCTCATCCTGCCGTTACTGAAATTACTGCGGCGAGTGAGTTTTTTCCTGCCGAAGAATATCACCAATGTTACTTAGAGAAAAAAGGCCTTGGCTCCTGCCATTAATTGCCTCTCTTGTCATTAACCGCGTTTTGTCGCTCTATGAAATAAAGGCTCGTGTACTGATTCACGTGAAAACTGCCAGCATGCTATTGCGATAGCAACAATCGAAAAGCTAAGTAATACAGCGATATCAGTCACCACTGAAAAATCCGTGGGGACATTCGGTACGGCATGTTTGAGCAAATCAACACCATAACTAAATGGATTAACCAATACGATGTAATGTAGATAATCTGGTAATTGATTAACGGGATATAGAGCACCGCTTAGGAAAAATACCGGAAAAATAAAGAAATTCATAATAACAGCAAAGTTATCTATGCTTTTTGAATATACAGCTATCAGCCCGCCAATTGCAGCACAACAGATTGCCGTTAATACGGCAGGCAACAATAAACTCAGCGCAACTTTAACACTCACTAAGCCAAGCACTAATAACAATACTAGTAACAAAATGGCTTGTACCATTGCCGTTAATGTTGCAGCAATGAGTTTAGATAGTACGATCCAGTAAT
>CAXBIM010000022.1:0-45451 GCA_963975785.1 uncultured Methylophaga sp.
TTATCGCGCTATTACCAAAGAACAGCTTCTACCAGAGAGGTATGAAGAAATCCTCTCTGATAACTATGTTATTGATCAGCAACACCCTTCGCTAATGATTTTAGACCAACATATTAATACTTTACGAGCCAAGCAAGACCTTGCCAAATTTGATGGTGCAATGAATCCAAACTTATCGGTGGGTGTTCGACGTGAGCGTGGTGGTCATGGTGAAAATTTTACTAACAGTTTAGGCTTAGGTATTAGTTTTGCCCTAGATAATGAGGTGTATCGTCGTCCTGCAATTGCTAATGCCGCTAAAGAATTAGCTGATGCAGAAGTTGCTCGCCAACAATTAGAACGAGAATTAAATATAACGCTATTTTCTCATTTACACGATTTAGAAACGAAACGTTTGCAACTCGTTCTGATCAATGAGCAAAATGAAACAACGCAACAGTATTTAGCACTACAGCAGCGTGCATTTGAATTAGGCGATCTTGACTTAGTTAGCCTGATACGCAGTCAGTCAATGGCTAGCGAAACGCATAATCGTAAACTAGCCTTGGAGCTCGATATTAAATATACCATCGCACTTATTAATCAGGACTTGGGAATTGTTTTATAGTCTTTATTTATAATAAACATCATGTTGCCATGTATTTGTGATAATTAATTTAATAATAGAGTGAGGATGTTAGACATTATTTTCAGGGAGCAGGACAATGAATGCGATGAATCGTTTAGCCTTTACACTAGCCAAAAGCCAAGCTGAGCTATGCAAGTATTATTGATAGAAGATGATGTCGCCTTAGCGGAAGCATTAATACAAACTCTCAAAAATGAAGGGTTTACAGTTAATCATATTGCACAAGGCAAGCAGGCTATTTCTTGGATAAAAACGGAACTTCCAGATATCGTTATTCTTGATTTGGGTTTGCCTGATCTGGATGGAACGGAGGTCTTAAAATTACTAAGGCGAGAAAATGCCGAGTTACCAGTATTGGTCTTAACAGCTCGAATATCTCTGGAAGATAAGGTTAATGGGCTTGATTTAGGTGCAGATGATTATTTGGTAAAGCCGTTTGAAGTAGCAGAACTGATGGCGAGGCTACGTGTATTCGAACGTCGAGCCAGTTCTTTAAAACATTCAGGTTTAAGCATTGGTAATGTCAGTATTGATAGTACTAGTCACCAAGTATTGGTAACGGGCGAGTATATAGACCTATCTCGACGAGAATTTATGTTACTTAAAGCCTTAATGGAAAATGCAGGTAGGGTTCAAACGCGTGATGGTCTTGAATCGAAGCTCTATAGCTGGGGGGAAGAAGTGGCAAGCAATACCATAGAAGTGCATATCCACCATTTACGTAAAAAATTGCCGGATAATTTTATTCAAACGTTGCGTGGTATCGGCTATATTGTTAAGCCTACATGAAATCAATCCGTACCTATTTACTGCTCGCCTTAATAGCCATTATTACCTTGGTGACATTTTTGTCGCTATTACAAGGGTATCAGGACAGTATTGCTAAAGCTCAACAACTATTCGATGACCGCCTGCAAAGTATGGCGGCTATGATCGCGAATGCTAATCAGAATTTAGTTCCCCATAGTGCAGGCACTGAGAAGTTATCCTCGACGGTTTTTTTCCAAATATTAACAGACGATTATTCATTATTAGCACGTTCTAATAACGCTACTACGGCTTTATTATCAGCAGATAATGATGTTGTTGCATCAGGCTTTAAAGATATCAATTTTAGCGGCTACCGATGGCGTATATATATTTTAAAAGATGACAGTTTAAACCGTTGGATTATTACGGGCGAGCGATCAGATATTCGTTATATTTTGGCTGAGAATGTGGTGACAGCTTCGATTATACCGATTGTCTTGGCGATTCCGATTGCGGCTTTTATCATATGGATTGCGATAGGTGTAGGCTTGAAACCGCTCAGAGAATTCACTGGACAGCTGAACAATAAACAAGCCGATGATCTCAGTCCTATTTTAATGACTAATACACCAACTGAGTTGACATCTTTAGTCGCCAGTACCAATGCATTATTACACCGCTTAAATGCTGCTTTTGTTAGAGAGCAACAATTTTCTGCTGATGCGGCTCATGAGCTTCGTACACCAATAAGTATTTTAAAAGTACAGTTACATAATCTACAAAATAATGAGCAGATTAGCGAAGCGGCACTATTACCATTGGCGAGCGGTATAGAACGTATGGGACAGGTTATTGAACAAATTTTGTCTTTGTATCGTTATTCACCTGAGCAGTCATTGATAAAGCAATCAGATATTGACCTTAGTGCAATAGCACAAAGTCTTATTGCTAAAAATTATGAACAAATCGCGGTTAAGCAGCAGAACATTAGCTTGATGAGTGGTAAAGCCTGTTTAATTAAAGGCAATCAATTTGCATTTGAAACCTTATTGCAAAACTTGATTAGCAATGCCAGTAAATATACCCCACAACATGGCGAAATACAGGTCTCATTGGAAGAAATTAATACGGGTATTAGATTGATTGTTGAGGATTCCGGACCAGGCATTCCTCAAGAACAATATGAGCGAGTATTTGAACGCTTCTATCGTGTCGATGGCGATAGGCATGACTCAGGTATACTAGGCTGTGGATTAGGTTTGGCGATAGTTAAACACATCGTAGACCTACACAAAGCTAAAATAACATTACACCATTCAACGCAATTAGATGGTCTTAAAGTGATGATCGATTTCCCAAATAAACAAACAATATAAATGACTACTATGACACGGCGTTATTTCTTATTCATACTTCTTTTTGGCTACAGTCTATCGGTGTTTGCTAGACCGATAATTGAGATAGAAATTGAAATTCGCGACCATTTGTTTTATCCAGCTGAAATAGAAATAGCTGCTGACACGAAAGTTAAATTAATATTTATAAACCAAGATAGTACTGCCGAAGAAATTGAAAGTTATGAGCTTAATCGAGAAAAAGTAATACAGGGTCATAGCCGCGGAGTGCTATTCATCGGTCCTTTACAACAAGGTGAATATCCATTCTTTGGTGAGTTTTTTCCTAAAACTGCTCAAGGTAAAATAATCGTTAAATAGGGTGGTACCGTGCTTTTAAATGCAGTCATTATTATTTTACGAGAAGTCATCGAGGCTTCCTTGATCATTAGTCTATTTCTGGCTTACAGTCAGATATTTAAGCATGATCGTACTTGGTTATTGAAGGCTTTAATATTTGGGCTTATCAGCGCGGTTGTATATGCAATTAATATAGGCGTAGTGTCACTGTGGTTTGAAGGTGTTGGTCAAGAGATTATTAATGCGGGCATTCAAACAATCATTTATTTGGTTTTGCTGATTTTTTTAATTGCGGTCATGCGACCACGCACAGCGTTAAATAAAAGCATATTAACGGCAATGATGATGACAGGTGTGATTTTTGCCGCTGTACGTGAAGGTTCTGAAATTATTCTTTATATACATGGTTTTGTGACTGTGCCAGAGCTATTACAGTCTGTGCTATTGGGCAGTGCTATCGGCGGTGGGATCGGTGTTAGCATTGGTGTATGTATCTATTATCTCTTGATTAATATGCCAGTTAAGATCAGTGTTAGTGTTGCTTATATGCTGATAGTGTTAGTGGCTGGCAGTATGGTCTCTCAGACAATACAGCAACTCACTCAGGCCGACTGGATTAGTAGCCAATATCCTCTTTGGGATACGTCATCGTTGATAAGCGAGCATTCAGTGACCGGCCAATTACTTTATGCAGTAATTGGCTATGAAGCAACACCAACAGCAATTCAAGTAACCGCCTATTTATCATCATTAATCATCATCATTCTACTGTCAGGTTATTCTTGGCACTACTATCGAAAATTTCAAAAATGAGCCAACGACAGTAGATAGAATTGTGGAATTAGACCGAATGACTGCTGATATACCACAGCGGTCTTTGATAGCATTTGAATTTTAATCAATCCTTAAGTTTTTGTTAAGGAAGTAATCTTATCCTAACTGTAATTTAATTAATAAATTACAGGAAATGGATATTAATGACCAAAACGCTACGATCTGAATACCTTGTATTACTTTTTTCGATATTGTTAGTCGTTGGTTATAACCAGAGTCTATGGCTAGGCTTGCTTGATACTCATAGTGAGTTGTCATTACACAACATACTATTCTTAGCCTCATGCGGATTCTTCTTAACGGCATTGTTTAATATCATCTTTAGTCTGCTAGCTGTAAAGAATCTACTTAAGCCGTTATTAATATTTATCGTTATTTGTTCAGCGCTAACGAGTTTCTTTATGGATTCGTATGGGGTGATGATAGACGCCAGTATGCTACAAAATGTAGTTGAAACTGATTCATCCGAAGCCTTTGAGTTATTCAGTTTTTCTTTTGCTTTGCATGTGCTGATATGGGGTTTATTGCCAGCATGGGTTATCTATAAGATTGATATTCAATATGCGGCTTTTTTTCGTCAGGCAACTATCAATGTTTTTTCAATTTTGATGAGTATATTGGTAATAGGTTTGATCGCCGCGTTCTTTTACCAAGACTATGCCTCTACCTTTAGAAACCATCGTGAATTTCGCTCGTTAATTAATCCAACAAATTACATTCATGCAATAGATAAAACGATTAGAAGTCAGTTTAAACAATCTGAAATTGTTATTGTGCCGATTTCTAAAAACGCCAGTCTAGGCTCAATTGCAAGCAGTAAAAAGCATCGTACTATTACTATATTTGTGGCGGGTGAAACGGCCCGAGCTCAGGAGTTTCATCTTAATGGTTATGGTAGACAGACAACGCCCTTACTAGAAACGCATGATGATTTGATTAATTTTAAGCACGTTACATCATGTGGCACGGCAACAGCGACATCACTACCTTGTATGTTCTCGATGTTCTCGCGTGATAATTACGATAATGAAAAAGGACATGGTTATGAGGGGATGTTAGATGTAATAGGAGCCTCTGGCACCGATGTTTTATGGCGTGATAATAATAGTGGCTGTAAGGGCGTATGTGACCGTATCCAACAAGAAAATGTAGCTCATCTTAAACTTCCTGAGTTATGTAACGATAAGGAATGTTTTGATGAAGTATTATTAAATAATCTTGAGCAGATTGTTTCTAGCAGTGACCATGATTTATTCATCGTATTACATCAAAAAGGTAGTCATGGTCCTGCATATTATGAACGGGTTCCAAAGGCATTCCAACACTTCACACCGGTATGCAAAACAAGTGAATTACAAAACTGTACACAACAAGAAATAACAAATGCCTATGATAATACGATTCTTTATACCGACTATGTTTTAGATAAGGTTATAGGGTTTTTGAAAGCAAAATCAAACTCAGACAAATCAAATACGGCCATGATTTATGTGTCTGATCATGGTGAGTCTTTAGGTGAAAAAAATATGTATCTCCATGGGGCTCCATATTTTATGGCGCCTGATGAACAAACACATGTACCGATGATAATGTGGCTATCTGATTCATTTTCTTCTGATTACAAAATAGACCAAAGTTGCGTAGCTGCAAAAAATGGCGACGCATTTTCTCATGACAATCTATTCCATTCAGTTTTGGGTATGCTAAATATTTTATCACCAGAAAATTATCAATCTGAGCTTGATATCTTTGATAGTTGTAGAAGCAATATCAATAGTAATAAAGCATAATTATGCTGAAACAAAAACTGTTTTGGCTTCCCCTTTGCCTGTATTTAGCATTCATTGTTCCAATTATGTGGTGGGACATTGATTGGCTGCTAGCTAATTACTGGTATCAGTTAGAAGGCCAGCAATGGACGCTCAGAAACTTTTGGTTAACTCAAAAAGTAATACATGATGGTGGTCATGATCTTGCCGTCGGCGTGTATGTGATTATATTGCTACTGTATTTATTTTCTTTCAAGTCACGGTTATTAGGTCAATATAAGTCGGGGTTAGCATATTTATCAGTAAGCTTACCGGCTGCGACATTAACTGTATCTTTATTTAAACGTTTAACGGCGGTGGACTGTCCATGGTCTGTTAGTGATTTTGGTGGTCAACACCCTTACCAGTCATGGTTCAATAGTTTATGGTCACCAATAGCAGAAGCGGGTCATTGTTTTCCATCAGGTCATGCGAGCTCTGCCTATATGTTTTTTGGGCTATATTTCTTTGGTCGCTATTACTGGCCAACAAAATCAACGATTATTTTAATTTTTATCCTATCCATAGGGCTGATATTTGGTTTTGATCAGCAAGTCCGAGGAGCTCACTTTATAAGCCATGACTTAACTTCAGCTTTTATATGTTGGTTCGTCAGTTGGTTTATTTGGAACATTCGAGTCAATTCATGGACTAAATGACTGGGGGGAGAGATATATAAACCGAATATGGCTCTGAAATATTTGTTTAGATAGCCAATCAGTCATCGATTATGCCAAATCATAATAGTATGGTTCAATGACTCATTGATTTGCGAGGAAGGTGTTGATGGTTAAAAAATTACTGATTGTTGCTGGATTATTAAGTTTAGTAGCATTATTTTTAATCAATGGCGGACAGGATTATTTAAATTTCGACAGCCTGAAACAACATAAAGATGACTTGTTAGCCTATACCGATGCCAACTTCTGGAAGGCATTTTTTATCACAGGTGCAATATATATACTTTCAACGGTATTGAATTTGCCTAGTGCCGCTATTATGTCATTGGCGATTGGCTTCATTTTTGGTCGCTGGTATGGCGTGTTATTAGCAACAGTTGCCTCAACAATTGGCGCGGTGTTAGTGTTTTGGTTAGCTCGCTATTTAATTGCCGATTGGGCTAGATCTCAGTTAGAAAAAATGAATTCAACCAAAAATGTCATGGAGAAGCTTCATGGGGATGTTTTTGGCTATTTAATTTTTATGCGCGCAGTACCTATATTTCCATTCTGGTTCGTTAATATGATTTTTGCTTTTAGTCCTATTAAAACGAAGCAATATGCCATTGGAACGTATTTTGGCATGTGGCCAGTGAGTTTTGTTTTAGTCAATTTGGGACAATCATTATCAACCGTTGATTCTATGGAACAGTTATTTACCGGTGAAGTTATTGTTTCATTTGTATTGATCGGTGTATTAGCACTTATAACAACCACTGTAATGCGCGCACGAAAAAATAAAGCACTTGTCAAAAAAATGAATGGAATTAGCCTGTAACGATCTGCGTGACATGTGGTCTATGTCACTATGAATTATTTATATAAGGTGAAAAAATGTATTTAATCAATCGAAATAGAGCCGTTTCATGTTTGTTAATAAGTATGATGTTTGCTACTCCTGCATTGGCTCACGCTACTGAATCATCTCAATTATCAGAATTTATAAATGGTGAACATCGTTCAGAAATTAACAAACAACGAGATGTATACCGACATCCCTCTGAAACCTTAACTTTTTTTCAGATTAAACCTGAGATGAGCGTAGTTGAGGTTTGGCCGGGTAAGGGTTGGTACACGGAAATTCTGGCTCCATACCTAAAAGCTGGAGGCGGGCAGTTTATTGCTGCTGGTTTCCCTCAGCATGCAGGACCGCAGTGGCGGCAAGACATGCAAGCAGAATATAACGGTTGGTTAGCTGCATCACCAGATAATTATGACGAAGTGGATATTGTTGAATTAGGCCCACCGTCTTACTGGACTGTCGGTGCTGATGCTAGTGTTGATGCTATTTTGACCTTTAGAAACGTACATAACTGGTTAAAAGGTGATTATGCAGGTGAGATGTTTGATTCATTTTATAAAGCTTTAAAACCGGGTGGGATCTTCGGTGTAACCGATCATCGTGCAGCTATTGATACTGATTTAGCAACTATGAAAACATCAGGTTATTTGAGCCAAGAATTGGTCATTAATTTGGCCGAAGAGGCTGGATTTATATTAGAAGAAACATCAGAGATAAATGCTAATCCACGTGATACTAAAGATTACCTAAAAGGTGTGTGGTCTTTACCGCCGACACTACGTTTAGGTGAGCAAGATCGGGAACGATATTTAGCCATCGGTGAAAGCGATCGGATGACCTTACGTTTTAGAAAACCTTAATGATAGCTGTCAGGCAGTTAGAAACAACGTTTTAGTTTATAAAGTCTTCAACTGACAATGGTGAACAAGGTGGCCTAATGCTAGCAATGTTGGCTTTGGTAAAACCTAAAATGACATTAATTTCATCATGGCTGGTTATTCGCGTAAAATGGTGACACTAGAAAAGATATTTTAAGGCATAAAGATGATTAGATTTGGGGAAAAAGCCAAGTATGACGATGAGGAATACTACGTTAGTAAGTCCGACATCAAACGTGAGTTACAAGAACTCAAAGACTTGGGTAAAGAATTGGTAGAATTACCACTTAAAGATCTCGATAAATTGAACTTGTCGGAACGGCTTTATGAGCAAGTAACAAAAGCACACGGTATGAAACTCGGTGCATTAAAGCGTCAAGTTGGATTTATCGGTGGTTTGATGGTTGATGAAGAGCATGAAGAAATCAAACTGCATTTAGATAAAATTCGTCAGGCACATAACGGCGAAACTAAGCAGTTCCAACAAATTGAAGAGTGGCGAGATCAATTGCTCGTTGGCGATAATGAGATTATGTCTGTACTACGCAATCAATTTGAAAGTTTTGATATGCAGCATGTGCGACAATTAGTCAGAAATGCCAATAAAGAAACAGCCCAAAACAAAACGCCTAAATCATCACGATTATTATTCAAGTATTTACGACAGTGCCAAGAAGAATTAGATTAAGCTCTCAAGCTATTGTTTAGGAAGGCTAATAATAAAGTTAGCACCACCAAGATGACTTTGCTTTAACCTGATTTCACCTTGATAGGCTGTTATGATGTCACTCGCTATAGCTAAGCCTAGCCCTTGGCCTTCGATTTGAGTATCAATACGTTTACCACGTTTGATGATATCTTTATGTGCATGTTCTGGAATACCATTGCCATCATCTTCAATATGAATATCTATAGTATCTAAGCGTGAAATAACCAAGACATTGACGCGTTTATTGCCATATTTATAGGCATTTTCCAGCAGATTTCCGAGTAGTTCATACATATCACCTTCATCAGCATGCATAAACACATCACGTTCAATTTCGAACTGGCGACGAATCGATTTCGATTGATACACTTTATCAAGGGAAATGAGTATTTTATTGATAATGTCACCCAATGATACCGGCGCCTGTAAGCTGTTATAACCTTCCGTTGACGCTCTTTGTAATTGGTAGTCGACTAAAGAGCTAATGCGGTCAATTTGTTCGTGACCTATGTGCTTAATCTCTGCCATGTCAGCACCACTTTCTAGTTCCCCCCTAAATACAGCCAGAGGTGTTTTTAGACTGTGTGCTAGATCTGCCAGTGAGTTTTTATAACGTTTACGGCGTGATTCTTCATGGTCGAGCAGGTTATTTATATTTTGTGTAAGCTGACTCAACTCCATCGGGTAATTTTTAAGCAACCTTTTTCGATCACCTCTTTCAATGGCGTGTAGATCATCGGCTACGTCATGTAATGGACTTAATCCCCATCTTAGGATCAAGGCTTGAGCAATTAATAGCATTAGCCCTGTACCGCCCAACCAGTACCATAAGTTACGCTGAAAGTTCGCTTTTTGGAGGTTCATGGCATTGAGATCTTCAGACACATTAATCGTGTAGTTAAAGTGTTTACCTTGTTCGCTTTCCCAAACGAAGCCATAAGCTAAATTTAATAACTTGACCTGATTATTGAGCTTAATCGTCGACAGGTGTTCATTTGATGGCCCTGGATGTTTGGGAAGAGCAATGAATATTCCTAGCGATGATTTAGATTGCCAGACAATTTGTTGTCCTGTCGTTATTTGGGCATATAAGCCCGAGTTTGGAATAGATAAGTCAGGCTCAGCGAGCGTATCCGGCATTGTTACCCAGCCATGTTCACCAAACTCAGCCGAGGCTAATAGGGTATAAACATAATTTTTTAGTCGTTTATGCTGAGCGCTGTCTGCACTGGCTTGGAAGGCGTTATTTAAACTAAAGGCCGAGAGACCTAAAAAAGCGGTCAATACAAAACTGACAGCTATAAGTAAACGGTTGCTGAGTGATAGACTTTTAATGTGCACGAGCTAAAGTCAGCCGATAACCGCGGCCACGCAGGGTTTCTATTGCATTAAGTGATTTGTCTGGGTCTAATTTGTTGCGTAAACGCTTTATAAAGACTTCAATGACATTACTGTCACGATCATGATCTTGTTCGTAAATATGATCAACCAATTCTGTTTTTGATATAACTTCACCAGCATGAAGCATCATGTAGTGCAGTAGGCGATATTCGTAGGCAGTGAGATCAATTACATTATCATCTCGGGTTACTTCTTGGCTGGAAGGGTTAAGTGTAATCGGCCCACAGCGCAGAATGGCATTGGCCCAACCTGATGCCCGCCTTGCTAAAGCGTTAATTCGGGCAGATAACTCTTCAATATGAAAGGGTTTTACCAAATAATCATCGGCGCCAGCTTCTAACCCTGCCACCTTATCTTGCCAGCGACCTCTTGCCGTTAGGATAAGAATAGGAAAATCTTGGCCAGCACTACGGAGTTTTTGTATTACCTCAATGCCTGATAGTTTAGGTAAACCTAAGTCAATAATTGCGACGTCGTAACTGTATTCTAAGCCGAAATACAGACCTTCTTCACCATCGGCCGCGGCATCGACGGTTAAATTTTGTTTGTGTAATTGTTGACTGATTTGTTGACGTAAATGAACTTCATCTTCAATGATTAAAATACGCATGGTGATAGTCAGTAAGGTTCGCGAGCTGTTAATGGGTCGAGTCGGTAAATTTTTATTTTGCCATCATCGTGAAGTACTTTAATTTTAAATATAAATTTTCCCCGATGAGGCTTTTCTTCGACCGATAATATTTTACCTTGAGACTCCATACGAACTAGTTCTGCGGCTGATTCTTTGGTAAGCGGCAATTGAATTTCATTTACACCATCGCCAGGCTCAATATCATCAGCTAAATACTTGGCGTACAAAGGTGCTGATACTGAAAGGAGTATGGTTATGAATAAATACCGCAATACGAACATGAATAAACCTTTATATTTTGAGTGTATTTTTAATGGTATTAACTGATAGTGCAAGCCCCTCTAACTTATTTTCTATGTAAGAGGGTGCTTGCGACTAAAATTTATTTGGATTTTTTAGGCTTTTCAACACCAATTGCACCATCTGAACGCGCTTTTAGGTAAGCATAAATTTGATCACTATTTCCCATAACTTCAGCGTTTGCTTTCCATGCAGGCATACTACCAATGGTACCAACCTTACCATTTTCAACGATATTATAAAATTCATCCTTAGAGAGTAATTTTAAGCTATCTGCTAAATTTGGTCCGACCATACCTTGACCATAAGTGCCATGACATCGTGCGCACCAGTTACGGAATAATTTAAACCCCTTGTAACTCGTTGCATCCAATTCATTACCATTAGTGACGGTGTATGGCACATCTTCAGCATAAGAGGGGAGTGATACTAAGCCGAATACTAAGGTCGTAGCGCTGACAAGCATGATTAATTTGTTATTTATTTTCATTTTCTATTCTCTTACAGATTGTCTTATGAACATGTTGTAACGTCAGTATGTTGGAAGTCACGTTAACAAAGCCTTGTTGTGTTTAGTAATAATGATGAGCAGGTCGAACAGAGACATTGATTGGAATATGTTTACCTGGGTGATGGTCCATCTCTGTTGAGTATGTTTGACCTTGATAACGATACGTAACAAGGTAGCCATCAATGCGCTGTTCTTCGTGTACATGCTGGGTAATACGGCATTCTTCACCACGGTCATAGCCTGAATTTACTTGTGAGGAGTACCTGTCAGCATCACGACCTATCGAGCCGCCAAGTAAAGTACCAGCGATAGTCATAACGGTATTGCCCGATCCTTTACCAAATTGATTACCTAAAACACCACCAATTAGTCCTCCTGCAATCGTGCCGGTGTATGATTCTTGTTGGCGATAATCACTACGGTGTTGTGGCCGTTCATAACATTCACGTTGTGGCGTGGAGACTCTAACCGTGGTGTAAAGTGGTTCAACATGGGTGACACTCGCTTTTTCTTGATAAGACCTTTCAGAGTAATGATTGTCATCATGATATTTTTGATGATGTTTATCGCCAGCAAGAACGGCGGCAGATGATAAGCCTAAAAGAGTTGTAAAACCTGCGGTGACAAATAATTTTTTCATTGCAGCTCTCCTGTGTTGTTAGCTGTTTAGATGCAGATTAGCAAAAGCAAACTGAACGGGAACTGAATGAAAAATAATTATTTTTAAACGCTACTAAATTGAGATTAAAGCGTTGAAATGTGTATGTCAGCATGTAAATTAATTTACCAAGATCATTAGCATTGAGTAGGATGTAAACTTCTATCATCTACGGATATCTATTTATGATCCCTGTGTTGGCTCAAATGTCACTTCTAATAGCCTGCGGCACATTTTGGAAGATGTACGCTCCTGCGCATATTTCGGCATTAGCACACCGACGGGCACTGACTGATTTGGTGTTTTATATATTGTTGCCAGCACTTGTATTAGATGTCATCTGGCGAGCACCTTTAGATGGTTCATCATTACAGATTTCGTTTCTGGCAGCCTGTGGCATCACAATTGGTTTAAGCGCCATGTGGTTAGTGATGAGATATCTCAAGGCTAGTAAACAACAAACGGGTGCATTATTGTTAGCGGCCGCATTTCCTAATGCGACTTATCTTGGCTTGCCAGTATTGGATCAAGTGCTTGGCGCCCATACTCGAGTGACCGTACTGCAATATGATTTATTTGCCTGTACACCGATATTGTTATCTTTTGGCATGTTGTTAGCTCAGTATTATGGTGACAATAACTCAGAGGTTCATCCACTTCGTGCACTTTTGAAAATCCCACCATTATGGGCGGTGACAATAGGGATTAGCTTGAACCTTATGGGCATTGAACAGCCTGAAATTTTAGATTCAGGGCTTTCTATGTTAGCGGGAGGTGTGGTGCCTTTAATGCTTATCGTCTTAGGAATGAGTATTCGCTGGGATAGCCTGCGGCTGAGATTTATGGGCTTATTATTTCCTGTTGTATTGATTACGCTGGTATTAACACCTTTTTGCATATATGGACTTAGCCAATTAATAGGATTAAATACAGATTTAATTATTTCTGTGGTGTTAATTTCCGCTATGCCAACGATGATTTTTGGTATTGTTATTTGTGAACGTTACGGACTAGATACGGAGCTATATGCAGCTGCAATTACTTTAACCACTATATGTAGCTTAGTGACTTTACCATTGTGGTTTCACTGGTTGTCTGGCAATTGATTTGCCCAACTAAATCCACCTTGATCAATGGCAGTTTTAAGTATGGTCATTGCATGCGTTATCTGTGCGGTATTGCCACGTAGACTAAGTTCTATGTGTGGTTTTTTGCTCAGATGCGGCAAGCTAGATAAGCGTAATTCAGGATAACGACGAAGTACCTCATGCATCGCTTCAAGAATATCTGACTCACGGCCGTTGAGCACATAAATAGTTTGTTCATCATCAGGCGCAGTATTTTTTAAATCTGGATAATGTGTATCTAATATCCACTCCAGCATTGGCCACGACATTTGAGGAAAACCGGGCATGAAATGATGATTTTTGAATGAAAATCCTGGCACACGATTAATAGAGTTTGGAATAATCCGACTGCCTTCTGGTAGTTCAGCCATTAAAATCCGATTAGGGTAGGCGGCTTCACCATATTGTTTTTCAATTGCTGACACCGCTTCAGGGTGGCGAATTAATGTAACTTTGGCTACTTCTGCAACAGATTGTCGAGTACGGTCGTCCGGTGTGGCACCTATACCGCCAAAACTAAAGACTAAGTCGTTACTCGCTAAACTGAAACTTAGAAAACGCTGTAATTGAATAGGGTCATCACCGACAATAATTGTCCAATTCAGTTCTAGTCCACGTTTGGCTAAAACTGATTGCAGATGATTAAAGTGACGATCTTGTCGTTTTCCAGAAAGGAGTTCATCACCAATAATTAATGCACCAATATTAATTCCACTAGCCATTACAGTCACCGTTATTTAATTTATTGTTGATCCGCTCGGTTTCTCATGAAATCAGCGGTTTGTACAAACGAGCCCATTAATTGCTGAGCAAAGAGCTCGTCTATCCCCACCGTTTTTAGTGCTTGAGCCATGCAGTATAGCCACTGGTCGCGTTCTTCAATACCAATTGAGAAAGGCAAGTGTCTGGCTCTCAATCGTGGATGACCATAAAGGTCGGTATAAAGTGGAGGACCGCCTAACCAGCCGGTAAGAAATAGGTATAATTTTTCTTCACTTATCTGGATATTTTGTGGATGCATTGCGCGGATCAGTTGTGTTTGTGCTGTGTCACACATTATCTGATAAAAAGTTTGGCAAAGCTTGCGAACAGCGACTTCGCCACCGATGCGCTCATAAGGGGTTTTAAGTTCGGACATTATCTGACTCTATCAAAAATATAACGTCAAGTTTAACGTTGTTTTATTGACCTATAAAGCGTCTTGAGGTTGCTACATAGTCTACAGACAAGGATAATTGGAGAATCTTAATATCAATCACAACGGGAAAAATCTCATGAGCGAAAGAATTATTATGCGTACTGGCGAATGTTTAGTAGCCGGTGGACCACCATTCACAGCCGCAGAACCAGAAGTTATCATTGGTGAGTTTGACGGTCCATTTGGTACTGCATTTGCTAATTTATTAGGCGACCAAGTGCAAGGTCATTCACGCGTATTAGCGTTGATGAATACGGATATGATGGTTAGACCTGCGACATTAATGGTTAGTAAAGTAACGGTTAAGAAAACGGCTTATACATCAATCTTGATGGGTACTGTCCAAGGCGCGATTGCTAATGGTGTATTGGATGCTGTTCGTAATGGCACAATTCCTAAAGAAAAAGCGAATGATTTAGGTATTATCGTATCTGTATGGTTGAGCCCTGGTGTCGAGAATGTTGAAGATTTAGATCATGAAGCTTTATTTAATATTCACCGCGAAGCAACACGCCGTGCTATTGAAAAAGCAATGAACAATGAACCAAGTATTGATTTCTTATTAGAAAATCAAGACAAGTTAGTTCATAAATATTATCAAAAAGGTTTAGATGCTAAAAAGAGTTAATTAGCTTCTTTAATCAAGAAATCAACGGTCTAACCGATACAAAGGTTAGACCGTTTTTTTTTGAGAAATTGACTATACTTGTAATGAATAAACCAGCAGAAGCCAATATGGATCTCTATTCCATTGACAAATTAATGCATGAAACGCGTCAGTTAGCGGCTAAATACCGTAAAACGACTGGCAGTACTCTGCCTGTAACCGGCGAAATTTCACGTTTTGACGTGGCTAAGGCATTAGATTTACAGCTTATTGATGATCTGACTTTAGGCTACGATGCTATTGGTCGTGGCGAACGTAAGGGCTTGCGGATCTTGATTAAGGGACGAGTGATATTCGAAGATAGCCGTTCCAGTCCTCGAATTGGTCAGATTAAATCAGATGGACGCTGGGATCGAGTTGTAATGGTATTGTTTGATGATGATTATGCCGCCGTTGAAATGCATGAGGCGACTAGCGACGATATCGAGGCAGCCTTAAATACAAAATCAGATAGTGCTAATAAAAAACGTGGTGCAATGTCGGTGGCCCAGTTCAAAATAATTGGTCGACTAGTTTGGTCACGTGAAGGTGGGCTATCTCCAGAAATATGGGATAATCATAGCAACTAACTTAATGGAGTGATTGTTATGAGTGTTGCTAGTTTTATTTTTTGGGGTCTGTTAGCTGTTGTTATCATTTATCTCGTTGCCATTTATAACGGACTTGTTACTTTAAAACATAACGTAAGTAAGGCATGGGCGAACATTGAAGTATTACTTAAACAACGTCATGACGAACTGCCAAAGTTAGTTGAAACATGTAAACAATACATGAAGTATGAGCAAGAAACCCTTGAAAAGGTTATGAAAGCTAGAACTTCAGTGGCGACAGCTCAGCAGCAGGGTAACATTCCTGCATTAGGGCAGGCTGAAGGTGCTTTGCGTATGGGACTAGGGAGTTTGTTTGCAGTCGCCGAAGATTATCCTGAGTTAAAAGCCGATCAAACATTCCAACATTTACAAGCACGAATCACTGGATTAGAAAATGCTATTGCTGATCGTCGTGAATTTTATAACGAAAGTGTTAATGTTAATAACGTTCGAATTGAACAAGTGCCTGATGTGTTTATCGCACGGATGTTTAATTTCCAAGCCCATAGCCTCCTAGAATTTGCTGACGAAGAAAAAACTGACGTTAATCTTGGTCAATTGTTCAATTAAATAATGCTAAAAGACTTTATTGCCTCAGCTGAGCGCAATATCATCCATTTCGATCCAATAGAGTTTTGGGTAGGGTGGGCTATTGTGGTCATTCTTTGCTTGGCAGCATTCTATCGAATGTGGCGAGGGCTTCACCAAGCGCGATTGATTGAGAACACACCCACAGCAAAAATTAGATCGGCCGTACAAGGTTATGTTGAACTAAATGGTTTAACACGACTAATGGAGGGTCCTGTAATTGTCTCGCCCTTATCTGGGAAATCCTGTGTTTGGTACCGCTATAAGATTGAAGAAAAGTCGGAACATAGACAAGCTAATGGAAAATCGATTAGTTATTGGCGAGTGATTAAACAAGCGACCAGTGGTGAATTGTTTTTATTAGAAGATGATACTGGGCGTTGTGTGATTGATCCTGATGATGCTGATGTGATCGTCACGAATAAACGTACATGGCATAAACATAGCTCTGTAGCGCCTAGGCGCTATACCGAAGAGTTAATTACAGAAAATGAACCTTTGTATGCCATAGGTTTATTTAAAACGATTGCCAATATTGAACGCCAAAAATTAAAAGAACAGATTAGTCATTTATTAGGCTATTGGAAACGCAACCCAAAGCAATTATTAGATGAGTTTGATCTAAATCGTGATGGCGAATTAAGTATAGAAGAATGGAAACGGGTCCAATTAGCAGCTGAGCAACACGTAAAACGCGAATACGGCGAACGTACAAAACAAGAGCAATTAAATGTGTTAAAACAAAGTGATCATACCGATCAGGTATTTATATTATCAACCGTATCAGAAGAAAAATTGATCAAACATTATAAGTGGCGAACCATGCAATATTTACTGGGATTTTTTATATGCGGTTGTCTCTTGGTCTGGGCAATAAATAGTCGGTTGGGACTATAAATGTCTGAGCAAATGCAGCATGTGTTTGGTGATGGTGGTCTCTTGTCGCAACATATCGAAGGCTATGCCCCGCGCGAACAGCAGTTGGAAATGGCTGAGAAAATTCAGACTACATTAACGGATAGCACGATATTAGTTGCCGAAGCGGGTACGGGTACGGGTAAAACCTATGCTTATCTGGCACCTGCGATTTTATCAGGGCAAAAAGTATTCATTTCAACGGGTACTAAAAACCTACAAGACCAATTGTTTAGCCGTGATTTGCCGACACTAAGAAAGGCGCTCGCCGTGCCTTTTCGTGCTGCATTATTAAAAGGCCGGAGTAATTATCTTTGCCATTATCGTTTAGAAATGGCGCAAAGTGACCCATTACAAAAACGACATTACGAGACCTTGCATGAGTTGACCGTGTGGGCCGGAAGAACAAAGAGTGGCGATTTAAGCGAAAGTGATTTGTTGGAAGACAATTCACCTTTATGGCCAAAAGTGACCTCAACGATCGATAACTGCTTGGGACAAGAATGCCCTAGTTACAGTGATTGTTTCATCGCGGAGGCTCGCCGCAAGGCTCAAGAAGCCGATATTGTGGTTATTAATCACCATTTGTTAATGTCTGATATGGCTTTGAAGGCATCAGGGCAAGGTGAAATTTTACCGAGTGCAGATGCCTATATTATCGATGAAGCACATCAACTACCCGAGATAGCAACTCAGTTTCTGGGCAATCGCATTAGTAGCCATCAAATCCAAGAACTATGTCGAGATAGCATCAGAGAAATGGAGCAAGATGCTAACGATATGGCGGTTATCCGTGATTATGCTGACAAACTTGATGCATCACTGCATGGTTTTAGAATCAGCATCGGTGATACCGACAATCGTACTCCGTGGTTAAAGGTGTTAGAGAAATTAGGTGTTAAAAATAAACTTGCTGACCTAGTTGAAAGCCTCAATGACCTTGCTGAACAGCTTGAATTAGCTGCAGAGCGAGGTAAGGGCTTGGAACAATGCCATAGTCGCTGTAAAGAGCTAATGTCGACCCTTGAGTTCTTTGAACAGGAGCAGCAAGACGATAATATGATCTTATGGGTAGATATACGCTCAACGGGAGTTGTATTGCACGCGACGCCTCATGATGTCAGTCAATATTTCCAAAAATGGATTGATGATAAACCTACTGCTTGGGTATTTACCTCTGCCACCTTGACTGTTGCTGGTAAATTTAACAACTTTAGTCATCAATTAGGTATTGATGATGCTGAAACAAAGATTTGGCCGAGTCCCTTTGATTATGCCCGTCAAAGTTTGCTGTATATGCCTCATATTCCTGTTGAGCCGAGTCATGAGGATTATACGACCCATATTATTGATTTAGCTAAAGAGTTGATAACCCACAGCCAAGGGCGAACCTTTATTCTGTTTACCAGTTATCGTGCGATGAACATTGTGGCTGAGGCATTGAAAGATATTGATTATCCATTGATGGTGCAGGGTAGTGCAGCTAAATCAAGCTTGTTAGATGAGTTTCGTAGTCATGGTAATGCCGTTTTATTAGGTACCAATAGTTTTTGGGAAGGTGTTGATGTTCGTGGTGAAGCTTTATCTTGCGTTATTATCGACAAAATACCTTTCGCCTCACCGGGTGATCCTATATTACAGGCACGCATTGATGCTTTGCGAGAACGCGGTGGTAATCCATTTTCCTCTATTCAAATCCCTGCGGCAGTTATCCAACTGAAACAGGGTATTGGTAGATTAATTCGTGATCCTAAAGACTTTGGGGTACTGGTACTATGTGACCCAAGGTTTTTGACTAAGCCTTATGGCAAATTATTTTTACGTAGTTTGCCTGCGATGCCTATTACTCAAAAAATGGATGATGTGGCGGCTTTCTTTAGCGATAAGATCTAATTAAAGATTTTCAAGATAAGCAAAAGCGGTAGTAAAAGCAGGTTCTTGAAATTGTTTTAGGCCTGTATCGCTAAAGTTCATCACAACCTGACTGCGTTTAACGATATCTTTTATTTTCGATGGTGAAATAAGTGAGACCTCGATGTCATCAGCTAATTGAAGTGCTGCTTCAAGTTTAAATCCTACTGAGCCGCCAACAAACTTGCCTCTGGTCATACGCTCACGGATTACGACATGCTCTACTTGATAATCTTGCATTAATTTCGCAAAATCAAATTGAAATTTTCGTAGCTGTTCATTATCAGTATCATCTGCAACTGTTAATCTTTTAACGCGACATTCATGTAAAGCATATAAGCCATCTTTTAACGACATTAAACAAATAATGGCATCATTGCCTTTTAATTCAACTCCACAGACTTTCATTTTTTAATCTCACAAAATTTAAAATATGCGAGATATGTTACTCGATCTCAGCTTTGTTTACCGAGCCCTTTACTGTTACATGATAAATATTTGTGACTATTCCATATTACTGAGTAGAAGTGCACCGGCAACAAGACCCATTGGTGACGTGATAACGACAAAGCCTAAAATAAATACTTCACGAGTAACAATTATGGCGTCAATTAGGTAAGACATCGAATTAATCCTTTTATAATTACTCATCAATTAAGATGTTGTTTGAATTATAATCAACGCTTATTACAGCTAAATGACACTTAAATTACCCTATGAATATTCTTGCTTTAGATACATGTACAGAGTCCTGTTCCGCCGCCTTGTTATATCAGGGAGAGGTGTTTGAATGTTTTGAAATGACGCAACGTGGCCATTCAGAGCTTATTTTGGGCATGATGGATAATGTACTTTCTCAAGCAGGCGTCGGGATTTCTGCTGTTGATGCACTTGCATTTGGTCGTGGACCGGGTTCATTTACAGGTGTGCGAGTAGGTGTTGGCGTGGCGCAAGGCATTGCCTTTGCTAGAGATATCCCCGTCATTCCTGTTTCATCACTTGCAGCGGTAGCTCAAGGTGCAGCAGATGAATTAGACGTTGATGCTATAGCGGTTGCAATGGATGCACGGATGGGCGAAATTTATTGTGCGAGTTATCAACGTGAAAATGGATTAGTAAAAGCGGTTGATGATGAACGTGTTTGTCCACCTCAGGACTTCTTACCCGCGACTATGTCTGATGATTCATTAACGTGGAATGGGATTGGCACGGGTTGGCGTGAATATGATGAAATATTGCGTGAAGGTTTTCTTAACAAGCTAGATAATGTGAGTTTTGAGCATTATCCTCGCGCGACGAGCATTGTTAAATTGGCCCAATTTGAAGCTGAAGCCGGGCGTTTATTACCCGCAGAGCAAGCCACGCCAGTCTATTTAAGAAACAATGTTGCGAAGAAAAAAGGTGAGCAATAATGGCTAGAAAACAAGATGCCATTTACGCTTCTCCCTTAGAGGAAATGATTGATTTTCGCTTTGATGAGCGAGTTGTTGATGTCTTTCCTGACATGATTCAACGCTCGGTGCCTGGTTATGGCACGATGATTTCAACCATTGGTGTTTTAGCTGCTAGATATGCCCAAGCAGACAGCCATTGTTATGATTTAGGCTGCTCTTTGGGTGCGGTAACACTTTCTATGCGACAACGAATTACCAAACCAAATTGTGACATTATTGCCATTGATAATTCAGCGGCAATGATCGAACGTGGTCAACAACTTTTAGCCAGCGATCAAACATCAGCCATTCCAGTCAAAATGATATGTGCTGATTTACAAAATGTTGATATAAAAAACGCATCAGTGGTAGTACTCAATTTTACTTTGCAATTTATACCCATTGAAGAGCGTTTATTGCTAATAAAACGTATCTATCTAGGTTTAAAGCCCGGTGGCATTTTGATTCTTTCGGAAAAAATTGCTTTCGATGACACTGAAAAACAAGACTTTCAAATTGAAGCTCATCATGATTTTAAACGTGCTAATGGTTATAGTGACCTAGAAATAAGTCAAAAACGGAGTGCATTAGAAAAAGTGCTGATCCCAGAAACCTTAGTAAATCATCAGCAACGTCTTAAGTCTGCTGGCTTTGATTTTAGTGAGTTATGGTTTCAATGCTTTAACTTTATTTCACTGGTTGCTATTAAATGAGTGTGTATCAATCTCTTTATCCAAAGTTGGATGCCCTTGGACTAGAACATTGGTCAGCGCAGTTACGTCAGACTATACCGGCAAAATTATCAGAAGATGGCCATGGCAAAATGACCGGCTGGCAAACGGCGCTAGCAGCACTTCCAAATATCACTCCGACAGCAATCAATTTGAAAGATCAGGTTCAAATCGGTTTTTCTAGTGAGCTTGCTGATGACGACCGTGAAGCTTTTGTTGGAAACCTAAAAGCCTTCCATCCTTGGCGGAAAGGACCCTATGAATTATTTGGTATTGAACTCAATACTGAATGGCGTTCTGACTGGAAATGGGATCGCTTATTACCTCATATTCAACCATTAGCGAGTAGAAAAGTGCTTGATATCGGTGGTGGTAATGGTTATCACGGTTGGCGAATGCTAGGCGAAGGGGCCGAGTTAGTACTTGGGATTGATCCGACATTAGTCTTTGTGATGCAATATCAGGTCATGCAACACTATATTGGTGAAAGTAATCATTATGTACTGCCGATAGGTATTGAAGATTTGCCAGAAAAGTTAGGCTGTTTCGACACAGTATTTTCTATGGGCGTGTTATATCATCGTCGTTCACCACTAGATCATTTATACGAACTTCGTGCATGCCTGCGTTCAGGTGGTGAGTTAGTCCTAGAAACGTTGATTATTGAAGGTGAAGAGGGGGTGACACTGATGCCGGAAGGCCGATATGCCAAAATGCGAAATGTTTGGTTTTTTCCGACCATAGCAACAATGGAATTATGGTTACGTCGTTGTGGCTTTAAGGATGTGCGATGTGTGGATATTAATACCACGAGCATAGAAGAGCAGCGCCCCACTGAGTGGATGACGTTTGAATCTTTGGCTGATTTTCTTGATCCTAATGATCATAGTAAAACCATTGAAGGCCATCCCGCTCCGGTCAGAGCCATATTTACAGCTACAGCCCCGTAATAAAAAAGCCCATAGTATTTTTTAATACTGTGGGCTTTAGTTCAAGCTAGTAAGGCTTAATCGTTACTATGCTCTATATTTATAGCGAAAAGGATGATGAAATCCATTGACCTTCGTAATTCATGCAGGCATTTAAGTTTTGGCTTTCAGTTTTTGAGCTATGTTTAGTCGTTAATGTATAGGCAATACATGGGCGTTGTTCTGCACTGTAATGCTTGCCTACTTTTACATCATAATGTGTTGTTGAATCTTTGTTATACCAAGACTCAACACTGCCAGTTCTTTTTGATGACAAGATTTCTTGTGTTTTTGATAAGTCATTAATCGTCATTGCAGTGTCAGAATCGATACCGGCTTCAATGCCTGCTAGCAGTTCAATAGTGGGTTCTGCTGCGTTGATACTCATTGATAAAAAAGTACTAAATAATGCTAAAGCTAGTGATTTCTTCATTTTATCGCTCCATTAGAGTGGGTAGTTAATGAAGGATAGAATACAGCTTAGCAGGCGAAAATCCAAAGCCAAAAATCCTTTTTTATCAGGAGTTTATTCCTGATATTTATGACAAATTGTCGCATTCCAATAGTTAGTGAAACACAACTATTGATCTGACAGCATTCTTTGTTCTAGATCTTCCCATAAGGAAAGGCGAGAAGCGCTACCTACTCGCTTGCCTTCACCACGTGATTTGGCTAGCCATAGACCATCACCATTAAAACTATAAACAGGAACTAAATCGGTGCGTAAATTAGCAGCCTTGATTTCTGTATCAAGATTATCCAAGACCAATGGAATAGCACGTTTGTCCTTAAAATAGGTTAATACCATATGTGCTTGATCTATTTTTATTGCTTTAACATAGGTAATACGAAGCTTGTCTTCATCAACACCTAATTGTTTAAGTGTGAAATATTTAGCAATAGAATAATCTTCACAGTCACCCGCACCAATTGATAAGGCTTCTATGGGCGTTGCCCAATAATCTTCTTGACCCCATAGTGATTGGTCATCAATAAATATCATATTGCTGTTGAAAAAACGATTAACAACATTGAGTTTTTCATCATCAGACAAATCTTGCGATGTTTCAATAAGTGTCTGCCAAGCCACAACGCGTTCACGAGCAAACTTATTGTATTTTTCTTCTATTTTGGTTAGTAAGGCTTCAGTAATCTCACCTTTAGCTACAAGTGAGCACGACAGCATCAAGCACAGTGTTGCAATAATACACAAAATGGCATTATTAGAAATCTGTAGCCGTGCTTTCATGCCTGTCATGAGAACAGTCTTAGCGACCTATGCCATAAATACCTGATTTCCTGACGAATTCAAAATCATCTTCTTGATGAACGCCTTCCGCAATAATATTTATATCCAATAAGTTTGATACTTCTTGCATGATATCTAACATATCAGACTTATTGATATCGGCTTGAATGTCACTGGTTAAATTACGTGCTAAGCGGATATAGTCAATATGGAGTTCTTGTAATAAATTAATCGCAATAATATCTGATGAGTAACGTTTGAGTAGAGTTCTTGCCCCTAATGCTTTGACAAAAATACTAAAGTTAGCAAAAGCTGTAAGGTTTTTCGCAGCCGAATAGGCCGTGACACTAAACACTAAAAGTCCTGGGCTAAGTGTAGTGTGCTGGATTTTGCTTTGTAACCACGCACAGAATGACGGTGATGAGACTGCCGTCATCGAAAGGTTGATGGTTACCGGAACTGACTGACGCGATTGCGCCATGAATTGGAAAATTTTATTAACAATACATTTATCTAACTCTTCTTCTAAACCAAACTCTTGTGCCATTGAAAAGAAGGTACCGATAGATAGTGGGTTTCCGGAAGAATCTTTTACTAAGGTAAAGGCTTCTTGCATGATCATGACAGGTGTATCACCGTCATAATTATAAGCATCTGACGTTAACATTATTTCAGGCATATTGTTTTCAATAACGTTATTAATAGTTGCTTTCCAGTCCAACTCACTCATTGAAGTAATACTTTCTTCTTGAATGAAATAGGCATTATGACCAATCTTTCTAGCTTGTTCATAGGCTTCGATCATGGCAGGAGATAATTTATTAAAATCACTGCTACGTTCAAACTGTATGATGCCCATATGCACTAAATCATCAATATAATATTGTTGACCTAGGTCTGAAATCGCTAGCTTAAGTGAGTCTGCTAGAGCAACAATTTCGTCGTTGTTAAGTGTTGGACAAAGTAGAGCGAACTCTGAACCATATAGTCTATATGTACTCATACGGGGTTCTGATTGTTGGATTTGTTCTAATACGCGTGCAAATTTAATTAACAATTGATTAACGGCTTCATTGCCTTCATTTTTGGCAATATTGGCCAAGTCATCGAATTTAATAATAGCTGCATAACCAGATTGTCCCAGCGACAGTATTTCTTTTAAATTCACATAGAAAGTAGCTTGATTCAATAGCTTAGTCAGTGGGTCACGCTTTAAATTTTCACTCAAAGATGTAAGTTTGCTATTGAGCCTTGCTATCATTGCACCAATTTTAAGTGACATACTGTTCATGGATTGTGCTACATTTTTAACTTCAAGCGTCCATGGTAAGTCTTCAATAATTGTAAAATGGCCTGATGAAATATCATTTGCTTGCTTTTCAATTGCCCGTAAAGGTCTCAAAGTAAACCGAAGTGTTATGGCTAATAAGCTAATAGCGATTAAGAAAATAATGAATGAATATGTAAGCGTTGTTTTCCCTTGCTCATATAGTTTCAAGTAGCCGTAGCCTGGATTAGTTGTCACGGATAAGGTGCCGCTAATACTCCAACCAGAGCTTATCTCTGACACGGCGGTAGTAACCTTCATTGGCATTATAGATACAAGCCACGATGGCACACCGGCAATTTCTTCTGAGCTAGTAAGTGATATTAAATTCTTGCCATCAACATCAACTAAATTCATTTCCTTGTAATAACCCATATCAAAAATGGCATTCATCATCGTGCGAATGATGGGGTCATCTTCGTTAGACATATAGGGGCTTATCGACAGGCCTAACGAGGTCGCCGTATCTTGCACGTGCACCTCTGATTCGACTTCAAGATAGCTTTTAATATTGCTCATGCTCAATACGAAATTGACAGAGAATACGATGAAAAAAATGAGACTAATTAATAGTAATAATTGTTTAGACAGTGACATGGGCGTTACCTACGAAATAAGTTGAATAGGTCAATCTTAAAGTTTATGACTAGCCAGTTTAATTTGCTCTAAGTTTTATTTGGGCATCTTCTATTAATTTGATAAGACTGGATTCTCCGCCCATAAATGCCATCATAAAATATTGACCAGTTAATGGTTGAACAGGCGCTATATCGAGTTGTAATTGTTTTGGTTCGCTACTGAACTTAATCATTTCATCAATGAATGGAGTAAATATTGGACCCCAGTGCTGGACTGATGTCATTTGTAACTGTTTCATTTGAGCGATACTTTCTTGCTTTAATTGCTCAGTTGTTTTTCCAGTTTGTTCACTCATATCTGCTCTTATTTTTTCAATAAGCCCAGTGTTCTTGTAGGTTATAGATAAGTTGTTGAGGGTTGAGCTCATTGCCTCAGACATCATTTGTACAGGCATTTGTGTTTGCTGTTTATCAACTAATGTTATCCACTCCATATTACCTAATATAATTGAGCTATTAAAAAAGAAACTTTCTTCTACAGTTTGCGTTAATGACAGCTTTAACCATTTGTCGGTGGGATCGAACTTGTACGTTATATAGGTCGAAAAGGGGATGACATCTCCGAATATACGCTCAAACGTCTGCATTTCGGCATCGGCTTCAAACATACTGTTCTTAAGATCAAGTTCACCATTTTTGATGTCTATGCTCATCTTTGTCGGGAAGTTATTTTGTTTATTGTTCAAATCCTGCCAGCTGAAACCTTTCATGGTGACATTACCTAACCGTATGTCAGGTTCCTGTTCCTTCCCAGTGATTTGTAAATTAGATATTTCAACGGTTTGTAATAACGGTGAAGCATCAACAGAAGAGTAACTGAGCAGTACTCCTTGTGACTTTGCCTCATCAACTAACGATATCATTTTTTCAGTCGCGCGTGAATCCGCCTGACGATCGATATAATAATATGATCCAGCGATAGTACTCGTAACGATAGCTGCAATGACTAATAGATTAATACTTCCCTTCATTTTAGCTCTATAGTTATCCAAGCTTGCACTCCATGTGTGTTAATTTTGCAATACGATTATTAATATACCACGCAAACGCTAGTAATGTAGAGATATGCGAGTGAAAAAAGATATCATTTTTACTGTATAATTTGACCGTTATTTGGTGATGTAAGATAAATTTCACCAAGCGCTATATTCCAATCTTACCGTTTAACGAGCACTTTCTAGAATCTATTTCAATAGAAGTCTGGTAGGCATCGGCTTGGCGTTTCCACAACAGTTCAAAATATATAATAAGGAATAAACAATGCTGTTATCAGCTAAACAAGACTGGCTGGGCAATATTCGTGGCGATATTCTCGCCGGAATTGTAGTCGCAATTGCCCTTGTACCAGAAGCCATCGCATTTTCTATTATTGCTGGAGTGGATCCTAAAGTAGGGCTTTATGCCTCATTTGCTATCGCTTTTATTATAGCGATTGTCGGTGGACGAGCAGGTATGATTTCAGCCGCTACGGCTGCTACGGCATTACTTATGGTTACCTTGGTCAAGGATTTTGGGCTGCAGTATCTCTTGGTAGCAACCATACTTGCGGGTGTTTTGCAGATAGTAGCTGGCTATCTCAACCTACATAAATTTATGAGTTTTGTGTCTAAGTCAGTGATGACTGGTTTTTTAAACGCCTTAGCAATACTTATCTTTATGGCACAGCTACCTGAACTACTCAATGTGACATGGCATGTTTATGCTTTAACTGCAGCGGGCTTGGGTATTATCTATCTGTTCCCTTATGTACCTGTTATTGGCAAAATTCTGCCTTCACCACTGATTAATATTATTGCATTGACAGTATTTGTTTACTTTTTAGGGATAGATGTCCGTACCATAGGGGATATGGGCGATTTACCTGATACCTTACCTATTTTCTTATGGCCTGATGTGCCTTTGAATCTTGAGACCTTGAAAATAATTTTGCCGTATTCTTTATCAATTGCCGTTGTCGGTTTATTAGAATCATTAATGACGGCCAATGTTATTGATGAACTCACTGATACTCAAAGCGATAAAAAACGCGAATGTAAGGGCCAAGGGATTGCTAATATCGGTTCGGGTTTGATAGGTGGTATGGCGGGCTGTGCCATGATTGGTCAATCTATTATCAATGTGAAGTCAGGTGGTCGAGGTCGTTTATCAGCGATGACTGCTGGTGTCGTGTTATTGATCTTAGTGGTGTTTTTAAGCGATATTTTGAAGATTGTGCCTATGGCAGCTTTGGTTGCGGTGATGATTATGGTCTCTATTGGTACGTTTAATTGGTCATCATTGAAAGAACTAAAAACAAATCCTAAAAGTGCATCTGTAGTCATGATTGCCACGGTAGTAGTGGTGGTGTGGACACACAACCTAGCTTTTGGTGTGTTTACTGGAATATTAATTGGCGCGCTATTTATGGCACAACGTTTAAGCCAATTTATGTATATAGAATCTAATTATGATGATGCTACAGACACCCGTAGTTATAACGTGGTTGGTCAAGTTTTCTTTAATTCCTCAGATAAATTTATCAGTCTATTCGATTATAAAGAAGCCGTTGATAAAATAGTGATTGACGTTCACCGTGCTCATTTTTGGGATATCACTGCCGTTGCGGCATTAGATAAAGTTGTTATTAAATTACGTCGCGAAGGTGCAGATGTCAGTATTATCGGCTTGAATGAAGCGAGTGAAACGCTATTAGATAAGTTTGCTGTGCATGACAAACCAGAAGAGATCGAAAAAATAATGGGAGGACATTAATGATGACTACGGTAGACAAAAAGTGCATCCTGGCTTGTATTGATGGTTCAAAATTAAGTGATGCGGTGATTGAGCAGGCTATTTGGCTTGCTAATAACAGTCAGTTTTCGATTAAGTTTCTGCATACCATTGAGCATTCACACCTTAGCGAAAAAGTACATCACGAAGGCACTATCACTCCAAATATGACGGAACACTTACTGAATGAACTTTCTGATGAAGAAAGGATAGAAAGTAAGCGTTTGATCGCTGATGGCAAAACTATTCTAAATAATGCTGTTCAACAAGCAGAGCAGGCCGGTCTAACAAATATCGTTGCTAAACAACGTCACGGTACTTTGTCAGAAGTCTTGCAAGATCTTGAGATGGAAATAGAAATTGTAGTCTTAGGTGCGACAGGCCAAGATCATAATGGTGATAAAAAAGGTTTAGGTTCACAACTAGAAGAAGCTATTAGAGTGAGTCATAAACCTATTGTGATTGTAAAAAAACCATTTGTAGCACCGCGTAATTTAATGCTGGCTTATAACGGTAGTCCCACATCTAAAAAAGCGATTGAAATCATTAAGAATGATTTATTTTCTACACAGCTGTTTAACATACACATTATTAGTGTTCAGAAAAACATAGAGGAAGCTCAGCGTCTTGTTGATGAAGTTGAAAAGGAATTATCCTCAGCTAAATGCATATTAAAGACAACGGCATTAAAAGGTGACCCCGTCGAATTATTAACCGAATATCAACAAGAACATCATATAGATTTGACGATGATGGGTGCGTTTAGTCACGGTAAAATTCATGGTTTTATGTTTGGTAGTTTTACGACACAAATGCTGCTTGAAAGTGAAACGAATTTCTTGTTGTGTAGATAAACCGCTGCAAATAGAATACTAAAAGCCACTCACAAAACAATGTCAGTGGCTTTTTTTATGCCTGTTTACATTATGAGCGATAATGACAAAAGCATATTTGTAATAACTCTGCAACCCCCATACATGCCAAGCAATTGGCTGATAATTTGATCAGTTTGTTTGCACCAGCATTATCAATAGGGGACTTAGGTTTAAGTATGCACTGTACTGTGGGGCTTACGACTTTTCCTCAAGGTGGCTCTGATGCCGAACAGTTATTACGTAATGCTGATACCGCCTTACGGCAAGGTATAAAAGAAGGATCGAGCGTTCGGTTATATAGTGAAGACTTAACTGAACAGGCAACGCGATTATTAGCCATAGAGCAAGGTTTAAAACATGCGTTAGAGAAAGGGGAATTCATCTTAAACATTCAACCTAAGGTTGATACTCAGACAGGGCAATTTGTCGGTGGTGAGGTGTTGATACGTTGGCAATATAACGATATGTATATTTCACCAGCAGAATTTATCCCGATAGCCGAAGAAAGTGATTTAATTATCGGTATCGGTGAATGGGTGTTATCAACTGCATGTAAACAGTGGGTGAACTGGAGTGATGAAGGGCTTGAACCCCAAAAAATAGCGGTCAATATATCTGCACGTCATTTTATTCAAGCTGGCTTTGTTGAGTATGTAAGCCACACTTTAATCGAAACAGGAATGCCGCCTTCTTTCTTAGAACTTGAAATTACAGAAGAAGTCGCCTCAGCAAATCCCGAAAAACTAATCGAGACAATGATGAAGTTGAAAGAGCTTGGTCTGGGTTTAGCAATTGATGATTTTGGGACAGGGTATTCAAGCCTTAGTTACTTAATGCAGTTTCCGATTGATACCTTAAAGATTGATAAAGCATTTGTGACTAATATGGCAAATAGTGACAATGATGCCGCGCTCGTTAGAATGATTATGTCGTTGGCAAAAGAGTTGAAATTAGACGTCGTAGCAGAGGGTGTTGAAACTGAAAGTGAACATAAAGCCTTAGCTGCATTAGGCTGTGAATATATACAAGGCTATTACTTTTATAAGCCGATGCCACTTGATAGCTACAAAGCATTGTTATCAGCTTAAGCTAAGGCATTATGAAATGGGCTCAGTCAGTATGATTGTTCTACTGTAAGTCATGTTCAACATAGCTGCCATTGTTTTTCGAGTCGTTTAGCCGAGACTGGATAGGCTGTTTTGATACCTTGAGCAAATAAGGAAATACGGTACTCTTCCAACATCCAGCGATAAAGCTCAAACTCTGCCGAGTTTCGTTTACCGACATTATTAAGATAACGTTGCCAATGTGGGGCTACTTCAATCATCCACTGTTTATCTCGTGTCGGATCACTCGTTAGTTTATCTAAACGCTGACCTATAGCCTGAAAATAAGCAGGTAGCCGTTTTAATGCTTCATCAGCGGTGTTGTGGACAAAGCCTTGATAAAGCAGATGATTGAGCTGTTCACGGATCTCTTTAACTGCATGAATCGCAGTCAGTGGCATTTTGGCAGACAAGCGCTTAGCAATAGCATGATATTCAGCAAGAGGATTGGCAATTTGTTGTGCAAGTTCGACAGCGATATTAACTAATTGCCCCCGCTTACTTTCCAAGCGATTTTCAAAATCTTTTTGGCTCAAAATAGCGGGTTGATCTAATATAAAACAGCGATCGAATGCAACATGAATAAGATCAGTTTTAAGCTGTTCCGATGGTGTTTGTTTAGCATCACTCTCAACATTCGCAAAAGGCGCGGGTGGCACATTTACATAATGCAGGCACATTTGTTTAATATTTGGCAGATGTTTATTAAGGTATTTTATGGCGTCAGGTTGTGCCAACATAAATAAGCGACGTAGGCCTTTTTGGGTTTGTGTTTGTGCCTGAGCAAGCGTATCCATCAATGTGAGGTCAACAGATTCAACTTTATCAACTAAGGCTGGGTAAGCGGTCATTTCTAAACCGTTTTGTTGTAAGGTGATATGTTCAGGTAAATTGCCAAACGACCAGTTTGTTAGATTCTGTTGTTCATAATCACTATCTGGAATTTGGCGGAAACTGGCGGCCGCTTGTTTAGCCCATGTTTGTTTGAGTTGATTTAAATCCCGACTTTCAGCGAGTAACTTGCCATCTTCATCAACTAGACGGAAATTCATTTGTAAATAAAGTGGTAAATCGCTGGTATTCCAGTCTGACAAGCTGATTTCTACGCCCGTTAATTTACGTAGTTGTTCACTTAATGCTGGCAATAAGGCGCCGTCATCAGAATTCATGCTTTTTAAACAGTCATCGGCATATTTAGGCACGGGAATAAAATGACGTCGTTGTGTTTTAGGCAGGCTTTTAAGTAATAACATGACCTTGTCACGTAATAGGCCAGGTACAAGCCATTCATAACGTTCTGGGCTTGTTTGGTTGAGCAATGACAGAGGAATCGTTTGGGTGATGCCATCATGTGTTTTGCCTGGTTCAAAGTTATACTCCAAAGCCAAAGGCACACGATTGACGAGTATTTGATCTGGAAAACTATCTGCAGTGACATTATCAGCCTGATGTTGCATTAAATCGTCACGCGTCAGAAATAATAGTTTGGGATTATCTTGTTCAGCCTTTTTACGCCATTTTTCAAAACCAGCGCCATTTGTAATGTGGGCTGGAATTCGTGTCTTATAAAATTCAAATAAGACATTGTCATCAACTAATACATCACGCCGTCGAGATTTTTGTTCTAGCAACTCAATATTTTCAATTAGATCCAGATTATGCTGAAAGAAGGGAGCCCGACAAAACCAATCACCTTGAACTAAAGCATCACGAATAAATATTTCATACGACATCTGTGGGTCAATCGGACCAAAGTGGATTCGACGTCGAGGCACTATTGGTAAGCCGTATAAAGAAACTTGTTCAAAGGCAACAACTTGTGCTGGCTTCTTTTCCCAATGCGGATCAGAATACTGTTTACGTACTAAATCGCCGGCGACAGGTTCAATCCATTCCGGTTCTATTTTGGCGGCAATACGAGCATATAGGCGACCAGTTTCGACCAGTTCAGCGGCCATGATCCACTTAGGCCCTTTTTTATGTAAGGCAGAGCCGGGGAAGATATGTAGTTTTAAGTTACGTGTACCCGTATATTCTTTGTTATCACTTTTAACGGCGATATTACTCAATAAACCAGACAATAAGGCTTGGTGAATTTCTTTATATTCAGCAGGCACTTGATTAGGTTTCAAGCCCATTTGTGTGACTTGAATATGCAATTGCTGATGTATATCATGCCATTCACGTAAACGTAAAAAGGATAAAAAGTGTTCCTTACAATATTGTCTTAGCTTGTTTTGGCTGAGATGTTTTTTCTTATCGTGATAGAGCTCCCACAGCTTAATAAATGCTAAAAAGTCTGAACGCTCATCTTTATATTTACTGTGCGCTTCATCTGCCGCTTGTTGCTTATCCATCGGCCGTTCACGAGGATCTTGAATACTCAAGGCGCTGGCAATGATTAATAGTTCGGTGAGACAGTTTAGCTTTTGAGCGGCTAGCAGCATCCTCGCAATGCGAGGATCTATCGGTAATTGAGCTAATTGTCTTCCCGTTGCCGTGAGTTTACGGTTTCTATCAACGGCGTCTAATTCTTCCAATAAACGAAATCCATCGTTGATCATTTTTTCTGGCGGTGGATTGATAAAGGGAAATTTTGCAGGCTCGCCTAAATTGAGAGATGACATTTGCAAAATAACTGACGCAAGATTAGTTCTTAATACTTCTGGATCTGTAAATGCTGGGCGGTTTTTGAAATCATCTTCATCGTATAAGCGAATTGCAACACCGGCTGCAACACGACCACAACGACCTGAACGTTGATTAGCACTCGACTGGGACACTTTCTCAATTGGAAGTCGTTGTACCTTATTTCTTACGCTATAACGGCTTATACGGGCATAGCCTGGGTCGACCACGTAACGAATACCTGGCACGGTCAAAGATGTTTCAGCCACATTGGTTGCCAGCACGATACGACGATGTCCACCGGTTTTAAATACCCGGTTTTGCTCTACTGCGGATTGGCGAGCTAATAAAGGTAAAATTTCAGTTTTGGGTGGATGATGTTTGCGTAAAGCTTCAGATACGTCACGAATATCACGCTCGCCAGATAAAAATACCAAAATATCGCCTTGACCTTCACGACATAATTCATCAACAGCTTCCACAATACCGTGCACCATATCGTAGCCACGTTGTTCGTCATCATCACCCATCGGTGGACGGTAGCGTATTTCAACCGGAAAGGTACGACCACTGACTTCAATTACTGGAGCATTACGAAAGTGTTTAGAAAAACGGTCAGTATCGATAGTTGCCGAAGTAATAATAACTTTCAGATCAGGACGTTTGGGTAGTAACTGTTTAAGGTAACCTAATAAAAAATCAATGTTAAGACTGCGTTCATGAGCTTCATCAATAATGATGGTGTCGTATTGATTGAGAAACTTATCATTTTGGGTTTCTGCAAGCAAAATACCATCGGTCATCAATTTGACGTAGCTTTTATCTGCTTTTACTTGATCGTGGAAGCGAACCTTATAACCAACAACTTCACCGAGTTCACTTTTTAACTCTTCAGCAATACGAGTGGCGACCGTTCTAGCAGCAATTCGACGCGGCTGAGTATGGCCGATCATTCCTGCCACACCACGACCTAGTGCTAAACAAATTTTAGGTAATTGTGTTGTTTTACCAGAACCCGTTTCACCACTGAGAATGATGACTTGGTTTTCACTTATCGCTTTTGCTATTTCTTCACGGCGCTCAATAACCGGTAAACCATCTTCAAACTCAGGTATCGGGATATTTTTTTGTCGTAACTCACGACGATCAACCGATGCAGTAATTTGGGCTTTTAACCTGTTGACTTGCTCGGGTTTGATATCAGCCTGTTTACGCAGACTATGGAGCCTACGACGTAAAGGAAATTGATCCGATAACATTGCTGTATCAAGTGATTTTTCAAGTTGTTGCAGTGTGTTTATCAATATAGTATCAAACAATTAGATGCAAAATAGCCGCTTATTGTAACGTAAGCGGCTATTAATGTGCGTAGCTGAGTATGTGTTAGGGCTATTTTGGTGGGGTAGGGCAACCATCATTATTAATCGTGCCATCTGACATCGTAGTATTACAGTAGGTAACGCCGCGAAGTACCGTATCAATAAGAATCGCACCCGTTAGATCTACATTTGTTAAATCAGAGAAGTTGAGTTTGGCATTAGTCAGGTTGGCATCTTTGAAATTAGCACCTGTAAAATTGGCATTGTCCATTAAAGCAGTAGAAAGATCAGCCTTTTCAAAATTTGCATTTTGTACTCTTGAACGCGTAAACCATGCCCCGACCAATTTAGCTTCACTTAAGTTGATGCCTTTTAATAAGGCTTCGCTCATATCGGCACCGTTAAAATCCCGTCCCTGTAGGTCAGCGTCACTTAAGTTGCAGTGATGACAGATATGGGTATCGTTCAATCGGTCTAAATATAACTGGTCTACTGCAAAGGCAGATGTAGTACTTAGTAAACCGGTAAGTAGTAAAGCTGATTTCATTCTTATTCACCTCAATTAAGCGGAATATTCCAATCACCACTATAAAACTGTGTAGATAAAGGACGACGTTCGCGTGCGTTTAGTTCCCGTGTCAATTCTTCTTCAGTTAATGTGTCTAGTGCTGCTGGGTGACCGATAGCAATCATTGCCCATAAGTTTATGTCAGCAGGAATTGCGAAAACGGATTTAAGCTTATCACTATCAAAACCACCCATTTGATGACTCATTAAACCCATTGCTGATGCTTGCAAACATAAACTGACACTAGCTGCACCTGTATCATAGCCGTTCCAACGATTAGCAGCATCATTATGGCTGAATGATTGAACTGAAGCCGCTAACACTAATACAGGCGAATTTTTGGCCCAAGCTTCATTGCCCGGTACCAAGCACTCGACTGCCTTTTGCCAGCTGACTTCATCCTTGTAGCGATTCCAAATAATATATCGCCAAGGCTGATCACCAAAACAAGAGGGTGCCCAACGCGCCGCTTCACACATTGCAATAATTTGTTCATCGCTCACGGGTAAGGCAGGATCAAATGCACGGCCACTCCAGCGTTCAGCCAGTACTTTTTCGATTTTTTGTTCGGTATCAGCAGGTTTTTCAATCATTACGATATCCTTAAAATTACAGTATTATTTTTTAGGTAATTGAATTTTCGGCTCTTTTGCTGCGCGGTAGAAAGCACCAATATGACCAATCATCATGACCAAGTTTGAGCTGGTTTTAAGCGCAATCGCCTCAATCATTTCAGCTTGTTCTGCTTTTTCTTGTCCGCTAACACGTACTTTAATTAATTCGTGATGTGATAGAGCGTTTTCAATTTCAGCAAGCACTGTCTCAGTTAAGCCCTTGTTACCAACCATAACAACGGGTTTAAGTGGGTGCGATAAGCCTTTTAAATAAAGCTTTTGTTTGTCATTAATAGCCATGAATGTTTTTACCTGTATTAAAATAGCTAGGAATTATATCAGGATAAAATATGACACATAAGTTTACCGTCACTGCCGCACGCGGCATGCTGCCTTTATTGGCTAAAGAATTAGTCGAAATGGGGATAAAAGAGACCAAACAAGAGCAGGGCAATATTCGTTTTACAGGCAGTTTAGAAGATGCATATCGCGTCTGTTTATGGTCCCGTGTTGCGATTCGCGTGTTGATGCCCATTGCCCACTTCTCAGCAACAACGACGGATGCACTTTACCAAGGAATCTATGATTTACCATGGGAAGATCATATTGATGCCGAAGGTACGACGATCGCTGTTGAATTTAATAGTTTTCGCTCAAAAATTCATCATACACAATATGGTGCTCAGCGAGTAAAAGACGGTATCGTTGATCGTTTTCGCGAACAAACGGGTGAACGGCCTTCGGTAGAACTGTTGCAGCCTGATCTACGAATAAATGTTTATCTTAAAAACAATCAAGCAATAGTCAGCATCGATTTATCCGGTGAAAGTCTGCACAAACGTGGTTACCGTGTACAAAATACACCGGCACCATTAAAAGAACATTTAGCCGCAGCGATTTTACTTTCAGCTGAATGGCCACGTCTTGCTAAACAAGGCTGGGGATTAATTGATCCTATGTGTGGTTCAGGCACGTTTTTAATTGAAGCTGCGATGATGGCTGCTGATATTGCGCCAGGTAGTTTACGTGATTACTTTGGTTTTACATATTGGAAACAACACGATAAAGAAGCTTGGAAACGTTTGAAAGCGGAAGCAGAACGCCGACGTCATAGCGGTTTATCACGATTACCAGTTATTACGGGTGGTGATGCAGATCTTAAAGCCGTTGAAGCGGCTAGAGCGAATATTGCTGAAATAGGTTTGTCAGATCGTATTAACGTTGAACAACGTGAGTTATTAGATTGGCCATCACAAGCTAAATTATTACCTGCTAGCGGCATGGTCGTGTGTAATCCACCATATGGTGAACGTATGGGTAATGTATCTGAACTGCACCATCTTTACGAAAGTTTAGGCAATATAGTGAGTGAATCATTTCCGGCATGGCGAACAACGCTGATTACCGATAATGAACAGCTAGGTAAATTCACAGGCTTAACGATATTCGAACAATTTCCATTTGATAATGGACCAATCGCCTGTCAAGTTTTATGTTATCGCGCTCCACGTCCAGTATCACTCCATTCTCAGCGTGAAGAACAAGTAGTTAAATCAATTGATATTGACGAAGAAACCCTGGTTCAGCCAACGTATGAACCTTCTGAACATGCTGTTATGTTTGCTAATCGTTTAAAAAAGAATCTAAAACATCTGAGCAAATGGGCTAAAAAGAACAAAACAGAATGTTATCGTCTATACGATGCTGATTTACCAGAATATGCTGTGGCCGTTGATTTATATGGTGATTATGTTCATGTTCAAGAATATGCGCCGCCTAAATCAATCGATCCGGAAAAAGCTGTCCAGCGTTTGAATGATGTGATGGAAGCAATTCCACATGTATTGTCTCTACCAGCTTCACATATTGTGCTTAAGCTAAGACAAAAACAGCGTGGCACACAACAATATGAATCACATGGTTCACAAAAACAACGCATTAAAGTGATCGAGTCTGACTTGAGTTTTTGGATTAACTTAACGGATTATCTTGATACAGGTTTGTTTTTAGATCACAGAATTACAAGGCAAATGATTGCTGAACAAGCGGCAGGAAAAGATTTCTTAAATTTATTTTCTTACACAGGTTCAGCCACGGTTTATGCGGCAGCAGGTAATGCTAAATCGACCACTACCGTCGATATGTCTAATACTTATCTAGAATGGGCACAAGATAATCTAGCCTTAAATGGTTTTATGGGTGAACAGCACCAATTTGTGCGTGCTAACTGTTTAGAATGGTTAAAAACACCGGAACAAACATCACAACGCTATGGTTTGATTTTCCTTGATCCACCGACATTCTCAAACTCGACACGTATGGATGGTGTGTTTGATATTCAGCGCGATCATGTATCGCTGATTACTATGACGGCAAACTTATTAACTGACGATGGGGTGTTGCTCTTTTCAACGAATCGCCGTGATTTCAAAATGGATAATGATGCTTTTGCAAATTCTAACTTCACGATAAAAGATATTAGTCGTTCAACGTTACCTCAGGACTTTGAACGTAATCCTAAGATTCATTATTGCTGGTCAATAACAAAGTCATAGTTCCCGAATATAGGCTCTGGAACGATTACCAGTTAGTCATTATGGTGTAATAAAATTACAGTAATCTGCTCTTCAAATTCTTAAATGTCTTTGAGGAGCAGTAAATGTTAAATGAATATAGTTCGCTTGGTAATTGGCTACAAGCTACGCAACAGTCCAGCAAACAAACTGTAACACTGAACCCATTTCAAACTTATCAAGAGTGGTTGAACGAACATTTCAACTACACTAAACCTGCTTCAAATAGCTGAGGTAG
Organism: uncultured Methylophaga sp.; assembly: GCA_963975785.1. Lineage (GTDB taxonomy): Bacteria > Pseudomonadota > Gammaproteobacteria > Nitrosococcales > Methylophagaceae. The sequence goes on from CAXBIM010000022.1 coordinate 38,356, forward strand.
ATTTTTTCTACCCCAGCTTTTGTTTAGTAAGTTGTTGCCATTTGTTCTAGTAGTGTAGTTTGAGCGCAGACGATTTCATCGTCTTCTTCATGCTCAACACGTTTGTAACGACCATCAGATGACAAGATCCAAGCCTGTGTATTATCGGCTAAATATATATTAAGATCTTCAAGAACTCTATCTCGTAAGCGCTTAGATTCTATAGGGAAACATGTTTCTACCCGGCGTAATAAATTACGTTTCATAAGATCGGCACTACCAGCCCATACCGCGGGCTCATCATTATTGGCAAAGTAGAAAACACGGGTGTGTTCTAGGAAACGACCAATAATACTACGTACATGAATATTCTCAGACAGACCTGGAATTCCCGGCTTTAGGCAACATACGCCACGAACAATGAGATCAATTTTTACACCTGCAATTGAAGCACGATAAAACGACTGAATGATTTCCGGCTCAACCAGTGAATTCACTTTGGCAATAATATGAGCAGGTTTGCCTTCTTGCACATTGTCAATTTCATTATTAATGCGGTTTAACAAACCTTCATGAAGTGTAAACGGCGCATGCAACAGTTTGTTCATCTTAGGTACTTTACCAAGACTTGTTAGTTGAACAAATAAGTGGCCAACGTCTTCACCGATTTGTTTATCTGACGTCATTAAGCCGTAATCAGTGTATACCCGTGATGTACTACGGTGATAATTACCTGTGCCTAAATGAACATAATGACGCAGCTTGTTGTTTTCACGTCGTAGAATAAGCAACATTTTGGCATGTGTCTTGTAGCCTACAATGCCATAAACAACGTGAGCGGCAGCTTGTTGTAAACGTGATGCTAAGGCAACATTCTCAGCCTCATCAAAGCGAGCCCGAAGTTCAATTACCACTGTTACTTCTTTACCAGCATGTGCTGCCGCTACCAAAGCATCAACAATGGGTGATTTTGCACCGGTACGATACAGTGTTTGTTTGATCACCAAAACATTAGGATCGGCGGCAGCTTGTTTAATAATATCAATGACAGGTGTAAATGATTGGTAAGGGTGATGTAATAATATATCTTGCTTACGAATAGCTGAAAATATATCAGTATTTGAAGATAAGGCTGATGGTCGGCCTTGAGTGAAAGGTTTAAATTTCAAATCAGGTCTATCAACCAAGGCGTATAAGGCTTGTAAACGGTTTACATTTACAGGGCCGTTAACAAGGTAAACATTATCTTCATGCATACCACACTCAACGCGAAGGAAATCAACCATATCCTGTGGACAGTTGTGAGCGATCTCTAAACGCACTTCATCACCATAATTACGGTGTGTAAGCTCATCTGATATTGCCCGTAATAGATCACTGGTTTCTTCTGTATCAATGGCGAGATCACTATTTCTCGTTACACGGAATTGATAAAGACCTTTAATTTTCATGCCATAGAATAAATCTTCTGCGAAGGCGTGAATAATGGATGAAAGGAATACAAAACGGTGTTCACCATCTGGCTTAAGTTCTGATGGTAATTGAATAACGCGAGGCAAAGCACGAGGCGCTTGTAGGATCGCGTAACCTCGGTTGCGCCCGAATGCATCGCGACCAATTAATGAGATAATGAAGTTTAAACTTTTGTTTAATAACCGAGGAAATGGGTGAGCTGAATCTAGACCCATAGGGCTTAAAACAGGTGCAACTTCTTCAGTAAAATAAGTCGATAACCATGTAGTTTGTTCGTCAGTCCATTCTGCTCTAGGTAATACTCGAATAGCTTCTTTTTCCAAGGCAGGAAGCAGCACTTCATTGAGTACTTGATACTGCTCATCAACGAGCTCGTGAGCCCTGACATTAATAAGTTTAAGTACTTCCTGAGTATTAACTTGATCAGCTTCAAGGTAGGTATCACCGATCTCAATTTGTTGGATTAAGCCGGCAACACGAACTTCAAAAAACTCATCTAAATTGGTGCTAGAAATACAGAGATAATTTAACCGTTCAAGTAGTGGCACATTGACGTCTAGAGCTTGTTGTAAAACACGCCAATTAAACTCAAGTAAGCTCACCTCACGGTTAAGATAATATTCGGGGTTATTGATTTCTATAGTATCTATGCCCTCTAAATTGCCTATGTCTTCTAGAGCATCTAAATTATCTATATCATCCATATCTTCTATACTGCCCATATTTCCTAAAGTATCCATTTTATCTATTAATATCCAATCATGCTGATTATAAGTATCTTGTGTGACAGACAAGTGACAATAGTCATAAGTTTGTCATATTCAATTCCATTTGCCTTATCAAGACTATTATCTACGCCATTTGGTGAGTAGTAATAAATGAGTCAATGACGCTGATTATCTAAGTCAATACTAACACTATTGAGGTTATGCTTACGATAGCACTACCTGAGGCTAATTTGTTACTCTGAAAAGTAATGCTGAAAATTGCACTCGTATTTAATGAACTCTGTACTTGCTGCATCTGTTCATTTTATGTTTTAAACACAATTTTACAATAGTCACTGTCTCGTCATGATGAGTGATATTCTTCATCTTAAATAACTCATAACGATAATACTTAGTCGTTAGCTGTCCGGCAATACTATAATGAGCATTAAATATTCGATTTATTAGGAAGTTCACTTTGTTAAGTTACCGCCATTCATACCACGCTGGAAATTATGCTGATGTTATTAAGCATATCGTTCTCATTGAAATTCTTGAGCATTTAACTAAAAAAGACAACGCTTTTGATTACATTGATACCCATGCTGGGGCAGGACTTTACAATTTACACAGTGAGCATGCGGCTAAATTGCAAGAGTACACTCAAGGTATCGGCAAGCTAAACCGACAGGATTGGCCAGAACTAGCTAAGTATTTTGATGTTATAGATAGTTACAATACCGATGACCGCTTAAACTTTTATCCTGGGTCGCCATTAATCGCATCTAATTTTTTGCGCCGACAAGATCGCAGTTGGCTGTATGAGTTACACCCAAGAGATGCCGAACTTTTATTGGAAAATACTGGAAACCAGAAGGGCGTACGAGTGATGTATGAGGATGGTTTTAAAGGAATGGATGCCTTACTTCCGCCAATTTCACGTCGCGGATTAGTATTAATTGATCCCTCATATGAAATTAAAACAGATTATGGCCAAGTCTTTGATGCGATTGATAGTGCTTATAAAAAATTCCCTACAGGTACTTATGCGCTTTGGTATCCCGTCGTAGATCGCAAAAATATTGATATTTTAGAGCGGAAATTGATTCGTAGTGGGATCAAAAAAATACAACAGTTTGAGTTAGGTATTGCCGCCGATCAGTATGGTAGCGGTATGTCGGCCAGTGGCATGATCGTGATTAATCCGCCTTGGATTTTAAAAGACAAAATGGCAAAAGTATTACCAAAATTAGTTACTGCCTTAGGTGGTGAGGGCGCATTTTATAAATGCGCCGACTTGGTTGGTGAATAACTGACTTGCAGATAAGGTTGGCGTGAGAATGCCAACAATCAAATTCTTGATTAGTCGATAAAGCAACACATAAACGTGTTGCTTTATCGAAATATTCATAGCATCAATTTAAATATCAGACCTTACCAAGGTTCAACTTTGATTCTGTCGCTATCTTTATCCTTAGAAAAATAAATTTCAACTTTACGGAATAACACATAAAAAACTGGCGTAAAGATTAAGCCAAAGAATGTGACACCTAACATACCAGAGAATACAGCGGTTCCAATCGCTTGACGCATCTCAGAACCAGCGCCTTGACTTAGCATCAGAGGCGTCACACCCATGATGAAAGCAAACGAAGTCATTAAAATAGGGCGTAATCTCAACTTAGAAGCCTCAATAGCCGCTTCCAGTGTCGTACGACCTTGATGCTCTAGATTATGAGCAAACTCTACGATAAGTATGGCATTTTTAGACGCTAAGCCTGCCAGTAGAAATAAGCTTATTTGGGTGAAAATATTATTATCACCTCCTGAGATATACACGCCAATCATCGCAGATAAAATACTCATAGGTACAATAAGAATGATCGCTAATGGCAATGCAAGACTTTCATACTGTGCAGCAAGTACTAAGAAAACAAGGAATAGACACAGTGGGAATACAAATATTGCAGTATTACCAGCCAAAATTTGTTGATAGGTCAATTCTGTCCACTCAAATTCCATACCAGAAGGCAGTGTTTCATCTAGAATTTTAGTGATAGCTGCTTGTGCTTCCCCAGATGAATAGCCTGGTGATGCATTACCGTTTATATCTGCCGACCGATATGAGTTGTAATGCATGGCGACTTCTGGACCAAAGGCTTCTTCTACTTGAATTATCGTCGCCAATGGCACCATTTGTCCTTCATTATTTCGTGCTTGTAGACGAGAAATATCTTGTGGCGTAGAACGGAACTCCTTATCAGCCTGAGCAATTACTTGGTAAGTACGACCAAACTGGTTGAAATCGTTTACATAAAGTGACCCTAAGTAAATTTGTAGAGTACGAAATACTTCTTCAACAGGAATGCCAAGCTGTACAGCTTTTGTGCGGTCAAGATTAGCAAATAACTGAGGGACATTAACGTTGTAGTTAGAATACACGCCAACTAAAGCAGGATCTTGATATGCTTTTGCTTTAACTTCATTAACGACGTCATCCAATACCTTGTAACCAAGATCTGTACGATCTTCAATTTGTAGTTTAAAGCCGCCCGTTGTTCCAAGACCTCGCACCGGAGGTGGTGGGAAGATGGCAATAAATGCTTCTTGAATAGTGTTATACCTTTCTTGCAAACGACCCGCTATCGCATTGGCACTTAGACTTGGATCTGTTCTGTTTTCGAAATCATCTAATGTGACAAATACTATGCCTGCACTAGCTGAATTAACAAAGCCATTTACAGATAAACCTGGAAATTGAACAGCACTAACAACTCCTTCTTCAGCCAGTGCGGCATCAGCCATTTCACGAATGACTTCTTCAGAACGCTCAAGTGTTGAACCGGTAGGCAATTGAGCAAAACTGATTAAATACTGCTTGTCTTGTGCAGGTATATAACCCGGCGGCACTATCGTAAAGCTATAAACGGTGAAACCAATGAGAATTGAGAAGAGTGACATCATAATCAATTTACGAGTGGCAAATACACGTACTCCTTTAACATAGCCTTGCTGACTTTTATTAAAGACTTTATTAAATAGGTTAAAGAGCCAGCCGAACAGAAAGTCCATTATTTTAGCGAGCCTGTCTTTTGGTGCATCAGGCGAACGTAATAATAATGCACATAAAGCAGGGCTCAATGTGAGTGAGTTTAAAGTAGAGATGAAGGTTGCAATAACGATGGTCAAGGCAAATTGCTTGTAAAACATGCCGGTCAGACCTGAAATAAAGGCAATTGGTATGAATACACTAGCCAGCACTAATGATGTCGCAATAATAGGACCTGTTACTTCTCTCATGGCCTGTACGGTGGCATTGCGTGGCGTTTTGCCCTCGCGAATATTTCGCTCAACATTTTCAACCACAACAATGGCATCATCGACCACGATCCCGACGGCCAATATCAAGCCAAACAATGACAAGACATTAATCGAGAACCCAAGGAAATACATAAAGGCGAACGTACCAACAATTGATACAGGTACAGCCAATAATGGAATAATCGATGCTCTCCATGTTTGTAAAAAGAGAATAACAACAAACACAACTAAGGCGATTGCCTCGAACAATGTAACGATTACTGAATTAATTGAACTCCGAACAAATACCGTAGGATCATAGACAATGCTGTAATCCATATCTTCAGGAAAATTCTGTTTCAGTTGCTCCATAGTCGTACGCACATTGTCAGAAATATCTAATGCATTGGCACCAGGTGCTGCAAAAATAGGAATGGCAACAGCTGGTTGGTTATTTAATAGAGAGCGTAGGCCATAACTTTCGGCATCTAGTTCAACTCGTGCAATATCTTCTAATCGCGTGACTACGCCGTTGGCGTCACGATTGACCAGTATTTGTTCAAATTCTTCTACGCTTTGTAGGCGACCTTGAACATTGATAGGGAGTTGTAATTCAATTTTATCTTTGTATGGCGGGCCACCAATTACGCCCGCGGCTACTTGGATATTTTGGCCACGAATGGCGTTAATAACTTCATCAGGAGTCATGTTACGTTCAGCAATTTTGTCTGGATTTAGCCAGATTCGCATTGCATAATCACCAGAGCCGAATAACCTAACTTGTCCAATGCCAGAAATTTTAGCTAATTGGTCACGTACATGCAGCGTTGCAAAATTACGTAAATAAAGCATGTCATATCGTTCATTAGGGGAGCGTAAATGAACTACCATCGTTAAGTCAGGCGAGCTTTTAGTCACGGTAACACCAAGTTGACGAGTAATATCTGGCAGTCTCGGTAGGGCTTGTGTAACTCGGTTTTGTACTAATTGTTGTGATAGATCAACATCAGAACCAATAGCAAAAGTGACGGTGATAGTTAACCTACCATCCGTTGATGCTAGCGAGTTCATATAAAGCATATTCTCGACACCGTTGATTTGCTCCTCTAACGGTGTTGCAACAGTCTCTGAAATGACAGACGGGCTGGCGCCAGGAAAGGATGCATTGATAATTACCGAAGGAGGGGCTACTTCTGGGTATTCAGAAATGGGCAATTGAAACATTGCCACGGCACCAAATACAAAGATCAATAAGGAGATCACACTCGCCAGAATAGGCCGGTCAACAAAATGACTTGAAAAACTCATGGTACATTTACCCTCAGAACATCATGTCCTGGATGCTTAAAATAACAATATGAAGTAGCGATTTTCCGCTCTATTTCATATAGATAAGTTGGATTCGATACTAAATCAAGATTTATCGGTTGTTAATACTTTTGGTTCAACAAGCATGTCTGGTTGAATACGCATCAAACCTCGTACAATGACTTTATCGCCAGGTTTCAAGCCTGAATGTACAATTCGAGTGCCCTGAATACTGTCACCAATAACAACCTCACGATAGGCTGTTTTATTATCATCATTGACTACGTAAACAAATTTCCTGTTTTGGTCGGTGCCTATTGCGCGTTCAC
>CAXBIM010000023.1:0-44167 GCA_963975785.1 uncultured Methylophaga sp.
ACAAACTGATTATAGGTTTGAGCTATTTTGGCTGAGCGTTTTAACCCATCGATTTCATCTGCATTAATCCAAGGCTGCTGCTTAAGCAACTTCATACAAATTAACTTCGTATTTGCTGCATGAGCAGATAAACATTGATAAGGGGAACCATCACTATGTGTTGGCCCTAAGGGCAACATCTGCCAAACAGTAACGCCAGCCTTTTCTAGTAAATCAACAAATCGATAGGCATCTTCACCTATTCTCCCTGAAGGTAAACTTGTAATATGGAGTAAGACACCAGCACGCCTCTTATGAAACACTTGGGCTTGTTTCATAAATTAACCACCACGTCGCATAGTTCCACCTTGTTCAATACCCCCGCCACCTTGTGAAACAGCTTCAGACAAGGTATCAGGTACTTCTTCACCTAACATTTGGTAAAGGTTAGATAAGTGCAGACGGAACAAACGCTCAAAGTCACTGACACTATCTGCTGAGTTGTAATCACCGAACCACCAGAACCAATCAGAACCTTCACAAATGGCTAGTTGCCTTTGCAAGGCATTTAATGTTTCAGGCTCAAATGTTTCCTTTGCCATAACCTTGTCATAGCATTGCTTTGCTTCGCTAAGAAGATCCCAACCGTGATTTTTATCTTTATCGCCAATCCACGTTGAGTATGAGCCGTAAACCCAGCTGCCTCCCATCATTTTTGGTAACTCAGTTGCTTGCACACCATTACTCAAACATTCAGAGAAAGTGGTTAAATCAATTTCAGGATGTTCAGCTAGACGACTGTAAAGTGTTTGCAAGAAATAATAACCATTATATGAATAATATTCCCATGCATTTTCACCATCTAATATGACAGACACCACACGGTCTTTATCACCTTTTGAATTCGATTTAATGGTTAATAAATGCTTAATGAAATCATCGACAGCATCATCAGCACCCCACTTAGTGTAAGTAAAACCAATTAAATCTGACAGTCCATCATCTCGATAGAAACAAGGCGTCGATTCACCAGGTAATTTGTATGGTTTGTGAATGCTTGCATCTTTAATACCAGATAGGTGAAGACTATTTCGTAATACATTTTCACCTGATGCTGCCCAAGAAAAGCCATGCTGTTTGATTATTTTTAATGTTTCAGTTGAAACGGCACCTTCGGAAGGCCAACATCCTTTAGGTCTAAACCCAAAAAATGATTCAAAAACGCGTAAACCTTCTTCCATATGCCAATTTACACGTTCTTCACCACCCGGATATTTAGTTATTTTAGGCAATGGAGCATCAGGCATTGCTTCATGTGTCGTATTAATATCTAACAATAAAGGCACAATGGGATGAGCATACGGTGTGACCGATAATTCAACACGTCCCGTTTCAGCTAAGCGACGATAACGCGGAATTAAATCACTAAGTAATTCGCCAATGACAGTCATTAATTGACGACGGTCATGAAAGGTAAAATGTTTACCTTTTTTCATTAATTCTTGGACTCGAAGGTCTGACCGTCTAACTGATTCACCGATCCACGCCAAGTGATACCAGACTACTAAATCGATCATAAATTGATCGTTGATATAGTGCAGTCTGCTAGGCAGTAGCAAAAACCATCTCGCCATTTTCACCAATTTTGCAAAGCGAGGAAATGGTTCGATCAATTTTTCTTCATTAGCTCGTAAACAATCATTAATCAACTTTTGCCGTTCTTCAATATGTGCGGGTTGCACTGGAGAATCTAAAGCAATTAACAAAGGGTCTTTCAACCGTCCGGTGCCTTTAAAACGAGACTTTAACTGCTGGTCATAATCTGCAAGCTGCTCAATTAATGTAGGAGCAAAGTTAACGACCGCTTTTGCTCCCGGCACATTTTCTAAATGCCATGCCATGTCTACATAATCTTTAATGGCATGTAAATAAGTCCAAGGTAACTGGTACATTCCCCCCATTGGTTCACTGTATTGTGGCTGATGCATATGCCAACACAAAACCACTTTTAACTTATCTGCCATGACAATTTGTCCCACTGTAAATGTAAAAAGGTTGGTACTTATTTGTACGTGAAATGAGTAGCCTATCTAACATATCTGTAATTTTGTCCTAACATCTCAGGCGTAACTAACACCACGCCTTCCGGCGATATTTCATATTTTTCTGCATCAGCAATTGGATCTTCGCCAATAACGGTACCATCAGGAACAATACAGCCTTTATCTAAGACAACTTTTGTCAAACGACAGTTTTGGCCAACATTCACATCAGGTAAAACCACACAATCATTTAGTGTTGAATAGCTTTGTATTACTACTTTAGAAAACAACACCGAGTGTCTTACTACCGCACCAGAAATAATACAGCCACCAGAGACCATTGAATCAACGGCCATGCCACGACGGTCATCATCATCGAATACAAATTTTGCTGGTGGTAATTGTGCTTGATGCGTCCATATTGGCCAATCATCATCGTATAAATTTAATTCGGGCGTGATACCTATCAGCTCAAGATTCGCAGACCAAAAGGCATCAATAGTCCCCACATCACGCCAGTAGCCAGGATCATTTCCTTGTACATCTTTATATGGGAAAGCGAGTACTTTATATTGTTTGATTAACGATGGAATAATATCATGCCCAAAATCATGTGTTGAATTTGGCATATCAGCATCTTTAATTAACTGTTCATAAAGAAAGGATGCATTAAATACATAAATACCCATTGATGCCAGAGCAGAATCAGTTCTCCCAGGCATCGGATTAGGATTGTCTGGCTTTTCATCAAAGGCAACAATACGACGATTTACATCAACCGACATAACACCAAAGGCTTTTGCCTCTTCCAAAGGTACTTCCAAACATCCAATTGTCATGTCCGCACCCTGTGCGACATGCTCAGCAATCATGTCACCGTAATCCATTTTATAAATATGGTCACCAGCAAGAATTAACACATATTCTGGACCATGATTTCTTAAAATATCGACATTTTGATAAACAGCATCTGCTGTTCCGGTATACCAACCTTGTTCGGTACGTTGTGAAGCTGGCAATAACTCAATAAACTCTCCCAACTCACCGCGCATAAAGCCCCAGCCCTGTTGAATATGCCGCATCAATGAATGTGCTTTGTATTGAGTTAAAACACCCACTCTACGGATCCCTGAGTTCACACAATTAGATAAAGGGAAATCAATAATTCTAAATTTACCACCAAACGGCACACCTGGTTTAGCTCGCCAATCAGTTAATTGCTTAAGTCGAGAGCCCCGTCCTCCAGCTAGAACTAGTGCTAAAGTATCACGAGTAAGACGACTTACGAATCGCGTGCTATTATCTGCCATATGAGTTCTCCATTGGGTGGGTAACCAAATCGTTACCAATAGGCTATTAGCCTGCCACAAGCACTCAAATACGGCAATAAAAAAATAAAATTTAGGATCTAAATCATGATTGTAGCTAAAACACTGTCCGATGACTTACTTAAAATTATAGCAGCTAGCCACCATGATCCTTTCAGTATTCTAGGGCCTCATACCCACGGAGATACAACAACAGTTACACTTTTTTTGCCTGATACAACTAAAGCATGGCTGAATGATGACCTCACATTAAATAGAATTGAAGGCACTGATATATTCCAATGGACTGGCAAGTCGCATGAACTCATCAAGCCCTATCAAGTAAATCGTCTTACTGGCACTGGTGTGCCAGTAAATCAGGTTGATCCTTATTGCTTCCCTCCTCAACTATCAGAATTTGATCTCCACTTATTTTCTGAAGGTAAACACTGGCATGCTTATCGTGTATTAGGTGCCCATCAACAGCAGGTAGATGGTGTTGATGGAGTTTTATTTGCTACCTGGGCACCAAGTGCTCAACGTGTCAGCGTCGTCGGTAGTTTTAATAGTTGGGATGGTAGATGTCACCCTATGCGAGTCCGTGGTGGCAGTGGTGTATGGGAATTGTTTATTCCAGGCCTTACTGCTGGTGACTTATATAAATTTGAAATTAAAAACCAACATGATGGCTCGCTTCACTCCAAAATGGATCCTTATGCTCAACAAGCTGAGTTACGTCCAGGAACAGCATCAGTTGTGGCAACAACAAGTACTCATAAATGGCAAGACAGTGACTGGATGACAAAACGCCATGGTTCTGATTGGCTACATCAACCACATTCAGTATATGAAGTGCATTTAGGGTCATGGAAACGTAATGAATTAGGCGACTTCCTAAGCTATCGTGAATTAGCAGATCAGTTGGTACCCTACGTAAAAAAAATGGGCTTTACTCATATTGAGCTATTACCTATTACCGAGCATCCTCTTGATATTTCTTGGGGCTACCAAACAACAGGCTATTTTTCACCTACTAGCCGCTTCGGTTCACCAGATGAGTTACGATATTTTATTGACCAATGTCATCAAAATAATATCGGCATCATTCTTGACTGGGTACCGGGTCACTTTCCTAAAGATAGTCATGGTTTAGCTCAATTTGATGGTAGCGCCTTGTATGAACATGCCGATCCTCGCCAGGGCGAACATCAAGATTGGGGCACACTAATTTTTAACTATGGTCGGAGTGAAGTAACCAACTTCCTGCTATCTAGTGCTTTTTATTGGTTAGAAGAGTTCCACATTGATGGTTTACGTGTTGATGCAGTCGCATCCATGTTGTATCTCGATTATTCACGTGAAGATGGCCAATGGATACCAAACCAATACGGCGGTCGTGAAAATCTTGAAGTGATTGATTTCTTGAAACACATGAATACGGTATTACATAAAGAACACCCAGGCTGCTTGATCGCTGCAGAAGAATCCACTTCCTACCCAATGGTTTCGCGTCCTGCACATATGGGTGGTCTTGGTTTTTCAATGAAATGGAATATGGGTTGGATGCATGACATTCTTGAATATATGAAACAAGATGCTATTCATCGTCGTTACCACCATGATTCACTCACATTCGGTTTACTGTACGCTTTCACCGAAAATTTTGTCTTGCCGTTTTCACATGATGAAGTCGTGCATGGCAAAAAATCAATGCTTAATAAAATGCCAGGAGACGATTGGCAACGCTTCGCTAATTTACGACTACTTTATACATTCATGTTCACCTACCCAGGTAAGAAACTATTATTTATGGGCTCGGAATTTGCTCAAGGTACAGAGTGGAATTGTGAACAATCTTTAGATTGGTATGTGCTTGATTACCCGCTTCATAACGGTATGCAAACGTTGGTAGCAGACTTAAATAAAACGTACACAGAAACACCTGCTCTTCACGCACATGATTTTGACCCACATGGTTTTGAATGGATAGACTGTAATGATCGTGAACACTCCATCCTTAGCTACCTTCGTAAAAATGGTGGTGACTTTGTTATCACAATCTTTAACTTCACGCCCGTACCTAGAAAAGGTTACCGCCTAGGTGTCCCTGAAGCAGGACGCTATGAAATCATGCTGAATTCAGACTCTGAATTTTATGGTGGTAGTAACTTTGCGAATAAGCTTGAAATAGTCGCTGAACAGCAACCATGGTCTGATAGACCTTATTCTATTGAACTAAATCTTCCACCGCTTGCAGGTTTAGTACTACGTAAGATAGCTTAAGTTCTTTCGTGAAAAAATTAGTTTGTACTTTGTAATATATACAAGCTGAACGAACAACAAGAAAATAGCCTTTAATCTGACCAGTTTATTATGTGTAATCTGGTCAGATTTTCCTAAATTTATATAAGGTTTAACTATCCATTCGTAGCTAATAATTTAAATGCAGCTAACGCACGCTTACGACCAAAGTTTAAATCGACAATTGGCTCTGGATAACTTTTAGGCCTATTCATTTTTGTTGGCATATGAATTTCTTTATCTGATAAATGAGCTAGTTCAGGCAGGTAGTGACGAATAAACTGACCTTGTGGATCAAAGCGCTGTGACTGAGTAACAGGATTAAAAATTCTAAAATACGGTACGGCATCGGTACCTGTGGATGCTGACCATTGCCATCCACCATTATTAGCAGCTAGCTCCCCATCAATAAGGTGTTGCATAAACCAACGTTCACCTAAACGCCAATCTATCAATAAATGTTTACTCAAAAACATCGCCGTCACCATACGTAATCGGTTGTGCATCCAGCCGCGGGCTAGCAATTGTCGCATTGCCGCATCAATCAATGGGAACCCAGTTTGACCCTGTTGCCATGCCATCAATTGCTGTGCATCATGACGCCATTCGATTTTATCTGTTTGCAGCTTCCAGGGCTTATGTCGTGAAACGTGAGGATAATCTATCAACACATGTTTATAAAATTCACGCCATAACAGTTCATTCTGCCAAACATTTACACTGTCATTAGGTTCACAATATTGCCAAGAAGCATTCCAACACTGACGTACTGAAATAACGCCGCTGGTAAGATATGCAGACAAGCGACTCGTACCTACCAATGAAGGAATATCGCGGTTCCGTTTATAATTACGGATGTTTTTTTGGCAAAAACCTATGATTCTTGAATAGGCATATTGCTCGCCACTAGGCCAAAAATCCTTCAGCTCTTGTGAAACTATCGGCCATATTATTTCTTCAAGCTGTGACTCTTCCACCAAGGTAGACACCTTGATGGATTTTTGTGGCTCAGGTACGGGATATAAAAATAACGATTGTTCCAGTTGTTGTTTTGCCTGCTTTGAAAAAGGGGTGAACACTTTAAATGCTGTACCCGTTTTCGTTCTTACTGAAGCTGGCGGTAATAATAGTTGGTCATGATAGCCCTGATACTCGACACCAATTTCTCTACAGCTATCCATCGCGCCTTTATCTCTAAGTCCTTCATTAATTGGATACTCATGATTAAAATGAAGTTTTTCAATGTCCCATTTCTGGCAAATTACTTTAATTAAATTAGGGATCTGTTTATAGCTATCAACTTGGAAAAAATGCAGTTCGATATTTAATTCGCCGAGTGCCTTTTTTAAGTCAGTTAAATTACGTCGCCAAAAATCAATTTTAACATCAGCGTCATCATGTTCTTGCCACTGCTCTGGGTTAGAAATATATATTGCTAGTACAGACTCACCTTGTTGGCAGGCATGATGAAGTGCAGGATTATCATTTACACGTAAATCATTTCGAAACCAAACTAATTGCTGCGCCATCCTACTGCCCTATACTTTCTAGCCAATACTGAAGTTTGGATGATTGCCAGCACTGACTTGCACTCCCACCCTGAAAGTTAATCGCTAGCTCTGTTAATTGTTCACTATGAATATCTGCTACCCATCCGGCACAAAACGAGCCTCCTAGCCAAGATGTTATCAGCTTGGATAATTGCTTCGTTTCCGTGATATCTAAACGTCGATCAGCAAATAAGATAATCGGAAAGCCATCAGTCTTATTCAATCTATTTAAGCACCGTATATCCTTGATATTGTTAATCGCATCGATGCGGACGCCCGCCTGTAATAACAAGCCATGGAATAACCAGTAGTTCAGTGATGGTACTTCTGAACCTAAATTCACTAATGTGCAATGTGCATGGAATTTTTGTTTTTCAGCCCGTAATGTCATTAAGGTAATTTGTCGTTGCCAGCATTGTTGCCATAATTGGAGTTCTAATTCATAACCATGACCTTCCGTCTGCCAACGAACCTTTAACGAATCATTTAAAGGTTGATAGACTTTTTCACATAAGCTAATAAATGGTGTTGACTTATTAAGCCGATCAATCAACTGATTTAAACTACGCAAGTTTAGTTTAAGCAGTGTAGCTAATATTTCCTGCTGTGTTTTATGCCAATGGTTATCACTCCCTGCTTCAAATGCGATTACTTCAGTACTAGCAAGTAATGCTGGTACCTTGCTAATGGCTACACCTCGATTAAGCCACAATATAATTTGCTTAATTTCATCGATATTTGCCTGTTTATAACATCGGTGGCCTTTAGGCGTTCTATCCGGCTTAACTAAACCATATCGACGTTCCCATGCCCGTAGAGTAACGGCTGCTACGCCAGTTTTACGACTTACATCTCCGATATTAAATATTTCTTCAAATTCCATTTTATGTTCAGATTTCATTTCGTAAACTCAAGTCATCAGGGTAAGGCTGTAAATATGCCTGTTTAGCAATATAGGGATCAGGATGATTATTAAAGTGATGTTTTAACATCGTGATGGGCACTATCAAAGGAATTTGTCCTATACGATAGGTATCAATTATAAAAGCCAGTTCTTTTTTCTCCTGCGGTGATAACACTTTTTTCAAATAACCCTGTAAATGCATGAGTACATTTGTATGCGTTTTTCGTGAAGCTAATTGACTTAACTCTGTCATCAATGAAGTAAAATAACGCTGACCCAGATCCTCGATATCGTGTTTATTGTCAGTTGCCAACATTCGGCCCAGATCAGCATATCGAGCAGGTGAATGAGCCATCAAACTATATTTATAGCTAATATGAAACTCGATAATATTTTGATAATTTAATCCCTCTTTTTTAAGTTGCTGCCAGTTATGATAAGCAAACACGCGAGTGATAAAGTTTTCACGCAAGGTTGCATCAGCCAAGCGGCCTGACTCTTCAACGGGTAGTAAGGGATTTGCTTCCATCACTGCTCTAGCAAACACACCGCGACCACCCTCCGCCGCAGGGTAGCCATTTTCTTGGTAAACCTTAACCCGATACACGCCACAACTAGGAGAATTTTTCATGAAAATATAACCACAAAGCTCATCCAGCTTTTGTGCTTTGTCACGACTAAATTCATTCATCTTATCTGTGAAATCAATCTTGTTGTCATGGACAGCCACTACTTGGGGATCTTCAACACTACCTATCAGACGTATGGGTTTGCGTGGAATTGTCATCCCAATGCTTACTTCTGGACACTCTGTAACAAAGTCGAAATAGCGCGATAAGGTTTCGTTACATAGAGGCGAGTTTTTATGTCCGCCATCAAAACGAACTTCGTTTCCTAATAAACAGCTACTTATTCCAACTTTAATTTTCATACGCGTTACCATTTTGAAATTTTTCCTAGAGTAACAATACAAAAAAACTTATACAAGTGTTTTATTTTGTATAGGTGTATGTCAGTATATAAATAACGTACTATAAGGTTATGCAAATGAAACATGTTTTGATAACTGGAGGCACTGGGCTTATAGGCTCCGCTCTATGTAAAAAACTGCTAGATAAAAACCATCAAGTTACCGTGTTGAGCCGTAACCCTCAGATGGTTGCCCAAAAGTGCGGGCAACAGGTGAAAGGTATTAAAGCTCTTTCTGAGTTAAGTGATGATGATGTTATTAATGCGGTCATAAACTTGGCTGGTGAGCCTATTGCTGATAAACGATGGTCAAAAAATCGCAAGTCAGTATTAGAAGCAAGCAGAATTGATTTAACCCATGACCTCGTCAAATGGATTGCTAAACGGCAATTTAAGCCTGAATGTTTAATTAGTGGATCAGCAGTTGGCTGGTACGGTGATGGAGGATCAGCACCTCTAACGGAACAAAGCAGTTATCATGATGAATATACACATCAGCTCTGTGACGCATGGGAAAAACAGGCTTTAACAGCAAAAAAAGCCGGCCTTCGTGTGTGTGTAGCTCGAACAGGATTAGTACTAGCAGACAAGGGCAGTTTCTTGCAGAAAATGTTACTCCCCTTCAAGTTAGGTCTAGGTGGAAAACTGGGTAATGGCGATCAATTTATGCCTTGGATTCATCTTACCGACATGACAAATCTACTCATCTTTCTATTAGAAAACAATCGAGCAGATGGTGTGTTTAATGCATGCTCTCCTCAAGCAGTTACCAATAAAGTATTCACTACCGCATTGAGTAAACAGCTTAAACGTTTTGCATTTATACCTGTGCCAGCAATTTTACTACAAGGCTTATTGGGTGAAATGTCTCGACTATTACTCACCGGACAGAATGCCTTACCTGAAAAAGCACAGGCAATGGGCTTTCGCTTTGTTTATACTGATGTTACGTTAGCATTAACTGATATTTTATCCACCAAAAAATGAATTACTATGACGAATAGAGCTGTTTTACTTGTTAATCTAGGTTCACCTGATAATGCTGATACACCTTCAGTACGACGCTATCTAAACCAATTTCTAATGGATCGATACGTCATTCAATTGCCTTGGCTATTACGAAGAATGATCGTCAGTTTATTTGTTTTGCCGAAACGCCCTAAAGCATCGGCAGAAGCCTATAAAAGCGTGTGGATGGCTGAGGGCTCACCATTAATCGTATTATCTGAACGTTTAAAAAAAGCGGTAAAAGCCAGTTTAGATATGCCTGTATCAATAGCTATGCGCTATGGTAATCCTAGTATTGAAAGTGAATTGTTGGCACTATCTGAACGTCCAGAGATTGATGAAATATTATACATTCCTTTATACCCTCACTATGCCGAAAGTACTGTGAAAACCTCGATTGAAGAAGCAAAACGCGTTATTGCTAAACATCAACTTAAGATAAAACTTACAGTGCTTGCCCCATTCTATGATAATGCTGATTATATTGATGCCTTGGCATTAAGTGCTGAGCCATATCTAAAGCAAGATTTCGATCACATTGTATTCAGCTACCATGGCTTACCAGAATCACACATTACTAAACTCGACAAATCAGGCCAGCATTGTTTAAAACAAGCCGATTGTTGTCAACTGGCCAGCGATGCTCATAAAACCTGTTATAAGCATCATGTAATGCGTACTACGCAATTGCTTGTCAATAAGCTAGGCATTGAGCAAAGTCAATACTCGGTCGCATTCCAATCTCGTTTAGGCCGAGCCAAATGGCTTGGACCAAATACTGAAGATCGCTTACGTGAGCTTGCCCAATCTGAGGTAAAAAATGTACTTGTGATCTGCCCTGCATTCGTTACTGATTGTTTGGAAACATTAGAAGAGATTGCGATTAGGGGGCAAGAAGTATTTACTGAGGCGGGCGGAACAAAATTAACCTTAATTCCATGCCTCAATGACCATCCAGCATGGATTGATACATTAGCATCATGGTGTAATAAACCAACTAAATTATCACCATAACGCTAATGTATCGGTACTCAAAAACCATTATTATCTTTCTAAATATTAATCTCGAAGAGCACGAATTAATTTGATCAAGTTAGTTGTTGAACTGTCATGCGATGAAATATCAGCACCATCTTGTAAATCAGGCACAATAGCTTTCGCAAGCTGTTTGCCTAGCTCGACACCCCATTGGTCAAATGAATTGATATTCCAAATGACACCTTGAACAAATACTTTATGTTCATACAGTGCGACTAACTGCCCCAACATTTCAGGTGTCAATTTAGGACATATCAGAGTGTTACTTGGGCGATTGCCAGGAAATACTTTATGTGGCAATAATGCTTCTAAAGCCTTACCTTCATAGCCCTCATCAGCCAACTCAAGACGAACCTCTTCTGCATTTTTACCTTTCATTAATGCTTCTGATTGCGCTAAACCATTTGCTAACAAAATAGATTGGTGGTCACATTCAGGGTAATGACTATTAACTGGTAATACAAAATCAACAGGGATTAATTGAGTACCTTGATGAATAAGTTGGAAGTAGGCATGTTGACCATTTGTTCCTGGCGTTCCCCAAATAACTGGACCAGTTTTATAACTGATCCGATCACCTTCACGGTTGGTCACTTTACCATTACTTTCCATATCCAATTGCTGCATGTGACTAGGGAAACGAGCAAGTGAATGATCATAAGGCACGATAGCGTGAGTTTGTGCACCAAAGAAATTAATGTACCACACGCCTAATAACCCCATAATTACAGGTATGTTTTCAGCTAATGGTTGATTACGGAAATGGTTATCCATTTCATGACCACCATCTAGTAAGCGTTCAAAATTATCCATGCCGACATAAAGCGCAATAGGTAAGCCAATAGCACTCCACAAAGAGTAACGCCCGCCTACCCAGTCCCAAATTTCAAACATATTCGCTGTATCAATACCGAACTCAGTAACAGCTTTGGCGTTAGTAGAGACTGCCACAAAGTGTTTTGCAACATCTACTTGTTTAGCTGTTTTCAAAAACCAAGCTCTAGCTGATTGAGCATTCGTCAATGTTTCTTGCGTAGTAAACGTCTTAGATGCAACCACAAACAAGGTCGTTTCTTGGTTAAGTTTCTCAAGTGTCGTACTAAGATCTGTACCATCAACATTAGATACAAAGTGGACGCCGATACCTTCAATGCCGTATGGCTCAAGTGCATCGCATATCATCGCAGGACCAAGATCTGATCCACCAATACCAATATTTACGATGTCCGTAATTTTCTTGCCTGTGTAGCCGAGCCACTCACCGCTGTGTACTTGATTACAGAAAGTCTTCATTTGTAACAGCACTGCATTTATAGCGGGCATCACATCTTCACCATCAACCATTACAGGTGCATTACCGCGATTACGTAGAGCGGTATGTAAGACGGCTCTGCCTTCCGTATTATTAATCGCTTCGCCAGAAAACATGCGTTCAGTCCAATCAGACATATTGACCGACTCAGCTAATGCGAGCAATTTTTCCACAGTTTCTTTTGTGATACGATTTTTTGAATAATCTAAAAGCAAATCACCACTTTTTAATGAAAAATGATGAACACGATCAGAATCTAAGGCAAATTGTTCGCGCATAGATAAAAATTTAAGATCAGAATAGTGACGAACTAAGGACTGCCATTCAGGTATATTTAAGGGGGTCATAGTATTCTTCTATTTTTTATTGTTGTAAATAATCCGCTATTGCATTCCACGCAATAGTTTCTTGCTCGCCAGTTGCCATTATTTTCACGCCGACTACCTGTTGATTTATTTCATCGTCACCTAAAATGAAAGTCCAACGGGCACCACTTCTATCGGCACGTTTAAATTGGTTTTTAAAACTACCACCACCGCAGTGAGTGATCAATCTTAAATCGGGCAGTTGATCGCGTAACTGCTCTGCCAATAATAATGATTGACTCGCTGCTGCCTCACCTACCGCAACCAGATACACATCTACGGCATCTATCTCTGGTAGAGAGTCTGTTGCTTCTAATAGCGAGATTAAACGCTCTAATCCTATTGCAAAACCAATCGCTGTGGCGCCTTTGCCACCTAGTTGTGCAACTAAGCCATCATAACGACCGCCAGCACATATAGTGCCTTGTGATCCTAATTGGTCAGTGACCCATTCAAACACTGTTTTGCCATAATAATCTAAGCCTCTTACTAAACGAGGATTGATTTCATAAACTAAACCAGCCTGATCAAGTGTTTGACATAAGATAGTAAATTCCTGTCTCGATTCATCATCAAGATGATCAATTAATTTAGGGGCTGCGTCATTTAACGCCTGCATTGCTGGATTTTTACTGTCTAAAATACGCAATGGATTAGTATGAAGTCGTCGTTGACTATCATCATCCAACTCATCTTGATGCAATTCAAAATATGCGACTAAGACATCACGATATGCCAAACGTGCCTCAGTAGAACCTAGTGAATTAATTTGTAAACTGGCACCTTTTAAACCTAATGTTTTCCATAAGCGCGCTGTCATTAAAATCATTTCAGCATCGATATCAGGTCCATTAAAACCGTATGCCTCAACACCTACTTGATGAAACTGTCGATAACGTCCTTTCTGTGGACGTTCATGACGAAACATCGGCCCCATATACCACAGCCGTTGTGTTTGATTAAGCATACCATTCTGCATAGCGGCACGAACACAACCTGCAGTACCTTCTGGACGCAAGGTCAAATTATCGCCATTACGATCTGCAAAGGTATACATTTCTTTTTCGACAATATCTGTCACTTCACCGATAGAACGGCAAAATAACTCTGTTTTTTCAACAATCGGAAAACGAATTTCCTGATAGCCATAACTTGATAACACCTTTTTCAAGGCAGACTCAACCGCCTGCCAGTATGGTGTAACGTCAGGGAGAATGTCATTCATTCCCCGAATTGAACGGATAATTTCAGCCACGCTTAACTTAGTACCTTTATTGGAATAATTTTTTCTGGATGTGATACCTGTTGTTGACGTGCAATGCGCTGTCGTATTTCTCGCTCCAACTCATCAACAATCGATTTATTATCAACCTTATGACTAGGCTTGCCATCAACATATAGTAAATTTGGCTCACCACCAGTCAAGCCAAACGTGGCTTCTTTTGCTTCGCCAGGACCATTAACCACGCAGCCAATTACCGCTACGTCCATTGGCTCTAATATATCTTCTAGTCGACGTTCCAGCTCGTTGACCGTGGAAATAACATCAAATTGTTGGCGTGAACATGATGGGCAGGCAATTAAATTTATGCCTTTATTTCTAATTCTAAGGCTTTTCAAAATATCAAAGCCGACACGAATTTCTTCAATTGGGTCGGCTGCAAGTGACACCCTGATCGTGTCGCCAATACCATCAGCTAATAACATACCCAAACCGATGGCAGATTTAACTGAGCCAGAACGTAAACCTCCCGCTTCTGTAATCCCTAAGTGCAAAGGCTGTTCAATTTGTGATGCTAATTTACGGTAGGCTTGCACCGTCATAAACACATCCGATGCTTTTAAGCTCACCTTAAATTCTGGATAATTTAATCTGTCCAGAATATCAATATGTCGTAATGCTGACTCCACTAAGGCATCAGGTGTTGGCTCACCATATTTTTTTTGTAAATCTTTTTCTAACGAACCTGCATTTACACCAATTCGAATTGGAATACCGTGATCACGTGCACTATCAATCACAGAGCGTACGCGATCTTCACGACCAATATTACCTGGATTAATACGCAAACAATCAACACCCAGCTCAGCAACACGCAGTGCTATTTTATAGTCAAAGTGGATGTCAGCAACCAGCGGTATATTGACTCTCTTTCTGATTTCACCAAAGGCTTCTGCCGCATCCATACTTGGTACAGATACTCTTACGATATCGGCACCAACGTCTTGTAATGCAATAATTTGTGCGACAGTTGCGTTCACATCACAGGTTTCGGTATTAGTCATGCTTTGAACAGCAATAGGTGCATCGCCCCCTACAGGCACATTACCGACCATAATTTGTCTGGATTTTCTGCGGATAATATTGGTTGGTGATGCCATTAAGACTCTGCTCCTAAAGTAAATCGCGCTACATCTCGTTGCGTAAAAGCCGAAGGGTCAAATAGCTCATCATTAAACCTTACTTGCGTGACAGATTTACGACCAAGCATGACAGTCAGTGGCGCTCGCCCCTTTAATACAATTGACTCATCTTTTGTCATTAATTTCTTAAGTAAGATGTTATTGCCAGCATCTTTCACTTCAACCCAACAATCATCAGAAAACCGTAAATCGAGCATAGCATCTACTGAAACCACCTCGATATTTTCAGGAATAAGCTCGTCATTAATCGGTTCTGATGCAGCAATAACTAGTTCTAGTTCGTTGTTATCGCCTGTATTCAAGGTTTCAGCATCAGGACTTAAAACCTGTTCGATCTCATTTATCTCTTGCTGGGAGTCTGGCACTATTTCTTGAAATTCTTTGCTGGTTTCATTAGTCGAATTGGCAGTGTTATCTTGAGTTGGGAGAAACAAAGGCGATGCATCCTCCATAACAATCTCTGCTGTATTCTTCATTTGCTGATACGCAAACCAAGCAATAACTAATACGGTAATAAACAATACACTTGGTAGC
The DNA here is from genome assembly GCA_963975785.1 of uncultured Methylophaga sp. GTDB lineage: Bacteria > Pseudomonadota > Gammaproteobacteria > Nitrosococcales > Methylophagaceae. The sequence continues at coordinate 15,734 of CAXBIM010000023.1, forward strand.
CAAATAAATTTTTTATTACTGATTTCAACTTGATGTCGGGCCACCGACAGAGTGGGTTCAACTATATTATATTCAACATTAAACGCTGCTAACAATTCATCTTCTGGCAATCCAAGAAGCTTCACATAGTTAGTGAAATAGCCTCTTGCATAAGCTCGACCATGGAGTTCGCTCCATTTTGCGTTTTCAATAAGTTCAATCGTTTGCTTAGACAGTCTTAATTCAGAAGCAATTTCTGCAATAGATAATTTTTTTTGCTCTCTGGCATGGCAAAGTCGCTCACCAACTGTTGGCTTTTTTTCGATGGTTATTTCATTGTCATTAACATCAGTCATCATTTAATACTGCCCTTTTGCAACCTGCCGCGCTTCATCTGAGTCAGGGAATCGCGCACGCATGATTAAGCTATAGCTCGCGATAGCATCTTGGTCCCCTTTCTTTTCTGCTAACTTTATTGCTAATAACAATGCTTGTGGTGTCCATTGTGAAACAGCTTGGTAGCGCTCCAAATAAGCGTTTGCTTGGTCATACTCAATATTACGATAACTTAGTTCTGCCATTTGAAATAATGACTTACTTAAGTTTGGATTAATTTGTAAGGCTTTACGGAAATACTCTTCAGCCAAGGTGGAATCAGGAATTAGACCGACACAAATCCCCGCATTTTCAATTGCTTGATCAGCATTATTGTAAAGTGGGTTTTTTATTGCTTGTAGAAATCGTTGCTCCGCTTCTTTATAACGCTTTTGTTGGCACAAAAACACGCCATAATTGTTTTGTGCTTCAGAGTAATCTGGTGCACGTTCAACGGCTTCTTTGAAGTGATGTTCGGCTTTGTCCACTTCGCCTAAACGCTGATATAGAACACCGATGGTGTTATGCGCACTAGGTAAGTTTGGGTCTTGCTGCAATGAACGTTGTAACTTAACCAATGCAACTTCATAATCACCACGCTGCATGTAATTAACACCTAATTGCATATTGATTTCAGCTGCTTTTGTATCTTCTGATATTTGTTCTGAATATATACGCGTTCCACCAGTAGATGTACACCCTGCTAGTACGGCAACTAGCAGCGCCATAATTGACTTGGTAGTTAGTCGCTTATTCATAATGCTGCAATCGCTTTTTCGGCGGCCAAGCGGCGCTCTTTTCTGCGAGTTTTATCTTGTACTTCACCCGCTAATTGACCACACGCTGCGACAATATCATCACCGCGGGTTTTTCTAACCGTAGCCACCAACCCAGCATCCGTCAGTTGTTGCTGAAAACGTGCAATCACCGTCTTAGATGAACAGACATAGTCTGTACCTGGGAAAGGGTTAAACGGTATTAAATTTATTTTTGTCGGTAGATCTTTCAAGATTCGTATCAAATCTTTAGCGTCTTGAGCCGAATCATTAATGTCTTTCAGCATCACATATTCAATGGTGATGTGTCGACGCTGCTGTACATCTACATAACGCTTACAAGCGGCTAATAACTCAGCAATAGGATACTTATCATTGAGTGGAATAATTTCACTGCGTAATTTATCGTTAGCGGCATGTAGTGAGATCGCAAGACTGACATGACAATCTTCACGCAACTTATCGATCATCGGCACCATACCTGAAGTGCTCAACGTAACTCGGCGCCATGATATGCCATAGGCTAAGTCATCACGCATCAGGTTCATCGCAGAAATTACATTTTTGTAATTAGCTAATGGTTCGCCCATGCCCATCATTACGACATTCGTCACCACACGGTTACCCTTAGGATCTTTACCTAATGCCTCATTTGCCAACCAGACTTGTCCAATAATTTCGCTAGCCGTTAAATTACGATTAAAGCCTTGTTGAGCTGTTGAACAAAACGTACACGCCAAGGCGCAACCGACTTGTGATGACACACATAACGTGCCTCGTCCTTTCTCTGGGATATACACCGTTTCGATTGAATTACCGCATGATAATCGAACGATCCACTTCCTCGTACCATCCTTTGAAATATGTTCATGCAATACTTCAGGCGGCTTAACTTCAGCAACCTCTAGTAATTTTTCTCGTAACACTTTGCTCAAATTCGTCATTTCAGCAAAATCGACGACTCTATATTGATGGATCCATTGTAATAACTGGCGCGCACGGAAAGATTTTTCATCAATTTGATCAAAAAACGCTTCTAGACCTTTAAGATCTAAACCTAATAGATTCGTACGCAACATAAATTATTTACGCTCGCTTATCGAGTACGTGCACAAAGTTGATCTTCAGTGAAGAAATATGCAATTTCACGTGCTGCACTTTCAACTGAATCAGAACCGTGTGCTGCATTTTCATCAATGCTTTCTGCGAAATCTGCACGGATAGTGCCTGCTTCAGCATCAGCTGGGTTAGTTGCACCCATTAAATCACGGTTTTTCAAGACAGCGCCTTCACCTTGTAATACTTGAACCATAACTGGGCCCGAAGTCATAAAGCTAACAAGATCTTTGAAGAAAGGACGAGCACTATGTTCAGCATAGAAACCCTCTGCTTGAGCTTGTGTTAAATGAATCATTCTTGCCGCTACGATGCTTAAACCTGCTTTTTCAAAGCGTGAGTAAATATCGCCAATAACATTTTTTGCTACTGCGTCTGGTTTGATAATAGAAATTGTGCGTTCAATCGCCATCTGAAATCTCCGATAAGGATAGTTAAGTAAAAATCAAAGTATTTTAGCATTTTCTATCTAATCTGTTAGCTCTATTTATAATAGTATTATGTATAAACTATTTTAGTTTTGGATTTCTACCACAAAACAATTACTATCTTATCCATTAATATTTTTTATGGTGTTGCTATTTGTATGAACTCAACTTTCGAACGCATAGGGCTTTTTATCCGTAAAGACGATCCTGTCATGGAAAAAGCTGTGGTTCAAATAACTGAGTTCTTACTATCGCAATCACGGACTATTTTTGTCAATGAGCCCCTTAGTTTTTTACCTGAGCTAGCAGTCATTTCCATTAGCGATTTCCCTCAACAGGTAGATCTTACTATTGCTATAGGTGGTGATGGCACCTTATTGTCCGCATCACGAGCACTATCAGGCAGTGGAATGCCTCTGGTTGGCATTAATATTGGCCGTTTGGGTTTTTTGGCCGACCTCACCTTAGCAAAACTAGCGCCGCAACTCTCAGAAATCTTATCAGGTCATTATCGAGAAGACACTCGATTTTTAATGCAAGCTAGCATTATTAATGAAACTGAAAAGTTTGTAGGTAAAGCAATGAATGATGTTGTTGTTCATTCGCACCAAAGCCTACATATGATTGAGTTTGAAACTTATATCAATGGTCGTTTTCTCAATAGTCAACGCGCTGATGGACTAGTCATTGCGACACCAACAGGCTCAACAGCTTATGCCATGTCAGCCGGCGGCCCCATTCTTGACGTTAATCTCGATGCCTTAGTTTTGGCAACTGTCTGCCCTCACACTTTAAGTAACAGACCATTAGTGGTGGCTGCGAGCAGTATTATTGATATTGTATTAAGTGAGAACAACGATACTTCCGCTATGGTTACCTGCGATGGTCGACCAGGTAAAGTATTACAAGCTGGCGACATCATTCGTATCGAACGCCATCCCAGCACCATCAAATTATTACATTTGGAAGATCATGACCATTATTCCATCCTACGTGCCAAACTTGAGTGGGGACGCAAACTTACATGCTAATTAATCTAAGTGTTCGCCATCTGGCAGTAGTTGATGATCTAGAATTAAGCTTTACCAATGGCATGACCTCTTTAACAGGTGAAACTGGCGCAGGTAAGTCCATTTTAGTTGATGCCATGAGCCTTGTTCTCGGTGATCGTGCCGATTCAAATATGATCCGTTTCGGTGAAGAGCGCGCTGAGATTGCGGCGAGTTTTGACACCTCTACAAATCCAGTTTTGCAAAACTGGTTGGTAGAGGAAGAACTTGATGATGACGATCAATGCCACCTTCGCAGAACCATTAGCAAAGATGGTCGCTCACGCGCTTACATTAATGGTAGAACAGTCCCTCTCAGTCAGTTACGAGCTGTCAGTGAACGTACCATTGATATTCACGGCCAACATGCTCATCAATCCTTAGTTCGCAGTGAAACTCAACGCTTATTGCTTGATACAGTTGCCAAAACTAAACCATTATTAAATGACTTAGCGATTGCCTACAAACAGTGGCAAACAACCAAACAACAGCTCGCTGACATGAAACAACAGTCGCAAGATCATGCTGCTCGCTTAGAATTATTACAATATCAAGTTAAAGAACTGGATCCACTAGAACTGACGGATGAGTTCATTGAACAATTATTACTCGATCAACAGCTAATCGCTCATGCCTCACAGTTAATGGCTGCAGCTGAGTCAGGCTTACACCAAATTTTTGATCAAGAAGAAGGCGCGGCGTATGACATTATTGCCAAAGTATTAGCCGATTTAGAAAAACTACAAAACATTGAGCCTCAGTTTGCCAATCTAGTGGAAGCGCTCAATTCAACCGTTATCCAGCTTGATGAATGTAGCACTGAACTACGCCATTATTTAGATAACACCGATCTAGACCCAAGTCGTTTAGATGATATTGAAGCGCAGTTAACCGTGTTACATAATCTAGCCCGAAAACACCATATAGAAATTGAAGCACTGCCCAGCCACTATCAACAACTGTGTAATGAATTATCAGCATTAGAAAACTTGAGCACTCAGAATGAACAGCTTCAGCACGTTTTAGTTGAACAAGAACAAGTCTGCCTCAGCTTATGTAAAAAAATAAGCCAACAAAGGCTAAAAGCCGCTAAACCTTTGGCAGAAGACATCACTCAAACCATACAACAACTCGCCATACCCGGTGGCCGTATTGAGTTTGTGATAACCCCCATAGCCAATGCTAAATTTACTGAAATGGGTGCAGACCACATACAGCTATTAGTCAGTACTAACCCCGGACAAGCAGCTGGAGAGTTAGGCAAAGTAGCATCTGGTGGTGAGTTAGCGCGAATTAGTCTCGCGATACAGGTTGTTACTGCAGGTACACGTAGCGTGCCGACACTCGTATTTGATGAGGTAGACGTTGGAATCGGTGGTGGTATTGCAGAAATTGTCGGCAGTCATTTAAGAAAGCTGGCGAAGACTCAACAAGTCATCTGTATTACTCACCTGCCACAGGTTGCTGCGCAAGCACACCAACAATTACAAGTGAATAAAAAACAAGGCCGAGATAGTACACATATTGAAATTACTCATCTCAGCCAGCAACAACGTATCGAGGAAATTGCGCGAATGTTAGGCGGGGTTAGTTTGACTGAAACAACGCGATTACATGCCAAAGAAATGTTAGACCATACCCACGACTAATACTTGCTTATTTGTTTTTTTGGCAATGACGACAAATGCCATAAATATAAAGGCTATGATCCGTCATTTCAAAGCCTTTTTCCGCGGCAATGTCCTTTTGACGTTGCTCAATAACTTCATCGATAAATTCTTCAATACGGTTACATCGCACGCACAATAAATGGTCATGATGAGAGCCATCTTCTAATTCAAACACGGCGTGACCACCATCGATACTCAATCGAGAGACTAATCCAGCGCCTTCGAACTGCGTTAATACCCGATAAACGGTAGCTAAACCTATTTCCTCGCCCATTTCCAACAAGGCCTTATAAACATCCTCCGCACTCATATGGCGTAGGTCAGAGGATTCTAAAATCTCTAAGACCTTTAACCTTGGTAAGGTGACCTTCAATCCTGCTTTTCTTAAATCCTGACTTTCCATTGTGGTAGATGCCTCGTCGAAACCGTATGATTAGCGTATCATCGCAACTTGGTTAATTAATATAGTACTTAATATAAATGAAAAAGCATCTTATTTACACCTTTTCCATCTTAATATTATCGCTCAGCGCTTGTAGCACTGATAAAATCCCTGGCGTTTATCGTATCGATATTCAACAAGGAAACGATGTTACTCAAGATATGATCAATCAACTTAAGCCTGAAATGACTAAAAAGCAGGTCGCCTATGTAATGGGAACACCATTACTGATTGATACTTTTCATCCTGACCGTTGGGATTATGTTTATAGCTTTCATCCAGGTAATGGTAATCGTGAGCAGCGACGTTTAACCTTGTTTTTTACCGATGACAAACTAGATTATATTGAAGGTGATACTCGTATCGTCGCTCGTGAAGATCTACCGAAAACTGAACGTGTAGATGCTAATGTCGAGGTGCCATTGACAGAGAGAAAAACGGGTTTATTCCAAGGTCTGCTTAATGTGATTGGACTGGGTGATGACGATGATCAAGAGATCATTAAAACGGATCCCAAGAAAATAGAAATGACATCACCTGAAGAAACTAGCGCAACAGAAACGCCAGAACCTAAATAAAAATCATGGCATCACTAGCAGAAATTATCTGCTAGTGATGCCAATATGATCAGCTTTTTACAACTTCAAACGCACCCGTTTGAGGGTTAAAACATAATAAAGCGCCCGCTGCGATATCAAAATACCATCCATGCAGACTCAAGTCTCCTTGCTCTACTCGCTTACGAATACAAGAAAAAGTCATCAAGTTGGACAATGACTCTAATATTGCACGTTGTTCACACGCTTTAATTTGTACTTCAGGCATAGCTTCAGATAGTGTTTCTTGCACCCACGTTTTTGCAGGTTTAGCTATAGATACCCAAGGATGAATAAATTGCGATTGGGCACTATCTTCATCACTGGTTTCCCATAGCGCTTTAATGCCACCACAGCTAGCGTGGCCCATTATAATAATATTCTCAACTTCCAGATTATTGACTGCAAACTCTAATGCAGCACTTGTACCATGGTAATCTCCACCTACTTCACAAGGCGGGACGAGATTAGCAACATTCCGAACTATAAATAAATCACCAGGATCACAATCCGTTAAAATCGCAGGATCAACGCGAGAATCACAACATGCGATCATTAGAGTCTTTGCTGGCTGCCCATCTTTCATGCTGGCATATAGTCGACTGTCATCACCGAAATATTGAGTCTGAAAACGCTTAAACCCATCTAATAATTTTTCTGTACTAGCCATATATATTTATCTCAAAAATTTTAAAAATGAATTCATTGTTAATTAATTTGCCTATTACAGATACCTTTATCATTGCTTATTCACACAACTAAAGATCCCACTAAGGCGATTAAATACTTTAAATTTTATTACACGTCACAGTATGATTTTTCATTGAAAAACCATACCTTCCTATTACTGCCAAATACGCGATACCTCTCTTAAAGCAGCCATCATTATAATAATAACAAAGCGCTTAGTGTTGAAATAAAGTGAAATAAGACAAGGTTCTGCTGCTTCATCGCTACCTGCAAACTGACTATTGGACTGGCGAGCATAAGACAGCTAAAAAGCAATGAGGCTCACGATGTATTCAAACAACGAACATTTAAATTATGGATAGTTAGCTGGTCATAATAGCATTCTGCAACTTTAGCAAGGCTAGAGCATGATCTAGATGATCGAGTGTTAACAAGATCATCTAGATATTTGGAATAGGCTGTAACACCTAGTAATTGATCACTTTCACTTGTGTATGCTTGTCATTTTATTGCTAATGAACTTAACTCTTTCACCAGAAATGTATACAGACAGTGGAAGTCTTTACCTAATTAATATTACTCAAATAGAACACTCTTTAGTCTTTAGTCTTTGGTCTGATTAACTCGAGTAGCTTCCAAGTTAGCTTCATACCACTTTCTCTTACTATCGAAATGACTCTTCATATCAGCGTTATACCAAGACTTAGCCTTACGGTTTGCTCGGACAGCTTCTAAATTAGCTTGATACCATTTCTTTTTAGTATCTGCATGAGGGTCAAGATGCATATTAGCCTCATACCATGGTGCAGCAGTACTTTTAATTGATTGTTGATTCGCTTCATACCACTTGGCCTGACTGGCACGAGCTGATACTAAATTAGCTTCATACCATTTTCTCTTAGTGTCAAAATGGCTTTTCATATCAGCGTTATACCAAGGTTTAACGTTGCGGCTCGCTCGGACAGCTTCTAAGTTAGCTTCGTACCATTTCTTTTTAGTATCTGCATGAGGGTCAAGATGTAAATTAGCCTCATACCATGGGGCAGCAGTACTTTTAATTGATTGTAGATTCGCTTCATACCACTTGGCATGACTAGCACGAGCGGCGACTAAATTAGCTTCGTACCATTTTCGCTTAATTTCAAAATGACTTTTCATTTCAGCGTCATACCAAGGTTTTGCAGTCGTAGCTTCCTTGGCTTCATACCACTTGTTCTGCGTGGCTCTTGCAGCTATCGTATTCGCTTCATACCACTTATTCTTGATATTTTTTGTTCTAATCAGCGCAATATTTGCTTCATACCATTTATGTTTAGTATCTGCGTGCGGATCAAATGCTACATTAGGATTAGCATCATACCAATGTCTATTTTTACGGCTTACACGTGCCGCTTCTAAATTCGCTTGATACCATTTCTTTTTAGTATCTGCATGAGGGTCAAGATGTAAATTAGCCTCATACCATGGAGTAGCAGTAGTTACCGTCGCTTTTTTATTGGCTTCATACCATTTAGCTCGGCTTGCTCGAGCAGCTTCTAAGTTAGCTCGATACCATTCATTTTTGATATCAGATTGCACATTAGCTTCATACCAATGTGTTTGCGGTAAATTAGCTTCATACCATTTGATGCGGTTTTCTCTCACAGTTTTAACCGCGGCCTTCAAGTTGGCCTCATACCATTTTCTTTTAGTATCTAAATGCTCTGCTAAATCAGCCTCATACCAGTGTTTTCCGCTGGCAACTGCAGGTTGATTATTGGCTTCATACCAAGGTTTATCAGTCGATTTAGTCGTTACTTTATTGGCTTTATACCATTTAACTCGGCTTGCACGCGCTGTTTGTAAATTAGCTTCGTACCATTTAGCCTTAATATCAATTGTACTCATCTTTAAACACCTCATCTCTCGGTCTTGTCACTGATTGATATTACATGAGTTCAAGATAAGTCCACAAGGGATTTATGCGATTTACGCACTAATTTGTTACATTATTCGAAACAATGCTTTTCGGCTTTTACCTGCTGTAACAAAGCAATTTTTTGTTCTACTTGCAACATTCGACGCTGCTCTTTTTCTTCAACTAAGGATGAATAGCCAAGATAAGCGAAACCAAGCAAACCATGAACTATCGGCACACTATCAAAAACAATCAATGTTGTTGCTACTTTGTTCGCGCCATCTTCATGAAACTCAGGTTTATAGGTATAGCGATAGGGCTGAAGATGACGAATTCCAGCATCAAGCTGTACACAGCTTTGCTGATATATTTCATCTGTTGCAGTTTCTACTGGCGGCTCAAAATAAATCGGCTCTAGTGGCACTGGCGGCATAGGCACGGCCTGAACAGCCGCTGCTAAAAAGATGCCACTAAAAAAAACAGTCACTTTAAAAAATGGCATGCGATGAACTCCATATTAATTCTCATATATTGTTATCGGCAGCACCGCACAAAACTCCATAGCTAGATGCCAATTTCGCGCAATCACCTTTCCAATATGTTATCTACAATAATAATAGATTATTCGAATCAATCTTCATCAGCGGTCTCTTTCTCATGTTTATGCACATCTACCCACAGCTGCAGGCGCTTAGCAACGGCCGCGTTGAACGATCCTTCAGGATATTGGCCTTGTTCATCAAGCTGACCTACTTCAAGACCTGCCAGTAAAGCCAGTGCTTGATCAATCGAATCAATAGCATGGATCTGGAACTTATTCTCAGCCACCGCATCAATCACATCTTGTCTCAACATCAGATGTTGGACATTGCTCAGCGGAATAATGACGCCTTGCTCGCCTGTTAAACCAAGCTTCATGCAGACATCAAAGAAGCCTTCAATTTTTTCATTAACACCACCAATAGCTTGAACTTCACCATGCTGATTCATCGAGCCGGTGATGGCTAAAGACTGTTTTAATGGCAATTCTGCAATCGCTGATAACAGGGCACATAACTCAGCGGCTGTAGCACTATCGCCATCAACCTCACCATAGCTTTGTTCAAATACTAAGCTTGCTGACATAGATAGCGGTTGATCTTTAGCGTAAGTAGAACCTAGATAGCCACTCATTATTAATACGCCCTTAGAGTGAAGATCACCACCGAGTTCAACTTCACGTTCAATATCGATAATATCGCCATCACCAAAGCGGCAATTAGCCGTCAAACGTGATGGCTGACCGAAACTGTATTCGCCAATCCCCAATACAGTTAAGGCATTAACTTCACCTACGTGTGCGCCCGTCACATTAATCCGTGTGATGTTACGATCGATGTGTTCAATTAGCTGCCCACGTATTCGATCAACTCGTTGTTCACGACTTATTAACGCTTTTGTTACGTGTTCTCGACCCACGACAGAAATCTGCTGCTTACGTGCCCAATAAGTAGATTCTCGCAATAAGTCTGTCATCGAGCCAAGATGCAATGACATTTTGCTCTTCTCTTCCACTGATCGTGCTGCCTGCTCAATCACTTTAGCAACAGCTTCCTTGTCTAGATGTAGCAGCCCTTCTTTTTGTACCGTACTGGCAATAAGACGAGCATATAACAAATGATTATCAGCTGTTCGGTCCATCTGATCTTCAAAGTCTGCCACCACTTTAAATAACTCTGCAAATTCAGGATCTTGCTCATAAAGCTCGTAGTATAAATGTCGATCACCCAGCAAAATAACTTTCAAATCGAGTGGTATAGGTTCAGGCTCAAGAGACACTGTAGCAACCAAACTGTACATTTGCTCTACGCTGTCGAATCGAACCTCTTTTGAGTGTAGTGCTCGCTTTAAGCCTTCCCATGAATATGGCTGCATGAGTAACTGCTCAGCATCCAAGATCAGATATCCACCATTAGCACGATGTATAGCACCCGCTTTAATCAAGCTAAAGTCAGTAATCAAGGCGCCCATCATTGCCATATTTTCGACGCTACCCAATAAACTTTGGTGGCTAGGAAAATTATCATAGACGACTGGTGCACCAATAGAATCAGCATTATTTACAATGAGGTTAATTTGATAACGTTTTAATAATGGATTATCAATAGAGTATGAGACCTCATCACCCTCATCATCAGGCTTTACAAAGGCATCTATATTATTAAGTAAGTCTTTTTGCATTGCCTCGAAATATAGCTGTAATCGATCAATTTTAGGATAAGCATTTTTCAACTTATCTATCTGCCGACTGATGACCTCAGTCGCAACCTCATCGTTCAAAGCTGTCACTTTTGTTTGATTATCTCGTTCCCACTCACGTAACTCCAACAAGGTATGTTGTAAGTCTTCGTGTAAAGTTGCGATTGCATCCTCTGTTTTTTCTTGCTGGTCGACAGGTAACTGATCAAATTCATCAGCAGTCATTGCTTCACCATTTCGCTGAGCAGCAAAGGCATAAGTGCCATCTTGCATACGTAATAAAACAATGCCTTTACGATCTGCTTCTAATTGTAAAACACCAAATAAACGCACACGATGTTTTCGAGATGCCTCATCAATCGACCGCATTCGTCCGCGGTAATATTCATCATCAAACGCATGCGGTAACTCTTCCAATAGGTGATGAATTACTCTGTCAATATCATGAACAAGTTGCGAACCTAATCCCGTTGGTAACTCTACAAATCGAGGTTTTTGTGGATCAGTAAAATTATGTAAATACCCCCAATCTTTTGCTTTTGAGCGAAGTTCTACATGCTCGTCAAGAAAACGTTTCACTAGCGTATATTTGCCTGATCCGGTATCACCCATAACAAATAAGTTATAACCATTACCCTCGATATTTACACCAAAGTCGACCGAATCTAATGCTCTAGATTGACCGATAATGGTCGATAAGCTTTGCAATTCTGCCGTTGATTTAAAATTGAGCTGTTCACTACTACAATGTTGATACAAGCTATCTGGATGCAATTGGGTATTCAAATTCATGATTTTACTCTAGCCTTATAAGGTACTTTTAGCTTAGGATACCCTACAAATTATAGAACTTAATATTTATCACACTGTGGGAGCCATAATATGAGTAATCATGACTATGATGAACAACGTAATTTCTTCAGAATGAGCATTGAAACACTTATCACGTATAAGATTAAAAATTCTGATGGTCGTTCACACAATGGTATCAGCGGTGATCTAAGTGCAACAGGACTATACATGTCCACAGAGACTAAACTTAAGGAAGGGGATGAAATAGAATTGGTTATGAATCCCAGTGGCAATCGATTACCACCCTTTGTTGCAGAGGGCAGAGTATTACGTTCTACAGTCGCTGAAAATGATCTGAATAAGTTTCACGTTTCTGTAGAGCTAACTAAAACTTCCTAACAAACTAAAAACACTATATCCAATAACTAGTTTTAGTCATCACCTTAGACATCAAACCCATCATATGTTTAACAGGCTTGGGTAATGTTGCCCCACCAGCATTAACTGCCTGAGTGCCATGGTGCAGTTCATCAAGTCGCATCTGCTCTAATATGGCACGACTTTTATCATCTCGCATACTCATTTCTGATAAATGTTCTTCTAGATGTTGAACAACTTGTTTTTCTGTCTCAGCAACAAAACCTAAACTCCATTTATCACCGATTTTCCCCGCGACAGCTCCCATAACGAAAGAGCCGGCATACCATAAGGGATTCAGCACACTAGTATGTCCACCCAAATAATCCAATCGTTGCTGACACCACACTAGGTGATCATTTTCTTCCAGTGCCGCCTGCTCCATTGCTACTCGAACCTCAGGCAACGTCGCTGTTAATGCTTGGCCTTGATATAAAGCTTGGGCTGAAACTTCACCCGCCTGATTAACTCTCATCAATCGAACTGATAAGCGTTGTTCTTCAGCTGTTAGCTCATGTTCCGTTAAATCAGCGTCAGGCATAGCTCGAGCAGTGGTTTCAGGCTTACCAACAACAGTAGTCAAAGCCTTATCCACCTCAATAAGTAATCTATCAATCAGACTATATTTTCGAGTATTCACTTAAATATCCCGCTCGTTCAAAGTTCACCCTATTGAAATAAATACTATTCACTTCTACTTAGCTCACAATGCCGCAAAAAAACGCTCTAACGTTGCAGCGAGTTGTCTAGGATCGAATTTTGGCACATATGCGTCAGCACCTACGCCTTTACCCATGTCCATATTAGCGGCGGCAGTTAATGATGAATGCATAATTACCGGTAAATGCTTGAGTCGAGGATCTGCTTTTATCTTCTGGGTTAAAACATAACCATCCATCTCAGGCATTTCGACATCAGTCAGCACAAGTTGAATTTCAGTAATAATATCGCGATTCTCTTTTTCACATTTATCTGCCAATCGATTGAGCAGTATCCATGCTTCAGCACCATTAACCGCACCGATATGCTTCACGCCCATATGGTCAAGTGCTTTAGTGATTTGTTTACGAGCAATATTGGAATCATCAGCAAATAAGATGGTGTGCTGTCTTTCCGTATCTAATTTTTCGATACCATCAAACAGATTTTCATCATAAAAACCACCAGCATCAGCCAACACTTTTTCAACATCCATGATCATAACTAACCGTTTATCGGCTAATTCCGATACAGCAGTCACTAATCCGCCAAGACGTTTTGAAAGCAAAGGAGGTGGCGCTTTTACTTGTTCCCAGTTTAATCGCTGAATAGTATCAACTGAATTTACCAAGAACCCCTGAACATGAGTATTGTATTCAGTGATCATCAAAATTTTTGGCTCATCAGTCGACGTCAAATTACAAAATTTCTGTAAATTAATGATGGGCACCATATCGCCCCGTAAACTGACAAAACCCTCTACACCATCTGGCATTTCAGGCGCGCTTGTAATCTCAGGAATATTCAATACTTCACGCACTTTAAATACATTGATGCCAAAGACTTCATTTCTGCCGGTGTTATCATTGGTTCCTAGGCTAAAAAGCAGTACCTCTAGGTGATTTGTTCCCGCTAGTTTTGTCCGTTCATCAATAGAATCAATAAGTGTAGCCATGGCGACCTTCTCTAGTTTCTGTTCGATTAAGTTTAGTTCGAGACCTTTTGCTCTAGTCACTTAACTGCGATACCCCAATTAAAGAGGGCTTTTCAAATGGTGTCCGTTCAATGATACCTGTTTATACATTATGCGACGAAAACTAATTGCCCAAATTTATCTGAGAGACGGCAATATTGACCACATAACCTGAATATTCAAGTACTAAGCATGCTTACTTTAATACCAATAACTTGCGAATACATAAACAACTAAATCACAAGCAACAATCAAGCCGTGTTTTATCTGAAATTTACAACTTTTCGCTTATTTAGTGAACATTATCGACAAAGTCTATAGAAAAATAGTAGCTAATTGTGCTAAAGCCTATAGAATAGACCTACTTGTAGACGTTCAGATAGCCTTCTAAAAGCTGGTATCGAGAGCGAGATTTGAACTCGTTACGAATTTATATCCACTAGCACCCGAAGCTAGCGCGTCTACCAATTCCGCCACCTCGACCTATAACGAGCGGCTACAATACCGATTGAGAAATTCACTGTCAATGACAAAAGAAAACACACAAGATCCACACTCTAAACGCGAAGCAGAAAACTATGAAAACCCGATTCCTAGTCGTGAATTCATTTTAGAAATTTTAAAACAGAATGACCGCCCTTTATCTCGTCGTGCCATAACCAAAGTGTTAGGCATTAAAGGTGAAGAGCAAACTGAAGCCTTACGCCGTCGCCTCCGCGCAATGGAGCGTGATGGTCAAGTATTACGAAATCGCAAAAATGCCTATGGGATCGTTTCTAAAATGAATCTTATAACAGGCCGCGTTATGGGACACCCAGATGGTTTTGGATTTCTAATTCCAGACGAAGGTGGAGATGACCTCTTTTTAAATGATCGTGAAATGCATGTTGTTTTACATGGTGATCGTGCTATTGCAAGAATTAGCGGTGAAGATCGTCGCGGCCGCAAAGAAGGTCAAATTGTGGAAGTTCTAGAACGTGGTAACCCACTGATCGTTGGACGCTTAATCTCGGATTCTGGGTTTTATTATTTAATACCTAATAATCGTCGAATTAGCCAAGATATATTAATCCCGCCAGAAAACTTATTGGATGCACAAGTAGGCCAGATTGTAGAAATTGAAATTACTGAACACCCCAATAAACATCGTTCGCCATTAGGTAAAATTGTCAATGTACTTGGCGATCATATGGCACCAGGTATGGAAATTGAAATTGCATTACGTGCATTTGATTTGCCACATGTCTGGTCAGTTAAAGCGCTAGATCAAGCAGAATCATTTGGCTCAGAAATACCTAAAGCAGAAATTGAAGGCCGTCTTGATCTACGTGACCTGCCCCTACTTACTATAGATGGCGAAGATGCACGCGATTTTGATGATGCGGTTCATGCCGAAAAATTAAAGTCAGGCTCATGGCGTTTATGGGTAGCAATTGCTGACGTATCGTCTTATGTACAACCGAAAAGCCCACTAGATAAAGACGCACAAGAACGTGCCACTTCAGTTTACTTTCCAAGCCAAGTTATCCCAATGCTTCCTGAAGCATTATCAAATGGTTTATGTTCATTAAACCCTGATGTAGATCGCTTATGTATGGTCTGTGAAATGGTCGTAAATGCCGAAGGTAAACTGGAATCACATAAATTTCACCAAGCAGTAATGAATTCTAAAGCGCGTCTAACTTACAACAAAGTAGCCGCTATGTTAGTTGATGGTGATCAAGATTTACGCAAAGAGTACGCGGCTGTTTTACCTGGTTTAGAAACAATGTATGACTTATTTAAAGCCATGCTTAATGCCAGAGAACAGCGTGGCGCGATTGATTTCGAAATGACTGAAACACAATTCATTTTTGATGAGAACCGCAAACTTAAAACAATTGAGCCCCGTCAGCGAAATGACGCTCATCGCCTAATCGAAGAATTCATGGTTGCAGCCAATGTCTCTGCTGCCCAGTTCATATTAAAACATCAATTGCCAGCCCTATTCCGAGTCCATGAAACACCCGCTGAAGAAAAACTAGCGAGTCTTCGAGAATTTTTAGGTGAATTAGGCTTAGCATTAGGTGGTGGAGATGAACCAGAGCCAGCACATTACGCATCGTTGCTCAAAAATGCGCATAAACGACCTGATGCCCATTTAATTCAAACCGTTATGCTACGCAGCCTCAAACAAGCCGTATATGCCCCCGATAATGTGGGTCACTTTGGTTTATCACTTGAAGCTTACGCTCACTTTACTTCACCTATTCGTCGTTACCCAGATTTACAGGTTCATCGTGCTATTCGTCACATCATTTCAGGTAGAAGGAAGTCCACTTGGCCTGCTACACACGATGAGATGATTAAACTTGGAGAGCATTGTTCTATGGCTTCACGTCGTGCTGACGAAGCAACGCGTGATGTTAGCGACTGGTTAAAATGTGAGTTTATGCAGGAACGTGTCGGGGAAGTTCATGAAGGTGTGATCAGTGGCGTAACGGGCTTTGGTCTTTTTGTCGAATTAAGCGATATGTATATTGAAGGTCTAGTTCACGTCACCTCATTAAAAAATGACTACTATCAATTTGATGCTGCTGGTCACCGTTTAATGGGTGAACGCACGCGTAAAGTCTATCGTCTTGGAGACAAGGTAGAAGTTAAAGTGATGAGAGTCGATCTGGACGAAAAGAAAATCGATTTAGAACTTAATTAAGCACAACATTTAATCTGCAGCCTTAGCCATGAAATACCGGGTAAGGTTGCAAATAGTTCAGCAAAAGACCGTGTTCAGCCACTTTTAAATTATTTCTCTTGACCAAATAAATAAAGACGGTAGAATGCACGGCTTAACTTCATGATCGTTGAAACAATCGATTTCAAACATGTAGTGGCCATTTAAAATGGTGAGTGTAGCTCAGTTGGTAGAGTCCCGGATTGTGATTCCGGTTGTCGTGGGTTCGAGCCCCATCATTCACCCCATTATTTCACACGAAAACTAATCCACTTACCATCGGTACTTATCTCCTTGCGACTGAACAGGACATGAGATTTCATACTGTGTTGAATAAATTCTCAGATAAATCACAAATTAGAATTAATCTTGTCTTTGACACTCTTTAGCTCAGATCAATAAAAATAATAAGCTTGCTCCCTTTCGTAGCTGCTCTCGTATTAAGTTGTTTTCTGTACTCATAGTAGAACTAGGGGTTGTCAAAATTCAAAAGCGACTGAGTTAGTTAGATCCAACACTCTAGTAGTTAGGACGCAAGGCATCTTGCGTCCTAACTATCGACATTGATTACATCAGTCTAAGGGGTAAAAACTAGCTTTGTCCTATTGCTTGCTTTTAGATGTAATTACACCATTGCCTGTCCTAGTTGAATGGCCGTGCCAGCAGAAAGCTCTGTTTTAAATAGTTTCGACTCTAGTGGCAACAACATTACCACTGTTGATCCCATGTTAAACCGACCCATTTCCTCACCTTTTTGCAAGGTGATGGCCTGTTCACCTTCGTAATCCCAGTGTTGGATATTTTTACCGTATGGCGGCGTTATCTTGCCAGACCATACTGTTTCCATACTGCCTACAAAAATAGCACCCACTAGTACCATCACAATCGGACCCTGCTCTGTGTCAAATACAGTTACGACACGCTCATTTCGCGCAAATAACTTAGGAACAGTCCGTGCAGTACGTGGATTAACCGAAAATAATTTACCAGGAATATAGGTCATTTTCCGTAAGGTACCCGTAAGCGGCATATGTATACGGTGATAATCTTTTGGCGAGAGATAAATAGTTGCAAACTGACCTTGATCAAATTGTTTAGCTAACAGCTGAGCACCGCCTAACAATTCCAGCACACTATATTCTCTACCTTTTGCTTGAACAAGCTGACCTTGAACAACGTTACCGATCTGACTTACGACACCATCGACTGGAGAGGTAATAACCGCCTCACCCTCCGCAATCTGGCGTGCGCCAGCCTTTAAGGCTCGTGTAAAAAATGCGTTGAAACTAGGAAAAAATGCTAAATCTGTTTCTGCTGCCTCATTAATGTTTACTTTGTATTTCGCTGTAATAAACCGAATAAAACTATTTTTAAACCAGGTCACTTCACTTCCCGTCAGTTTGTGCATCAACACTGACAAGCTATGTTGAGGAATAAGATACTGAGGTACTGTGATGATTTTATCCCATAATGTTGCATCATTCTTTTGTGAACGATTTATATTGTTTGTAGCCAATTTTATTCTGCCCCTTTCGCCTATCGGATAAGCTTGTCATAATTTTGTTTTTAGATTCCAACCCGTGAGTATATCAAGCTATGCACAAATCTATTCGAATCCTATTCATGCTTTTGCTATCAATAATGATTTTACCAACGTGGGCCGAGGAGAATGCACCTACTAAAGCTATTTACTATGCTATTGAAGAACCGTTCACCATTAACTTTCTAAATCAAAGCAATCAAAAAGCACGCTACCTACAGATAAAAGTCACATTAATGGCACATAACCAAGAAATAATTGATAGTGCGACATTAAACTTACCGATGTTACAAGATGCCTTGCGGACTTTGTTTTCAGCCCAAACATCAGAGACAGTCAACACAGTAGAAGGTCGAGAAAGGCTACAAACAGCATCTTTAGACACGGTTAAAACCATATTACGAGAAGAAACAGGTAAAGATAAACTTGATGCCGTTTATTTCACGAGCTTTGTATTACAATAAATGGGCACATTAATTGCAGAACTAAAAACATCAACCCACAGGAAGAATCGACATGGCAGAAGCACAAGACGATATTGAAATCATCGAAGATGGTGGCAAGAAATCGAAATTATTGATCATTATTATTGCCGTCTTGGTTTTAGCTCTTGCTGGCGTCGGTGGCATGCTATTACTTGGTGGCGATGATAAACCTGCTGTAGACAATGAACCTACTGCCGCCGCGGTAAAACAAACACCTATATATTACACATTAGAAAAACCGCTCATTGTTAATTTTGGCGATCAAAGCCAAGGAGCAGTTCGTTATTTGTCCGTTAAATTAAAAGTAATGGCTCGTGATCAGTTAGTTATTGATGCATTCATACTCCACGAACCTGCTATTCAACATGAGTTACTCATGCTGTTACTTGGTCAAAAACATGACGAACTCAATACTACTGAAGGCACTAAAGCGTTACAACAACAAACACTTACAACCATTAACGAGGTATTAAAAGCTGAAAAAACTTCAGGTGAGCTAGAATCGGTCTATTTCACCAGTTTACTCATGCAATAAGACTATGGCTGTTCACGATATACTTTCACAAGACGAGGTCGATGCCCTATTAAGCGGTATGGGCGATGGCGACATTGAAACATCTACCGAAGAGATAGAAAAAGGTGGCACGCGAAATTATGACTTCGGTAATGAAGACCGTATTATTCGTGGCCGTATGCCTACATTGGAAATGGTCAATGAACGATTCGGCCGTCTTTTCCGTATAAGTCTTTTTAATATGCTACGTCGTTCAGCTGAAATATCAGTTACCGGTGTACAGCTAATGAAATTTTCAGAATATATTCATACTTTATTTGTACCCACTAGCCTCAATTTAATTCACATGCATCCACTACGAGGAACAGGTTTAGTTGTACTAGAACCTAAACTTGTATTTACAATTCTTGATAATTATTTTGGTGGCGATGGTCGTTTTCAAGCTCGAATTGAAGGTCGCGAATTTACCGCTACAGAGTTACGTGTTATCCGTATGGTTTTGGATATTTGCTTCGCAACATTAACTGAAGCATGGTCTCCTGTCATGGATGTAAAGTTTGAATTCGTCAACCACGAAGTTAACCCACAGTTTGCTAATATTGTTAGTCCGAGTGAAGTATTAGTTATTTCTACTTTCCATATCGAGCTGGATGGCGGCGGTGGCGATATACACGTAACACTTCCTTATTCGATGCTAGAACCGATACGAGAATTATTAGATACTGGTTTGCAAAGTGATAGCGCCTCTGATGATGGCCGCTGGTCAACTTCAATGAGAGAAGAAATCTTAGGTGCAGATGTCCAATTGACTGCTGAATTAGCCCAAGTTAAATATAGTTTACGAAAAATACTTAATTTCAAAGCGGGTGATATTTTGCCATTTGAAATGCCAAAAACCGTGGTTGCAAAAGCAGAACAAGTGCCAGTATTCAACGCTACATTTGGTGAACATAAAAATAAAGTATCGTTAAAAGTGACCAGTATTATCGAACAGCCTAAAGATACAACACCTCAATACCATCTCCAGAAGAGTAAAAAATAATGAGTGAAGATAATAAAACCGACCAAGAAGTGGCCGATGAATGGGCATCAGCATTGGAAGAACAAGGCACCGCGGATGTAGAAGAAGATCCATGGGCAGCAGCATTAGAAGAACAGTCTGATGCCGAAAAAGCCAATCCTGCCCCCATCACTCAACTTGATGATGATGCTAAACCTCGCAGCCATGCCGAGTTAGATTTGAATATGGTCTTAGATATTCCAGTTACTATTTCCATGGAAATTGGCCGCTCTAAAATTAACATTCGTAACCTGCTCCAACTTAGCCAAGGCTCAGTAGTCGAATTGGATCGCCTTGCCGGTGAACCGATGGATGTTTTAGTCAATGACACGCTCATTGCTCACGGCGAAGTTGTTGTCGTCAATGATAAGTTCGGTATTCGCTTAACCGATGTTATCAGTGCTGAAGAACGCATCAAAAAATTACGATGATGGCCTACATATATAAAGCCATAGGTATAGTTGGACTGAGCTTATGGTCTGTAATAGGTTTTACAGCTGAACAAAGTAATACATTAACGGCTAAAACATTAACTACTCCCCCCGTAACTACGGGTGCCTTATTAGAAACCTTATTCGGTTTATTTATCGTACTAGCTTGCATTGCTTTTTTAGCTTGGCTACTTCGCCGCACAGGTCGATTTCAATCGTCAGCAAATGGCGAAATGAAAATAATCACCAGCTTAGCGCTGGGGCCACGTGAACGAGCCGTGCTTTTGCAAGTTGGTGAACAGCAAATATTACTCGGCGTGACGTCACAAAATGTGCAAACCTTACATATTCTCGACACTCCGGTAAGTGCAACAAGTATAAAAAATAATTCCAATACCAATTTTGCCGAAAAATTTCAGCAGGTTATGCAACAGCGAGCTAAATCATGATCCGTTGCCTATTCAGTCTAGGTCTATTATTTATGCCATTCGTTGCGATGGCGGCTGATCCTGGTATTCCAGCACTCACCCTTACAACGGCAGCTGATGGTGGACAAAGTTATACCGTAACGCTACAAATTTTAGCGTTAATGACAGTATTAACCTTACTACCAGCGGCATTAATGATGATGACATCATTCACCCGCATTATTATTGTCTTGTCTATTTTACGACAAGCAATGGGTGTGCAATCCACGCCATCAAATCAAGTTCTGATCGGTTTATCATTATTTTTAACTTTTTTTATCATGCATCCTGTATTTGATACTGCCTACCAAAATGGGATTAAACCCTACATGGATGGTCAAATGGAGATCATACCCGCTGCTGAACAAGCCAGCCAACCGTTCAAAGACTTTATGCTGGCACAGACTCGAGAAAGTGATATAGAACTGTTTGCCAGTATTGCAGGACACCCGACATTAGAGACAGCCCAAGATGTGCCGTTTAGTTTATTACTACCTGCATTTGTGACTAGTGAGCTAAAAACAGCCTTTCAAATAGGCTTTTTAATCTTTATTCCATTTTTAATTATCGACTTAGTCGTTGCCAGTGTGCTGATGGCAATGGGTATGATGATGTTATCACCCATGCTAATCTCCCTACCCTTTAAGCTGATGTTATTTGTATTGATAGATGGCTGGGCTTTATTAATGGGTACCTTAGCCTCTAGCTTTTACACATAAATCATGACTCCCGAAACCGTTCTGACCATCATGCAACAAACACTGCATATCATTACCTTATTGATTGCCGTGATCTTACTACCTGCCTTAGTTGTAGGTTTATTGGTCAGCATGTTTCAAGCCGCAACCTCTATTAATGAACAAACCTTGAGTTTTATTCCAAAATTATTAGTTACTATTGCTGTTTTAGTCTTTGCTGGTCCATGGATGTTAAGCCTGATTACAGGTTATGCCACACGCATCTTTGAAGACATTCCTTTTTTGATCGGTTAAGCAGACCTTTCTTATGGACTTATCTACTGCTGAAATATCCGGTGTACTAGGTAGTTATTTATGGCCATTTTTTAGAATTGCCGCCTTAGTGATGGCCGCGCCTATTTTTAGCAGTAATTTTGTTAATAATCGCAGCAAACTACTTATCGCACTGGCAATAAGCATCGTAATTGTACCCGCCATCCCGAATGCCGCACCCGCTGTAGAGCCATTCAGTGGTCAAGGCTTACTGATTGTTGCACATCAGATCTTAATCGGTGCCTGTATGGGGTTTATGTTGCAGCTTCTGTTTAATGCTTTCATTATCGGCGGGCAAATTATCGCCATGCAAATGGGCCTAGGTTTTGCTTCAATGGTCGATCCACAAAATGGCGTTACAGTGCCTGTTATCAGCCAATTCTATTTGATTTTTGTCACCTTAGTATTTATTAGTCTTGATGGTCATTTAATTTTAATCCAAGTGCTCGCGGAAAGTTTTGTCACGCTACCTATTATGCCCTCCGGTCTCCCCGCCAGCAGCTTTAGGGATATTGTAGGCCAAGCTAGCTGGATGTATGCTTCAGGTGTACTTGTTGCTTTGCCTGCAATTGGATCCTTAATGATGGTGAATCTCGCTTTTGGTATTTTATCCCGTGCAGCACCTCAGATTAGTCCCTTTTCCATTGGTTTTCCAATGACCATCATTCTTGGTTTTTTCATCATCTATTACACCTTACCAGCGGCATCAAATCACTTAGTTAATATGGCTGATTATATGTTGCAAACAATTCGCTTATTGGTGCAACCAAATGGCTGAAGAAACAGGTCAAGACAAAACGGAAGCCCCCTCCGCCAAACGTCTAAATGATGCTCGCGAAAAGGGGCAAGTCCCACGTTCTAAAGAGTTCACGACTGTTTTAGTACTTATTGCCAGCGCCTTCGGCATGATGTTTTTAGGTGAACGGATGATACGTAGTGTGGCAGAAGTCATGACCAAATCATTCAGCTTTAGTCGTAAAGAAATATTTAACCCAGTAGAAATGGCTCACCACTTCATGTACTCCTTGCAAACGATATCCTTAGATTTAGGTGCATTTCTAGCTATTACCGTACTAGCAGCACTTATTGCACCAGCCAGCACCGGCGGCTGGAATTTTTCCGCTCAAGCCATGGGCGTGAAATTAGAAAAGCTTGACCCTTTAAAAGGTTTAAAACGCATTGTCGGCCCACAAGGCCTAATTGAACTAATTAAGGCACTGGCAAAATTTTTACTTGTTGGCATTATCTCCACCTTAATCATTTGGAGTTTACGTGACCAATTATTGTCACTTGGTCAGCAAGAAGTAAATACTGCAATGGCCGATCTTGGCATGCTGGTACTTTGGGTCTTTTTAGCCATCTCCAGTAGTTTAATTTTAATTGCCCTCATCGATGTGCCTTTCCAACATTGGAATCATATTCGTCAGCTTAAAATGACTAAGCAAGAAGTCAAAGATGAAAGTAAGGAAAGTGACGGTAATCCCGAGGTCAAAGGTCGGATCCGTCGTATGCAAATTGAGATATCACAACGCCGCATGATGCAAGACGTACCACAGGCTGACGTGATTATTACCAATCCGACACACTATGCAATTGCACTGCGTTATGACCAAACGGGTAGTGGCGCGCCAACTGTTGTCGCCAAAGGTGCAGACCTAATTGCCCAACAAATTCGTATGGTCGGAGAGGCAAATGAAGTACCCGTCTTATCAGCCCCACCATTAACACGTGCTATTTATTTTAGTACCGAAATAGGCGAAGAAATCCCTTCTGGTCTATATATTGCAGTGGCTCAAGTATTAGCGTTTGTCTTCCAGTTACGTCGCTATAATACTCGGGGCGGTCGTAAGCCTCATATTAAACCGGAGGACCTGCCAATACCAGATGAACTAAAAAGAGATTAACGTCACTAATGGAAAAAAATGATTTATTTGCGCGATTAAAACCTATGTTAAACGGTAGTATCGGCGCTCCAGTAATTGTTGTGGCATTACTTGCCATGGTGGTACTGCCCCTCCCTCCATTCCTTTTAGATTTACTTTTTAGTTTTAATATCGCGTTATCACTTACCATCATGTTGGCGAGTATTTACGTACTTAAACCCTTACATTTTGCATCATTCCCAGCAATATTACTGATCGCAACTCTTCTACGACTAGCATTGAATGTTGCTTCTACGCGTGTCGTACTGATGGAAGGACACACCGGCACTGATGCAGCCGGTAAAGTAATCGAAGCCTTTGGTGAGTTTGTTATTGGTGGGAACTACACCGTAGGTTTTGTTGTGTTTGCGATCCTCGTTATCATCAACTTTGTCGTAGTAACTAAAGGTGCGACACGTATCGCCGAAGTTAGCGCCCGATTTACCTTGGACTCAATGCCAGGTAAACAAATGGCGATTGATGCGGATCTTAATGCTGGACTGATTGATCAAGATCAAGCTCGCGCCCGACGCGAAGAAATCATGCAAGAATCTGATTTCTACGGCTCTATGGATGGTGCGAGTAAATTTGTACGTGGTGATGCTGTCGCTGGTATTTTGATTCTGTTTATCAACATTATAGGCGGCTTCATTATAGGTGTCGCCCAACATGATTTAACCTTTGCTGAAGCCGCCCATAACTACACCCTACTCACCATTGGTGATGGTCTAGTTGCTCAAATCCCTTCTTTATTATTATCGACTGCCGCCGCTTTACTGGTTACCCGTACTACGAAAGAAGAAGATATGGGTGCAGAAGTCGTTAAACAGTTATTCAAAGATCCTAAAACCTTAATAGTTACTTCTGCCATTATCGGTGCGATGGGGCTAATTCCTGGTATGCCAAACGTACCTTTCTTAATTCTTGCAGCTGCTGGCGGCTTAGGTGCTTGGTTATTAATCGAACGTCAAAAAGCTGCCACCGCCCAGCCCGCAGTGGATGCTCCGGTCGAAACTCCCAAAGAACAACGAGATCTGAGTTGGGAAGATCTCAACCCTATCGATCCTATCGGTTTAGAAGTCGGTTACCGTCTTATTCCACTAGTTGATAAAAATCAGGGTGGACAGTTAATGAATCGAATCAAAGGGATACGAAAAAAGATCTCTCAAGAATTAGGTTTTTTGATCCCACCAGTCCATATTCGCGATAACTTAGACTTAGCACCAACCGCCTATCAAATTACTTTATTTGGTGTCACATTCGGCGAAGCTGAAATACATCCCGAACGAATGATGGCAATTAACCCAGGTCAAGTTTTTGGCGAATTGGCCGGCATAAAAAGTAAAGACCCGGCATTTGGCTTAGATGCCGTGTGGATTGAGCCAAATCAAAGAGAACACGCACAAGCACAAGGTTATACCGTGGTGGATGTTGATACCGTCATTGCAACCCATTTAAGTAAGATATTACAAACTCATGCTCAAAACTTATTAGGTCGAGAAGAAGTTCAGCAACTCCTTGATAACCTTTCAAAAATAGCGCCTAAGTTAGTTGAAGGTTTAGTACCCGATACCTTACCCCTAGGCAGCGTACAAAAAGTCTTACAAAACTTACTCGAAGAAAACATCCCTATTCGTGATGTACGTACGATTACCGAAGCACTTTCTGAACAAGCGTCACGTAACCCTGATACAGAGGCATTAACCGCTGCAGCCCGCATGGCACTTAGCCATTCAATCGTTCAACACATAAATGGCATCAAGGCAGATTTACCAATTATCACCTTAGACCCAGAGTTGGAACAAATATTGCTTCAGACACTACAGGCTACCGGTGAAGGTGGCGCAAGTTTAGAACCTGGATTAGCAGAGAAAATGCATAAGAATTTACAGGAAGCCGCACAACGCCAAGAGATGACAGGAGAATCGTCAATTCTAGTCGTACAAGCGGGTTTACGTACATGGATTTCTCGTTTTATTCGCCATTCCATTCCGAGCTTAAATGTCTTGTCATACAATGAAATACCGGATGACAAACAAATTAGAATCGTTGCTAACGTGGGTCGATAACCCCAAGGTTGATATTATGAAAATTAAACGTTTCCAAGCTGCAGATGTTCGTCAAGCCATTCGTGAAGTACGTGAAGTGATGGGCCCTGACGCAGTCATTTTATCTAACAATCGTGTCGATGGCGGTGTCGAAATCGTTGCCGCAACCGACTATGATGAAGCAGAATTCAGACGTTCTACGCCTGAACCTGCACGTGCAACAAAAGTAGAAATAAATCCTTCAGCATCACCAACACCGCCAAGGTCTATAGATACTGCACCGCAATCTGCTCAAAACATTTGGTCGCAAGAACCAACACTTGTGCAAATGCGTAAAGAGATGTCAGGGCTTAGAGATATGTTACAAAATCAGCTTTCTGATCTCACCTGGAAGGACATGGAACGTAATAGTCCGATTCAAGTGCAATTATTGCAACGTTACATGCAAATGGGTATTCAAGTTGATTTAGCCAAAAAAATTACCGCAAAAATGCAAACTGCCGATGATTTAGAGTCTGCATGGCGACAATCTTTAGGTCAATTAGCTAGCGAAATTCACATTCAAGATAATGACATCATTAATAAAGGTGGAATTTACGCATTGGTCGGCCCAACAGGCGTTGGTAAGACAACATCAGTCGCTAAAATAGCCGCTAGATGTGCTCTGAAACACGGCGCAAAAAATGTCGCGCTCATCACTACAGACTGCTATCGCATTGGTGGACAAGAACAATTACGTACCTATGCACGTATTTTAGGTGTGCCAGTTCGTGTCGCAAGGAACCATCAAGAATTAAACGATTCCCTGAACGATTTCCTTGATCGTCGCTTTGTCCTGATAGATACTGCGGGCATGAATCAACGAGATATGAAGCTTGCAGAGAAATTTGCCATGCTCAAACAACAATCACCTAGAATAAAAAATTATTTAACTTTGTCAGCAACCACCCAATCAAGTGGTCTCAATGATATTATTAATGCTTTTTCTCACCTTGAATTAAATGGATGCATTTTGACCAAGACAGATGAAGCTAGTAGCTTAGGCGGGGCAATTTCGGCATTAATCCGCCATCGATTACCTTTGGCTTATATTTGCAATGGTCAACAAGTACCAGAAGACCTGAGCCTTGCCCGTCCTAATACCTTGATCAAACAGGCAAGTGATTTAATGAATAGTGAACAACAACAGCTAGATCCACAAATGTTATCTAGCTACGGAGGTTTTGCCGCTTATGGCTGATTCACCCCTTGATCAAGCTAATGGTCTACGAAAAATGACCTCGGCAGTACCACGGCCAGTTAAAGTAATTGCCGTCGCCAGCGGTAAAGGCGGTGTAGGTAAAACCAACATTACCGTAAATTTGGGCGTTGCTTTAGCTACACAAGGCAAACAAGTACTACTGCTTGATGCTGATTTAGGTTTAGCCAATATTGATGTTATGTTGGGTTTACATCCACAATATAATTTACAACACGTTTTAAATGGCAGTAAAACACTTGCAGAAATCATTGTTGAAGGCCCTGCCGGCCTTAAAATAATTCCTGCCGCATCAGGCGTGCAAAAAATGGCTGAACTCAGCCCAGCTGAACATGCAGGCATGATTCAGGCTTTTAGTGAAATGGATCAGCATATTGATATATTACTTATTGATAGTGCTGCTGGTATCGCAGACAGTGTGGTCAGCTTCACCCGTGCCGCACAAGAAGTCATTGTTGTCGTCTGTGATGAACCCGCTTCTATAACCGATGCTTATGCTTTCGTTAAACTATTGAGCCGAGAATATAAAGTAGACCGTTTTCATATCATTGCTAATATGTGTCGCAGCATTCAAGAAGGCCGTGAATTATTTAACAAAATATCCATGGTATGTGATCGTTTTCTAGAGGTTAACCTTGATTTTATGGGTATAGTGCCTTTTGATGAAGACTTACGTCGTGCAGTCAAAAAACAACGCGCTGTGGTTGAATTCCTTCCACGCAGCAAATCTGCCGTAGCCTTTACCCACTTAGCTAAAAAAATAGAATTTTGGCCAGTGCAAAAACAACCGCGTGGGAATATGGAATTTTTTGTCGAACGTCTAATACAAGCCAGTTTGGAATTAAGCTA
>CAXBIM010000024.1:0-42084 GCA_963975785.1 uncultured Methylophaga sp.
CATTAATGTTCTGGGTTTTTTTTTGCCGGTTGTTTAGGGAGGAGAAATGAAATGAGGGACATGCAAGGATGTTTGGGCTTCAGATGGCAGACCTAAAAACTATAATTACTGTAATGGTCAAGTATTAATGAAGTAACTTTAAGCCGCTTTTTTCAATTCTGCCATTTTTTGCACAGGGGTGATGTAACCAAGCGTGGAATGTAATCGCTTGTAGTTATAAAAATAAATGTAACTCTCAACGGTGCTGACAGCTGCAACATGATGAATAAAGCTTAAATGATTTAGCCTTTCTGACTTTAAGCTTCTGAAAAAACGTTCCATTACGCTATTGTCCCAGCAATTGCCACGACGGCTCATGCTCTGTGTGATCTTCAATATGTTCAAGTAATGAATAAATAATTTGGCAGAATATTGCACGCCTTGGTCTGAATGAAACATCAGTTTGGCCCTATCCGGTTGTTGTCTTCGGATGGCGTGACTCAACGCTGCTTTGGCTAATTCAGCATTGGGGCTTTTTGACATCGCCCAACCCACGATTTCCTTGGTTGCCAGATCAAGTACGCAGGCCAAGTAACTCCAACCTTGATGGGTGCGGATATAGGTAATATCACCCACCCAATGGGTGTTCGCTTGCTCTGGGTTAAACTGTCGCTCAAGCAGGTTCGGAGCAATAAGATGGGCTTTACCTGCATTAGGATAATAATGTTTCCTTGATGGCCTAATCGCTTTTACTGCAGCTTGCTTCATTAAGGTGGCCGTTCGATAGATGCCGAGCTTAAATCCTTTCATTGCTAATGCGACCTTCATTCGTCGTCTGCCATAGGTAGATCTTGTTTCAGCCGCAATAGATTTAATGGTGGCAATCATCATTGTTTCTTCAGTCTGGATTGGTTTTGGACGCTGTTGAGCATAATAAGTACTGTCACTCAGTTGAAACAGTGAACAGAGTTCGTGAACGGAGTAATCAGGGTTAGCCTTCTTCATATCGATAATCAGTTTAGACTGCTGTTTTCTCGGGCGAAGAAGGCGGCAGCCTTTTTTAGGATCTCGTTATCCCTTTTGGCTCGCCATAACTGTTTTTCTAATTCTTGGATCTTTTGTTGTTCGGGCGTTAATGCCTTCTTACCTTGTGGTGTATGGCCATCCACTTCAGCCAAATATTGCTTTTTCCAGCGTGAAACGGCAGTCTCACCAGCTCCGGAAATATCTCGTATTTGTTTATTGGTATAGCCTTCATTGATCATGAGTTTGGCATATTCAAGCTTTTGCTCTGCTGTAAATGTAACGCGTGCTTTTCGGGTCATGGTGATTCCTAATAATTTAGTAAAATTATAGGCTATAAATTACTTCACTTTTATTAGACCACTACATACATACCAAACATAGGGAAGACACTAGGATGGCTTTTTATTGTTTAGCAGCCTAATAGATACGCTCAAGGACTACAAATAGGTCTGATGGCTAGCTCAAAGAATGCTACAGCTGATAGAAATAAATCAGTGTCAATGACTTAAACTGGGTTAGATTGCTGAAGTTACACTAATCGATTAATGATATTTTGATAGTTGCTAGATAGCCTGTAGACAATTCGTGTTGCTTTTACTTAGATATATATACACCTGATGGAATAATTAGAATTGGTATCAAAGTGATGTGTGATTCTATTGTAGAACGCTCGAGTACACGAGTCATGTCAATCCGCTACAGAACGATGAAAACGTTGGGGTTGAAGCTAAGAGATATGATGGATACTTAGAATCATCATATGAATTCATATCGAAGGTATTCGAAATTAGTGAAACAGTACGCTTATAATTTAGGGTTCTAAGCTAACAGCGTTGGGGTAGCCCAACTGACGCCAAGCTTCGTACAATATGATAGCTGTAGCATTAGAAAGGTTCAGACTACGGCTATTAGCTTGCATTGGTATTCTTATCTTATGCGTTGTGGACATGTGGTTGAGTATCTCAGTCGGTAAGCCTCGTGACTCTGGACCAAATAGTAATACATCTTCATCCTGATACTGTGCGTCGTTATGATGCTGCTTTGCCTTAGTTGTGCATGCAAATAATCGGCGGTCTTCAAGCCACAACATAAAATTTTCAATAGAAGGGTGGATCTTAACGTTGGAAAACTCGTGATAATCTAAGCCAGCTCTACGTAGACGTTTATCATCAAGTTCGAAACCAAGCGGTTCAATCAAGTGTAGTTGCGCTCCAGCATTAGCACAAAGTCTAATTATATTGCCTGTATTAGGAGGAATTTCAGGTTCAAACAAAGCAATATGAAGCATTTTAGATAGTATTTTCGTTATGAGAATTAATAGCAACGTGTAAAGTTAAATTTTGACCTGGTTTCAATAAGGCACGGTCACTTAACCCATTCCAGTCTAGCAACTGTGCAACACTGACTTTAAATTTTTGTGATATTTTCCAAAGAGAATCACCTTTCTTAGTGATGTAGGTGATTTTCTTAGTTGTGCTATTTGTAGATTCGCTTTTTGTCCATATAACTAGTTGTTGGCCAATGCTAAGCATATCTTTAGGTGACTTGTCATTCCACTGAGCGAGCTCCATAACGTCAATGCTATGTTTATTCGCAATATCCCACCATGTGTCACCTGCATTCACCGCATAAATTTTCTTATGACCGCTTGGTGCTACTTGTTGTTGACTAGCTAGATCTTGGATACTGTCAACAGAAGAATTATTTACACTAGGTGCTGATGTAGGAATTAGTAAATTACTTCCTAAACGAATGACATTAGTCTTTATATTATTAGACTTTTTGATGGCTTTTACAGTGGTGCCGTATCGTTTAGAAATGGCTTGTAGTGAATCACCGGATACTACCGAATGCCTAGTCCAAGACATACGTTTATTGTTTGCTAGATCGTCTAAGCCTTGCTGAAAAATATCTGCTTTATCGAGTGGTAGAACTAATCTATGTGGACCTGCAGGTGCCGTCGCAGAACGATTAAATCCAGGGTTAAGTTGATGTATTTCATCTGTAGTGATTTCTGCGAGTCTAGCCGCTAGAGCCAAATCAATTTGCGCGCCAGTCTCTACGACGGTAAAAAAAGGCGTGTCTTCAATTGGATTGATTGTCAGGTTGTAGCCATCAGGGTCATTCAGTAGATGGGCTATAGCCATAAATTTTGGTACGTAGTTTGTGGTTTCTCTTGGCAGACTAAGAGACCAAAAATCAGTTGGCATACCTAGTTTTTCGTTGCGCTTAATTGCTCGTCCTACTGTACCTTCACCACTATTATATGCTGCTAGGGCAAGTTGCCAATCACCAAAATCCGTATGAAGCTTTTGCAGATAATCTAAGGCTGCGTCAGTAGATTGGATAATATCGCGACGTCCGTCATACCACCAGTTCTGATCAAGGCCAAACACTTTGCCAGTACCAGGAATAAATTGCCACAACCCTGAAGCATTACTACTTGAGAGAGCTAAAGGTTGAAACGAACTTTCTATAACGGGTAAAAATGCAAGTTCAAGGGGCATATTACGTTTTTCTAGCTCATCTACAATATAGTAAAGATAAGGTTTAGCGCGATCAGTCACCTGATTGATATACTCTGGGCGACTTGCAAACCAGTCGAGCTGTTTTTGAGTTTCGGGATTTAGCGTGTTATCTTCAATACCATAGCCATTACGTATTCTCTGCCACAAATCTATCGGTGGTAACTGCAGAGCAGTATCTTCTAGTTCAGTGTTGGGAAAATAATTCGGTAGGTTTTCAGTCGGTTCTTGTAATTTACCATAAGCTCGTTGCCATGGCGTCTTAACCACTTTCTGGGTTCCGCTCGAAGACGAATGATCTACGTTGTCAGGTTTGACGGGCGTAGTGGTACTGTTACATGCTGAAAGTAGCAGTAAAAAAGTCAAAGAAAGACTGTATTGGCTTAGTAATTTTATTGATAACATAACGACTAATTATAAAGTACATTGACTCAAGTGTCTGTGACTTTACACTCTTTGGCATATTAGCGCAGCTTTTTGAATGAATGCGCTAGACTAGTAATAAATTAAATACATTAGAGGCATAATTTTGAGCGAATTTCATGGGCAGCTGTCTAAAATGGCGGTGACATTGCCAGTAAATAACGATCCTGTTGATTATCAGATGGTACTAGGAGAGCAGCGGATTGCAATGACGCCATTAGTCGGACGTAAGATTGACTTAAAATTTGCGAGTGAAATACATTGCGTTGCTTGTGATAGGCGGATTAAAAAAAGCTATTCTGGAGGTTATTGTTTTCCTTGTTCACAAACATTAGCGCAATGTGACCTGTGTATCATGAAACCTGAAACCTGCCATTATGATGCCGGAACATGTCGCGAACCGACATGGGGTGAGACTTTTTGTATGCAGGATCACATCGTATACCTCGCAAATAGCTCAGGGATAAAAGTAGGGATTACACGTATCAATCAAATACCAACAAGGTGGATCGATCAGGGTGCAAGCCAAGCGATACCAATATTCCGCGTTAAAAGTCGTTATCAATCTGGATTGGTGGAAGTCATTTTTAAGAAACATGTGTCGGATCGAACTGATTGGCGAAAGATGCTGAAGGGTGATGCTGACAATATAGATTTGATGGCAATAAGAGATCAATTGATGAACGAATGCAATGAAGAAATAATGGCTCTGCAACAGCAATTTGGTGAGCAGGCAATTTTGCCGCTAGCCGATGAAGAGATAATTAATATTTCATATCCTGTTGATCAGTATCCAGACAAAGTGAAATCTTTTAATTTTGATAAGACGCCTGAAGTTAGTGGCGTATTACACGGAATAAAAGGCCAATATCTTATTTTTGATACCGGTGTGATCAACATCCGCAAATTCTCGGGTTACAACATAACGATGGTAGTTGAATAATGTTATATAAATTACTACGCGCTGTGATGTTTCAGCTTGATGCTGAAAAGGCTCATCATCTGGGGTTGAAGGGAATTAACCTGCTCCAAAAAACAGGTTTATCAAGCTTATTATATCCTAAGGTAGACACCGCATCTGTAACGGTTATGGGCATAGACTTCCCAAGCCCTGTAGGTTTAGCTGCTGGACTTGATAAAAATGGCGATTATATAGATGGTTTAGCAGCCATTGGTTTTGGTTTTGTGGAAATTGGCACTGTCACGCCCCGATCCCAAGCGGGCAACCCAAAACCT
This sequence comes from uncultured Methylophaga sp., assembly GCA_963975785.1. Lineage (GTDB taxonomy): Bacteria > Pseudomonadota > Gammaproteobacteria > Nitrosococcales > Methylophagaceae. Next base: position 5,190 of record CAXBIM010000024.1, read on the forward strand.
AGATTGTTTAGGTTACCTGAAGCACAAGCTATCATTAATCGTATGGGCTTTAATAATTTGGGCGTTGAACATCTAGTTGAGCAAGTGAAAAATGCCAATGCTGATGTAATTATCGGTATTAATATTGGTAAAAATTTCGATACACCGGTCGAAAAGGCGGTCGATGATTATTTGATTGGACTAAGAAAGGTCTATTCTTCAGCAGATTATGTGACGATAAATATTTCATCACCAAATACACCGGGTTTAAGAACTTTACAATTTGGCGAGTCGCTCAATGAATTGCTGGCAGCACTAAAGAAAGAACAAAAGTCATTGCACAAGCAATATGGACGTTATGTGCCTATGGCCGTTAAGGTAGCCCCCGATCTAGATGCTGATGAAATTAATCAGCTCGCACAAGCTTTTGCACAATTTGAAATTGATGCGGTTATTGCGACAAATACTACTATGTCACGCGAAGGAGTAACGGGATTAGCATTTAGCGAAGAAATGGGGGGCTTGAGTGGCCGTCCTGTTTTCGATAAGTCTACAGAAGTTGTTAGACAATTTCGTAAGGCATTACCACAAAACTTGCCGATAATTGCGGCAGGTGGGATTATGTCGGGCGAAGATGCATTAGCAAAATTAGAAGCTGGTGCAGAACTGGTACAAATTTACAGTGGTTTTATCTATCAAGGACCCAAACTGGTCAGTGATATAGTTCATGCAATTAATAAGAGGGTGTAAAAGATGGATGTAGTAACACAGAGTCCGATTGGATTATTTTTAATGAATTTTGTTACAGCTGTAGCAATTTTGATCGTGGGTCGCATTGTTATTCGATGGCTTGTCAAGTTACTTCGTAAAATCATGGTTCGTGCTGATCTTGACCCTATTCTGGTTAATTTTGCGAGTTCGATTACCACAGGGATTCTGCTGGTCATTCTGTTGATTGCAGCGATAGATCGCTTAGGTGTTGATACAACTTCTTTTATTGCCGTATTAGGTGCCGCTGGTTTAGCTGTCGGTTTAGCGCTTAAAGATTCATTACAGAACTTTGCTGCTGGGATAATGATGATTATCTTTCGCCCGTTTAGAATAGGCGATTTTATCGATGCCGGTGGCGTCAATGGTGTTGTTGAAAAGATAAGTGTGTTCAGCACAATTATGAGAACAGGCGATAATCGAGAAATTATCATTCCAAATGGTCAAATTTATGCTGGGGCAATCACAAATTTTTCTGCTCGCGATACCCGTCGTATCGACTTAGTATTCGGCATCGGTTATGACGATGATATGTTAAAAGCGCAACGCGTCATGGCTGATATTTTGACTGCACATGAACTGGTGTTAGACGAGCCTGCTCCTGCTATTACCGTAGCTGAATTGGCAGATAGCAGTGTGAACTTTAATGTGCGACCTTGGGTCAAAGCTAGTGATTATTGGGCAGTACGTTCTGATTTATTACAAAAAATAAAATTAGCCTTTGATGAAAACGAGATAAGTATTCCATATCCACAAATGGATATTCATACTAGTTAGAAACAAGGCTTCTAAATGTAAAAAATTCGTTGTTAATAATACTTAGCATTCGATTTTTAATAGAGGTTAGGCTCATGATGAAAATACAAACAGTATTATTGGCATTGCCGATAGCTCTGTTGATGGGATGTGCCGGCAGTACGGCAGTTCGTTATGACTCTCATCCGCATTATGAGCACTCCGATGTGCATTATCGATCTGGGCCTCCACCTTATGCCCCAGCTCATGGTTATCGCCATCATTACCATAACCACGATATGATTTATGACTCAGGCATTCGAGCATATATCATCGTTGGTTTAGCTGACTACTATTACGATAATGGATATTATTTCCGATACAGTAATCAGCGATGGCAGAGTAGCGGTCGTTTGGATGGTGGTTGGAATGTGACTGACGAGCATCGAGTGCCACAAAGGTTATGGAATACTCGAGCTAAAAAACATTACTACGATAATGATCAGCGAGGTCAAGCTCACAATTATAAGTCTGACAAAGAACGGTATCGGAATGGTCATGAAAATCATCGAGGAAATTCAGACAAAGAACAATCTAAGCATGATTATAAAAATAACAAAGATAGAGACCATGATGGATATAGAGACGGTGGTCACAGGGATAGGCAGGGCAATGATGATCACTAAGTAATAATTAAAATATCCCCGTTAATCAAAACTGGTCTTTCCAAGATCGTAAGGCAGTAAAAACCGCACCTGAATGCTGTAATTGATGACCGGAAAAGTGTTGAGCAGCTTGAATAACGTCAGGCTGTTGGCAACGTAGGAAAGGGTTAGTCTTGAGTTCTAGTGATAATAATGAGGGTAGACTGGGTTGGCCATTCATTACTAAGGCATCAGTATCGACGATGCGCTGTTTTATTTCCGTGTTATCAGGTTCAACGAGAGCAGCAAAGCGCAAGTTAGCTTGGGTATATTCATGCGCGCAGAAGATTTTTGTCTGTTCAGGCAAGTTGGTAATGAGTTGTAATGAATTATGGAGCTGTTCTGCGGTTCCACCTAATAAACGACCACATCCCGCTCCAAATAATGTATCACCACAGAATAAGTTACCATCAATTAAAAAAGCGATATGACCACGAGTATGCCCTGGCACATCGAGTACCGTTATAGTTGGAAATGTCGAATTCACTATAAGGTCTTCACAGGCTGATAGTGGATGGGTTAGATGTGGAATAGACTCAGATTTTGGCCCATAAACTGGCATGTCATAGTCATTAACCAATTGCTTTATCCCCGCAATATGGTCATTGTGATGGTGAGTAATTAAAAGTCCGACAGGGTTCAATTGTTGTTGCTTGATGGCGTCAATAACTGGAATAGCATCACCTGGATCGACAATTAATATATCTCTAGAATCCGGCGCTTGAATGAACCAGATATAATTGTCATTAAATGCTGACACTGCTTGAATAGTTAACATGATACTTCCATTATTGGGGTCTACATGATCGATTATAAAACGGATATACAAAAAAAGATGATTACTTGGTGGCAAAGTCCGCTAGGCAGCTCTGTTTTAAAGCAAGAAAAAAGTGCACTACAATCTTTAGCTAGTCATTTCTACGGGAATTATCAGTTTCAATTAGGTATAGAGCAGAGATTGTTACCCGAAGTTCCTCTTAGTAGAATGCAGAAAATAATGGGGCGGTCGGCGGATATCAATGGACGTAATGAATCTTTGCCCTTCAAGTGTCGAAGCCTTGATACATTACTTTTAGTGCATGTTATAGAGTTTTCGGAGAACCCCCATCAGGTATTACGCGAAGCAGAGCGGGTGTTGGTAAGTGATGGCACATTAGTTTTATGTTGTTTTAACCCCTGGAGTTTATGGGGATTACGCCGCTTATTTTCATTCAAATCTACGCCACCATGGCATGGACTTTTTTTTAGCCAGACAAGAATTAAAGATTGGTTAGCATTACTAAATTTCGGGGTGGTGGCGACAGAGCGATTGGTGTTTCACCCGCCCATTCAGTCAGAACGCTGGCTGATCAGAACAATGAAGATAGAGCGAGTCGGTAAACGGTTATGGTCGATGTTTTCCGGAGTGACAATTTTGGTGGCGACAAAGCGAACGATTCCGCTTACGCCAATTACGATGTATCAACATGTAAAACATTTGTTTCCGACTGGACGCTTAGTATCTAAGCCGGTCGCAAGAGAAAAAAATAATGGATAAAATAGAAATTTTTACGGATGGTGCTTGCAGTGGTAATCCAGGGCCTGGAGGCTGGGGTGCTATTTTACGAACCAAAGGCGTGGAAAAAGAACTATCTGGTGGTGAGAAAGATACAACCAATAATCGTATGGAAATGATGGCGGTAATTGTGGCACTGGAAGCATTAACCCGTCCATGCGAGGTTATAGTCACAACAGATTCTCAATATGTCATGAAAGGCATGATGGAATGGTTGCCTGGTTGGAAAAAACGCAATTGGTTAACTGCTGGGAAAAAACCCGTTAAAAATGTTGATTTATGGCAGAGAATGGAAAAAGCCGCCGCTAGTCATAAGTTAGACTGGGTGTGGGTGCGAGGTCATCAAGGGCATGTTGAAAATGAACGTGCAGATCAGTTAGCTGTCACGGCGCGCGAGCAAATTGCTAACTAATTAAAAATAAAAATTTAAGCGGAGTAGGGATTTTGGCAGAACAACAGATCAAGCGGCAGGTAGTGTTAGATACTGAAACGACAGGTTTGAGTACGGCGGATGATCATCGCATTATTGAAATTGGTTGTGTTGAGGTGATTAATCGTCGGTTAACAGGTGAGCGGTTCCACCAATATATCAACCCTAAACGTGAGATAGATGCTGGCGCGATGGAAGTACACGGGATTACGCCAGAGTTTTTAGCTGATAAACCACTATTTTCATCTGTTGTAGATGATTTCATGAGTTTTATTGATGGTGCAGAATTAATTATCCACAATGCTGCATTTGACGTAGGCTTTTTAAATCATGAATTAGCAAAATTAAAAGGTGAAAAGCGCACAATTGCAGATGTGTGTAGCGTATTAGATACTCTGAAATTAGCTCGAGATAAACACCCCGGACAGAAAAATAATTTGGATGCTTTATGCCGACGTTATTATGTCGATAACTCGAACCGTGAGTTGCATGGTGCATTATTAGACGCCGAGATCTTGGCCGATGTTTATCTGGCAATGACGGGCGGACAGGTAAGCCTTTCCTTAGCTGCTGAAGCACCTGTGGCGAAAAATGAAAAGACTGATTTTGATATTTTGACTCATACTAAACGTGGTCCTCTACGCGTGATTAAAGCAAATCAAGATGAATTACTTGCCCACGAAGCAAACTTACAGCGATTAGATAAAGTAACTGATGGTCAATGTCTGTGGCTAAACACCAGTAATGGTGATATTGCTGACAATTAAGTGTAATTAATGCAAAAAAATCAATTGTTGGCTTGAAATTCGTTTTTTCATCCCCAACTATCTGGATTGTGATAAATAACCCGGAAACTTGATTATGAGTAACGAAGATATCGATAACCTCGATAATACGGAAGCAGAAAATAACACGGAAGTAGAAAGTACAGAATCTGAAGTAGAGATCAATGCTGATCCTGCTGCGTTGTTGGAAGATGCCCGCAATAAAGCTGATGAGCACTGGAATGAATTGCTCCGTGCCCGTGCTGATATGGAAAACTTACGCCGCCGCCAAGCACGTGATTTAGAAAATGCCCATAAACATGCCTTAGATAAGTTTGTGGCTGAATTATTGCCCGTCTATGACAGCATGGAATTAGGTTTTAATGCTGCTAATGCTGATGGCGCATCATTAGATGCGGTAAGTGGTGGTTTAGAAATGACGATGAAAATGTTCTTGTCGTCTATTAATAAGTTTGGCCTAGAGCAAGTCGTTCCTGCTGAGGGTGATGACTTTGACCCTGAGTTGCATCAAGCAATGGCAATGCAGCCTGTTGATGGCGTCGAAGCAAACAAAGTATTAACGGTCGCACAAAAAGGCTTCCAATTTAATGGTCGTTTATTACGCCCTGCAATGGTCGTCGTTTCACAATAAAAAAATAACATTAGATAGGGCATGGGCTTGAAATTTTGTTTCGCCCGCCCCACCTAGTAATCAACAGCTGGAAAAGCCAGTTATAAATTTTAAGAATGATGGAGTAAAAGTAATGGGTAGAATTATTGGTATTGACTTAGGAACAACAAATTCCTGTGTTGCAGTATTAGAAGATGGTAAAGCACGTATAATTGAAAATAGCGAAGGTGATCGCACTACGCCATCAATTGTAGCATTTACTAAAGATGGCGAAGTTATTGTTGGTCAATCAGCTAAACGTCAAGCGGTAACCAATCCTAAAAACACTTTATTTGCAATCAAACGTTTAATTGGTCGTAAATTTAAAGACGATGTTGTGCAACGCGACGTTGATATGGTGCCTTATAAAATCGTAGAAGCTGATAATGGCGATGCTTGGGTAGATGCTAACGGTAAAAAAATGGCACCACCAGAAATTTCTGCTCGTGTTTTGATGAAAATGAAAAAAACAGCAGAAGAATTTTTGGGTGAAGAAGTAACAGAAGCAGTTGTTACTGTTCCTGCTTATTTTAATGACTCACAACGTCAAGCAACTAAAGACGCAGGTAAAATTGCCGGTCTAGAAATCAAACGTATTATCAATGAGCCAACTGCTGCAGCATTAGCTTACGGTATGGATAAAAAACGTGGCGATTCTAAAATTGTTGTTTACGATTTAGGTGGTGGTACATTCGACGTTTCAGTTATTGAAATTGCAGATATCGAAGGCGAACACCAGTTTGAAGTATTATCAACAAATGGTGATACATTCCTTGGTGGTGAAGATTTCGATCAACGCATCATTGAACATTTAGTTGAAGAATTCAAAAAAGACCAAGGCATTGATTTGTCAAAAGATCCTTTGGCATTACAACGTCTTAAAGATGCCGCTGAAAAAGCGAAAATCGAATTATCTACAAGCCAACAAACAGATATTAACCTGCCTTATGTAACGGCAGATGCGTCTGGTCCTAAACATATGGAATTACGTTTAACTCGTGCTAAATTAGAATCATTAGTTGATGATTTAATCACACGTAGTTTAGCGCCATGCAGACAAGCGATTAAAGATTCAGGTTTATCTTTATCTGAAATCGACGATGTTATCTTGGTTGGTGGTCAAACACGTATGCCTAAGGTTCAAGAAGCAGTTAAAGAACTTTTCGGTAAAGAGCCTCGTAAAGACGTGAACCCTGATGAAGCGGTTGCGGCTGGTGCAGCGATTCAAGCAGCGGTATTGTCTGGTGATGTGAAAGACGTATTGTTGTTAGACGTTACACCATTGAGCTTAGGTATCGAAACAATGGGTGGTGTAATGACCAAACTTGTTGAGAAAAATACAACGATCCCAACGAAAGCGAACCAAACTTTCTCAACTGCAGATGATAACCAACCTGCTGTAACGATTCATGTATTACAAGGTGAACGTGAAGTTGCATCAGCTAATAAATCATTAGGTCGTTTTGATTTATCTGATATTCCAGCAGCACCACGTGGTCAGCCACAAATCGAAGTAACATTTGATATTGATGCTAACGGTATTTTGAATGTATCGGCTAAAGACAAGGTTACTGGTAAAGAACAATCTATCGTCATTAAAGCGTCTAGTGGTTTGTCTGATGAAGAAGTCGAACAAATGGTTAAAGATGCTGAAGCGCATGCCGATGAAGATCGTAAATTCCATGAACTAGTCAGTGCTCGTAACCAAGCAGACGGTTTGATTCATTCAACTAAGAAATCAATTACTGACTTGGGTGACAAGTTGGATGCTGATGAAAAAGTGAAAATTGAAGCGGCGATTACAGATCTAGAAGAAGCTGTTAAAGGTGAAGATAAAGACGACATCGAAGCTAAAACAGCAGCGTTAACTGAAGCTTCAGGTAAACTTGCAGAAAAAGCGTATGCAGAAAATGCAGAGGCTGGTGAAGCGACAGCTGATGCTGCTAAAGAAGCCGACGATGTTGTTGATGCTGAATTTGAAGAAGTAGAAGACGACAAAAAATAAACGTTTAATTAGTTTATGTTTATTCAGAAACAGGCGCGGGATTATCTCGCGCCTGTTTTGTTGTATTAGATGTTGAAGAATTTTAATAGGTAAGACACAGATGGCCAAACGAGATTGTTACGAAATATTAGAGGTGTCACGCACTGCGACTGAAGCTGAACTTAAAAAAGCTTATCGTCGTATGGCAATGAAATATCATCCTGATCGTAATCCTGACAATGCTGATGCGGAAGCACATTTCAAGGAGGCAAAAGAAGCCTACGAGATTTTATCTGATGCCAGAAAACGTGCGGCTTACGATCAATTTGGTCATGCAGGAGTCGATCAATCAGCTGGTGGTGGCCGTCAACAAGGCGGAGCAGGCGGCTTTAGTGATATTTTTGGCGATGTCTTTAATGACATTTTTGGTCAATCAGGTGGTGGTGGCAGACAAAGCTATCGCGGCGCTGATCTTCGCTATCATTTAGATTTAACGCTTGAAGAAGCTGTGGCTGGTACCACGCAAAAAATTCGTATTCCTGTACATGTAAACTGTAAAACATGTGATGGCAGTGGCGCTAAAAAAGGTACACAACCTGTCACGTGTACAACCTGTGCTGGCCATGGTCAGGTTCGAATGCAGCAAGGCTTTTTTTCAGTACAGCAAGCTTGCCCGCATTGTCATGGTACGGGACAGATGATCAAAGACCCATGTGGCGATTGTCACGGTGAAGGTCAAATCCAAGAACATAAAACCCTATCTGTTAAGGTTCCTGCAGGTGTTGATACTGGTGATCGCATTCGTTTATCAGGTGAAGGTGAAGCAGGGGCAGGTGGTGCAGGTCCAGGTGATTTATATGTTGAGATGCAAGTGCAGCGACATGATGTATTCACGCGTGATGGCAGTAATTTGTATTGTGATGTGCCAATCAGTTTTGTCACTGCAACCTTAGGTGGTGAGCTAGAAGTGCCGACTTTAGAAGGTAAAGCTAGCTTGAAAGTACCAGAAGGAACACAGACTGGTCAGCAGTTCCGTCTGCGAAGCAAAGGAATTAAGTCTGTGCGCGGTGGTGCTATCGGCGATCTAATGTGCCGAGTGATTGTAGAGACACCTGTTAAGCTTTCCAAGAAACAAAAAGAATTATTGCAAGAATTTGAAGAAACCTTGCAAGGTAGTAGTCATAGTAAACATAGTCCAAAGCATAGCTCGTGGTTAGATGCCGTTAAAAAGTTTTTTGATTAAGCAATGAGTTAGACATTTACTTTAGTTTCGTAGCGTTTAGTTGCAAGCAATAGTAAAAAGAATAAGATGACGGGATTTATTTAGATTTAAGTGGGATAAACAAAATGGCAATACGTATAGCAATTAATGGCGCGGCAGGCCGAATGGGTCGCTGTTTAATTCAGGCTGTAGAACAGACCGAAGGTTTAGAGTTAAGCGCTGCAGTTGATCGTACTGACTCAAGTTTATTAGGCGCGGATGCCGGAGAGTTAGCCGGTGTTGGCAAGTTGGGCATAGCTATAAGCTCTGATGTAGCAGTCGCGACAGCTAATTCAGATGTAATCATTGATTTTACTTTGCCAGAAGTTACGATGGCGTTGTTACCACACTGTGTGGCGAACCAATGTCATTTAGTTATTGGTACTACGGGCTTTAGCGCTGAGCAAAAAACCGAGATTGAACGCGCTGCACAACAGGTTTCCATGTTACTGGCGCCTAATATGAGTGTCGGTGTGAACCTTTCACTTAAGTTACTTGATATTGCAGCTCGTGTTTTAGGTAATGATGTTGACATTGAAATTACCGAAGCGCATCACCGTCATAAAGTGGATGCACCTTCTGGTACAGCGTTACGAATGGGTGAAGTAGTGGCAGATGCCTTAGGTCGTGATCTTAAAAACTGCGCTGTTTATGGCCGTGAAGGCCGTACTGGTGAGCGAGACCGGAATACCATTGGTTTTGCTACCGTACGTGCAGGTGATATCGTTGGTGATCATACGGTGATGTTTGCCGCAGAGGGCGAGCGCGTCGAAATTACTCATAAAGCTTCTAGCCGAATGACCTTTGCTTTCGGTGCGATGCGTGCATCGAGCTGGTTAATGGCACATCAATCTGGCTTATATGACATGCAAGATGTTTTGAACTTACGGGACTAAATATAAACCGTTTGTTTAAATTACCTTACTAGTAGCGGCTTGCTGTATCTCGAGCTTGTTTAGCACCGCTGGTATCACCTGCTGCTGTACGAATAAAGGCAATTAAATTCCAAAATTGATTTAATTGATCTGGCTGCCCTTGAACAATCGATACGCCTTTCAGAGCTACTTGCTCGGCGAGGGCATAATCTTGAAGTGTCAGGTGGGTATTGGCTAAGGTGTAATATACTTCTGGATCGCGAGGCGCTATACGTTGCGCGCGTTGTAAACTGGTTTGGGCTGAACGTAAATCACCTTGTTTAGAATAGTTATTGGCTTCATTGAGCAAAGCTATAACGGCGGTGTTTTGTTCAGCGGGTTGAATTGCCGAAGGTGATACGGGGACCGAAAGAGCATTAGGCTCAGACATCAATGGCTCAGCTGTTGTGGCTTGTTGTGATGGTCGAACAGTAGTTTCATCTGGTAGCGGAATCGTGACTGCACCGTCGTTTACAACAGGTTTTGCTTGTTCCACTCTTGGTGGTGGGGAGTTGCGGTCTTCAGTTGGAACTATCAACGTGCTAGAACAGCCTGCTATGCCAAGCACTAAGCTCAATAATGCAACTCGATATGTATTTTGTTTCAATGTCATTTTTTACCTAAACAGCCGTTTTACCCAATTAAGGGATTTTGATACCGGATCATTATACTCACCTACGCAATCTACTGCTAAGGTTGGTCCTGTACCTAATAAGAATGGGATTTGTTGGGCGCCAGTACAATGCTCAGCAGATAATTGACCACTTTGTTGATCTATCCACAAATATTCAATGCCTTCTGGCGATGGGGCGACAAATGGCTCCAGTGTTTCAGTTGCCATATATGCTATCCACGCTTGTAATGCACCACTTGAACCGGTGAACGGTAACGAAGCATTGTTATCTTGTCCTAGCCAGACGATAGCGAGTCGATTACCGGTAAACCCTGCAAACCAACTATCTCTTTGTTGATCAGATGTGCCCGTTTTACCTGCGGCATTGATGTTTGCTGGTAAGTGTTGGTAGATAGATCTTGCCGTACCAACCCTAGCGGTTTCCTGCATCATATTCTGTAATAAATGAATAGAGTTACTACTAACCGTTTGTTTGAGCTGGAAGGGATAAGTTGATAATTCCTGTCCAGCATTATCAGTCACCATCCGAATTGAACGTAAGGGCATTTGAAATCCATTAGCGGCAATCGTTTGGTACATGGTGGCGACTTCCATCGGTGATAAACCCTGTGCCCCCAGTAATAAAGACGGGTAGGCATTCATTGGTCGAGTGACGCCTAGACGTTGTAATGTATTAATAACCTTATCTAGCCCTAGCTCCATACCTAATCGTGCGGTTGCTAAATTGTAGGAATGGGATATTGCTTGGTGTAATGGCACCATGCCATGTGATTGATTATTAAAGTTTTCTGGACTCCAAACCTGACCATCTTTCATGGTTAAGGTATAAGGCGAATCATCCACTTCACTAATTAATGTGTAACCTTGTTCTATAGCAGTCAAATAAACCGCGGGTTTGACGAGTGAACCAATTGGTCGCACGGCATCTAAAGCTCGGTTAAAGCCTTGATAACGTGTTTGACGACCGCCGACAATGGCAATTACTTCACCCGTTTGTGGCTCAGTAACGACTACACTGCCTTGCAATTCTTTTACCTTACTGCCATGCCATTTTTCTAGCTTAGTTATCGTGTTAACGAGTGCGGCTTCTGCTTTATTTTGAGCGATAGGATTGAGGCTAGTAAATACACGCAAGCCTTCTGAGTTTAGATCTTGGTCATGATACGTTTGGCGTAATTGTCGTTTAACAAGATCTAAATAAGCGGGATAAGCACCTTTAAGTAAACTTGCTCGTTTCACTATGCCTAGTGGCATGGCAACGGCTTGTTTATATTCAGTGTCAGTGATCGTATTTTGCTCATTAAGCACTTTAAGTACGAGGTCGCGTCTCGTTTTTGCACGCTCTGGATGGCGTCTAGGATCGTAATAAGAAGGACCTTTAACTAAACCGGCTAATAAGGCAACTTGGTGTAGCTTTAGCTCTTGGATAGGTTGAGAAAAATAATAGTGAGATGCCAAACCAAAACCGTGGATGGCACGTGCACCTTCTTGACCTACATAAATTTCGTTGAGGTAGGCTTCTAGAATCTCATCTTTGCTGTAGTGAAGTTCCAATAGCATCGCCATTGGAATCTCCATTAATTTTCGAGCAAGATTTCGATCAGCGTTCAAATAGAAGTTTTTGATTAATTGCTGAGTGAGCGTGCTACCGCCTTGTGCAAAACGACCAGCTTTAATATTGATCAACATGGCACGAGCGATGCCTTTAGGTGAGATCCCTAAATGTTGGTAATAATCACGATCTTCAATGGCAATCAAAGAATCAATAAGGCCTTGCGGTGCATCTTGTAACTGGATTAAATCACGGTCTTCATTATTTAATGGGTAGATCCCGCCGACAAGGATAGGCTCTAATCGAACCAGTGCTATAGGGCTGCCTTGATAATTGTGAATATTCGTTAATTGTTCGTTAGAAAATTCTAAAACCAGTTGCTGAGCATGTTCATTACCATCAGGGAAGTTAAAGCCACGAGAATAGATAATCGCTTTAGAGGTAGAAAATTCAGCCTGGCCGGGCTGAGTAACTTTGCTTACAAATTGGTAACCAAGGCCACGCAATTCAATTTTTAAGTCATCAAGTGAAAGTGGTAAGCCGGCATATAGTTCTAAGGGACGAGCGTATACTTTAGCAGGGACAGCCCAGCGTTTTCCCTCAAATTGCTGACGGATATGAATATCAACAAACACCAGCGCGATACCAAATAGAACTATCATCGCAAAAAGTAGTTTATATATGAATGTGAGCAATTTCTGTTTGAAGGTTGGAGTCTTTTTCTTTGCTTTACGAGATCGCGTCGGCTTTTTTGTTGTTGCCATAAAGAGTGTGACGGTCCTTAATAAATGAGATGTTTTTTACGGATCTGGATTAATTACTATGTGTGATTGAAAGTCATAGAATCAAATTAGATACGTATTATGATTAATAGTTCAATTTTAGCAGGCTTTTAGCGTCTAAACTCGAAGATAGTTCAAATTTACAGGTATGACTAGGCAAGATAATAAAAGAACGTGCTTTTTATTGCGCTTTAACGATGCAGTATCATCGATATGTAATCGCTAAATGCTTGGTTGCTTAAGGGTTGCCGATGCTTATGTCTTCTGATTTAATATCTGCTCTCATTCTAGTTTTTAGACAAGCGAAACGAGTTAATACTGTGTCAGCTTTAATTGGGCTAGGTCTGTGCTGTATTCCCTTGGCCCTGAATTTATGTAATCTGCGATCTTGCTGAAAAATCGTGAAGCTTATTTTTTAGGGTAGGCCTTTAAGTCTATAAACAGACTAGTAATTTAGCATTATTCTAGTTTGTCTGGTAAAATCTCTAATCCTTAAAATTATCAATTATGGTCTTTTTTTAGCAAATGATGCTGAGAACAAGGCTAATTTACATGAGAGCCTATGGTCAGTTTAGAAACGCCAATTTGTGATTTTGACTTGCCTGCTATTGATTTCTCATTGCTGGGCACTGATGGAAAAACATGGACTCTCGACCAATGTCGTGGTGAAAATGGCTTACTAGTTATGTTCATTTGCAATCATTGTCCATACGTTAAAGCGATTTTAGATCGCTTGGTTCGAGATACCAATGAATTAAAAAAACTGGGTATTAATACGGTGGCGATTATGTCTAATGATCCTGCTGACTACCAAGAAGATTCTTTTGAAAACATGCAAGGTGTTGCAAAAGAAAATAGTTTTTCCTTCCCTTATTTGTATGACGAAACACAGCAAATTGCCCAAACCTACGGAGCAGTGTGTACCCCCGATTTCTTTGGATATAACAAAGATCTTCAATTGCAGTATCGCGGTCGTTTAGACGCAAGTCGAAAAGAAGCTGCAGCACCGGATGCACGACGAGATTTATTTGAAGCAATGAAACACGTTGCTGAGACAGGTCGTGGTCCACAACAACAAATACCTAGTATAGGATGCTCGATCAAATGGCGAGCAGCTTAATTTTTTTAAATAGGAGTTATAAACAATGGCTACACGTAGACATTTAGCAAACGCCATCCGTGCTTTGAGCATGGATGCAGTACAAAAAGCTCAATCAGGTCATCCAGGCGCGCCTATGGGCATGGCGGATATCGCTGAAGTATTGTGGAATGATCATTTAAATCACAACCCGACTAACCCTGAATGGTCTGATCGCGATCGTTTTATCTTGTCAAACGGTCACGGCTCAATGTTGATTTACTCATTGTTGCATTTGTCTGGTTATGACTTGCCAATGTCATCACTTTCTTCTTTCCGTCAGCTTCACTCGCAATGTGCAGGTCATCCTGAATACGGTTATGCGCCAGGAATCGAAACAACAACCGGTCCTTTAGGACAAGGTATTACCAACGGTGTTGGTTTTGCGATGGCTGAAAAATTAATGGCTGATCAATTCAATAAACCTGGCCATGAAATCGTTGACCATAATACTTATGTATTCTTGGGCGATGGTTGTTTGATGGAAGGTGTTTCTCATGAAGCTTGCGCATTAGCAGGTACATGGGGTCTAGGTAAATTGGTCGCATTCTGGGATGACAACAACATCTCTATCGATGGTCACATTGATGGTTGGTACACAGATGACACCGTTAAACGTTTTGAAGCTTACGGCTGGCACGTACAATCAGTAGACGGTCATGATGCTGCTGCAATCTCTGCTGCTGTTACAGCTGCTAAAGCAGTGACAGATAAACCATCTATGATTTGCTGTAAAACAATCATCGGTTTTGGTTCACCAAACAAATCTGGCAGCCATGATTGTCACGGTGCTGCTTTGGGTGATGAAGAAGTTGCATTAACACGTAAAGAATTAGACTGGAACTATGCACCATTTGAAATTCCTGCTGATGTTTATGAAGGTTGGGATGCTAAAACTGCCGGCGCTGCAAAAGAAGCGGATTGGAATGCTAAATTCGATGCTTATGCTGCTGAATACCCAGAATTAGCTGCAGAATTCAAACGTCGTATGTCTAAAGACTTGCCAGCAAACTGGACTGAAGCAACAGATAAAATCATTGCTGAAACTAATGAAGCTGCAGCTAGCCTAGCATCTCGTCAAGCATCACAAAAAACAATTGCTGCTTTGGCACCGTTATTACCTGAATTCTTAGGTGGCTCTGCTGACTTAACGGGTTCTAACTTAACGAGCTGTGCAAGCTTCAAACACGTATCAGGTAAAGAGCCTGGTAACTACATCTCTTACGGTGTACGTGAATTTGGTATGTACGCAATCATGAACGGTATGGCACTACACGGTGGTTTAATCCCATTCGGTGGCACATTCCACATGTTCTCTGATTATGCTAAGTCTGCTTTACGTATGGCTGCATTGATGAAGATTCGTACTATTGCTGTATTAACTCATGACTCTATCGGTCAAGGTGAAGATGGTCCGACTCATCAACCAATCGAAAACACTGCTGCAATGCGTTATATCCCTAATATGGATGTATGGCGTCCTGCGGATTCAGTTGAAGTTGCGGTTGCGTGGACTGCGGCTGTTGAACGTGCAGACGGTCCTTCAAGCTTAGTATTAAGCCGTCAAGGGATTCCTGGTCGTAAACATGATGTTGCTGACTTTGCTGCAATGCGTAAAGGTGCATATGTCCTATCTGAAGCTAATGGTTCAGCGGATGTAATCTTAATCGCAACGGGTTCTGAAGTTGATTTAGCAGCACAAGCTCAAGTAGCTTTAGCAGCTGATGATATTAATGCACGCGTTGTATCTATGCCTTCAACAAATGTGTTTGATCGTCAAGACCAAGCATATAAAGATAGCATCCTAACTCCAGGCGTTAAACGTGTTGCGATTGAAGCCGGTGTAACTGACTTCTGGCGTAAATATGTTGGTCTAGAAGGCGGCGTTGTTGGTATCGATACATTTGGTGAATCTGCACCAGGTGGCGTATTGATGAAACACTTCGGCTTCACCGTTGAAAACGTTGTTAAAGTAGTAAAAGCAACACTATAAAAATCTCTTTAAAGAGGCTTTTATAAATTAAACGTAATGGCGAGTGGGCGTAAGCACACTCGCCATTATTATATTTAAACGTAAGAAATCCTGTTCGAAAATATACATAAACAGATATAAGCTTTAATTAGGAAGAATTACTTGTGCTTATGCTATGTAAGATTGGCATAATATAAGTAAAAATTATGCTGTTTATCAATATATTTGAGTGTGGTTTGAACTATAAATGATCTACACTTGCTGATGTGGTAATAACTGATAACAATAGAGACTATTTTGTGCTGTGATCATAACCGCACAAACTTATGTCATCGTTACAATTAATCAATTCAGTGCTCTTTGCATTACAGCATCTCAAATTATGCAGTCCTAGATGATAAATATTGCCGTGATAGCAATTTAAATCGTTTTACTGTTTTAGCTTTTAATCTTATGGAAGACAAAAGGAAAAGAGAATGACAATTAAAGTTGGTATTAATGGTTTTGGGCGTATTGGCCGTATGGCATTTCGTGCTGCAGCTAAAGATTTTCAAGACATTGAAATTGTAGCAATTAATGATTTGTTAGATCCTGAATATCTAGCTTATATGCTGAAGCATGACTCCGTCCATGGCCTTTTCTCTGGTGAAGTATCGGTTGTAGATGGCCATTTAGTTGTAGATGGAAAAACTATTCGCATCACTGCTGAACGTAACCCTGCTGATTTAAAATGGGATGAGGTCGGCGCTGATCTTATTTTAGAATGTACGGGCTTCTTTTTGACTAAAGAATCTTGCCAAGCACATCTTGATGCCGGAGCAAAAAAAGTCGTTCAATCAGCACCATCAAAAGATGACACGCCAATGTTTGTATTTGGTGTGAATGATGATAAATATAAAGGTGAAGCAATTGTTTCTGCTGCATCTTGTACAACAAACTGTTTGGCTCCTCTTGCTAAAGTGGTGAATGATAACTTTGGTATTAAACGCGGTTTAATGACAACCGTTCATGCAGCAACAGCAACACAAAAAACAGTCGATGGCCCATCGATGAAAGATTGGCGCGGTGGCCGTGGTATTTTAGAAAATATCATTCCATCGTCAACGGGAGCAGCAAAAGCTGTAGGTGTCGTTTTACCTGAGTTGAATGGTAAATTAACAGGTATGGCATTCCGTGTGCCAACATCAGATGTATCTGTGGTGGATTTGACTGTAGAACTAGAAAAAGATGCTAGTTATGCAGAAATCTGTGCCGTAATGAAAGCAGCTTCTGAACAAGGCCCATTAAAAGGTGTCTTAGGCTATACCGAAGAAAAAGTGGTTTCTACAGACTTCCGTGGAAATACTGCACCGTCAACATTTGATGCGGGTGCGGGTATTGCCCTCGACAGCACGTTTGTTAAGCTCGTTGCTTGGTATGACAATGAATATGGTTACACCTGTAATATGATGCGTTTAGTAGAATTAGTAGGCAAATAAGTAAATATTGTTACTTTTTGGCTAAAGTAGCGATCTGCATAAATTAAAAAGCTCCGACGGCGAAAGCAGAGGAGCTTTTTTCGTTTTATGAGGCTATAGTTAACCTTGAGCATAATATAATAATAAAACTTCATAGAGAGGAATAAAGTATATGTCCGTGATCAAAATGTCTGACCTAGATTTAGCTGGTAAAAGAATATTAATTCGCCAAGATTTGAATGTCCCATTAAAGGCGGGTGTTGTCGCCGATGGCACACGTATTCATGCTTCATTACCTACGATTAAAACAGCGATAGCCGCTGGCGCCAAGGTGATGATTATGTCGCACCTTGGTCGACCAACAGAAGGTGAGTACGAACACAAATATTCTATGGCCCCTGTAGCTAATTATTTGTCAGCATTACTGGGACAGCCAGTGCGTTTGGAACAGAATTGGTTGGAACCAGACTTTATTCCTGTAGAAAATGGTGAAGTAGTCCTTTGTGAAAATGTACGTTTTAATATCGGTGAAGGTGCTGATGATGAAGCCTTGTCTAAACGTATGGCCAAAATGTGCGACATCTATGTAATGGATGCCTTTGGTACAGCTCATCGGGCTCAAGCTTCGACTCATGGTGTTGCAAAATATGCACCTATTGCTTGTGCTGGGCCGTTATTATCAGGTGAATTAGAAGCATTAGGCAAAGCATTAGATAACCCTGCTAGACCGATGGTGGCGATTGTTGGTGGTTCAAAAGTATCAACCAAATTAACGGTGCTTGAATCATTATCAAAAATTGTTGATCAACTAATTGTTGGTGGCGGTATAGCAAATACATTCATTGCAGCAGCAGGAAATAATGTGGGCAAGTCACTTTATGAACCTGATTTAATTGATACTTGTAAAAAACTCACTGCAGATGCGATATCCCGAGGTGGTTCAAT
This sequence comes from uncultured Methylophaga sp., assembly GCA_963975785.1. Classification (GTDB taxonomy): domain Bacteria; phylum Pseudomonadota; class Gammaproteobacteria; order Nitrosococcales; family Methylophagaceae. The sequence continues at coordinate 23,434 of CAXBIM010000024.1, forward strand.
TCCTGTGCCTGTAGATGTCGTATGCGGTAAGGCTTTTTCAGAAACAGCACTGGCGACCGTTAAATTGGCAACTAAGGTCGAGGATGACGATATGATTTTTGATATCGGTCCAAAGTCTGCACATGAGTTAGCAGAAATACTCAAAAATGCCGGCACGATTGTCTGGAATGGCCCTGTAGGGGTATTTGAGTTTAACCAGTTTGGTGAAGGCACAAAAGAAATCGCCATGGCGATAGCTGAATCAAATGCATTTTCTATTGCTGGTGGCGGCGATACCTTGGCTGCTGTCGCAAAATATAATATCAGCGATGATGTTTCTTACATTTCAACAGGGGGCGGCGCTTTCCTTGAGTTTTTAGAGGGTAAAGTTCTACCTGCGGTAGAAGTATTGGAGCAACGCGCAAAATCATAACGGAGCACGATACTCTTGACAGTTAAAAGAAGAACAAAAGTTGTTGCAACCTTAGGGCCTGCCAGTAATAAACCCGAAGTTCTTGATGGCTTAATTGAGGCGGGAGGAGATGTTGTTCGGCTTAACTTTTCTCATGGCGAAGCGAGTGAGCATCTAGCTCTTGCAGAAACTGTGCGTAATCGAGCGCGAGCTTATGGTCGAGAAGTCGGTATATTAGCTGATATGCAAGGTCCTAAGATTCGTATTGCACGATTTAAAGAGGGAAAAGTACATTTAAAAGAACAAGCTAAATTTATTTTGGATGCAGATCTTGATTCTGCTGCTGGTGATAACGAGCAAGTAGGAATCGATTACAAACAGTTGCCGCAGGATGTTAAGCGTGGCGACACATTGTTACTTGATGATGGACGAATTGTATTTTGGGTGGAGCAAGTAGAGGGCCAACGAGTAATTTGCCGGGTTATTATTGGTGGTGAACTCTCAAATAATAAAGGCATTAACCGCCAAGGAGGCGGATTATCTGCCGAGGCACTAACAGATAAAGACAAAGCTGATATTATTACCGCAGCTAAGATGCAGGCTGATTATGTCGCAATCTCTTTTCCTCGATCGGCAGAAGATATTCACTATGCGCGTAAATTATTACGTGATGCTGGCGGCCACGGTGGTATTATTGCAAAAATAGAGCGTGCTGAAGCATTAGATGTGCTTGATGAGATTATTGAAGCCTCAGATGCTGTTATGGTCGCTCGCGGTGACTTAGGTGTTGAAATTGGAGATGCCGCATTACCGCCCATCCAGAAAAAAATTATTCAACGAGCAAGACAGTTAAATCGGGTTGTTATTACAGCAACGCAAATGATGGAGTCGATGATAACTAATGCGATTCCGACTCGAGCGGAAGTATTTGATATTGCTAATGCCGTATTAGATGGCACAGATGCAGTGATGTTGTCCGGTGAGACTGCTGTGGGTCGTTACCCTATTAAGGTTGTTGAAGCGGTTGATCGCATTTGTCTTCAAGCTGAACAAGAGCGAGAAATTCGTGTTTCACACCATCGCATGGATTCTCAGTTTGAGGGGATGGATGAAGCTATCGCCATGGCGGCCATGTATATGGCCAATCATCTTGATGTAAAGGCAATTGCAGCATTAACAGAAACAGGAACTACGCCATTATTGATGTCTCGAATAAGCTCGGGCATTCCAATTTTTGCCTTGACACCTAATGCCGAAACACTGGGCAAAGTAACCTTGTACCGAGGAGTTTATCCTGTGAGTTTTAAGGTGGCACATACTGATCATGCAACGTTAAATTTCGAAGCTATACAGGAATTACAGCGTAGCGGCGTGGTTAGTGATGGAGATATAGTCATCATCACAAAAGGCGACCTTGAAGTGCAAGGTAGTACCAACTCACTTAAATTAGTCCGTGTTGGAGAAATGGTAAAGCCACAATTCATAGCTCAAAGCTGTGAATAAGACGGCCAACGATAACGTTATAATTTAAGGAGTAGAGAAAGATGGCGCTGATTTCAATGCGGCAGTTACTGGATTATGCGGCAGAACATCATTTTGCCATTCCAGCATTTAATGTCAGTAATATGGAACAAGTTCAGGCTATTATGCAGGCTGCAAATGCAATGGACAGCCCCGTCATTATGCAAGGTTCAGCTGGTGCGCGTGCATATGCTGGAGAACCTTTTTTACGACATTTGATTTTAGCTGCGATAGAAGAATATCCGCATATCCCTGTCGTCATGCATCAAGATCACGGTGCTGCACCACATATTTGTGCCAGATCGATTCAATCAGGTTTTAGCTCGGTAATGATGGATGGCTCCCTACTAAAAGACATGAAAACACCATCATCGTTTGACTATAATGTCGGTGTAACAAAAGCAGTCGTTGATATAGCGCATGCCTGTGGCGTATCCGTTGAAGGAGAACTGGGCTGCTTAGGCTCCCTTGAAACGGGCATGATGGGGGAAGAGGATGGGCATGGTGCGATCGATCAGCTCGGCCATAGTCAGTTATTAACCGATCCAGATGAAGCTGTCGCTTTTGTAAAAGCCACACAGGTGGATGCGCTGGCGGTCGCTATTGGCACTAGCCATGGTGCTTACAAGTTTACTAAGCCACCAACCGGCGACGTGCTTGCAATTAGTCGTTTAAAAACGTTACAGCAGCGATTGCCAAATACCCATTTTGTAATGCATGGCTCGAGTTCAGTACCACAAGATTGGTTAAAAATAATTAATAGCAATGGTGGTGATCTTGGACAAACATATGGTGTGCCAGTAGATGAAATTGTCACAGGAATAAAATATGGTGTCCGTAAGGTCAATATTGATACTGACTTACGCATGGCTTCGACGGGATCAATTCGACAATTTTTAGCGGACGAAAAAAATGCCAGTATATTTGACCCACGAAAGTTTTATAAAGTGGCATTGGACGCTATGCAAATAATATGTCAGGCGCGTTATGAATCTTTTGGTAGTGCGGGTCATGCGAGTAAAATTAAAGCCATTCCACTTGGTAAAATGGTGGAACGTTATGCGAGTGGTGAGCTCAATTTAGATAACTAAACTTTTAGGCGTCGTAGGATATAAGTTTGTATGATGACGTTAAAGTTAGCCAGTGCAGCAACCATGAAATAGAACTTGAGTATTATGTGGCAACTCCAAATAATGAGCCAACAGCGGTCGTTAAGGCCATTGCTAGAGTTCCCCAGAAGGTTACGCGAGTCGTAGCGATTAATATTGAAGCACCTCCGACATAGGCGGATACAGAGCCTAATAGTGCGAGAAAAATTAATGAGCTAAGTGTTATTGTCCACATTAGTACAGATAGCGGGACTAAAAATACCATCAGTAGTGGCAGGAAAGCTCCAATAGCAAAAGTGCCTGCAGAGGCAAATGCAGCTTGAATTGGTCGTGCTGTTGATATATTTGATATCCCTAATTCGTCTCGAGCATGAGCGCCAAGTGCATCATGAGCCATTAATTGGGTTGCGACTTCAGATGCTATTTGCGGATCAAGCCCACGTCCGATATAAATGGCAGCCAGCTCTGCATGTTCATGCAGAGGTTGCGTCTTTAATTCATGGCGCTCCCTATCTAAATCGGCCTTTTCAGTATCTGACTGAGAGCTAACAGACACATACTCGCCTGCTGCCATCGACATTGCGCCCGCAACTAGACCCGCGATGCCAGCAATTAAAATAGTACTCGATGTTGACCCAGCAGCCAGTACTCCTAAAATTAGACTGGCGGTGGACAGTATTCCATCATTAGCGCCTAGTACTGCCGCACGCAGCCAGCCGATGGTGTGAGTTTTATGTTTTTCAGCATGTCTCATGAGTCTCTCCAGAGAAATGGACTAATTTAGTGGGTAAAGTAATTTAATGATAATTTATCAAAAAACATGATTTCATCATAAACTTAAAGGTTTTTAAGTATGAAAATAATTTGAAATACTCATGATTATTGGGTTAGCGATACAATCAGTTATTAGTATCGGTATGTAATAAGGTAAACTATGCGCTTTGATTTTATTGAGAAAAGTACGTGCTACAGTTAATAGCTATTGCTGGCGGTGGTGCTTTAGGCGCGATATTACGTTTTGGCATGTCATCCTATATATATCGTTTATTAGGGCGAGATTTCCCCTATGGGACCTTAGCAGTCAATATGGTGGGCTCCTTGATTATGGGGATTTTATTTATATTGTTTGTTGAGCGCGGACTTGTCTCTGCTGAATGGCGAAGTGCGATCATCATTGGTTTTCTTGGTGCATTCACTACGTTTTCTACTTTTTCCATGGAAACCTTGATGCTAGTGGAGTCCGGAGAGCTAAGCCGAGCGGCCTTAAATGTAGTGTTAAGTGTCACTTTATGTTTATTTGCAACGTGGTTGGGTTTGGTAATGGGAAGGCAAATTTAATATGAATACGATAACAATGGTGCGGATCTATCTTTCTGAAGGCCGCGATCATTATGAGCGATTAGTAAACTGGTTACATGCAGATAATCAAGTGCGAGGGGTATCTGTATTTAGGGCGATAGAGGGGTTTGGTGAAGATAGAAAGATGAGACGATCATCACTGATGGATTTATCTTTAGAGTTGCCCGTAGTTATTGAGTTTTTCGACACACCAGAGATCATCGCTGGTGTTTTAGAGCAAGTACAAACAATGGTTAAAGCAGACCATATTGTTACTTGGTCTGCACAATCTGGAATTTAAAATGTTAGACCCAAAATTATTAAGAAATGAACCTGAAAAAGCAGCCGAGTTATTGGCTCGCCGTGGTTATGTGCTAGATGTTGCAAAGCTAGAAGCGTTAGAACAAGAGCGTAAACAAGCACAATTAGATGCGCAAAACCTGCAAACAGAACGGAATAGCCAGTCTAAAATGATTGGCAAGGCCAAAGCCGCTGGTGAAGATATCGCGCCATTATTAGCTAAAATAGAGCATTTAGGCGATGAGCATAAAGCGGCTGAAGCTCGTTTGGCTGATGTTTTACAAAAACTGACGGACGTTGCGATGGAATTACCCAATATTCCACAAGATGACGTGCCAGCAGGTAAAAATGAAGATGATAATGTTGAGATTTCACGGTGGGGCCAACCAAAATCATTTGATTTTGAACCTAAAGATCATGTGGAATTAGGCGAAAACCTTGATGGAATGGACTTCGAAACGGCGGCTAAAATAAGCCAAGCGAGGTTTGTAACTCTAAAAGGGCCGCTAGCAAAACTGCAACGTGCTTTAACGCAATTTATGCTTGATCAACATACTGAAGAACATGGTTATACCGAAACATATGTTCCGTATTTAGTTAATGCAGATTCATTACGAGGAACAGGTCAGTTACCAAAATTTGCCGATGATCTATTTGCTGTAGATGGTGGAAGCCTATATTTGATTCCAACAGCAGAAGTGCCGGTCACAAATATTGTTCGCGATACCATTTCGTCTGATACTCAGTTGCCGATAAAATTTGTTGCTCACACACCTTGTTTTCGGAGTGAAGCTGGATCGCATGGTCGTGACGTCAGAGGCTTGATTCGTCAGCATCAATTTGAAAAAGTGGAACTAGTACAAATTGTTCGTCCAGATGACTCTGCCGAAGCACATGAAATCTTAACAGGGCATGCTGAAGCCATCTTACAAAAATTAGAACTTCCTTATCGGAAAGTATTGTTATGTGTAGGAGATTTAGGCTTTTCATCAAGTAAGACCTACGACCTAGAAGTATGGTTACCAAGTCAGCAAACTTATCGTGAAATTTCATCATGTAGTAATTTTGGTGACTTCCAAGCTCGTCGTTTACAGGCTCGCTGGCGTAATCCTGAAACAGGAAAACCGGAGTTAGTACACACTCTCAATGGTTCTGGTTTAGCTGTTGGTAGAACATTACTTGCTGTGATGGAAAATCATCAAGATGAACAAGGTCGAATTCATATTCCTGCAGCATTACAACCTTATATGAATGGCAAGGAATTCATCGGTGGATGAGTTTTCCATAGTTCAGAAAATAATTATCTGGGCGATTCCCGTAATATTTGCTATCACCGTTCATGAGGTTGCACATGGCTGGGTAGCGCTTAAATTTGGAGATCGTACTGCTCAGATGTTAGGGCGGTTAACACTGAATCCGATTAAGCACATTGATCCTGTTGGTACGATTTTAATTCCTGCGGTGTTATTAATGTTGGGTGGATTTGTTTTTGGCTGGGCTAAACCTGTTCCCGTTACTTATCAGAATTTACGCAATCCTAAAACGGATATGGCATGGGTAGCATTAGCTGGGCCGATGGCAAACTTAGTTATGGCTATTGCTTGGGCATTAGCTGCCAAAATAGGCTTTGGGCTTCTCCAATCAGGTGTCTCATTTGGTGAGCCAATGCTGCTTATGGGCGTGGCTGGTGTACTTATTAACTCAATGTTAATGATGCTGAATTTATTACCCTTACCGCCCTTAGATGGCGGACGAATTTTAGTCAGTTTATTACCTGGGCCTTTATCATGGCAGGTCAGTCGAATAGAGCCTTATGGTTTCTTTATTTTAGTCGGCTTGCTCTATTTGGGCTTAATCAGTATGTTGTTGCTGCCTATGATGAGCAGCTTTATTAGTATGTTGGCGATGTTATTTAGCTTGCCACCACAAATATTTTCAATCTTATAGCACTACACCTTGCTCAACAAAGAGCAGGAATCAGGAGAACACTTTGGATACGGTAGCATTACAATCCCGTCGAATCGTTTCAGGTATGCGTCCAACAGGACAATTACACCTTGGACATTATCATGGCGTATTAAAAAACTGGATTAAACTTCAACATGAATTTGATTGTTTCTTCTTTGTGGCAGATTGGCATGCGCTTACAACACATTACGAAGACACACAAGGTATTGAGGAAAGTGTTTGGGAAATGGTCATCGACTGGATCGCTGCAGGTATCGAACCGTCGGCCGTTTCATTATTTTTGCAGTCGCAAGTACCCGAGCACGCTGAATTACATTTACTGTTGTCGATGATTACACCGTTATCATGGTTAGAGCGTGTTCCTACCTATAAAGATCAGCAAGAAAAACTTAAAGAAAAAGACCTGTCGACTTATGGCTTCTTGGGTTATCCATTATTACAAAGCGCTGACATTTTAATTTATCGTGCAGGTCAAGTTCCTGTTGGTGAAGATCAAGTCGTGCATGTTGAATTAACACGTGAAGTAGCCCGCCGTTTTAACCATATTTATGGTCGCGAAAAAGACTTTGAACAAAAAGCTGAAGCAGCCATTATGAAAATGGGTAAGAAGAACGCTAAGCTGTATAATAACTTGCGAAAAGCGTATCAAGAACAAGGTGATGCGGAAGCATTAGAAACGGCACGTGCTTTATTAAAAAGCCAGCAGAATCTAGCCTTAGGTGATACAGAGCGATTATTTGGCTTTCTTGAAGGTGGCGGTAAGGTTATTTTGCCTGAACCTAAGGCACTATTGACGCCAGCATCTAAAATGCCGGGGCTTGATGGACAGAAAATGTCTAAATCGTATGGCAACACAATTGCTTTACGCGAGCCAGATGATACTTTGGCTGAGAAAATCAAAAAAATGCCAACAGATTCCAATCGTGTTCGCAGAACCGATCCTGGTAACCCAGATCTTTGCCCTGTATGGCAACTGCACGAAGTCTATGCAACAGAAGATCAGAAACAATGGGTACAGGAAGGTTGTCGTACAGCTGCCATAGGTTGTTTAGATTGTAAGGGGCCATTAATTGATGCCATTTCGGCAGAGTTAACGCCTATCCGTCAACGGGCCATTGAGTTGAGTCAGCATCCTGAAGATGTACGTCGAATTATTCAAGATGGTAATGAAGCCGCTCGCGAAGTTGCACGCGATACCTTAGATGAAGTTCGCTCAGCAATGGGTTTAAGTTATAAATAAGAGGTTTATTTCAAGCCTCAATCATGTCGGGAGACAATACAAATGTCAGAAAGAATTCAAAAAATATTAGCACGCGCTGGTTATGGGTCGCGTCGTCAAATTGAGACGTGGATCAAAGAAGGTAAAGTTCAGCTGAATGGTGAAGTGGCTAGCCTTGGTGATCAAGCCAATGTCGGCGATACATTACGTATGGATGGCAAGCCTTTGTCACCAAAACGCTTATGGCAGCAACCACAGCAAGTTATTCTTTATAACAAACCCGTAGGTGAAGTGTGTACACGTAAAGATCCTGAAGGCCGTCGTACTATCTTTCAATCATTGCCTGCGCCTGAAGAAGGTCGTTGGGTGAGCGTGGGCCGCTTAGATATCAATACTAGTGGTTTAATCTTATTAACAACCGATGGTGACTTAGCTAATAAGTTGATGCATCCTTCCAATGAGATGGATCGCGAATATGCGGTGCGTGTTTTGGGTGACGTGACGACTGAGATAATGCAAAATCTACGAGATGGTGTTGAGCTAGAAGATGGAAAGGCGAAATTTGCCGATATCCAAGATGGTGGTGGTGAAGGTGCAAACCATTGGTATCATGTCGTTATTCAAGAAGGTCGTAACCGTGAAGTTCGTCGTTTATGGGAAAGCCAAGGCGTACAAGTTAGCCGTCTAATGCGTGTGCGTTATGGGCCAATTATCATTCCAAAACAATTAAAAATGGGTCGTTGGATGATGGCTTTACCAGGTGATGTTGAGGCATTGTACGAATCAGTTGATTCATTACAAACATTGTCAGCACCTAAAATAGCTGGGCGAGCACAACGCGAAAAAACCTTACGACCATTAAAAAATATGTCATCAAAGCCGTCTAATGCAGCATCAAAACCTTCGCGCCAAAAAACAAGCACATCAGATGTAAAGTCTAAGCGTGAACCTCGAGTACGTGGCCGATAAACAAATCGTAACAATTGTTTAAACAAAAGGGCTTTTATTTAAAAGCCCTTTTTTATGATCGTTATATTAAACAGCCCTAATGCCGATAGTCCTTATATTAAGAGCTTGTCATAATTAGTTATCTTTACTCGTAATAATAGGGGCGCAGATACTTATATTTCTACCTGATTTCTTAGCTTGGTATAAAGCATGATCTGCTCTGTCAAATAAGCTTGTACCTTGTTCTGCACGGTTCAGTTGAGCAACACCAATGCTGATAGAAAAGCCAAAATTCAGTTTGCCATCGTTACACGTCAGCTGTGAAGCTGCAATTCGGAGGCGCTCTGCAAGCAAATATGCAGATTTACTATCGGTATTACTTAAGATTAAACTAAACTCTTCACCGCCATAGCGGAAAGCGATATCACTGCCGCGCATTGTTTCTGTAATTGAGTTTGCTAATGATTGTAAGGCTGAATCACCACTGCTGTGGCCATAGCTATCATTAATAGCTTTAAAATTATCAATATCTAATACGATAAGTGACATTGGCATATGTTGACGATGCGCTAAGTCGATTTCACGTTTTAGACTAATATCAAATGCGCTACGGTTATTTAATCCGGTTAGTTTATCTTGCAAGGCTGCTGTTTGTGCCTGACGATATAAGAGACAGTTTCGAACTGGATAAATTAATTTGCACAACAGATCTTCTAATAACTGCATATCTGCATCGCTGAATTTAGTGCCGCGAGTAAGGGTTAATTCACCCAGCCAAATATTATTCATTTCTAGTCGGTAGTTACATGTATGGTGACTTCGGCTACCAGTACTAATATCACAGTGAACGCCTAGATGCTGATAATGCAGGCTATCGTAGGGTAATATTTTAGTAATTTCTTTGTGAAATAATCCGATAACATCATCTAGCTCTAACGATGTTTGCAAGACCGCAGGTAAGCGGGCAGCAATGAATTCAATATCATGATGGTCATCTTTTGATTGGTCAAAGTCGACGGCATGGCTATGTTTACCAACCAAAGATAATTTTGTAGTTTCAGCATGAAATTGATTTTTCATAAATGCTCGTCCTAGTTCAAGTTTACGTGTTGAACTAGATACTGCTAAAAACGTGCCACATAAATTATCTTTAATTATTTCAGGTGCTTAGTGTCATTCGCCGGTAATTTGACGATGGGGATTATTGAGCCTTAATAAGGTCGCCATTTATAGTGAGACTGTCTTTACCCATTAGGTACAAATAGCTTGATACTACATCTTGTGGTGTAGGGAGGTCTGTAGGATTGAGACCGGGAAAAGCGCGAGAATGTAATGGCGTTTTTACTGTGCCAGGATCGATGCAGTTAACACGTATTCGACCATCACTTTCGAGTTCGTCAGCAAGTTGTTTGCTGAGCGATTCAATTCCAGCTTTGGCGACGCCATAGCCAGACCAATATGCTTTATCTTTATGATTATCTGTAGTGAAGATAATAGAGGCGTGATCATGTTTTTGCATTAAGGGAAGGCAAGCTCGCGTTAATAAATAAGGCGCAGTAAGATTGATTTGTAGGGTTTCTAGCCAAACAATTGGATCTTGATGTTGTACTGGAGCTATCTGGCCTAGTGATGCAGCGCAATGAACTAGACCATCTAAACGACCAAAGTTATCGCGGATTGAATCCGCAAGCTCATCGTAATCTGTAATGTTGGCGCCTTTTAAATCCAAGGGATAGAGTGCTGGAGTTGCAAAACCTCCAGCAACGATATCATCATAAATTTGCTCTAAAGCAGGGATTTTTTTATCAAGTAAAATGACGGTAGCACCGTGGCTAGCATAAGCTTGGGCAACGGCGCTACCAATACCACTACCGGCACCAGTGACGAGAATAACATGCTCTTTTAATAACTCTGGTGTGGCGGTGTATGACATGACTTTTTACTTGTTAGATGGAGTGAATTGGCTGAATTGAACTTTACCATTTTGAAATTGAACGCTGGTGGTGCCAGCTTCATCGGTCCACTCACTGTGCGTGATGGTCAGTGTGTCTATAGTACGAGTTTGAATGAATGCTGGAGCGCCTAATAAATCTGTAACGGCTTTCTCTGACATGCCCGCTTCAATTTTGGTAGTTGAGACTGCAGTAGTTGTTGCAGTTTGCTGTTCAGTAGCTTCGGGGCTTGTAGTTTGGGGTGCATCATTATCATTGTCACCACAGGCAGCTAATGCTGTGCAAAGCACAAGCAAGCTTAGTAAGAAACGAGTTTTATAAAACATGGTCTTCCTTTGGATATTTAATGGGCAAAAAATACAGTATAGCAAGCTCTGAAGATGATATCGACTTAAGCTAACTTAGTTTTTTAAAAGGAGTTCGGCGCAGTATTTCCCATTGCGAATGGCACCTTCTAATGTAGCTGGATAGCCATTTGCAACAAAGTCACCCGCTAACCACAAGCCACTGATCTTGGTGTCACAGAAAGGACGTTCCTGTTCAATATTTACAGTGCAAGCAAAAGTGGCGCGTTTTTCACGGATAACCAAGCTATTATTTGCTTGTTCAGGTAATGAAGGCAGCAAGTTATGTAATTCTTTGCTGACTACGTTAACCAACTCTTCCTTTGTTAGTTTTTCATGCTTGCCAGGGGCACTAATGACTACCGCTACTAGGCCGGGTGATTGTGCGCTACGATCAAATAGCCATTGGCTGATGGTGCCAGTCATGCCTATCATCGGGGATGGCAAACTGATAGGTGAAGGATAATGTAAATAAACCGTACTGATAGGATATTCGCTAGGTTTATTAATAGTGAGGTAGGGCGAGAGTAGGTCTGCGCTCTGGCTAGGATTTGTTGCCACAATAATATTACTACCAAGGAGCTGTTGACCATCTTGGCAGATGATGCCTTGAACTTTATTATCTTGAATAAGCAGTGTTTTCGCACGTGTTTGCAGGCTAATTTTACCGCCATGCTTTTTAATGTAGTTCGCCGCAGCAGTAGGAAACACCTCACCTAATGGAATGCGGGGAATTAATGTGTCAGCAGCTGATTTTCCTCGACCAAGACTCTCTTGTAATACGGTTGCTAATCGTTGAGCTGATGCCTCAGCTATCGGCGTGTTTAAGGTGGCGAGACAAAGTGGTATCCAAAGTTGATTAATAAGACGGTCAGATTGTTTGGTTGAAAGTAACCATTCACTTACGCTTATATCTTCTCCAGATAGTAACTTGTTAATATCAGACTGTAATTTTACAACTTGATATAAACCAGTAAAGCCTGCGCTAGCAATCAGGTTCCATGCTAAAGATAACGGCCATGGCAGCCAGTTTTTTGCAGACAGTGTCAGCGGCGGAAATACAGTGTCGTAAAGGGTGATATCTATAGGATTACGATCAAATGCTTGTTCAGTAGAAATGCCCACTAACGCCATTATTTCTAGCATGTGTTGATAGGCACCAATCATTAAATGCTGACCGTTATCAACGACGTGATCATTCCAAGAGACATTTCGTGCTCGGCCACCTAGCTGTTTCGCCGACTCGATTAGATGGACAGACTGACCTTGCTGTACAAGTGTGACGGCGGCGGCGAGACCGCTCCAACCACCACCAATAATCAGTGTGGTCATGACTTAATGAGTATTTTTGTGATGTAGTCGTTTTTCACGACGAGCGGTACACCATGCAATCCAAAGTTTCCGAATAGGCGTTAATGACACGCGATGCTGCATGACTTGAAAGTCATCTTTTTCAATCTCATCCAATGTGGCTTCATAAATAGCTGCCATAATGAGCCCTGTTCGTTGTGTGTAGCGATCATTTTCAGGTAGGAGTTGCAATGCCTGTTGATAATACTGTTTAGCTCTTGCCGTTTGAAATTTTAGTAATTCAATAAGCTCAGGGCTAGATTTAAGGGCAAGTAAATCATCAGCACTGACATTAAACCGTTGTAATTCATCTTGCGGAAGATAAATTCGACCGCGTTCCGCATCTTCTCGGACATCACGAATGATATTAGTGAGTTGTAATGCCATGCCTAAGTTTTCAGCATATTTGAGCGTTTTTCTATCCTCATAGCCAAATATTTCGACAGATAATAATCCGACGACACTGGCCGCACGATGACAATATAAGGCGAGATGCTTAAATTCGGAGTAACTAAACTGGTCAAGATCCATAGCCATGCCATCAATAATTTCCATAAAGTACTCTTCATGTAAATCAAAGTTTTGCAAAGCTGTTTGCAATGCCATACCAACGGGATGAGAAGCAGTACCTTGAAAAGTGCGTTTGATCTCTTCGCGCCACCAAGCTAATTTGGTACGAGCAATATCTGTGTCTGCAATTTCATCAACAGTATCATCTACTTCGCGGCAAAAAGCATACAGGGCAATGATAGCTTGACGTTGTAATGTTGGTAGGAAGCGAAAACTGTAATAAAAACTAGAGCCGCTCTTAGCGGCCTTATCTTGACAATACTGATCCGGTGTCATCGTTTTAAGCGCTCCACAATGGTGTCATTTAAGATGTGGGACTCAATGATTTCATCAATATCCGCTTCAGTTTCGTAATGATACCAAGTGCCTTGTGGATAAATTACTAGCACGGGACCTAAAGCACATCGATTCAGACAGCCAGCATTATTAACGCGGACTTTTTTTATTTTTAAGTCTTTGACTTGCTGTTTAGCATAGTTACGCAGTGACTGTGCGTCATGTTGCTGGCAACATGCACGTCCTTCATCACGTTCGTGGGTGCAAAAAAATAAGTGGTGTTTATATATGTCTGTCATAGACGAGAAGGATAACGGATAACGAGGTAGAGGCAAAATAATTAGAGTAAATACCAGCGCGATGCAGAATATATTTCTAGGAAACCCAGCATATAGAACACTTGTTTACTGATATTTTGACTGACAAATTTAAGCTATCTCGAACAATATGATGCAAGTTAACGGCTATTGAGTGTTAACTTCGTTTAGAACGTTCGACTGATAGAAAAATCTGCAAGAGATGCTAATGCTTGTTTATACGGCGAGTCAGCTAAAATAGAGAGTGCTTGTTTAGCTTGAGCTACTTCATTTTCAGCGGCCTTCGATGTGTAATCGATTGCGCCAGTTAAGCTAATAATTTCAATAATTTCGTTAATTTTATCACGCTGACCTTTTTCTATAGCTTCTCTAACTGTAAGCGCTTGTTCCGCTGTGCCATGTTGCATAGCGTAAATTAACGGTAAGGTTGGCTTGCCTTCAGCAAGATCATCACCAATATTCTTACCTATCGTTTCACTTGATTCACTGTAATCTAATAAGTCATCAACTAATTGAAATGCGCTACCAAGGTGCATGGCATAACTTGCCATTGCTTGTTCTACATCAGCGTTACTTTCAGAGATAACGGCGCCCAATAAACCTGCCGCTTCAAATAGTTTTGCTGTTTTGTGATGAATAACTTCTAAATAACGTTCTTCAGTAGTATCGGCATCATTGCAATTGAGTAACTGTAATACTTCGCCTTCGGCAATGACGTTTGTAGTATGCGATAACACTTTCATTAAGCGCATTGATTCCAATTCAACCATCATTTCGAATGAACGAGTATATAAAAAATCACCGACTAAAACGCTAGCCTCATTGCCCCAAAGACTGTTCGCTGTTTCGCGGCCACGGCGCATATCGGAGTTATCGACCACATCATCATGCAATAAAGTAGCGGTATGAATAAACTCGATTATTGTCGCCAGATTGATGTGATTCTGACCTTGGTAACCACAAGCACGTGCGCACAAAATGGCTAATGCGGGCCGTAGACGTTTGCCACCACTATTTATGATGTAATGTCCAAGCTGATTAATTAATACGACATCAGACTGCAATCGAGATTGAATCATCGAATCAACAGCTGACATATCATCTTTAATGAGGGAATAAATGGATTGAATATCCACAGCGCTTAAATCCGCCTATAATGTGCGTATGAAAAACGCGTACTTTCTCATGCAGAGCAAGTAATCGCAAATATTTCACCTTTACCCACATAAGATATTTGATCTCTTGACTAAAAGGGGATAGAATTGCCGGTCTTTTGATGGGTTACCCACAAATACACTTACAATTATTTTGGAGACAGCGATGTACGCTATTGTCGCGACTGGCGGTAAACAATACCGAGTTAGAGAGGGCGAAACGCTCCGTGTAGAAAAATTATTTGCTGAAGCTGGTGAAACAGTTGAATTGGATAAGGTTTTACTTATAGGTGAAGGCGACGATATTAAAATCGGCGCACCTTACCTTGACGGCGCTAAAGTAACTGCAACTGTTGCTGCTAATGGTCGTGGCGAAAAAGTCAAAATCATTAAGTTTCACCGTCGTAAGCATTACCGTAGACAGGCAGGTCATCGCCAGTCTTTTACTGAAATCCAGATCACTGGCATCACAGCCTAAGATCACCGACATATTTAAGAGGATTTAAAGATGGCTCATAAGAAAGCTGGTGGTAGTACTAGAAACGGACGTGATTCGGAATCGAAACGCCTTGGTGTGAAACGCTACGGTGGCGAATCTGTTTCAGGCGGTAGCATCATTATCCGTCAACGCGGTACACGCGTTCATCCAGGAAGCAATGTAGGTATTGGTAAAGACCATACATTATTTGCAAAAATGGATGGTAAGGTTTTGTTTGAGACTAAAGGTCCAAACAGCCGTAGCTACGTAAGTATCGTTGCTGCATAAATATAATGTGAGCCCATTTTGGGGCAAACAGCTAAGGAGCCCCGCTGATGCGGGGCTTTTTTGTTTCTGGACGTTAATTTTAAAAATGACTAGTATGTTTAGGGTCATATAAGATGGTTGGATAGAATGAAATTTGTAGATGAAGCGAAAATTACAGTAAGTGCTGGTGGCGGCGGTAATGGTTGCCTAAGTTTTCGCCGTGAAAAATATATTCCCTTTGGTGGGCCTGATGGTGGTGATGGTGGTGATGGCGGTGATCTTTATTTAATCGCTGATAAGCAGGTAAATACGCTTATTGATTTCCGTTACAAACGTAATTATAAAGCTGAGCGTGGAGAACACGGCCGCGGAAAATTATGCAGTGGGGCCCATGGTGAAGATCTTTACATCAAAGTGCCCGTCGGTACCGAAGCATGGGATGATGATACCGATGAGTTGATCGGTGATCTTGTCAATGAAGGCGATACACTGGTGGTCGCTAAAGGTGGTTGGCATGGTTTGGGTAATGCTCGCTATAAATCAAGTACCAATCGTGCGCCACGACAAACATCTGATGGTACACCTGGTGAAGAACGTCATTTACGTCTAGAAATGAAATTGTTAGCAGATATTGGATTATTAGGTTTACCTAACGCAGGAAAATCTACTTTTATTCGCCAAGTATCGGCTGCACAACCGAAAGTAGCTGATTATCCTTTTACGACCTTACACCCTAATTTAGGTGTGGTGACAATGAAGGATGTGCGCAGTTTTGTAATTGCGGATGTACCTGGCTTAGTAGAAGGTGCTGCTGAGGGTGCTGGTCTTGGGCTACAATTTCTTAAGCATTTAACACGTACGCGATTATTATTGCATATGGTTGACATGGCACCTGTTGATGCAAAACAAGATCCAGTGGAAAGTGTATTAACCATCAACCGTGAACTAGAACATTACAGTGAAGCGCTGGGAAGTCAGCCGCAATGGCTAGTGCTTAATAAGATGGATTTAATACCTGAAGACATTCGAGAAGAGATGTGTCAGGAAGTACTGGAACGATTGAATTGGCAAGGTAAAGTATTCCGTATCAGTGGTCACTCTGGAGAGGCTTGCGACAATTTGTGTGAGCAAATCATGGATTATCTTGACGAATTAAACGAAGCAGAACTAGCTCAAGCTGCATTAGAAGCCGCACAGTTAGAGGATTAAAAGAGTGATCAGTCCGCACCAGCAACTTGTTAATACTAAACGTTGGGTTATTAAAATCGGCAGTGCTTTGCTCACGCGAGTAGGTGAAGGCTTAGATTATGACCGGATCCGTTGGCTGAGTGGCGAAATTGCTGTGTTGCGTGCTCAAGGCAAAGAGGTGGTACTGGTTACCTCGGGCTCTGTCTCGGCGGGAATGCAACAGCTAGGCTGGACTCAGCGACCTCACGCCTTGCATAAACTGCAAGCTGCAGCGAGTGTTGGACAAATGAAGTTAATTCAAGCCTACGCTTCAGAATGTAAACAACATGATATACACACTGCGCAGATCTTACTGACCCACTCTGATTTGTCAGATCGTGGTCGTTATCTTAATGCCCGCAGTGTATTGCATACCTTATTAGAAATGGGTGTGCTGCCGGTTGTAAATGAAAACGATACGATAGCAACCGAAGAAATCCGTTTTGGTGATAATGATACTTTGGCTGCAATGACTGCAAACTTGGTTGAAGCGGATGTATTAGTCATTTTAACGGATCAGAATGGTTTGTTTGATTCTGATCCTAGAATTAACCCTGATGCGCGAATGATAGCTGCATCAGCTGCTAGCAATCCAGCATTAGACGACATGGCGGGTGCCGGAACAGGCTCTCTTGGCCGTGGCGGAATGGCGACTAAGTTACTAGCTGCACGACGTGCTGCTCGTTCGGGTGCTGTTACTGTTATTTTATCGGGTCAAGATCCAGAAAATTTACGCCATCTGGCTGCAGGTGTCGGTATAGGCACACTACTTTGGCCTGATAATGAACCGATGACGGCTCGCCAGCAATGGCTTTTGGGGCATATTCCAAAGGGAAGAATTAGTCTAGACGATGGCGCGGTAAGCGTTATTCGTCAGCAAGGTCGCAGTGTATTACCTGTAGGTGTTAAAGCCATTGATGGTAAATTTAGCCGTGGTGACTTAGTGATATGCACCGACCTTTCTGGCTTAGAAGTTGGGCGAGGACTAGTCAATTACAACGATGAAGAAGCTCGACGGATTATGGGACATGCCAGCCGTGATATTGAGGCTTTATTAGGCTATTTAGATGACCCTGAGCTAGTTAATCGAGATAATTTAGTTATTACATCTTAGAGCTAACTTATTAGATGTTGCCATTTTGAACTGTGTCTAAACGGCAGGCATAAAAAAACCGACTTAATGTCGGTTTTTTTATAAAGCAAAGAATGCTTAATATTCTTATAGTGCGCGAACCGCGTTGTTCAAACGACTTTTGCTACGAGCAGCTGAGTTTTTATGAACAAGGCCTTTGCGAGCCATTTTATCTAGGAAAGGAACAGCAGCTTTAAAAGCAGCGGTTGCTAGATCTTTGTCACCACTTGTGATGGCAGCTTTCAATTTTTTGATGCTAGTACGCATTTCAGAACGTTGACTAGTATTAAGTTGGCGGTTATCTTCCGCTTGACGAGCGCGTTTTTTTGCTTGAGCAGAGTTTGCCAAAGTGGTTCTCCTAAAAATTAGTTATTCATGTATAAAGAACAGAGCATTATCCTGATTTTTATAGTGTTTGTAAATGTTATTATATATAAAGTTTTTTTACGGAAGCAAATTATGAGAATTATTACAGCAAATGTCAATGGAATTCGGGCCGCAGGCCGAAAAGGCTTCTTTGATTGGTTGAAGGTCGCACAGGCAGATGTTGTTTGTATACAAGAAACAAAAGCGCAAATTGATCAACTAAGCGATGAGCTTTATCACCCTGAGGGGTATTCATGTTTCTATCATGATGCTGAAAAGAAAGGTTATAGCGGTGTCGCATTATATTGTCGTCAGAAACCTGATGAGGTTATTATTGGGATGGGGCATGACGATTTTGATTCTGAAGGGCGATATATTGAAGCCACATTTGGAAACTTAAGCGTGATCTCTTTATATATGCCAT
>CAXBIM010000025.1:0-38367 GCA_963975785.1 uncultured Methylophaga sp.
CCACAACTGGATCTACCTCAAGAAGATAATCCGTTTCTAGGTGTACGTGGTTCGCGACTATTGCTTCGACGTAGTGACTTGCTTCAACCACAATTACGTGCACTTTACCGTGCGCTCAAAGCAGGCGCCAAGCTATCAATCATGTTCCCAATGGTCACTTCACTGAATGAGTTAATAAAGCTTCGTGCACTTTGTGAAGATGTTCGCCAATCATTAAATGCACCAAATTGTCCGATAGGCGTGATGATTGAAGTACCCGCGGCTGCACTTGAAGCACGAGCAATGGCTAAACATGCAGATTTCTTCTCCATTGGCACCAATGATTTGACCCAATACTGTCTTGCAATAGATCGTCAAAACCCTACTCTAGCTGCTGAAGCAGATAGCTTACACCCAGCCGTTCTCAAGCTCATTAAGCTAACAGTTGATGGCGCCAAAGATCAAAACTGCTGGGTCGGTGCCTGTGGTGGTATTGCTGGTGATCCTTTAGGTGCTGCCATCTTATCGGGTCTAGGTCTAACTGAATTGTCGATGACACCACTCGATATTCCAGCTGTCAAAGCACGTCTTCGCCAAAGCTCAATGGATGAACTTAGAGCATTAGCTCAAAGGGCACTTGAAGCAGAAACGTCTGAAGAAGTTCGTGGACTTGGAGGTGATAAATAATGAAACCTCAAGTCACTACACTCACGCTTAACCCGGCTATCGATCAAACGCTAGAAGTCGGAAAGTTTGAAATAAATCAGGTTAACCGTGTAAACACCTCTCGCTCAAATGCAGGAGGTAAAGGGATAAATGTTGCCTCTTGCTTAGCTGACTGGGGTATTTCTGTCACTGCATCAGGACTGCTTGGCATTGATAATTCAGAAATTTTTACCAAGCTTTTCGAACAAAAAAACATCATTGATGGCTTTATTCGCTGTAACGGCTCGACAAGAACAAACATCAAGATATTAAATAAACAAAACAACGAAACCACAGATCTCAATATGCCTGGGCTGAATATTGCCAAAATTTCTCGGGACAGGCTGTTGGATAGACTTAATAAACTCCAAAGTGGATCAATATTAGTCTTATCGGGAAGCTTACCAAAAGGCTGCCCCGATGACTTTTACAGTCAGATAATGGAAGAACTAGCACCCCAAAAATTACGAATTATCGTTGATACCAGTGGTCCAGCACTTAATTCCATTTTGAATAATAAACTTGTAAAACCTTTTATGATCAAACCCAATCTGCACGAACTTCAAACATTTGTCGGTAAGGAACTAAAACAAACGGCAGATATTATCAAGGTAGCCCAAAAACTTAATGCCAGCGGCATAGAAAATATTGTCGTCTCTCTAGGTCATGAAGGATCTTTATTTTTCGGCTCTGAAAATGTTCTACATGCTACTCCGCCCACTATTCAAAGTGAAAGCTCGGTCGGTGCAGGCGATGCAATGGTCGCGGGTCTAGTTGCTGCCGTGATAGATGGACTCGACCTAGAAGCCACTGCAAAACTAGCAACCGCATTCGCCGTGGGCAAACTAGGTCTTTATGGGCCCAATCTACCATCAAGAGAGACGATTAATTCTTTAGCATGTTCCGTCAACATCCATCACGTTCAAGCTAATCAAATCACAGCTTAATACTAAAAATAATAAGAAAGCATCCTAGGAGAGAATAATGTCAAAACTACTCATTATTATTGATCAAAAAAACAAAGATACACATGCCGTTCTGGCTGGTGAGGCTTTACGTAAAGCTGCTTCGCAACTCAAGCATTCCATTTCTGTCGAGGTGCGTACATCTCAAGGTACCATCACCCCAATAACAGAAGATATGATCCGTGATGCTGAGCAATTAGTATTGGTTGGTGATGTTGAAATAAATAATCCCAAAATTGCAGCACTACCCACCACCAAAGCAAGTATTGATGAAGTGTTGGAAAACCCCTCAGCATTATTAAAGCGATTATCAGTAACAACGGAAAGCACGTCAAAACAAGGCAGAAAAATCGTTGCCATCACTTCTTGTCCAACAGGTATTGCCCACACGTTTATGGCTGCGGAAGGATTACAGCAAGGTGCCAAAAAGCTTGGCTATGAAATAAAAGTTGAGACACAAGGATCTGTTGGCGCCCGAAATGCACTCACGGCTGAAGAAATAGCAGCGGCAGACTTGGTCATTATAGCTGCAGATACAACGGTAGATTCATCGAGGTTTCAGGGCAAATCGCTTTTCAGGTCCGGCACCAAACCAGCCATTGCTGATGGTGCGGTACTCATTGAAAAAGCCTTCAAAGAAGCTTCTACTGAAGCAGTACAAACCGTCAGCAAGGCCGGTGCATCGACAACAGATAACAAACAAGGATTAGCGGGTGCCTATAAACACTTGATGACTGGTGTCTCTTTCATGCTGCCTTTTGTTGTTGCGGGCGGAATACTAATAGCCCTTTCTTTCGCTTTTGGCGGCATCTATGCTTATGAAGAAGAAAACGCTGGCACTTTTGCCTACGCATTATTCCAGATAGGTGCTGAAGGTGCATTTGTTCTTATGGTACCTGCTATTGCTGGTTATATCTCATTCTCAATTGCAGATAGGCCAGGGCTCGCTCCGGGTATGATTGGCGGCCTTATGGCGGCTAATCTAGGTGCAGGATTTCTAGGTGGTATTGTTGCTGGTTACATGGCGGGGTATATCACTGCATCATTGAATAAATGGATACAACTGCCGAGAAACCTAGAAGGCTTAAAGCCAGTGCTGATTCTACCTGTCCTGACTACATTGCTAACCGGACTTTTAATGTATTACGTTGTTGCCGCGCCTGTTGCTGACATTATGTCTAGCTTGAAAATATGGCTGGAAAGTATGCAAGGTGGTAGTGCCTTATTATTAGGCTTGTTGTTGGGTGGAATGATGGCATTTGATATGGGAGGACCTGTCAACAAAGCTGCTTATGCCTTCGCAACAGGGCTTGTAACAAGTGGCGTATACGCCCCGATGGCAGCCGTAATGGCTGCAGGCATGACACCCGCTCTCGGCTTAGCATTGGCTACCAAAGTATTTCCTAAACTATTTAATGATGAAGAGCGTGAAGCCGGCAATGCCGCAGCAGTGCTCGGCCTTGCCTTCGTCACTGAAGGCGCGATTCCCTTTGCCGCACGAGATCCATTTCGTGTCATCCCTGCCTTGATGATTGGCTCTGCAACTGCAGCGGCAATATCGCTCACAGTTGGAGTAGAACTAAAAGTGCCTCATGGCGGCGCCTTTGTATTGGGTATTCCTAACGCTGTTACACACCTTGGCATGTATGCCTTAGCACTCGTAATTGGCACCATTGTTACAACTATTTGCCTACGTATTGCAAAACAACCAGTAACCGTTTGATATAAAAAACAGAGGAAAGACAAATCTCATGCGTACATTTATAACTATTATTTCACTTATTTGTTCCAACTTTTTAAATCAGGCGATGGCAGAATCACCTGATAACCAGATTGTAAAATGGAGCTCCTCCTATACTGGAGAAGCGGCTAGTAATGTCAACGGTGGTCAAAGGGAAGGCAGTGCCTATGCAGGTCAACTTTTCGTTGGTGCGGATCTCAATCTCGATAAGGCATTGGGCTGGTCTAATACCACTTTGCATCTAGCTGCCACCAATCGCCACGGTAATAATCTAGCCAAAAAGCATCTCGGTAACAGCACTTCTGTCCAAGAAATTTATGGCGGACAAGGATCGCGGTTAGTTTTATTCTCACTGGAAAAACACCTACTTGATGACAAATTAGAACTTGAAGCTGGTCGAATGGTGGCGAACATTAACTTCCTAGGCTCTGATCTTTGTCAGTACTTTCAAAATAACGCAGCCTGTGGCAATCCAACGTTTGTTTTTCGCACTAGTAGCTTCACATGGTGGCCGGTATCTAGTTGGGGTGCACGTGCTAAATATTGGTTCACACCTAACGTTTACGCTCACGTTGGTGTGTATGAAGATAATAGCGGACATCAAGATGATAGTGACCACGGTCTAGTGTGGAATACTAATGAATCTAATGGATATATCGTTCCATTTACTTTGGGTTACCGCACCACTTGGGACACGGATCATTACCCTCGTACTTACGAATTTGGCGGTTGGTACGACAAAACGGATTACGCTGATCCTCTTAGAGATCGCGATGGTAACAATGCCATTGAAACTGGCAATCCATACGCACCATTAAACGGACGTTCTGGCATCTTCGCGCGCTTCGAACAAGTAGTTTATCGCCCAGATCCAGATTCCAAACGTAGCCTAACTTTATTTGGAGCCGCGCTCACTAGAAGTTCTGGAGAATTAGCAGTCGATTATCAATTACAAGGTGGCTTTGTACAACGTGGAACCTTTAGTGGTCGAGACGATGATACGGTCGGCTTTGTAATTTCTCAACAAAACTATAGTGGTGAGGCACTTGAAGACCAAAGACTAGCAAGAGCGTTAAATGGCGGTTCAGGCACCCCATCTACAAACCAAGTGATGATGGAATTAAGTTATGGCTATCAATTAACACCGCAAATTCGTGTTCAGCCTAATCTTCAATACATTATCAATCCAGATCAATTCTCTGATTCTGGCCGCACAAACGATCTAGATAATATCTTTATTATTGGTCTGCGCTTCGATGTTAATCTTGCAGATATAATTAAGTAATTAAAAACAAATGATTGGATTAGATTTACTCTATAACGTGAGTAAGTCTAATCCGACACAACACACTCTTAATAACATCTAGGCACTACCAAGCTTAGGTATAAAAGTTAACTTAATAGCCTTCATCTATAAAAAGACGCCAACTTTTTAACGCAAGGTGGAAATCCTCTAAGCCACAGAAAGCTTCCGACTCGCCGTCATAGAGAGACATCGCATCCTCAAGTTCAAACTCTTCACCACTTTCAAGTTCATTGGCATAAACCCTAACTTCATCACTATCGAGTTCAATGGATAACGCTTTACCTACCCTACGCCATTCTTTCAGCTGATTGAACTGTAATTTAGCGATAACTTGGCAGATCTCTTCATATTTTTCTGCACATTCCCCAAGCTCCTCTACAAACCAAAAGCCTAATGCCTCTTGGTCCATACTAAAAGTAGCCAGTAAGTTACCTGTTAAGGTATTACGTTGAAATTCGTATTCCATAATTCTCATGCCTTAAACCATATCGAAACAGATCTTAACTCAATGCTTTATAAAGATGGGTAATAAAAGGGATAACGGGTGTGGAATACCTGCGTTAGTTCAATTAGAACAGTTCGTCGCTTAAATGCAGTGGATTCAACCAGTCGTTAATAATAATGGGTATTTTCAATTTGTTTTGTTCGAGTTTGTTATTATCTCAATCATATTTTGACGTTCTGTTAAATTATTAAACATATTCATAGCATTAAAGGCTGAGTGCGTTTGTTGCACTCTATTTCAAAATACGCTCAACAGAGACTCGCGCTGTTATGACCATCTTTTTTATCTGTATCACTATATTGATTCTTGGCTATAAGTTCTATAGCCCCTTTGTTGAAAAACAAACAGGAATCGACCCAATGATTGTTACTCCGCAATCTCGTTTCAGTGACGGAGTGGATTACCTGCCTATTCATCCTGTTCGCGCTTTTCTAATACAGTTTTTAAACATTGCCGGTGTAGGCCCTATTTTCGGTCCTATTTTGGGTGCCTTGTATGGCCCAATTGCATTAGTGTGGATTGTTATTGGTAACGTTTTAGGCGGTGCCGTTCATGATTATTTCTCTGGTGTGATGAGCATTAAAGAAGACGGAAAAAGTCTGCCAGAAATCGCAGGCCATTATTACAACGTGGTATTCAAAACCTTTATGCTGATATTTACCGCCATGTTGCTGTTTTTTGTTGGCGTGGTCTTTATCATGAGTCCAGCCGGTTTATTAAGTAATTTGGATTCATTCCAAGGTACGTTTTTAGCTAATAATACCTTTTGGGTGCTGGTTATTTTGGCTTACTATTTTTTAGCAACCTTGCTACCTATCGATAAAATCATCACCAAGTTTTACCCTATTTTTGGCTTGTTAATGATAGTGATGACCACCATGATCGCGGTCGCGCTATTAATAGATGCGCCTCACTTACCCGTAACAGGGGATTTTATGGCCTATTTTGAGACCGGCCATGCTCACGATTTATTAACGCCCAACCCAGATGGCCTGCCGACTTGGCCTCTTTTATTCGTCACGATTACTTGTGGTGCGATCAGTGGTTTTCACTCGACCCAAGCGCCTATTATGGCGCGTTGTTTAACCAACGAAAAATACGTGCGTCCAGTCTATTATGGCGCAATGTTGTGTGAAGGCATTGTAGCCTGCGTTTGGGCGTTAGCGGGTATTGCCGCATTCCCTGATGGTTATGCAGGGCTGACAGCATTACTCGACCAAGGCGGTCCAGGATTAGTAGTAAACCACATAGCGAACAGTTACTTAGGCGTATTTGGCGGCATTATGGCAATTATCGCCGTGGCTGTGTTCCCAATAACTTCCGGTGATACCGCGTTTCGTTCGTTGCGCTTAACTGTAGTCGATGCGTTTAATATTCCACAAAGTGTGCGTAACCGATTATTACTAGCAGTACCCATTTTGACTATTGCTTACTTTATGACGAAACTAGACTTTTCATTAATTTGGCGTTATTTCGCGTTCTCAAACATGTTGTTGTCGACCAGTGTGCTGTGGTTGGCCACTAAATACTTATTTGACCGTGGCACCTTTCATTGGATTGCCAGTATTCCTGCGGTTATTACTACTGGTGTAACCATTTCTTATATTATGACTGCCGCAATTGGCCTTAGCTTATCCCCAGAACTGGGTAAGCCTATCGGCGCTGCTGTGACCGTTATAGGTATGATTTTACTGGTGTTTGTTCATAATAAGCATAAGCCTATTATGGGTTAATCGCCTATTAGATCTTAAGCAAGCTTTAATCAGTTCGCACGTTCAAGCTACTATATTGTCATACCTAACTATTCATTTAGAAACCTCAAATAATGACGCAAGAAAATACAACGAATCACAAAGGCAGGCCTAAACCAAAACCCGTAGTCTCGTTAAAAGATTTGTGGCCTTTTTTAAAACCTTATCGCTTACAAATGGGTATTGCTTTTGTGTTGCTATGCTTGGCTTCGGCAACCTTACTATTAGTGCCATTAGCATTTCGTGATTTAATCGATGTGGGGTTTGGTAATCGTGATGGCCAATTCCCAGCGATTAATATCGATACCAAGTTTGGCGTATTATTTGGTCTAGCCACTTTTTGGGCACTCATGGTTTCCTCTCGCTATTACATGGTTTCGTGGATAGGAGAGCGCGTAACGGTGGATTTGCGTAGTGCGGTTTATGGTAGCGTATTAAAGCAATCACCACAGTTTTTTGAAACGCTACAAACAGGCGAAGTACTTTCTCGTTTAACGGGAGATACGACACTTATTCAAACGGTTGTAGGTAGTTCGGCGTCGATGGGTTTACGCAGTTTGTTTCAGTTTATTGGTGGCATGATTATGCTTGCCGTGACCAGTTTTTACTTATTTTCAATCAATATTGGTTTAATGATCTGCTTTATTTTACCTATCACGTTAATCGGCCGATTAGTCAAAAAACTCTCACGTGAATCACAAGACCGTATTGCCGATAGTTCAGCCATGGCTGGTGAAATTTTAAATGCCATGCCAACAGTGCAATCGTATACTCAAGAAACACGTGAAACCGACCGCTTTGCTGATAGTGCAGAGTTAAGTTTTTTAACTGCCATTCGAAGAACAAAGGTCAGAGCATTATTCACCGCCGTGATTATTACCGCAGTGATGGGCACGATAATTTTTGTATTATGGTTAGGCGCACGGCAAGTGAGTAACGGCGTGATGACAGGCGGAGAACTGGCTTCATTTGTCTTATATGCCGCCATGGTAGCAGGCAGCGTAAGTACAATGGCTCAAGTATGGGGCGACATTATGCGTGCCGCTGGCGCCACGGAGCGCTTGCTCGAGTTATTGCATACAGAAACAGCCGTTACTGAAACAGCTCATCCCTCACCATTAGCCAACAGTTCTCAAGCTGATATTCAATTTAACAATGTGCAATTCCACTACCCATCACGCCCACTCAACCTAGCGTTAAAGCATGTTAACCTGCACATTAATGCGGGTGAAACCGTCGCTTTGGTTGGGCCGTCCGGTGCAGGTAAAACCACCATTTTTCAATTATTGCTTCGATTCTACGATGCTCAAACGGGCATTATTACGATTAATGGCCAAAATATTAATGACATAAGCCTGCATGATTTACGTCGGCTAATTGCGATTGTGCCTCAAGACCCTATTATTTTTTCAGCTAATGTATTCGATAATATACGTTACGGGCAACCAGATGCGACGGATGAAGCTGTAATAGCAGTTGCAAAGGCCGCACAAGTAGCTCAATTTGCCATGCAATTACCCGAGGGTTACAACACCTTCTTAGGCGAACGCGGAACTCGTTTATCGGGTGGACAAAAACAACGCATTGCGATTGCACGCGCCATGTTAAAAAACGCACCTATTTTATTATTAGACGAGGCTACCAGTGCACTCGATGCTGAATCTGAGGTCCTTGTACAAAAAGGACTCAATGCGGCCATAAAAGGCCGAACCACATTGATTATTGCCCACCGATTAGCCACCGTACAAAAGGCCGATAAAATCGTCGTCATGGAAAATGGTGAAATTGTAGAAATAGGCGATGCGGTCGAACTGCGAAAAAAAGACGGCCTGTATGCAAGGCTTGCTGAATTACAGTTTGAAAGCTAACCGCTAATCAAGCTAGGGGCTACCCTTTAAGAACAAATTATACTCTGCAACACTGCTAATTATAATTAAACCGTTAGTTCATATAGTCACCCACTTATTATGTGCAAGCCTTCAGCTTAGAATCATGTTTTCTTTACCATGATATTAATTTAGAGAATATCAACTGTATGTTTTCGTCATTTACTCCACAAGACAAAGTAAATTTTTAATTTTCACCTAAATGCTAGGAGATGTTTCTACGTAATTTGACGTATTTAAGCAATTGAGCTATCTGACTAGTATTAACCCTAAAGCCCATCTTAACCTAGAAAACAAAGTGACTTAACCGCAATTTTCAGATAAGGAATCGGTAAGAAATGATTAATATATTTAACCAACGAACGTCACTCATCGCAAGTAGTATGCTGCTCAGCGTAATCAGTTCTCAAACTATAGCTGCTACAGATTGTCCTTCTGCTGGCGACAATCCTCTGCATCATTATATTCCAGCTAATAACGAGACGGTCCACTGGGGTTATTTCAGTAAAAACAAAAAACCTCAAGCGATTGTTAACTCAGGTGATTTTGTTACTTTAGAGACATTAACTCACCACGCTAATGACGATGCCGAAAGAATGGTTAAGGGTGATCCCGGCGCTGAAAGTGTTTTCAGATGGTCAAAAAACGATAAGGGTGTGGATCGTCGAGGCGCTGGTCCTATGGATGCCTCTATATATGGCCGTGGTGCTGGTGAAGGTTTCGGCGTCCACGTACTCACGGGGCCTGTTTATGTTTGTGGAGCAGAACCAGGTGACGTTTTAGAAGTCCGTATCGTAGATATGTATCCTCGTCCATCGGGTAATCCTAAGTACGAAGGCAAAACCTTCGGTGTTAATGCTGCTGCATGGTGGGGCTATCACTACAACGATATGATTGAAGAACCTAAGCCCCGTGAAGTCATTACAATTTTCGAAATTGATGCCACTGGCGAAAAGGACTGGGCAAAAGCTATTTACAATTTCAGATGGGTTCCACAAACTGATCCTAATGGCGTTGTTCATGAAAAAATTGATTATCCTGGCATTCCTGTTGATCACAGCCTTGTCACTAAAAACACGAATGTACTAGAAAATGTTCGCGTGCCCATCAGGCTTCATTTTGGAACTATGGGTGTTGCACCTGTTGAAACAGATTATGTTGATTCTATTCCTCCAGGTTATTTTGGTGGCAATATTGATGACTGGCGCATTGGCAAGGGCGGAACGATGTATTACCCGGTTGCTGTAGAAGGCGCTTTGCTTAGTGCGGGCGATCCACATGCAGCCCAAGGTGATTCTGAACTTGCTGGCACAGCTATAGAAACATCGATGACCGGCGTGGTTCAAGTGATATTACATAAGAAAAAAGACTTACCAAATACAGTGCTTGAAGGTCTGGACTACCCATTATTGGAAACTGATAATGAGTGGGTTGTGCATGGCTTTAGCTACCCTAATTATTTAGAAGCGCTAGGAGAAAAAGCACAAAGTGATATTTACTCGAAATCATCTATCGATAATGCGATGCGTGATGCATTTCGTAAAATGCGTCACTTTCTTATGACCACGAAAGGACTAAGCGAAGATGAAGCAATATCTTTAATGTCAGTCGCCACTGACTTTGGTGTGACTCAGGTTGTCGATGGTAACTGGGGCGTTCACGGTGTCATTGAAAAACGAGTATTTTCTGGAGATATTGATTAGAAAAGCTACGTTAATTTTTATATAAAAAGGTTGCCTCTGCGCAGCCTTTTTATATGAAACAGCCCCTAAGATAGCATTTTATAAACACCCTTAAATATTTTCATCACTAGTACGAACGAAGTAAGTCTAGACTATTTAATAATGTCCTAATGTTAAATTCTCAACTGTCTGCTTTGGATCGAGAAGCGACCTTTTATGAATAGTTTATCAAAAACTGTACGCACAACTCATCATCACCGTATATTTAATCGACTAATTCAATCTCAAGACTATCAAGAAGCCTAGTCGCTTCAAAACGACTAAACTTAGCCTTTTTAATTATGTTCTGGTAGATATTAATATCGTAGCCAGTAGCTCCTGAAAAATCTGCGCGAGATAAATTAGTATTAAGAAATGAGCACCCTATTAACTCGGTGTCGGTGAAGTTTGAGCTACTAAAATCACCTTCTCGGAAGTCAATATTATGTGCCTTACATTCTTGCAATACTAAATCTTGCAAAGAAAGCCCATAAAATGAACAATCGTTAAGTATTGAGCTATAAAACTTAACTGGCGAACTGTAGATTAATCCTGGCCACGCAACTGTAGTCCAATTAATACCGATTAACTTGGAGTCACGAAAACAAACATCAGAAAACGTACTGTACTGCATTTTAACAATACTTAAGTTACAGTTAATAAATTCACAATTTACGAAGTTACATCTTTTAAACGTTGCCTCGCTAAAATTACATTTATCAAACGTGCAACCATCAAATTCTTTCGAAGATATTTCTATTCCAGAAAAATCTAAACTTTTAAAATTCTCTGACCAATATTCACTTTTTAGGTCTAAATCCACCCATTCACTCCGTTTATCATTGTCTAAATTACAACTTATACTTTAATCAATTCTTTTCAATTATTACGATTTCGATTAAATGAGTTACCACCACGTCTTCCACGGCCCTGAGATTTACCCTGACGCTGCGGCTTAAGATCTGCCTCAAAATTACCATATTCATCATCGTCATACGGTGAGCTTGCAGGCACTTTCGGCTTATCTACCGGAGCAAAGCCTGGAATGATTTCACGCTCCAAGGCATGACCAATAAGACGTTCAATAGACTGTAACTGCTTAGATTCTTCTTCACTAAAAAATGAAACGGCTAAACCAGAGGTACCAATACGACCAGTACGACCAATACGATGCACATAGTCTTCAGCTACATAAGGAAGATCAAAGTTAACCACGCAAGGTAATTGATTTATATCTATGCCCCGAGAGGCAATATCAGTAGCGACTAACACCCTAATAGTCCCGTTTTTAAAACCATCTAGTGCTTGTGTTCGTGCATGCTGCGTTCTATTTGCATGTATTGATTCGGCACTGATACCTACATTTTTCAGCAGAACTACCAGACTATCTGCCCCCTGTTTAGTCCGACTAAAGACTAAAACTTGTTGCCAACTGTTCATTTTAATCAGGTAAATCAACAAATCATTCTTATATGCTTTGACTACAGGATAGAGTTTCTGCGAAATGGTTTCGACGATGCTATTCACCGCAGTTACTTCTATCAAAACAGGGGTGTTTAACATACCGTTAGCAAGCGATTTGATCTCATTAGAAAACGTTGCTGAAAACATTAGGGTTTGACGTTGGCTAGGCAGCAGGTTTTGGATCAATCGTATATCGTCGATAAACCCCATATCCAACATACGATCAGCTTCATCCAAGACCAATATTTCAAGCTGATCAAAGTTAATTGCCTGTTGCTTATAAAGATCAATCAAACGACCAGGCGTTGCAACAAGCACATCCAAACCACCTTGCAGTTCAGATATCTGCGGCTCAATCCTCACACCACCAAACACAGCTGCTGAGCGAATATTCATATGGCGACTGTAGTTTTGAACACTATCAACAACTTGAGCAGCAAGCTCTCGTGTCGGCGTAATAACTAATGCACGTACATATTTATCCTGCGGACTCGTACCTCCAGATAGTAGCTGCACCATAGGTAGCGTAAAGCCCGCCGTTTTTCCGGTACCCGTTTGTGCTACCGCCATAACATCACGCTGATTAAGCACCTGCGGAATTGCTTCAGCCTGTATGGGTGATGGTGTTGTATAGCCTTGTTCTGAAACAGCTTTCAATAAATCATCACACAAGCCTAAAGAAGCAAATGACATCGATATATCTTCCTTATACAATTTCATAACAAGGTTGATAATCTTGCTCGCCCTGCCCTAACTTCATTCTATGTTGTTTTACAAAAATGCGTAATAACTCATCTATGGCATTCATCAGATCGGGATCGCCATGAATTTGATAAGGACCATGTTTTGCCACTGCGCGAATGCCGAACGATTTTACATTGCCAGCCACAATCCCCGAAAAAGCCGATCGTAAATTACTTGCTAATTCATGTTTAGGTAATGTGCGATCAAGGTTTAGTCCTGCCATATTCTCATGAGTGGGTTCAAATGGTTTTTGTAAGTTATCGGCAATATTAAGTTGCCAATTGTAATAATAAGCTTCACCGTTATCTCGTCGATTTCGGTGAACTTGTGCAACTGCTTCTTTGGTCAGAGTCCCTACCTTAGCCGCGTCAGCAATTATGATTTGATAAAGTTCGGCAACATCATCACCAAGACAGAAACGTAAAAACTTATCTAAAATATCAAAATACTCACGGCAACTTTCTGGGCCTGAAAAAATGAGTGGAATGCCTGATGTATCATTGTCAGGATGCAACAATATACTCAGTAAATATAATATTTCTTCGACTGTACCCACACCACCAGGAAACACAATAATACCGTGACCAAGTCGAATAAATGCTTCTAGACGTTTTTCAATATCTGGCATGATAATGAGTTCATTGACGATAGCATTAGGTGACTCAGAAGCAATAATTCCCGGCTCGGTAATACCAATATAGCGACCATGTTTGATATGTTGTTTAGCATGACCAACTGTCGCACCTTTCATAGGACCTTTCATCGCCCCGATGCCACATCCTGTAATAATATCAAGCCCACGCAGACCAAGTTCATATCCGACTTGTTTTGCATAATCATACTCAATACGAGGAATAGAATGACCTCCCCAGCATACGATTAAGTTCGGAGATAAATTAGGTTTTATGGCACTTGCATTTCGTAAAATATGAAAGACCTGATCCGTAATGCTTATCTCTTTATTTTTAATGAGGATGGTGAAGTTGGTATAGACAATATCTCGCAATACAGAAGAAAGGTGGGCCTGTATGCCAGTTATTATTTCACCATCGACAAAAGACTGGGCCGGAGCATTAGCAATTTCAAGGACCATGCCTCGTGATTTTGCTACCAGTTTGATATCAAAATCTGCATAGTTTGTAAAAATCGATTCAGCATCATCTTCATTATTATCTGTATTCAAAACAGCCAAAGCACAGTCTCTGAACAACTGATAAAGATCAGCACTAGGATTACTGAGTTTATAAATTTCTTGTTGGGATAAAAGGTTTAGGCTTTTAGTTGGTCGTATTGAGGTATGCGTCACTTTTTTCATATAGATTCCAGAGGGTACAAACAATTTAATAAGGTCGAATAGTACTAAGAATAACTGCAGAGTTATTTTCCGCTTGTGCCCTTCATATAGTCATCAAAGTTTTTACAATAATTATCAAGATTTTCTTCGAGCATTTTTTTATATTCCGCGACAAAATACTCGGTTATTTCAGTTTTACCCTCAGCTAATTCTTCACCACTTTCACAACCGCTGGCACTTAGCCATACATTAAATCGTGCTGTAGCGTACATATTCGATGCACTGACCTTACCAGCTGAGACCCCCTTAGCAATTTGATCATTGGATAAAAATATATGTTCATCCGCACGTTCAATAAACGTGTCGTCACTGTCAGCCATGTAAATTCCTAATCTATAATATTTAGTTGCTTGCAAACACCAATACTGCCTGCATCTGAATGATCAGTATACCCTGCTTGCGCAAGTACTGCCGCAGGCTAACCCGAACTATTTCCCTCAGACTATATGTAGTTTTATTAGGAAATAACTCACCCCCTTTAATTTTCACCTAATAATCACCCATCGTTATTCATCTCATGTTTATCGAACATTAATTACACATAACTAAATTATGTTAAGCTTGTTATCAAGTGAAATATTAGGCAGAAAAAGAATGGATCTACTGTCACCTGAATTTCAAGGAGCACTCTGTGCACGCCGAGTCTACTGTCGCTTTAATGCGCTGAAGACCCTTGCATGTTGTTGGTTTAGAAACCTCCAAGAATATCCTAGCATCACGAACGACTTATGCAGAATACACAGACAAATCTCGATCTGGGAAATGCGTACGTTCGTCTATTTAAAGAAAGGCGGCTAGCATGACGTCTGA
The DNA here is from genome assembly GCA_963975785.1 of uncultured Methylophaga sp. Lineage (GTDB taxonomy): Bacteria > Pseudomonadota > Gammaproteobacteria > Nitrosococcales > Methylophagaceae. Next base: position 14,932 of record CAXBIM010000025.1, read on the forward strand.
TTACCGCGCGATGTTCGATTCTAATCCTGATGCTATTTTTATCTTGAATGCACAAGGACAAATACTCAATGCAAACCTTTCTGCTGTGCAACGTTATGGCTATAGCCTCGAAGAACTGAGACAAATGAATGCTGCTGACCTAACAAGCAAAGACATGAAAAATAAGGTGCTACCAAATCTTCAAAAAGCGCTAATATCAGCGACGCAATTTGAATGGTCGCATAGATGTAAAGACGGCAGCGAACTACCAGTCGAAATTTACTCACATCCACTCATTCATCAGGGTGAGCCAGCTATTCTCTCAAGTGTTCGTGATATCACCATTCTGACACAGGCTCGAGCTCTGCTAAACCTACAAAATACAATGCTTGAGGTTATTGCGACTGGCGTTCCATTACAGGAAACGCTCACCGATCTGATTTTGCACATCGAGGCATTATCACCGGGGATGTTGGGATCTATCCTGCTACTCGATGACGATGGTGTGCACGTTCGCCACGGTGCGGCACCGAGTCTACCGCCTGAGTTTATCGCGGCAGTCGATAGTCAACCAATAGGACCCTGCGCTGGATCGTGCGGCACAGCAGCTTTCCACAAGAAGGCTGTGTTCGTTGATGACATTGCTACCCATCCGCTTTGGGACAATTACAAAGCGGTGGCGCTACCTCATGGATTGCACGCTTGTTGGTCAACGCCAATTTTCAACACCGAGCGGCGGGTGCTCGGCACCTTCGCGATGTATTACAAGCAACCGGGGCTACCTGAGACTGAACATCTCAAACTTATTGAAATTGCCACACACATTGCCGCCATAGCCATTAACCACAGCCGTGCTGAAATGGCCCTGCGTGATAGTGAACGCAAATTACGCAATATAGTTGATGGTCTTGGGCCAAGCATGTTTGTCGGTTTGCTGACGACTAATGGCGTGATTCTAGAAGCAAACGAGCAGGTTTTAATGGCGGCCGGTTTAACACAAGAGGATGTGCTAGGTAAGCCTGTCGAAGAAACTTATTGGTTTAGCTACTCCGATGAAAGCAAACAACAAATGCGCGAGTCTGTTGCCCGAGCTGCCAAAGGAGAAGCCTCACGTTACGATATGCAAATACGCGTCGCAGAAAATCAGCTCATTCCACTAGATTTCTCAATACAGCCATTTCGGGATACCAGCGGCACAATAGTGTCGCTAGTACCTTCTGCGATAGTGATTACCGAACGCAAGCAGGCAGAGCAATCCTTACGTGAGAGTGAAACAATGTTTCGTACGATAATCGAAGCATCGCCGGTAGCTATGGTAATGACCGATGAACTAGATAACTTCACGCTTTTGAACCGGAAGTTTGTCGAGATATTCGGCTACACACTAACTGACATTCCAACCCTGAAGGAATGGTGGCCATGCGCCTACCCAGATCCGGACTATCGGATGCGCGTTATCCTAGCATGGCAAGAAGCCGTGGAGACGGCAAGACGGGAGCAAACAGAACTAGAACCGATGGAATGGAAGGTCACTAGCAAAGACGGTACCGTACATCATATTCGCTTCAGCATAGCACCAATGGGTTTATCTAATCTGGTAATCCTTTATGATCTCACCGAGAAAAAGGAAACTGAAGAGCGTATTGAAAGACTCGCACATTTCGACCACCTGACAGGGCTACCGAACCGTAGCCTAATGAATGATCGTTTCAAATACGTGCTCAGCCTAGCCCAAAGATTAGACACTCCACTGGTAGTGATGTTTCTCGATCTCGACCATTTCAAGAATATTAACGACACCCTTGGTCATAGCATCGGCGATAAACTGCTAATAGAGATAGCGATGCGGATCAAGACCGTCTTGCGTGAAGAAGACATTTTGTCTCGTCAAGGTGGCGATGAATTTATACTGGTCCTCTACCCTAGAGATGTTGATGGTGCGGCCCATGTAGCTGCTAAGTTAATAGAAGCGGTTTCTCAACCCTGCAAGATCGAACAGGAAGAGTTGATAGTCACCTCTTCAATCGGCATTGCAATGTATCCACATGATGGTGAAGATTTTGAGACGCTATCGAAGCACGCAGACGCGGCTATGTATCGCGCTAAGCAAGATGGCCGCAACGGATTCTGCTACTACACTCCAGAAATGCAAACTCACTCCGCTCGCGCCCTACAACTAGCAAATGCACTTCGGCACGCGTTGGAACGTAATGAATTACAGCTGCACTATCAACCCCAATTATCTATACAGGATGGGCATATAATCGGTGCTGAAGCCTTGCTACGCTGGCAACATCCGAAGTTGGGCATGATCTCCCCTGCCGAATTTATTCCCATTGCAGAGGATAGTGGCCAAATCATTTCCATTGGTGAATGGGTATTACGCACAGCAACCAAACAAATGAAAGACTGGATTGATGGCGGACTAAATCCTATGGTGATAGCAGTCAATCTGTCTTCAGTTCAGTTTCGTCAGGCCAATATTACTCAGCTAATCTCGCACATCCTCGATGAAGTGAAACTACCGCATGAATATCTGGAGCTGGAGCTGACTGAGGCAGTTGCGATGGATGATCCAGTAGTGGCAATTGAAGTGATGGATAAACTATTTGAACGTGGTATTCGCATGTCCATTGATGATTTTGGCACAGGCTATTCAAGTTTGAGTTATCTGAAAAAATTCAAGGTTTATAAACTGAAGATTGACCAGTCTTTTGTACGTGACATCACTGAAGATCCGGATGACAAGGCCATCGTTAGCGCCATCATCAACCTCGCTAGCAGTCTAGGTATTAAAACAATTGCAGAAGGTGTGGAAACTTCTGGGCAGCTTGCCTTCCTACGTTTGCAAGGTTGTGATGAAGTGCAGGGTTACTACTTTAGTAAACCACTACCTGCAGAGCAGTTCGAAGCCTATGCAAAAACAAATCAAGAAGAACTGTAATATCAAGCTTACATCACGTCAAAGAAGTAGTGTTTACAGACGTCAATTCAATTTCAGGTTAGCTGCCGGCTAATATCGTTGGTAGTATCGATGGATTTTGTATGTCGGTAATGTGCAGAAGCAGTCAATTCTACTACGTCCGAGACATTTTAACTTCTTACACTCTATAGTTTGATAGTTCGCGAAGAGTCACCTACGGACACAAATTTTATTGTCTTTCTAAAATTTTACGAATCATCACGACGAGCAACTATAATAAGACACGCCAGCAGCCCCAAAAAACTCAAACGGCTTTAGCCTATAGTACTTATCCTCCACATCCTTCGATTGTTCAGCATATGGCTGCGTCATAACGTCTTGCAGCTCTCGAACTAAATCGTAGTCCCCCGCCCGCGCTTGCTGATACGCAGGTACAACGAACCACTCTCGCAACGTGTATTTTGGGTTGACGAGCTTCATCTGTTTAGTGATCTCCTCACGGGGGCGAGACGAAGGTGCATTCTCGTCGGTGGTGCTGGCAATGCCGATAATTAATTTCCATTTTGTGAGCCACGCTGACCAGCGATTGTCCATCTCTTCGGGATCTTTCTCATACGTCGCGTTTTTGTAAAAGCTGTTTTTGAGCGAACTAATATCGCCCGGTATGTTCGAGAGCTCTCGGAAGAAGATGGTGTAATCAACAGCGGTTTGCAGCATGAGTGTTTCGAGTTCACTAAACAAGGTTTCGTGAAACGTGTTCAGCCCAAGTTTGGCTGCCCACATCTTTTCTATTTGCATTTGCATCACTGTTGAAAAGCCACTTCGAATCTCGTCGAGCTGTAGCAATGCTTCCGGATGCGACTTAAGCAGCGGTTGTAACGCTATGCAAAACATGTGGAAATTGCGTTCTGCTGCCTGAGGCTGATTCAGAAATGCAAAGTGTCGACCACCACCCGTCCAAGGCTGAAAGTGCGGATTGAACACATCGCAGAATCCGAAAGGACCATAGTCAAGTGTGAAGCCACCAATCGCACAGTTGTCGCTATTAAAGTTCCCTTGACAGTAGCCGACGCGAACCCAGTTCGCCACAAGCGACGCCAGTCGGCTGCGAAACTCACGTGCGAACAACACGACTTTTTCGGCGGTGGTTAACTTATTATCGATGACATCGCCATACTCACGGTCAATAGCGTGCAGCACTATTTTCTCAAGTTCATCCATTGCTTTCGGGTGTTCATTATTGCGCGCACGGCGACCAAAGAGCTCGAGCTGGCCGACCCTAATGAATGAAGGTGCGACGCGCGTCGAGATGGCAACAGCCTCCGGTACAAGTATGTCTGGATCCGGCGAACGCGAGCCCTCTGAGTACCACGGCCGTTTGACTTTTTCTGTTTTTGAAACGTACAAGCTCAAAGATCGTGACGTAGGTATGCCAAGTGCGTGCATATGCTCTTGTGCTAGAAACTCACGGATACTCGATCGCAAGACGGCACGACCATCAGCTCCACGACAGTATGGTGTTCGGCCACCACCTTTCAGTTGCATTTCCCATCGTTGACCGTTGATGACAGCCTCAAGTACAGACACTGCGCGACCATCACCGTATCCATTGCCGGTTTGGAATGGGCACTGCTGGTAGTATTCAGTACCATAGATGGACAGTGCGTAACCAGATGCCCAGCCGACCTTACGTATCGGATTAGGTACGAGAGAAGTATCCCCAGAGAACATTCCGATAAAGTCGGCCGACTTAGCCATACTGTCGGCAAAACCAAGTTCGTGAAAAAAATTTTTGCTATGCGCGACGTACTCGGGCTCTTTGATTGGCGTGGGATTGACAGTGACATAGTGGCCTGTAAATACTTGACGCGGCGTATGGTCAACACCGTCTTCTTTCGCATCAGGATCGCAATTAAGCCTATCCATGAACGAGTAGTTGACCAACTTTGCGAGCTCATCTAGCGTCTCAATAGTGGGTGCTTTTTCTTTAAATAGTCGATGTGTCATGGGGCTCCTCATGCCTTATAGAGGGGCTGAATCCCCTGCTACTAGTGTTACTTTTCTTAGAGTATATCTGCATCTATCAGCGTTATTGGCTAATAATTAAACCAATGCCTTGATATGAGCAATAACAGCACTAGCATTACCCTCAATGTTATAACCACCTTCTAAAACCGACACAATTTTTCCACCAGCATGACGATCTGCAATTATTCTGACAATTTCGGTTAGGGCAGCAAAGCCTTGATCGTTAATATCATGACAACCTAATAAATCATCTTTCCGGCTATCAAAACCTGCTGAAATTAAAATGAGTTCAGGTTCAAATTCATGGGCGGCTGGCAGCAACTTTTCTTTAAAAGCGGTGATGAAGTCTTCATTTGTCGCACCACAGTCTAGATGAACGTTGATATTAAACCCCTTCCCTTTTCCTTCTCCCGTTCTTTCTGGCGAGCCTGTTCCGGGATAGGCGAACATATCATGTGTAGAAAAATACAAAACCGTAGGATCCGAATAAAATGCCCATTCAGTTCCGTTACCGTGATGATAATCCCAGTCAATAATCAGTATTTTTGTTAGCTGATATAACTCTTGAGCATATCGAGCGCCTATTGCTACATGATTGAAATAACAAAAGCCTTCTTCTTGACCTGTATTTTTTGCATGATGACCTGGCGGACGAGATGCGCAAAACGCATTATTCACGTTACCCATACAAACTGAATCTATTGCCGCCAGCACTCCTGCTGTAGCCAATAATGCATTTTTATAGGTAACTGGCTGATTAGATTTGATCTTATTTATATGTTCAATTGAATGAACTTTAGTAAGCCATGCTTCAGCATCAACTTTTGGTTTAATCAAAGTAAGTTGCTTATGAATATTCTCGGCTAATAAATGATGCTTTATTGCATTATAGCGTGCAGGAGATTCTGGGTGCGCATCAGAAATATGGTGCTCTAAGAATCTATCATCTATCACCAATCCGGTCTTATTGAGCATCCCCTCAGCTTGCACATTGCCAGCTAATGCGGCTGATGTTGATATCTTAAGAAACTGTCTTCTATTCAGCAGTGTCATACAATCATCCTTAGATATTTAGTCTTTTATCGATAAATGATAACAAATCGGTATATTTTGAAGACAATTTTACTGATAGGCATTGCACTACCTTGTGGATTTCAATTCCATTAAATTAATAACAATATCGTTATCCAAAAATTTAAGATAATGTACTTGAATAATAAACTTTTTTACAACGCGATAGTTTGTCAGCATCAGTGATCTTGGCTACTGACAAATGACGATAACATGTCAAAAAAGTCATACTATATTTAGAGCAGCCAAACGCCCAAATTCAAATATTTTTTTCAAACAAGTACCTGCTTAATCATGTAACTGGAGAATAATATGAAAATACATCAAAAATCGTTTTTTAATAGCTTACTACTGCTAAGTTTTTTAGGCATATCCATGTCTGTCTTGGCTGAGTCAGTCAAGGATGAAGCTAGTAAACCAGTCGTCGAGCAAATAGTGAATACACTGAGTAAATTGGCGGGTGACCCACATCCCGGATATCGAAAAAATCATGCTAAAGGTATTGTTGCTTTAGGGCAATTCGTACCGAGTCCAGAAGCAAAAACAGTGTCATCAGCCATACACTTTCAAACAGAACCGACTAATGTCACTATACGTTTTTCTAATGCTACGGGATTACCAACTATCCCTGATGCTGATCCAAATGCGTTTCCAAAAGGTATTGCCATTAGGTTTAATTTGGGCGATGAAGGGTATACCGACATAGTCAATATTTCTGTCAATGGTTTTCCTGCTGCAAGCCCTGAAGACTTTTTAGGATTATTAAATGCAATAGCTGCCTCTGGGCCAGAGGTTGAGCAGCCTTCTCCAATCGTGGAATACCTTGATTCTCATCCCGCAGCTAAACGTTTTGTAGAAATACCTAAGCCTGCACCCACTAGTTTTGCTACACAATCATTTTATGGAGTCAATGCTTTTAAATTTACCAATTCAAATGGCGATGAACAGTATGGTCGCTACATTCTTAAACCGGTCAATGGTGAATCATTTTTAAACGATGAACAACGAAAAATGGCACAAGATAATTATCTAATGGATGAGCTGCCATTACGTTTACAAATCGCAGCATTTCAATATCATTTGTCAGTACAAATTGCCGCTGACAATGATGATGTAAATGATGCAACCATAATATGGCCTTCATCTCGAGAAATTGTCGAACTTGGCACATTAACCGTGAATCAAATCGATCCTGATGGTGAAGCATTTGCAAAAATGAATATGTACAACCCATTAGCCTTAACAGAAGGTATTGAACCTAGTGATGATCCTATTTTAATGGCTAGACCGGGTGCATACGCCGTCAGTTTTGGCAGACGCGTTTCGGGCCAATAACATTAAAAAAGAAAAGCCCCAAATGGGGCTTTTCTTTTTGTAGCTCATTGATAATGTGAGTGAGCCTCAGATCATCGTTGCTTGCAATCTAAGCATTCTTTTTCGTTTGTGCGTTATTACAACTAGATCCACTATTTAGTAATAAATTAAGCTCGTATACAACTAGTTAGCTCCAACCAGAATCAATTTGCCCGTTTTAGGGTCTCGGTACACAGTACCCACGCTCTCCATTCCGTTGTCACCGCCTTGCATTTGTTGCTTAACGCTATCAGGCACGTCAACTAATTCTTTACCTTGCTCTACCGTGACACCTTGCGAAGCAAAGTGCGTACGCATCTCTTCACTTTGTGAAATCAAAGCAACAATTAAACCCAAGGCAAAAACCAACATGACATCCATTATGTTGGCAAAACCTGTAAGGGGATCTTGGTCTTCGGTATGAAAACGGCCTCCTTCCCAAGGTAAAAACTTACGTGATTTACGACTCATGACATTTTCTCATAGATAGCCACCATTACCTTAAACGTCAAACTGACGATAAACAGCTTCATACCAACGCCGACGAATACGCCCCAGTAAATAACCCAAAAGTCCCACCAACAAACCAATCACCGTGGTATCAAAGGCAACTGTTATCGCTGTAGCGAGTATATCTAACTGACCTTGCCCCATGGCCGACAAACCTGGTCCTAAGGGAATAAGCGTTCCCATCAATCCAAGTATCGGGCCGCTGCGAGCTAACAGATCAACCCGCTCGATACGTTTAATGGCATAGTGCTCAAATTGTGCCTCATCATCTTGAGTCCAGCGCTTCAAACCACCAAAACATTCTGCTGCAAAATTACCTAACTCCCAGATTAAAACAAACGCCGCAATAGCTAGACCCGCTATGACGGGATATAACAACCAACCTACGATCTCGTGAAGTAAATCTAGAATGTAACCGTGCATCATCATAATATTGTCCATGTTTTGAAGGTAGTGTTTAGTCTTAAGCGTGCTGCTTCCAGTTACGCCAAAAACCCGTAATAAAGATACAGAATAAAAATAGGCCAGTTACATAGGGTAACCACGGTACGAAGTTTTCTCCTTCACTATTTTCTTGCTCGTTCTGCACTATTTTTTCGCTTATTTCTTGCAGCTCAGTCACTGTGTGCAAATCTTTCACGCTCTCATCTTGCTCCTGAGGATCTTTAGCTTTTTCAATAACATCTGATAAAGCCTGCCACTGCTCAGGGCTAAGATGATTTTCCAACCACGGTAGCATGGGGTGTTCTGGATCAGTATGGCCTGATCCCGGTAAACCATTGGCTTTTACTAGATCAGTAAACCCTTCGGCTAGGTCTTGCGTGGTTTTCTCGTCAGCCTGCCAAAATCCTTTGTGAATCGCCACCAGCATAATCGCTAACATATTGCTTTTGACATGTGCGTTATGACCTTCTGCCAAGAACGTATCCAGTCCTAGTTCATACCGGTCTTGCATATAGACGGCATACACTTCTTCCCAAGCCCAGTCTCCCACCAAGCTAGGGTTCGTCACCTGCCAGCCCCAAAGGTATTCCAGAAACTCACTCCCCATAGTTCGCGCCCCGGCATACCCGTGATTCATTAAGCCTTGGAGCCACTCAGGGTTGAGGAACCGACCACGTAGCTCTTGGCGTAGTGCCACTTTTAATGGTTGTGTCACCACGCCATTACTATCAGCATGATTGATAACGTAATTATTTGGCGGACTCCCCGTGAGGGTTTCCACGGCTAGACTTAAACCACCTAGATAGTCGAAAGCATCATTATTGTCGATGAGACCATAGAGGTTTGAGCTACGACCAAAGTACGTATTTTCAACATCACTCAATACTGCCTTAAAAAGGTCTTGAGACGGTGCACCAAAATATCCAGATCCATAACTGTGACCTAAACGACGTAAATAAACCTTTGCCAGTTCATCGCGTTTTTCCCACGCACCAGATCGCTCAGCCAAACGGTTAATGCCCGCGCCGTAAGTGCCTTGAGCATCACCAAATACACGTAAACCGGCTAATGCACCTTCTTGTTCATCACTCATTCCTTTTGCCAACAAAGCCCGAGCTTGTTTTAACCAATGTGCTGCAACTTGGTTTTGTTCAAGGCGCTCGCTTCCCCAAGTAACATTATCTAAAGACGATAAAGCAGACTTTAAGGCCTGTGTTAATGCGGGATAGTCTTTGACAATGGTATTTCCAGATGCACTGACCGCTAATAGCACCGCTTGTTCTAACAACAACATTTGTTGTGCATAGAGATCACGGAATAAACCGGAAGTAGTAAACACCATGTTCCGACGCACTCGATCGTCATCTAGCATCAGAAGCTTTAATCCTTTTAATAAGCCTCGGCTGTTCCAATGGGGTTCGACGCCGAGCATATTTAAACCAAAAGCAATCATAACGCCTTCATCACGTACCACATCAGAAGCCCACAAAATAAGGGCTTCACTTTTATCTGGGTTTTGTGAGTTATTGTTACGTGCATCCACAGCCATTTCAGAACCAAGCTGCCACGCAGTAGCTGATGGAATCAACGAGCTATCTAAGGCAAAAAAATTTCGTCCCGTAGGAATGCTTTGTGGTGAACGAATGGGGTCATTTCCCTTACCTGGCTCAACAAACCCGCCTTCTAAAGCATTGAGCAGTGATGTCATTTCTCGGCTAGGAGATACCTGCAACGCCTTCATCCAGTTTTGCGCTTGCTCTTCAGTTTCTGGATCCATGGAATTCAACATCATGTTCAAAGCTTTGTCACTCCAGTCTTGACCAAAGATATGTAAACCTAAAGGCATAAAGCGTTCTTGCAAGTTAGTGAGGTAGTGCCCCACTTCGTGAACCAACATGTCGTCGTCGACTTCATCAAAACTAATGCCCATGATGGCTAATTCAGCAGACATAGATTCGGCTAATTCATCACGCAGCTCGAGTGTATCTACCTTCTCACGAATCTGCTTAACCAAACGTGCGCCAAGCGCAGAGTTGTCGGAGTCCTGATTGGCTTCAAAGCTTTCGATCAACTGGCGCAGTTGCAACAAATCATCATACAGAGGCGTATGTTTTAATGGTGGTGTTAGGTGATCTACCATGACAGCAAGACCACGGCGCTTAGCCTGAATACCTTCACCCACGCCATCTACAATATACGGATAAATCCCAGGAATATTGCCGGCAATAATTAGCGAATAATCATCCTCCAATAAACCCACCGAACGACGAGGTAAAAACTCATAGGTGGAATGACGCCCCACATGAATCAGGGCATCGGCTTTGAATATGTCTTTTAAATAGTGATAAAACGCCAAATACTGATGAGGCGGAGGGAAGGCTAAGTTTGCATGAAGCAATTCTTCGTTAATTTCCCAGCCACGTGGTGGTTGCGGGCCAAGGAAGACATTACCAAACTGGAGCCCCGGCAATAACAATTCACCCTGATGCACCATCACCTTACCCGGCGCCTTACCCCAGCCGCCAAGTCCTTCTATGCCCGTTGTTTGCAAAGCTTGAACTATCTTAAAACTCTGCTGCCAACAAGCCGTCTCAGCATTCGCAAAACAGGTTTGATAATTTTGTTCTAATTGCTGCAACAAAGACAAGGCTCTTGCACGAGCAGGATGCTCGACGCCCTCTAATAAGTGGAGCATTTCTTTATAAGTGTGATCTAGAGTGTCTTTGGCTCGGTCAATTAAGCTAGCGGCAACCGCCGCCTGCAATTGTTCATGCAAATAGCCAAAAGGACCAAACTCCATTTCCTTCTGGATAGATGTTGGTAGCGACTCAAAATAGTGTTGGTACGAATCGATATCAACCTTGATGATTTTCGGCGCCATAGACGCTAAAGCATCATAATTATTAGGAAGGTTAACTCCTTTTTCTTGCAGTAAATCTAACAAGTCATCTTGGGATTCAGGTAATACCCCTATGTTATAGCCTTGTGCTTTTAGACGATTAAGCAGCTCCCATAAGCTTGCTGGCACATCTAAATTATCGGCACCAATATTGTGGCGACCCGGCGGATGGTTGTAATAAATAACGGCCACTTTCTTGTCGGCATTATCAAGGCTATGCAAATCTTGCCAACCACTAATACGGGCCACCAGCTTATCAACCATCGTATTCACAACTTCAATGGGCTTAATACGAATACCGCTAGCCAGATGGTCGATAGTTTTGCCAGCACTTGCAATCACTAAGGTTTGCGAAGCTCCTTGTAGTTCTGGCATAGCAACTTGGTAATAGACTTTTTCACTAGGAAGACCATCAGGACTTAGGCGTCGCTCCTGTTCAGAGCGATCACGAGACTTAATAGCCTTTAATACCGGTACGTTGAGTTCTTTAAATTGTTCTGAGGCAGCTTCACGCCCTTCGCCGCCTCCCACCACAAAATCTTGTAGCATGATAATAGCGCTAAGTTTGTCTTGTCGTTCACGCAATGCTTTTAAGGCTTCAACGCCTGCTTCCCCCCAGTAGGCTAGCGCTACAGTGCAGTGTAGATCCTGCTTTAACAAAGCATCACATATCGTTTGTAATACATGACGGTCTGCAGTTCTATCTCCACCTGCGTGATCCAGAATAGCGACAGTTGTACGATCGTCATGGTGTTCTGGCTTAGCAGTCTCTTGCAGAGCACCCTGCTCATTCAAGTTCAACCAACGCAAACGGGGAAGGGGTTTGGTTTGAGACTTTTCATCATTCAACAGCCAATTGAGTAGACGATAGACATTATCACTGCCACCGGCTTGCCAAAACGCACGGGCTTCAATCCACTCTTTTTGTACTGGATAGCGCTTGGTCAGTTCGGCAAGTTCTATCTGAAAATTTTCTGTATATTTATAGGCTGATAGCTTTTCAAGCAGTTCAACTTGTGAAAAAAAACGTTTCCCGTGCAGATTACTTAAAGCGACTAAGCGATGATCACTGTTAAAAATGAATGCTGATCGCAATGCTGCATTATCGCGTTTCAATCCAGCTTGTAGCTGATCGACCACTGGGCCAAACATGCCTACTGCCACTATCTGCTTACTGTTCGTAAGCAAGGCGGTAACTTGTTCTGGTTTCAAGGCCAACAGTTGCTCACTACTACGTGCCTGAATTCGGTGGTTCGAGTTAGGGTGCGTGCTGTGATACTGATCCACCGCCGCTGCCACTGTTTCTGCATTACGCTCAGATACCAACAACAAGACATCTGAATGTATCGCATCCAGCTCAAGTACGGGCGCTGCCGTAGCTTTAGTAACAAGTGCTATAGCTACAGAAAGCGCAAGGCTTAAGCCAACAAAGTTTCGTAAGATAGATCGGATATTCACAGGCTCAGCTTTCAGTTAGAGCGGGAGATGCAGTAAAGCCTGAGCGCCGAAAGCAAAGAGAATAAGCTGACAGTTTACAGTGCCAGGTAGTCCCGCCCGGGTTTAGAAACAAAGATCATCGGCTAGGTATCTGGCTTAGAACAATGATCTCATTGTCCATTACAGTTGCGGGTACAGCCCCGGATTTGAACCGAGTTCCCTAGAAGCGACAAGTCGCACCCAATAATCTGGGTGTTTTATAACAGTAATAGTCCGCCGGTACAAATAAACTTAGACCCAATAATATTCTTTTTATGTTGTCATCACTTTCCAATCAGATGAAATCCATCTCAGCATTAATTGTTTATATTCTTTAATTATCTACTAGATATTAATATGTCACCATTCGCTGACATTCGGATAAAACCTGAAACCTAATTACACTATCAAAACAAACGTGGCTGATAAAAAAACCAGCTGATTCAAAGTCATGTGTATTCCTAATACTTGTGACGATGAGCACATTTACTTCATCCAAATGCGTTATTTTTTTGAGTATAATATATACTCAATGGTCAACTACACTACATCAACTGCACAATGAGTATTCGTTTAGCTAGAAAGCATTCAAATACATATTGCAGATGATTATTCGATATTTATAATTCAGGCTATCCTTAACCATGCAAAATGACTCAACTCCTATCGAGATTAATTCTGAAGCAACTGACACTGTCGCAAGTACGCCAGAATTACAACGTGAAGTTGCTGAACTAATGGTCGAATGTCTAAACCTTGAAGTGGCTGCGGATCAAATCTCAGCAGACGCTCCATTATATGATGACGGCTTAGGTTTAGATTCCATTGATGTACTTGAAATAGCCTTAGTTGTTTCTAAAAAATATGGCCTGCAGTTGCGTGACGACAATGTCGATAATCAACACATTTTTAGCTCGCTACGTAATCTATCCGACTATATTGCAACTAAAAGAATTCGTTAAATGGCATTTCGCATCATGCGATGGTTGGGTGTTGCAGCACTGTTGATTGGCTATGCATTTTTAGCACACCACACTAATAAAACGGTACACAATGGCAACTTGGGTGCCTTGGTAGCGATAGCACCTATAATTTTAGTTTTATTTCTATCTACAAAGCAATCAGTTTGGCTGCTTGGCTCGCTGACTGTCGTATTGTCTACTGTACTTTGGTTTGGATGGACAACGCTAACTCAGCACTTTTGGCTGGTCTATTGGCTGCAAGATACGGGGATACAATTTATTCTTTTTATCATGTTTGGTCGCACTTTGTTCGCTGGCCGACAACCCTTATGTACTCGCTTTGCACAAATGCTGCATTCAGAACCTTTATCAGAAAACCATGTAATCTACACCCGCCAGATCACCGTCGCTTGGACCATATTTTTTGCACTGATGACACTCACATCGACGCTCTTATTTTTGCTGACACCGCTGCCCACATGGTCCTTTTTTGCTAATTTTCTGACACCACCCTTGATTGCTTTAATGTTTATTCTTGAATACGGGGTAAGAATATGGGTGTTACCTGAATCACGAAAAACCCATATCCTCGATGCATTTAGAGCTTATAAGAACGATTCTAAGCGCTTTCCCTAAATTGAATGTGTTAAACATGACTTCACTCCCTCTTGTCTCACACTCTTCATTAGAAAGTATCATCGCTTGGCGCAATGAAAGCCCTGTGACTTTAGGACAATTTCTTACCGATGTTGATCGCCTTATATCGCGATTCCCAACAGGTAGTCACATGCTCAATATGTGCAGTGATCGCTACTATTTTAGTGTGGGGTTAGCGGCTGCGATTGTCACTCATAAAATTAGTCTCTTACCATCAACACACACACCAGAAGTCATACGCCAAATTAAGGCCTATGCACCTGATGTATTCTGCTTGACTGATAATGAACACTGCACTGTAGATTTACCTCAATTGCAGTATCCCGTTATGGCAGTTAACGACACTACTTCATCAATAATTCCACAGATTGATAGTCAACAATGTATTGCTATCGTCTTCACTTCAGGTTCAACAGGCAGTCCACAACCTCATGCTAAAACATGGGGATCATTGGTCAGTAGTGTTCAAGCCGAAGCACTACGAATAGGCCTAGAGCATCATAGTGCAACGACGCTTATAGGTACTGTACCGGCGCAACACATGTATGGCCTAGAATCTACCGTATTAATCGCATGGCTCACGGGTAATGCATTGTGTAATGCACAACCATTTTATCCGGCTGATATATGCCAAACTTTAACAACGCTACCTGCACCTCGGGTTTTAGTTTCTTCCCCCGTACATCTACGTGCTTTGCTAGACGCAGACCTAGTATTACCCGACATTGCACAACTTATCTGTGCAACGGCCCCCCTGCCTATACAGCTTGCTCATGATATTGAGTCGCATTGTAATGCAACACTTTATGAAATCTATGGCAGTACTGAAACAGGTTTAATTGCGACACGTCGCTCTACTAAAACAGAACAGTGGCAATTACTTCCTGAGATAAGCCTCATTGTTAAAGATAATAGTGTTTATGCTTACGGTGGTCATGTTGAGACATTAACCATTATGAATGACGTGCTTGAAATCATTACAAAAGAGCATTTTTTACTGCATGGCCGTATTGCTGATATGGTCAATATTGCTGGGAAAAGACACTCGTTGACTAGCCTCAATCATATACTCAACAATATTCCTGGTGTCATAGACGGGGTTTTTTATATGCCGGACGACACTAATAATGAGCGTGTGACCGTACGACTGGCAGCCTGTGTTGTCGCGCCAGAACTAGACTCTACTCAGCTCTTAGCCGTGTTACGAGAACATATTTCTCCCGTTTTCCTACCACGTCCATTATTGTTTGTTGATGCCTTACCTCGAAATGAAACCGGCAAGCTATCACGTGCATCATTACAATCCCTATTTCAAAAGACTCACCAAAGAAAATCAGCATGACGAATATTACTCAGTGGATAGTGCCTAAAGATCACCCATCCTTTGCTGGCCATTTTCCTGGTAACCCGACCCTGCCTGGCGTCGTGCTTTTAGATGTTGCTCTACATAACATCGCTACGGCTACTGGCTTCACCCTAGATTCATGCATGATCAGCTCAGTTAAATTTCTAAGCCCAGCCTTACCAAATGACAAATTGCTTATCCAACACAAAGTTTTAGACAACGGTTCAGTTCATTTTGACATTACTTGTGGACTACGAAAAATTGCCACTGGCAGAATCAAGATTAACTCTTCACAAAGCACGCAGAAAGAATGACCGCTCCTTCTACAGGCAATAACACCGATTGGTCTCGTACACCTGAACGTAGCAATATGCTGATGCTACGGATCATGACATGGATATCCTTAAACCTGGGCCGTCGACTATCTCGCATTGTTCTACACTTGATTGCTAGTTACTTCCTGTTATTTTCTCCTGCCAGCCGTCGTGCATCATGTGACTACCTTACTCGTGCACTTGATCATCCGCCCCGTTGGCGTGACATGTATAAGCATTTTTTCACCTTTGCCTCTACCATTCATGATCGTCTTTTTTTAGTTAACCGTCGTTTCGACTTGTTTGATTTTGAAGTACACGGCGAGGACATGCTGCAAGACTTAATTGCTCAAGGTAATGGTTTATTTCTGTTAGGTGCACACTTAGGTAGTTTTGAAGTCATTCATTCACTTGCTGTTAAACACACCGATTTACGCGTTGCCATGCTGATGTATGAAGAAAATGCTAAAAAAATAAATGCTATGCTGACTGCGATTAATCCTGGGGCTTCTCACGATATTATTGGTTTAGGTCACATTAACTCTATGATTCAAGTAAGCGAACGTCTAGATGAAGGCTGCATGGTCGGGATATTAGCCGATAGGAGTCCAGATATGGACACTCACTATTCGGTCAAAATTCTAGGCAGTGATGTCAACTTACCCGGTGGACCGCTACGTACGGCGGCGATTTTAAAGCGACCTGTAATTTTTATGACCGGACTTTATTTAGGTGGCAACCGCTACGCTATCCACTTTGATAAGTTGGCGGATTTTTCTAACATCACTCGCCCTGAGCGCGCCGCAGCAGTAAAAACAGCGGTCAATCGTTATGCTGAATTAATAGATCACTATTGTCGAAAAGCACCCTATAACTGGTTTAACTTTTTTGACTTCTGGCAGTCAACACCGACAAAAGGCGCTGACAAGTCATGACATTTCTAAACTACCAGACTCGATACCTATTGTGCTGTATGCGAACACTAACAATGCTCTTAGTACTATTGCCTGTTCTAAGCCATGCAGAGCAGTGGAATCTAGAACAACTGATGAATGGTTTGTCACAAATTCGCTCTAGTCATGCCACTTTTGTTGAGACAAAGTCGATTGCGATGCTGACAGCACCTATCGAATCTTCGGGTGAACTCATTTATAAGGCGCCTGACCATCTTGAAAAACGGACACTCAAACCAAAAGCTGAATTAATGATTTTGGATCAGGACAGTTTGCTAATCGAAATGGGTAAACAACAAAATTTCCCCATGACAAATGATGCTCACTTTCAACGATATCGCTTACAACTACAGGACTACCCTGAAATTGCTGTTTTTATTGATAGTGTTCGGGGCACACTCGCTGGCGATCTCAACGCCCTAAAAAATAATTACGAACTCAGTTTAGTCGGTGAGAAAAAAGATTGGACTCTGTCATTAATACCTACCAATGAAAAAATGCAGGTCATTGTTCAGTGTATCAAAATTTCTGGAACAAATGACTTAATACACAGCATCGAAATCCGTCAGACTGATGGTGATAGCTCCCTTATGCGAATTGAGCAGCAAACGACGCCATGAAAACTAATTTCATTAGTCGCGGTAAGACGGCCATTATATTATGGCTTATATTTCTTCTCGTCTCTGGCATTATCATTAGCCGTAGTCAGTTCACAACTGACTTGTCCGCCTTTTTACCTCGTAATCCCACTCCAGCCCAACAATTACTACTCGAACAAATCCACGATGGCCTAGCCTCACGTTTAATTTTAGTAGGGATCGAAGGGGCAGATCCGACCACTCACGCAGAACTATCTAAACACATTGCACACGAGTTGCGTACGAATTCAGCCTTTGTCAGTGTTAATAATGGCGAAGCGGTTACTACCGAGCAAGATCGGGCTTTTCTATTTAACAATCGCTACTTGCTAAGCTCAACCGTGACACCAGAACGGTTTAGTGTCGAAGGTCTAGAAACGACACTAAGCAACAACATAGATTTGCTCGCTTCACCCGCTGGGCTGATGTTCAAATCACTACTTCCACATGATCCTACTGGTGAGATGCTACAACTGCTTGGCCACCTTACTAGCAAAAACCGACCCAAGATGGTCGACAATACTTGGGTTTCTCATGATGGTTCACGTGCTTTATTACTATTTCAAACCCAAGCTTCAGGTGACAATACTGATGCTCAGCAAGATGCCATGTCAGCCATCCAACAGGCTTTTGACACTGCACCAAGTATAACGTCTGCCACAAAATTGTTAATGACCGGCCCTGGCGTATTTTCAGTCACATCACGCGACACCATAAAAGGTCAGGTACAGCGTTTGGCCATCATTAGTATTGCTCTTATAACGACCTTATTATTATTGGTATACCGTTCTTTTAGTGCCTTGTTACTGGGATTCTTGCCCGTTATCAGTGGAGCAGCCGCCGGTATAGCGTCGGTGAGTCTTGGTTTTGGCTCAGTTCATGGCATTACGCTTGGTTTTGGTACTGCATTAATCGGTGAAGCCGTCGATTATTCAATCTACTTGTTTGTACAATCAGACCGCAATAAAACCGACACTGAAAGTTGGGGGAAACGGTTTTGGCCAACTATTCGTCTTGGTGTGTTGACCTCCATTTTCGGTTTTTCTTCACTACTGCTCTCAGACTTTCCAGGACTTGCCCAACTAGGCTTGTATTCAATTTCAGGTTTAATTGTAGCCGCCATAGTAACTCGCTTTGTATTGCCCCATTTACTACCAACAAACTTACAGATACACGATATCTCAGCCATTGGAATCGCTTTGTTTTCGCTGGTTCATCGTGCTGCAAAACTACGTTGGGCCGCAATATTTCTTCTTATAGTCGCATCCATCATTCTTGTCCAAAACCGTTCGAGTATATGGAATGATAAAATCTCTTCATTAAGCCCCGTATCCCAAGCGGATATAGACTTAGATACCAGCCTTCGCGCAGGTATGGGTGCACCTGATGTACGTTATTTAATTGTCGCGTCCGGCAGTAATCAAGAATCGGTATTGCAAGCATCTGAGAAGGTGTCTGAAATACTACAAAAACAAGTAGAACAAGGCATCATTGCTAGCTTTGAAAGCCCTAGCCGTTACCTTCCAAGCACACAGTCGCAACACGCTAGGCAAGCTAGCCTACCGTCCCCTTCTGTTTTACAACAACGTCTTATACAAGCGACTCAAGATCTACCTGTGAATACTGAATTATTCACGCCCTTTGTTGAAGATGTTGCCACGGCCATTAAGCAGCCTTTATTGCAAGCAATAGATCTTGAACATACCTCAATGGCGATGGCAGTCGATGCATTACTTATTCAGCAAACAAGCCATTGGAGTGCTCTGTTACCACTTACCGCTCCGGATGGTGGTGATATTGATGCTCAGGAAATTCGTGCGGCACTTACCGCGGCTAATTTATCGAATGTGCTGTTTGTCGATATGAAGACCGAGTCCGATACACTTTACTCAGGCTACTTGAATGAAGCTATTCTTCTATCCTTGGGTGGATTCTTGAGTATTCTCGTATTGCTACTCTGGGTTTTTCGTTCGCCCACTCATGTGGTCAGAATCATCACACCATTAGTCGCCGCAGTTATTACCACTACGGCTGGACTCGCAATCTTGGGTCAGCAATTGATTATTCTGCATCTGGTAGGTTTATTACTCGTTGTCGCTGTCGGCTCAAATTACGCGCTATTTTTTAATCAAACTGACACCCCTATGTTACCTCGCACATTGGCATCAATGTTATTTGCAAGCCTGACCACAGTCGCCGGTTTTGGTGTCTTGGCCTTTTCTAATGTATCGATATTACAAGCGATGGGTGTAACAGTCGCACCAGGCGTTATTCTTGCACTAATTTACTCCGCTATTTTTGCCAGGAAATCACATGTCTAAGCGCTGGCAACCAACATTATTAATACGCGCTAGCATCGCACTACATGTAATAGCGCTCATTGTATTAATCGCTGCATCAGCCTTATGGCCTTGGATACTGATCGCCATAATCACTAATCATATTGTGATTACCGTAATGGGTTTGTGGCCTCGTAGCGATTTACTTGGTCCGAACTTAACCCGTCTACCAGCCGCCGCCACTGCTAGAAATGAAATAGCACTAACGATTGATGACGGTCCAGATCCTTCGGTTACGCCACAAGTTCTGGCAATTTTGGATGAATACTCTGTTAAGGCCACATTCTTCTGTATCGCTAACAAAGCAGTGCAGCACCCAGAGTTGTGTCAAGAGATCATCCATCGTGGTCATACAATAGAAAATCATAGTATGCATCATCGACATAATTTTTCGCTGCTGGGGTATTCCGGCATTAAGAATGAATTACAAGCAGCTCAAGACACACTCACCAATATTACTGGCCAGCGACCATTATTTTTTAGAGCGCCAGCAGGTTTACGTAATATTTTCTTAGATCCTGTACTTAGCCTATTAGATCTTCGTCTAGCTACTTGGTCTGTACGTGGTTTTGACACTCAGGTAGGGGATGCACAGCGTGTTAATAGCAAATTATTAGCCGGACTACACGCAGGGGCTATTTTATTATTGCATGACGGTAATGCGGCACTTACTCCACAAGGTACAGCTGTTATTCTTGATGTCCTTCCCGTCTTATTAGCTACCGCTAAAGAAAATGATTTACATTTTGTGACATTACAACAGGCCATCTCATAATGCCTAGAGGATATGACGCAGATAAGATTCTGCAACATGATGAGCAGCTAGTACCTTGGTACACGCAAGCAACAGTCTTATTAACAAAACATGTGTATCTAAAAAGCATCGGTACCATGTTGTTCATCGGTCTGTTTTTTAGTGCCTATTTTTACCTACTCACCTACCCAAGCTTTCCTACAATCGAAATGCCAGTCACTTGGCTAGATCGTCTCATTCCTTTTCAACCCGTCACCTTGCCTTTGTACCTCTCATTGTGGGTCTATGTTTCACTCCCACCAGCATTATTGGCGACCCGGCGTGAGTTATATCAATACGGTTTAGCTATTGCTATAACCTGTATTACAGCGCTAGTCATTTTCTATTTTTGGCCAACAGCCGTACCTGTTGCGGCTATCGACTGGGTACAATCTCCCGAGGTTAATTTCCTTAAAGGCATTGATGCCGCTGGCAATGCTTGCCCTTCTTTGCATGTCACTACTGCCTTTTTCTCTGCCTGCTGGTTACATTATTTATTACGCCGAATAGGTACGCCAAAAATAATACTGTTATTCAACTGGGCTTGGTGTATTGGTATTATCTACTCCACCCTAGCAATCCGCCAACATGTCGTAGTCGATGTTGCTGCTGGTTTACTGCTAGGATGGCTAATGGCTTTTTTATCACTGTACTATTACAACAAAAAAAATAACGCATCAACCTCGTAAAAGCTCATTTCTAGCCGATTTAATCCAACATCAACAACTAGAATTTGCTAGTATTTCACCTCAAACTTTTAATTTGGTTTACTCATTTTGCAGCCACTATTACTATCTCATTTCACTGCCACAAGTAGCATCGGTCGAGGTTTGTCACCCACTTTGGATGCGCTACGCCAGCGTAGTGCAGGACTGCATCTGTCAGACTTTGAAACAGTTGATTTGACAACCTTCATTGGTGAAGTTGCAGGCGTGGATAACGTCATGCTCCCAGCTCATCTAAGTCACTTTGATTGTCGTAATAACCGACTTGCCTTACTTGGATTAAATCAAGATGGTTTTTCTGATGCCGTTGCCGTTGCCGTCAGCAAATATGGTTCGCAACGAGTAGGCTTATTTCTAGGTACTAGCACCGCCGGTATTTTACAAACAGAGCAGGCCTATAGAAGACGAGATCCCGATACAGGTTTACTACCGTCAGATTTTATTTACCGAACAACTCACAATACATTCTCGATAGCAGATTTCACTCGTGAATATTTTGGCCTCAGCGGTCCAGCAGTAGTCGTTTCATCAGCCTGCTCATCAAGTGCTAAAGTATTTGCATCAGCAAGACGTATGATAGCGGCTGGACTAATCGATGCCGCCGTCGTTGGAGGTGTCGACTCTCTTTGTCTAACAACCTTATATGGTTTTAATTCTCTCGGTCTTACCTCTGAGCAAGCCTGCCGCCCCTTTGACATACAACGCAATGGTATATCCATAGGTGAAGCAGCGGCTTTCGCCCTACTAGAACGACCACCAGAACAATTAGATACCAACGCTATTTTGCTATTAGGAATTGGCGAATCAAGTGATGCTTATCATATGTCATCGCCACATCCACAGGGGTTAGGGGCGCGTATGGCCATGCAAGATGCATTAAAAATGGCAAGCTTACAGCCTTCTGACATTGATTATATCAACCTGCATGGAACGGCGACTCAAAGTAATGACACAGCTGAAGCAAAAGCGGTTAGTCACCTATTCGGCACAAATGTGCCATGCAGTAGCACTAAAGGACAAACAGGCCATACTTTAGGTGCTGCCGGCGGATTAGAAGCGGTAATTTGTGCCTTGTCCTTACAAGATGGTTTATTACCAGCCGGACTCAATACCGAACAACTTGAGCCATCGCTCGGTATTCATTATCTCTTAGACAATCATGTCCAGCCTATATCATACGCACTCAGTAATTCATTTGGATTTGGTGGCACTAATTGCAGTTTAATTTTGGGACGGGCGAAATAAATCATGCAAACACTGACCGCATACATTGAAGGTATTGGCTTGCTTGGTCCAGGCCTAACAGACTGGGTAACTAGCCAAGCCATTCTAAGCGGGCAACAGCCCTACCAAACGGCCAAAACTATATTGCCACCACCAGCAATACTGCCTTCAGCGGAGCGTCGGCGAAGTGGTGCAATCGTCAAACTTACTTTGGCTACCGGGTTAGAAGCTGTAACGGCAGCAGGCCTTGATGCTTCTACATTACCTAGCGTATTTTCATCTTCCGGTGGTGATGGGGATAATTGCCACGCTATTTGTGAAATGCTCGCCTCGGACGATCGACAAATATCCCCTACGCGCTTTCACAACTCAGTACATAACGCTGCCGCAGGCTACTGGAGCATAGCAATGGGCGCTATGACACCATCATCAGTATTAAGTGCCTATGATGCTAGCTTTGGCGCAGGCCTACTCGAAGCAATGACTCAGGTAGTGATTGATAACACTCACAGCATTTTATTAGCCTGCGACACACATTATCCAGAACCGCTTTTCAGTGCTCGCCCTATTACTGATGCATTCGGCATTTCATTGGTACTGGCACCACAGCAGAGTGCACAATCCCTAGCAAAAATAACCGTTAAACTGACTGATGCTAATGCTGACCAGATGGACGCTGAACTTGAACGTTTACGCAGAGCTATTCCAGCGGCACGTGGCTTACCATTATTACAAGCCATTGCTATGCAGCAACACAAACACGTAGTCCTAGATTATTTAGATAACACTCGCCTCGCGGTTGA
>CAXBIM010000026.1:0-36319 GCA_963975785.1 uncultured Methylophaga sp.
GCGGGATGACGTCATGAGAACGAAACAATTCACCAGTTCACAAGGTGGCAACGTGATGTTGTCATGGCAAGATGTAGCCCAAATCAGTGATACTGAAGCACGTTTATCACAACTCTGCAGCTGGGTTTTACAAGCTGAAGCGGCGGGCATAAATTATGGTTTAAGCTTAGTCACAACCACTATCAATTATGGCCATGGAGAACAGCACCGTCACCGCTGTTTGAGTGCCTTAGCCCTTTATGAATAGCACGATACCTACTAAGAACGCTTTATTATGGCTAATGTTAGGCATAAGTCTTGGTGCTTTACCTCATTTTAGTTATCAACCATTGTGGGTCTCAGCCATTTTTGCCAGTATGATTGGTTGGCGTTGTATGGCTATTTGGCGCGGCTGGCATTTGCCTTCAAAACAAAACCGCCGGATAAAATGGCTACATCATAGTATAGCGATCCTCGCCACATTATTATTACTGACTAGCTATGGCAACCTAATTGGTCGTGATGCTGGCGCTGCCCTACTTACCGTGATGTTGGGACTTAAAGTCGTTGAGATACGATCGTCTCGAGATTACTATCTCAGCTGCTTTTTAGGTTATTTTTTAGTTGTCACCAACTTCTTTTATTCACAAAGCATTCCTAACGCCGCTTTGATGTTTATCGTTGTCGCTATTATGACAACCTGTCTCATCAGCTTAAATGATGCCAAACAAGCACTTAATGCTCACTCACAATTTAAATTAGCGAGCCAAATGTTATTGCAAGCCATCCCTTTAATGTTATTACTCTTTGTGCTTTTCCCGCGTATTTCCGGCCCATTATGGGGATTGCCTTCTGATGCTTATAGTGCCAAAACAGGCATTAGTGACAGCATGACACTGGGTAAAATAAGTCAGCTTATTCAATCTGATGAAGTTGCTTTTAGGGTTAAATTTGATGGTCAACAACCATCCCAGTCTGAATTATATTGGCGTGGCCCTATTTTATGGCAAAGCGATGGCACCACATGGACAGAGCACAATACTGAAACAAAAACATCAACTCTGCCAGACATCGTGACCCTAGGCACTAGCTATAACTACACAACAACACTCGAAACACATAATGCCCATTGGCTATTTGCACTCGATTTTCCGAACGCCTTCCCCATCGGCATCAAGTCTCATTTCACACTCGATGGTCAATTAGTCAGCGATGAACCCATTCGCCAACGACAACAATATCAGCTCAGTGCTCACACTCAATACCGTTTAAATGAGGAGAATGCTAGTTTTCTTGATGACGCCTTACAACTACCTAAAAATCAACATCTACGCACACAGCAACTAGCTCAACAATGGTTGCAACAAACACAACAGCCACTAGAGTTGGTGCAATTAGCATTAACTTATTTTAATCAGCAGTCGTTTTATTACACCTTGTCACCGCCACTGTTAACGGGCGACACAATCGATAACTTTTTATTCGAAAGCCGCCGTGGTTTTTGTGAACATTATGCCGCTAGTTTTACTATCTTACTGCGCGCTGCCGGCGTGCCAACGCGTATTGTCACAGGTTATCAAGGCGGTGAAATTAATCCTGTCGATGATTTTTTAGTTATACGACAGCGTGATGCCCATGCTTGGACTGAAGTATGGATAAAGGGTCAAGGCTGGATTCGAGTCGACCCAACCGCTGCCGTTGCCAAGCAACGCATAGAGAGCGGAATAAATACTATTATGCCGCTCAATATGCGATCACCTCTGCTAATATCGAACAGCCGTCAACTTGCAGAACTCTGGCAAACACTGCGTAATAACTGGGATGCACTGGATAACTCATGGAACCAATGGATTTTAGCCTACGGCCCTGAACTACAAAAAGAGTTTTTATCCAAACTGGGCATGCCTAACCCTAATTGGCAGCAAATGGTCATTTGGCTAAGTATTTCGATCGGTAGCGTCCTACTGCTTATTAGTTTATTTATTTTCTATCAACGAAAACGACTTGATCCAGTAGTGCGCTTATACCAAAAGTTCTGCAACAAAGTAGCTGTTAACCGTAATGCAAGCGAAGGTCCTCTTGATTTTTCTGATAGAGCAAAACAGCTTTATCCTAATAATGTAGCTGAGATAGATCGTATAAATCAGCTCTATATTAATTTGCATTATGGCGATCGCACGGCATCAATGGATGAATTAAAACAAACCATTAAGGCCTTTAAGCCCACACGAATATGAATAACAATGATCTTCAAAAATTCAAACACTTGCTCGAAACTCAGCGTGATGAGTTAATGAGTTCTCAACAAATGGCACAGAGTTCAACTGAAACCGTTAAGCTTGATCAGGCAAGTGTAGGCCGTGTTTCAAGAATAGGTGCTATGCAATCACAGGCAATGGCTGTTGAAACAACACGACTACGACAACAGCAACTTAGAAAGATATCAACAGCATTAGCGCTAGTGGCATCAGGTGACTATGGTTATTGCAGCGTATGTGATGATGAAATAAGCCTCCAACGATTGGAAATTGATCCTGCTTCTACCATGTGTGTACCTTGTGCTTCAAAACAAGAATAGTAAACCGTCATTCTCTAAATCATTTTATCGGGAATCTTATAGTGAAGTCAGCTCAGTTTAGGTAAAATAAGTCATGAAAAATTCTAATCCTATTTTTGAACGTACCCATATCCTCATCGGCGATGAAGGCATCGAGCGGCTAGAAAAGTGCCACGTCTTTCTTGCAGGAATGGGCGGTGTCGGCTCCTTTACTGCTGAAGCATTAGCTCGAATGGGCGTGGGTGAAATGACATTAGTTGATCATGATGTTGTATCGGCATCCAATATCAATCGACAACTAGTAGCTTTGAATTCAACCGTTGGTCAGCTTAAAGTCGATGTGATGGCAAAACGAATCAAAGATATAAATCCATCATGTAAAGTGAATATTATTACCGAGTTTTTATCGCCGACGACTATCCCTGATGTTATTACATCTGAATACGATGTCATCATTGACGCTATCGATAGCATGAGTAGTAAAACGCAATTAATGGCCACGGCATGGCGTAAAAAAATACCCGTTTTTGCCAGCATGGGTGCAGGAGGAAAACTCGATCCAACCCTTATTCGCACTGGCGACATTATGGATACATCGATGTGTAAACTTGCAAAACAATTACGGGGTCACCTACGACGAAATGGCGTAGGCCGAGGTATTCAAACTGTTTACTCTATCGAATCACCACAACCTGCATTACCTCCAGAAGCCGTTGCACATGGTCGTCCACGGGCAGTAAATGGCACCATGAGTTACATGCCATCCATCTTTGGCTTAACACTGGCAGGTATGGTTACAAATCATATTATTGGTGATGCTCGCCGTGTCTAGCCCCGCTCCAAGCATTGATCCTACTAACGTTTTAAATTGCGACCAACAACGACAGCAACAACTCGCTGAGTTACTTAAACCTTATGGCATTCAAATTGAGTCAGTTACAGGGAATACTGTAATTCAAGGCAGTTTTTTTGGCGAACGCGAGGCCGGTCTAATTGGCAATAAACTTTATCTTCGTCACGATACACCTATACACTCAGCCTTACACGAAGCTGGACACTACATTTGCATGGACCCAGCTAGGCGAGAAAAACTCGATACCAATGCTGAAGGTGATTATGATGAAGAAAATGGCGTGTGTTTCTTACAAATACTGTTAGCTGAGCACTTAGTCAATGTAGGTAGAGATCGCATGATGTCCGACATGGATAGCTGGGGTTATACCTTCCGGCTAGGATCTGCTAAAGCATGGTTTGAACACGATGCAGAAGATGCCGAACAGTGGCTAATCAAACATCAAATAATTGATGTAAATACAAAACCTACTTGGCAATATAGACAGTAATAATGTATCGATAAGCCGTGACATAATGGTTAAATCACGCTTTCTCAATTCAATAGGCTATAACACTTTTTTAGCTTTCGAATTCATATACTCCCACTCAATAAACTAATCGCCTGTATATGACCAATATTGGTATAGGCAGTAAGTATTCTTTATCCTTTATTATTGCTAACGAATGTTCCGAATAACTTTCTTAGCCCAAAACTCGCCAGATCACTCATATTATTATAATATCAAACAATAATGCTTAAGTTTTATAGACTTATCATTATGAGCAGCTTGATTTCATACCAATAAAATTAACTATTATTAAAGGATAAATTATATGAGTTTTGTAAGTGAATTTAAAAGCTTTGCCATGAAAGGTAACGTCGTTGATATGGCAGTCGGTATTATTATCGGTGCTGCATTCGGAAAAATTGTCGCGTCATTAGTGAAAGATATCATCATGCCGCCGATTGGTGTCCTAGTGGGTGGCGTTAATTTTTCTGAACTCGCATACATTATCCAAGAAGCACAAGGTGAAGTTGCTGCTGTTGCAATAAACTACGGTTTATTCATTCAATCAATTGTTGATTTTCTTATTGTTGCTTTTGCCATCTTCATGGCTATTAAAGTAATGAACTCACTCAAAAAGAAAGAAGAAGCTGCAGCGCCAGCGGCACCAGCTAAACCTTCAACTGAAGAGGTTTTGCTAACAGAGATAAGAGATCTACTGAAACGCTAATCTGCTTACTATTTGCACTTAACATTTAACAAGGAAAAGTCATGACGAAACTATCTGAAATTGAAGGTATCGGTGAAACATACTCAGTAAAATTGACAGATGCAGGTATTACATCAATTGAGAATTTATTAGAAAGCTGCGGTGAAAAAAAAGGCCGTAAAGAATTATCAGAAAAAACAGGTATCAGTGAAAAACTCGTGCTTAACTGGGTTAACCGTGCAGATCTTGCCAGAATTAAGGGTGTGAGCACTCAATACGCAGATCTTCTTGAATGTGCTGGCGTCGATACCGTACCTGAATTAGCCCAACGGAATGCTGAAAACCTGCACGCTAAAATGGTTGAAGTTAATGAAGAAAAAAACCTAGTTCGTCAGGTACCATCGGTATCTCAAGTACAAGCTTGGGTAGCACAAGCAAAAGACCTACCTCGCGCTATTAACTATTAGCTTAAATTTAAGTTCAAAGCACTCGCTCAATTTTTAGAGCGTGTGCTTTTTTTAAATGGTCTTAAGCATAAAGCCTGTTAGCTACATTCTTAGCAATGCTTATTCTTCAGGTAGTTTCCTAATCATTTTTTCTAACCAGTCTTGTAAATCAGCTGCCATTAACTTGCTTGCCTGATTAATAGCAATGGTCGCGTGCTTGGCATTGTTCTGATCAGCAGTCACTTCTTCTGTAAATTGCTTCGTTGCGATGAGTTTCTTGTCATGCTGATTAATCAAATAAAATATAATTGATACAACACCTGTTGAATCGCTATCAGTCGCTTGAATATGATGGCTAAAGTCTAATAATGTCGCCTCTACTAATAACCGTGCATCAGCTCTAGAACCAAGAGGAACAACAGCAGTAATATGCTGACTTTGAGCCAGAGATTGTTGGAAGTAACTACCCAATAATTTACTAGGGCTATCATTCCAACGACTATAGGCATAACTGTTAAAGCCATAATCGGCATCTCTGTAGATAATACCTGTACTCATTAAACCTTGCGGAGCCCGTATAGGAGACCATGCCAGTATCAAGGCCTTAGAATCTTTCAAATCAGACGGCGTTGCAAGCGGATCCATTTGTTGCGAAAGTGTATAGACATCAATAACAGGACTTGATGTTGGGCTAATCACACTACAAGCTGGCAGCCAAATTGTAGTAAATAGTGTCCATAAAATAAGTTGTTTATTTCTCACCATGTTCACCCTCGCCAGGTCCTAATTTCGTTTTGTTTCTTTTCAAAAATAAATCGCTCGGGCTCGCTTCGACTTTTCTAGCTGTACGTTGGAAATCAACAACCAAAATTTCCATCTCAGAAAGTAGCTGTTGGAATGAAGTTAAACTTTGTGAAACTTCTTCCGTTATTTCTCGGCCTGAAGCGGCATAATTCTGTTGAAAACTATTAGCCATATTTTTTACACTTTGTGATGCCGAGTTTATTTCAGACAAAGTATTACTAAAATCTACCTGCATCACATCAACGTTTCCAGCTAGGCTAGCTGTAATACTCACTACACCTTCTGCTGCTTGAGCGATTTTTGTGAACGCTTCATCAATACTTTTTTCGGCAATAACACCCTGCTCAATCAAGCTAGCTATATGCGGTTGATATTGATGAAAGCCACTCAAAATTGACTTGGTTTCTTTCAAAATATCATCAACATTATTTAGATTATCAACACTGAGTAGCTGATCTATTTTCTTCAAAACGGTTGCTGAATTAGCTGCTAAGTCATTCAAGGTTTTTTCAATATTTGAGAATGTCGATGCTGACTCTGCTATTTCCGGAATATCACCTTCGTGTTGTGGTGTCAGTAATGGCGAATCCTTGCGCCCTCCCATCAATTCAATAAAGGCTAGCCCCGTTACCCCGTAAAATCTAAGTGAAGCTTTAGTATCTCGTTTGACGGGTATACCTTGGCGAATTTCTAATAATAAGGCGACTTGTTCTGAATTAGCAGGGTTAATATCAACTTTCGTCACTCTGCCCACATTAACACCCAAATATTTGACTGAGGCATCAGAGCTAAGACCTGACACCGATTCAGTCATATAAACGTGGTAATAATCATATTGCTGATCACCGCTACTTTTACTCAACCAGTATAGAAAGATCAGTGTCCCCGCCAATAATGTAGCGACAAATAAGCCCACAATTGTATAGTTAAGTTTACTTTCCATTATGCATACGAGTTATTCCTCGCTTCCCTCTAAAAAATGCCTTTATATCTGGATGATTTGAACGGTTCACATCATCAAGTGTGCCTTCTACAATCACTTTCTTTTCGCCTAAGACAGCTAAGCGATCGATTGTCGTCCAAATAGAATCTAAGTCATGCGTCACCATAACGATAGTTAATTCGAGCATATCACGCAATTGAAGGATGAGTTGATCAAATGCTGCGGCACCAACAGGGTCAAGTCCAGAAGTAGGTTCATCCAAAAATAATAACTTAGGATCCATCGCTAAGGCCCTCGCTAATGATGCTCGCTTAATCATACCGCCACTTAGTTCAGCTGGATACAATGTTGCAACGTGTAGTGGTAATCCAACCATACTGATTTTCATACTGACTATATCCCTGACCAGAGAAGCAGGAATATCGGTGTATTCTTTTAAACTTATCGCTACATTTTCGGCAACGGTCAATGATGAAAATAAGGCACCATTTTGAAATAACACACCCCATTGTCGTCTTAAGCAATCTTTATCCTTATTGCTGCTCGTCAATATATTCTGTCCGAGAATGTTTATTTCACCCGCTTTCGGCTCAAGCAACATAATCATTTCTTTTAATAAAGTTGTTTTTCCAGAGCCGCTGCCGCCGAGTAACCCGTAAATTTCACCTTGTTTCACATGCAAGCTGACACCGTCATGCACACGGTTCAGACCAAACTGTGTCACAACATTTTTCACGGTAATAATAGGACTGTTCAAATCCCCATTTCCGTCAAAATCACTGAGAATAGTGCATCACAAGCAATGACTAAGAAAATTGCATTAACCACGCTTATCGTAGTATATCTCCCAATACTTTCAGTATTTTTTTCAACTTGAAAGCCTCGAAAACAACTAATTATGCCAATTAAAAAGGCAAAAAATGGCGCTTTGATGAGACCAATCCAGACATGTTTTACCGCCAATACATTTTGTAAGCGGTTAAAGAATTCTGAAAATGATAACTGTAAATGTAGTTCAGAAATGATCATGCCAGCCAAGAGACCTACAATATCAGCAAGGAAGACCAGTAATGGCAAGGCAATCATTAAAGCCAAAATACGAGGTATGACTAAAAAGTGATGGGGATTAAACCCCATGGTGCGCATCGCATCCATTTCTTCAGTAATTTTCATCACGCCTAATTGTGCAGTGAACGCTGAACCTGTTCGACCAGCCACAACAATTGCAGTGATAAGCGGTGCTAATTCTCGGGTGAGAGAAATACCAATCATTTCCACAATGAAAATATTGGCACCGAACTTTTCTAACTGAACGGCACCTTGATAGGTTATTACTACGCCAATCAAAAAACTGGTTAATATGACAATCGGGATCGCTCGAACACCTGATTCTTCAATATTCTTTATGATTGCACCATAACGGATATTTAGCGGATGCCGTAATGATTTAACAAAAACAGTAGTCGTTTCACCAAAAAATGAAAAAAATAACAACAGCTCTCGGAAAAACTCACTGGTTAATTTTCCTAATTTGTAAAAAGGCTGAAATAAGCCTCGGCTAACTTTAGGGGTATCGACAGCTAGGTTTTTGTCGATATGCTCGCGTAACAGCTGACTAAGTCGTAGATTATTTGCTGTTTCGCCAGTGAAGATAATCGTACAGTTTTTTGCAATTAACTGGTCATGATAATGCAATAACATCATCATTCCCGCTGAATCTATATCACCAATATTGGCAATATCCCATTGAATGATTTGATTATTATAAGGGCCTACAATATTAGCTAATTTAGTTGCTAAACCATGAATGCCAGCAACCGTCCAATCCCCGTTGCTAGTTAATATAATCCGGCCTTCAGCATCCTGACTGGTCGTGATGTCAGCATTAGCGGTGAGCATCGATGGCATTTATTCTACTTCCTATATTTCACCAAAAAATTAGCAAAAAACTGAAAATGCACATTAATTAAACCGTTCATTGTAAGTTTGTCTAACTATACTCTTTTCAACAACAGTCAGCCTTAATCTCAACTCTGACACATACGATAAACAGGCTTTTTTATCATCAACTACCTGTGACTATAAAATGCAGATAGCACATTTTAAAAGTCACAGGAGTTTAATAATAGGATGAACTTACGACAACTCGCTAATTGAGTTTATTGTTAGCTTGACCACCACCATAGGAATGGAATTCCATAGGTTTACCTCCCGGCGTGACTTTAACTGCACAATACTTAAACTCAGGAATCTTGGCGTCAGGATCTAAGGCTGCATTAGATAATTTATTAACCGCTGCCTCGTAATAACAAAATGCCATAAATACCGCGCCTGTCGGCACTGACTCATCAGAACGAGCAATCATTGAAATTTCGCCACGTCGTGTGGATAAGGTAATCATTTCGCCTGGTCTCACACCCATTTCATCTAAACTAATCGGGTTAATCGTTGCCACAGCTTCTGGCTCCAAGGCATCCAATACATTTGAGCGACGTGTCATAGAACCTGTATGCCAATGCTCTAACATCCGTCCAGTAATTAAAACAAAGGGATATTCTTCATCTGGGCGTTCTGCAGGCGGTACGATATCTGCCGGTACAAATTTACCCAAGCCATTTTCACTTTCAAATGTTTCAGTGAAAATGACTGCTTCACCAGGGTCACCTTCTTTAAGGCATGGATAGACAATCGAGCCTTCGGCTTCAAGACGCGCCCAAGTCATACCTGCCATCGTTGGTACAGCTTTACGCACTTCTTCAAATACTTCAGCAGAGTCTTTGTAATTCCAGTCTAAGCCTAATCGTTTTGCCATTTCTTGGATGATCCATAAATCTTGTTTTGCTTCTCCAGGTGGATCAATCGCTTTTCGCCCTAGCTGCACTAATCTGTCAGTATTAGTGAATGTTGCTGTTTTTTCAGCGAATGAAGATGCAGGCAATATCACGTCCGCTAAATAAGCCGTTTCCGTCAAGAAGATATCTTGCACAACTAAATGTTCTAACTCAGCTAATGAGCGACGAGCATGATTGGCATCTGGATCAGACATCGCAGGATTTTCGCCTTGGACATAAAGACCAGTTAAATCTCCGGCATGGATAGCATGCATAATTTCAACAACGGTCAACCCTGGACGATTATCTAATTCACATCCCCAAAGTTCTTCAAAATAGGCATGTGCTTTTTCATCATTAACAGGTTGATAATCTGGGAATACCATTGGTATCAAGCCCATATCAGAAGCTCCTTGCACATTATTTTGACCACGTAGTGGATGCAAGCCAGTTCCTGGACGACCAATTTGTCCGGTCATTAATGCCAATGAAATTAAACAACGCGCATTATCCGTTCCATGAACATGCTGAGAAACGCCCATACCCCAAAAGATAATCGAGCCTTTTGAGAGTGCATACAATCGTGCTGCTTGTCTTAATTGTTCAGCAGGAATACCACAAATAGGTTCCATCAATTCTGGCGTATAAGATTTCAAATGCGCTTTCATTGCATCAAAACCTTCAGTACGGTCGGCTATAAACTCAGGAGCAGTCAAACCTTCTTCAATAATGGTATGCATCATTGCATTTAACATCGGTACATCGCTACCCGGTTTAAAGGCTAGATGATGAGTTGCCATACGTGATAATTCTGTTGAACGTGGGTCCATCAAAATCAATTTGGCACCTTTACGCATGGCATTTTTCATCCATGTCGCGCCGACAGGATGATTCACCGTTGGATTAGCACCAATGATTACAATAACCTCTGCTTTATCAACATCAGATACAGGATTTGAAACCGCACCAGAACCTAAACATTCTAGTAAGGCAACAACTGACGATGCGTGACAAAGTCGAGTACAGTGATCGACATTATTCGTTTTGAAGCCTGTTCTAACCAATTTCTGGAATAAATAAGCTTCTTCGTTACTTCCCTTAGCACTACCAAAACCAGCTAAGGCATTAGGGCCCTGCTCATCACGAATGGTTTTAAATCCACCAGCAGCAAATTCTAAGGCTTCATCCCAAGTTGCTTCACGGAATATTTTATCAACATCCTTTGGATCCATTGAGAATTCAGCTGATTTAGGTGCACCTTCTCGGCGGATTAACGGTTTGGTTAGGCGGTGTGGATGATGAACATAGTCAAAGCCATAACGCCCTTTCACACATAAACGACCTTTATTGGCTGGGCCATCTCGACCTTCCACATAAATAATCTTTTCGTCTTTAATATTATAGGTCAACTGGCAACCGACACCACAGTACGGACAAACTGAGTCAACTTTACGATCCGGTTTTGCCATAGCTACGTCATTAGCAGGCATCAATGCACCGGTAGGACAGGCTTCAACGCATTCACCACAGCCTACACAGGTGCTATCACCCATAGGATCATCAAGATCAAATACAATTTGTGTATGCGTACCTCGCATTGCTAAACCAATTACATCATTATTTTGCTCATCACGACATGCTCGTACGCAACGAGTACATTGGATGCACGCATCCATATTAACGGCAATACCAGGATGCGAGCTATCTGATTTAGGTTGGTGTCTAGCATCAAATCTTGGCAAGCTAACTTCTAGCTTACTCGCCCAGTAGTCTAATTCTGAATTTAGGGTATGAGGCTTTTCTGACACATCAGATTTGAGTAACTCTAATACCATTTTTTGGGATTTAACGGCACGTTCACTGTTAGATTGAACATTCATGCCTTCTGACGGTTGACGACAGCAGGATGGCGCTAATACACGTTCGCCATCAACTTCCACCATACATGCACGACAGTTACCATCAGAACCTTGGCGTTCTGAATAACATAAATGTGGAATTTCAATACCTTGTTGTTTTGCAACATCCAGTAATGTTTGTCCCTGTTCAGCAATAACTGCTTTGCCATTCAATGTGAAATTAATAGTCATTATTTCACCCCCCCTATCTTTAGCTCATCTGCGAAATATTTGATCACACTGCGAACTGGATTAGGTGCAGCTTGTCCCAAACCGCAAATAGATGCATCAATCATTACTTCAGAAAGTTCTTCTAATAGCGTTGTATCCCATGTTGGCTGTTTCATTAAGGTAACTGCTTTAGCTGTACCTACACGACATGGTGTGCATTGCCCACAAGATTCATCTTCAAAAAATTTCATTGCATTTACAGCTAATTTTCGAGCACTGTCTTGATTAGAAAATACGACTACAGCAGCACTACCGATAAAACAGCCATATTCTTGTAATGTATCAAAATCAAGTGGCACATCACCTAGTGAGGCAGGAAGTATTCCACCTGACGCTCCGCCGGGAAAATAACCATAAAACTCGTGACCCTCTTGCATGCCGTCACAATATTCATCAATCAGTTCGCGCATCGTTATACCTGCGGGCGCTAAATGAACACCCGGTTTATTAACGCGACCACTGACAGAAAATGAACGTAAACCAACACGTTCATGACGACCATGATCAGTAAGGCAGGAAGGTCCTTTTTCCAATATATCTCGCACCCAGTACAGTGTTTCCATATTGTGCTCTAAAGTTGGACGACCAAACAAACCTACTTGCGCCACAAAGGGTGGACGAAGTCTTGGCATGCCTCGTTTACCCTCTATAGATTCAATCATTGCTGATTCTTCACCACAAATATAAGCGCCTGCACCGCGACGCAAATGTATTGTGGGCATGAAATCTACAGGAGGATTTGCAATTAATTTGGCAAGTTCTACTTCTAATAGTTGTCGAATAGCAGCATATTCATCTCGCAAGTAAATATAGATTTCATGTATACCCGTTGCCCATGCGGCAATCAGCATACCTTCTAAAAAGCAATGAGGATCGCGTTCTAAATAATATTTATCTTTGAATGTGCCTGGTTCGCCTTCATCAATATTAACGGCCATCAATTTAGGTTCAGGTTG
The DNA here is from genome assembly GCA_963975785.1 of uncultured Methylophaga sp. Lineage (GTDB taxonomy): Bacteria > Pseudomonadota > Gammaproteobacteria > Nitrosococcales > Methylophagaceae. The sequence continues at coordinate 12,695 of CAXBIM010000026.1, forward strand.
CTCACGCACAATTCGCCACTTACGGCCAGCAGGGAAACCTGCTCCACCCAATCCACGCAGACCAGAATCACTCATGGCATCCAAGACTTTATCGATATTATAGGTGTCATTCATGCACAGTTGATAAGTATTATAACCACCTTGTGCAACATAGCTTTCATACTCAACCGCTTGCAGTTTTTCAGGCTCAATGGCTTTACTATTTACGGCATGAGTAACGGTATCAACATCAGCATTTGCAATAGGGTTCATGCCCACTACTGCAACTGGTGCCTTATCACAACGGCCGATACAAGGCACACGTTGTACTCGCACGCCATCACCTAAGCCAGTTTGTAATGAGCCAATAAGTTCTTCGGCGCCAGACATTTCACACGTTAAAGACTCACAGACTCGTACAGTTAATGCAGGAGGAGCTGTATCACCTTCCTTAATAACATCAAAATGATGATAAAAAGTAGCTACTTCATACACTTCAGCTTTTGATAGCTTCATTTCTCGGGCTAATGCAACCAAATGCTCAGCTGAAATATGCTGGTACTTATCCTGAATTTTATGTAGGTGTTCTATTAATAAGTCTTTCTGACGTGACTCATCGCCTAATAATGCTTGTACATCTGCCAACGCCTTTGGATCAACTTGTCGACCTTTTCCTACAGATCTCGGCAATTTCAGTTTACGCCCATCCTTCAGAGCACTGATTTCTTGCTTACTCATTTATACGCCTCTCACACTTCAATTAATGATCCCGTTAACGGGTTTTTATTATAGTTAGCGATGAAAATACCATGCTCAGGCACTATTTGGAAGTAAGAAAGGCTAATAAAGGATCTTTATTTTAAAATAATACTTTAGACACAAAAAAGCCATTAAATACTGCGTATTTAATGGCTTTTTATATTTTTAATTGCTTAATTTTAATGCAGAAACTGTGTGTATTTATCACTGGTTCTGATTTGCTGCTGATAGCGCTGAATTTTCAATCAATTTATCAGATTATCTTGGCCAGTTTCTATTTCTAACGGCATATTTAATATTGCTACTACGAATAGCGGTAATCCAATAGCACTATGAAATCATAATGCTATTGCTTACTTTGATCTGCTCTTTATACCAACATCATGCTCAACTAACTAAATTTAGTTAGCTAAGTCCTGCCATGTTGATACAACAGTATCAGGATTCAATGAGATACTAGTAATGCCTCTATCTAATAACCATTTTGCTAGATCTGGATGATCGGATGGGCCTTGACCGCAAATACCGACATATTTACCAGCATCTTTACAGGCAGAAATCGCCATATCTAACATTGCTAAAACTGCAGGGTTACGTTCATCAAACGAATTAGCAACTAAAGATGAATCACGATCCAACCCTAGTGTCAGCTGAGTCATATCATTTGAGCCAATAGAGAAACCATCAAAGTACTCTAAGAAATCAGATGCCAACACCGCATTAGAAGGTAATTCACACATCATGATAATCCGCAGTCCATTTTTACCTCGTTCAAGACCATTTTCTTTCATGATTTCGATAACAGCGGCTGCCTCTGCTGTTGTACGTACGAAAGGAATCATCAGCTCAACATTAGTGAAGCCCATGTCATCACGAACGCGTTTCATTGCTTTACATTCAAGCTCAAAACATTCTCTAAAGTCATCAGAGATATAACGTGAGGCCCCTCTAAAACCAATCATTGGATTTTCTTCATGGGGTTCAAAATCAGCACCACCAATTAGGTTGGCATATTCATTTGATTTAAAGTCAGATAAACGAACAATTACTTTTTTAGGGCTAAATGAAGCTGCAATAGTTGATACACCTTCCACGATTCGGCTGACATAGAATTCAACTGGATCGCCATAAGCAGTGGTTCTTTCATAAATAACCTTTTGTACATCATCAGTCATTTTATCAGCATTGATTAATGCTTTAGGGTGAATACCGACCATGTTATTAATGATGAACTCTAAACGCGCTAAACCAACACCATCATTAGGTAATTGGGCAAATGAGAATGCACGATCTGGATTACCCACGTTCATCATTATTTTAACTGGAATCTCAGGCATCGCATTCAATTCACGAACGTTATATTCAAAGTCTAATAAGCCTGAGAATATCTGGCCTTCATCACCTTCTGAACATGAAACGGTAACCTCGGAGCCATCAGCGACAAGCTCAGTTGCATCGCCACAACCCACAACCGCTGGCACACCAAGTTCACGAGCGATAATAGCTGCGTGACAAGTACGACCACCACGATTTGTGATAATAGCCGATGCTTTTTTCATGATCGGTTCCCAATCTGGATCGGTCATATCCGTAAGCAAAACATCACCGTCTTCAAATTGATCCATTTGGTCGAGGCTGTTAAATAATCTAACACGACCTTTACCAATTTTTTTACCAATAGAACGTCCAACGGCTAATATTTCGCTGCGTTCTTTTAGCACGTATTCTTCAATTACATTTTCTTGTTGACTTTGAACTGTTTCAGGGCGTGCTTGAACGATGTAGATTCGGTTATCGATACCATCTTTTGCCCACTCAACATCCATCGGACGTTTGTAATGCTCTTCAATAGTGACAACCATTTTTGCCAAGGCTTCAACTTCGTCATCAGTTAAAGAAAAGAACACCCTTTGTTTAGGTTCAACATCAATTGTTTTAACTGGGTTGCTCGCTTCACCAGAGTAAATCATCTGGATTGCTTTCTGTCCTAAGGTACGACGTAAAACAGCTGGACGGCCTGCTGCCAATGTTTGCTTGTGAACATAGAACTCATCAGGGTTAACAGCACCTTGAACAACCATTTCACCTAGGCCATAACTACCTGTAATAAACACTACATCTCTGAAGCCACTTTCAGTATCAAGACTAAACGCAACACCTGCGCTTGCGATATCAGAGCGCACCATTTTTTGGATGCCTGCGGATAAAGCGACTTCATTATGATCAAAACCTTGATGTTCACGATACGAAATTGCTCTATCGTTGAATAAAGATGCAAATACTTCGCGAATCGATTGTTTGATATTCGCTAAACCAGAGACATTCAAAAATGTTTCTTGTTGTCCAGCAAAAGAAGCATCAGGTAAATCTTCAGCTGTAGCTGATGAACGGACTGCCCATGTTGCTTCTTGACCGTATTCTTTTTCTAATTGGCCATAAGCTTCGTCGATCGCTTTTTCCATTTCAGCTGGGAACGGTACTTCGTTAATCCAGCGACGAATATCACTACCAGTAGCCTGTAATGCAGTGATATCAGTGATATCTAACTGATGTAAACGCTCTGCAATTCTATCTTTCAATCCATCTTGAACGAGAAACTCGCGATATGCATCGGCAGTCGTTGCGAAACCACCTGGTACTGACACTCCTAATGGTGCCAGATTTTGTAGCATCTCGCCTAATGAAGCATTTTTGCCACCTACTCTAGCGACATCATCCATGCTCAACTGGTCTAATTTGACTACATACTCAATCATTATTTTAAGTCCTCGTTTACATCAAGTTATTAATTAATATTTTAGTTCTAACTTAGTTAGACATCATTTTCTGCTAATCCAAACCTCATAGCCTGAACGACATAAGTAGCTATTTCTTCGATAGATGTATCGGTAGTTTCAAACACGGGAATATTAGCATGTTCAAACATTTCTTCTGAAATTCTAACTTCCCGCTCACAAACCTTAAGTGAAGAATAATCACTATTAGGTCGACGTGCTCTTCGTATTTTACTTAAAGGTACAACTTTTATAGTAAGAGCAACAAGTTTATGTTTATGTTTAAGTAGGAAATCAGGCAATACATTTTTGTCTAGGTCCTCTTCCGTCAGAGGATAGTTACTTACTTTGAGTGAAAAGTTCATCGCTAAATATAAGCTGGTAGGCGTTTTACCACAACGTGAGACACCCACTAAAATCACATCAGCTTCGTCATATTGATCATAGCGCACGCCGTCATCATGCGATAAGGAATAATCGATAGCATCAAGTCGTTGTTGATAGCTTAGATTGCCAGAAATCCCGCTATTCCCCTGAAATTTTCCAGGAATATGGGAGGAGCCTTCCCCGAAGGTTTGCTCTAATGGTTCTAAAAAGGCATTGAATAGATTAATTATACAAGCGTCGGTGCTTTTAAGAATGCGCTGTGCGTTTTCGTCAACTAGCGTGCTAAACACAATAGGCTGCAGCCCTGAGATCCTATATGCGCTCTTAATCTTGTTACTTGCAGCCGTCGCCTTTTCCCTTGTATCAATAAAAGATAAGGTTAAAATTTGATAGCGTTGATTGGGAAACTGAGCTAATAACGTTTTGCCATAATGTGCTGCGCTAAGGCCTGTACGATCAGATACAAAAAAAACAGTACGTAATTCTTCTTCATTCAAAACGGGATCCATCATTTCCACACCTAAATTATTGGTGGAACAACTCATTTTTAGTGAGCCGTCTCAGGCAATTGTCGACAAATAATCCCTTCATCATACCCAGCCTGAGACGCTGATGCTATTTTTTATATTCCTGAACGTATGCTCGCAATGTCAGGATTAACTTCTCGCCTCAGTATTTTCCCATTTTTTGTTCTCGGAAAATCCTGCGTTAAATACACAATTTTGGGCGCCTTATAAGCAGCTAGATGCTTTTTACCATAGGCAAGTAACTCATTTGGCGTTGCTTCCATCTCATCATGAAGCACCACATATACGACCACTAGGTTTTTATCTTTTTCAACCTCTTCGCCGATTGCAGCACAATCAGCAATTGCTGGGTGTGATTTAAAGACTCGCTCAATTTCATAGGGTGAAACGCGGTAACCAAAGCTTTTAATAATGTCGTCTTTACGGCCCAAAAACCAAATATAACCATCCTCATCGTATCGAGCAAAATCACCAGTAAAAAACCAACCATCATGTTTTAATTTTTCTGTTTCTTCAGGGAGATTCCAGTATTCAATAAATAAACCTGGATCGGTATCAGGAACACAAATCATGCCTTCTTGGCCAATTTCAACGGGTAGAAAAGTATCAGGATCTAACAATTGAATATCGTGACCGGGTTGAGGAAACCCCGCTGAGCCAGGGCGGATGGGACGAGATTTAGTTTCACATAGATAATATGAGAACTCAGACATACCCACGGCTTCATAGATGCTGATATCAAAACGTTCTTGCCACAATTGTAAAACTTCATCGGAGAGATGTTCACCAGCACTCATACAATGGCGAAGGCTAGGGACATCTTTCTTACTAAACGTTGTTTTTTGGATAATTTGGCGGTAAATAGTCGGCACGCCAACAAATATTGTTGCTTGATGTTTGGCTATTAAACGCGGCCAAGTATTAGCATCATTTTTACCTTCATGAACAATGACTGTTTTTCCGAGATATAAAGGGTCCATCAATCCTGAACCTAAGACATAGGTCCAATTAAATTTGCCAGAATGCATGATTCGGTCTTGGCTATCTTCAGCAAAATCAAACCAATATTGTGATGCAGGAGTACGGCCTAGTAAGGCGCGATGGGCATGTAATACACCTTTAGGATAACCCGTAGTGCCTGATGTATAAACTAAATAAGCAGGATCGTCAGCCCCTGTATTACAAGCTGGCTCCCAATCCGTTATTGACGCTAAACCCTCAGTAAGATCTTTAACGATAATGTCACTATCTGCTTCGACGACATCGCCTGGACCAGATAATAAAACAAGCATTAAATCAGTACATTGAGAAATATGAGGCAATAATTTCAGCCACATTGCTTTGTCTATTACCAACACCTTAGCTTTAGAGTCTTTAGCCAAGTAAAGTACTTCTTCTACTGTTAGTAAGGTTGAAGTTGGAACCGAAATAGCACCTAATTTCATCGCACCAAGAAAAGCGATTGGATAGTCTAAACAATTAGGTAAACGTATTAATACCCGCTCACCAAATACGACATCAAGGTCACGTAATAACTGTGCAAATTGGTTCGTTTGTTGTGATAACTCAGTAAAACTAATTTGTTCTGTTCCTAACAGATCATCTTCCACGATCATTGCTGTTGTGTGTTCAATTTCTGTTCCGATATGACGGTCAGAGCATGCAACGCCAATATTAAAGTGACTTGGCACATCCCAAGTCCACGGCGAGAACGGTGCTAAATTACTCATAATATTGCTCCATATGGCCAGTTTTCGCGAACGACTTGGGCAGGCATTAACTGCATAACCTCCATAGCAAAACTTCTATCTTCATCATTTAAAGCTTGCAAAGCATTCGCGCGAAGTAATGTTTGAAGTGCTTTACCAAACATAGGTGGATCAAGCATTTCACCGTCAAACTTTATCGCTCCGCCCAATAGTGCATCAGCTTCAATGGCCGCTTTCAAAATACTAATTTTCTGTGCGACTTCTGTTGGCGATGGTGTATAGGCAACTTTACATAAATGGATATGACTAGGATGAATAACTTGCTTGCCGGTAAGTCCCATTGCGGTCTCTTCACAAGCATGCTTATAAACAATGCGAGATTCCTCTTCGCCATGAAGATCTAACCACCGCCTAACGTCATTGGGCTCTATAAATTTTTCAGGCATGCTGGATGAGCCGATTAAGGTTTCAACACCGCCAATAACCCCTTTACCTGCAATTCGTGCTTCAAACATGATTTGGTACAAGAAGTATTTCAACTCTTCCGTCCAATGTTCAGGAGTAATATGTATCCCCATCGCTTTCGAAAAGTCGTGAATCCCAAATACAACGTGTTTCACCGTCGAATACTGCATCAAATCAGGAGCAATTTTTAATGATTTAGGATGTTCAATAATTGGTTGTATGGTAATTTTATTGTTCATACCAACCAGTAAATTAGACAGATCTCTTACTTCCGCCGCACCATAAGCTTCACCTGCTTTCGATAACATCACAACATCAATGCTATCAGCCATGTCACTCACCAATTTCATATCAAGTTCATATTCATGAGTACGAAATGGGTTTACTCGTATAGCAATCGTCACTTTTTTATTATGCTGACGAAGTTCAGACAATTCCTGACGTAATAAGGTGCGACTCATCTCTTTCTGACGGCAACCATCTTCCAAATCAAAAATTAAAGTATGAGCTTGTGTCTCATAGGCATGCTTTTTCATACGTAAAGCTGCAGCCTCAAGATCTTCATAGATACCTTGTTGAGGTGAATATTTAACGGGTGGATAATAAAGCTGGATCCCAGGCCAATGATCGCCTAATACACTTGAGTTAAACACCCTGCAAAAGTCGACGTCGGCATATGGTTCAGCGTAGGAATTATTTCTATGTTCCATCTTGTTACCCTCTTTTGTCTATTTCGGTTATTGCACTCCGCATTAGCAGAATATGCACAAAACCATGGTTAGACAGTTATCTAGTTGTCACGAGCCGCTTGCTCTACAGCGCTCGATACTCGGCTCAATAATCTTGGGTCAAACGGCTTGGGGATAATGTAGGACTTTCCAAAGCTCAACTCTTCCAAATTGTAAGCAGCCAATACATCATCAGGTATAGGTTCACGAGCCAATTCAGCTAAAGCATAAACCGCTGCAATTTGCATTTTCTGCGTAATTTGAGTTGCCTGTGCATCTAAAGCACCACGAAATAAATAAGGGAAACAAAGTGCATTGTTCACTTGATTTGGGAAATCTGAACGTCCCGTCGCCATAATTAAATCATCACGAATGGAATGCGCAATCGCAGGCAGAATTTCTGGATCTGGGTTAGCTAAAGCAAATACAACTGGATTTTCAGCCATCGACTTTAATAATTCAGCATCTAAGGTATTTGCAGCTGAAACACCTATAAATACATCAGCACCCGCCATAGCATCGGCAAGCGTTCGGTGCGGCGTATCTCTGACTAAGTCTTGAACCTCTTCATGAATATCAGTTCGTTCTGTATGAATGACGCCTTTTCTATTAACCATAGTGATATGTTTTGCACCCATGGCGCGTAACATTCTCGCCGTTGCCATGCCAGCAGCACCTGCTCCAAGAAAAACTATTTCTACTGTTGAAAGAATTTTATTTTGTAATTCAAGCGCATTGATTAATGCCGCACAAATGACCACGGCAGTACCATGTTGATCATCGTGGAATACAGGAATATTTAATCGTTCACGCAGTTCGCGTTCAATTCTAAAGCAATGAGGTGCAGCAATATCTTCAAGGTTTATGCCGCCAAATGTAGGCGAAATATTAACCACTGTTTCAATAAAGCTTTCAACTGAAGGTGCCGTCACTTCAATATCAAATACATCAACATTAGCAAACTGTTTAAATAATATTGCTTTACCTTCCATCACTGGCTTGCTTGCTAAAGAGCCAACATTACCTAAACCCAGAACAGCTGTTCCATCTGTTATAACAGCAACTAAATTACCTTTATTGGTATATTTATAGGCATTGGTTGCATCAGCGGCAATCTCTTTTACTGGCTCAGCCACGCCCGGCGTATAAGCAAGAGAAAGATCATCAGCAGTGACGCAAGGTTTTGTCGATTCCACTGACAGTTTTCCTGGCCGCGGAAACTCATGGTAATTGAGTGCTCTTGTTTTCAAATCTTGATGCTGTTCTGGACTATTCACTATTTACTCCAAAAAATTCATATAATGTTGTTCATCAGTAACACACAGACCTAAGCGCCACTCCATCGGTTTATCACCATAGGTATAGGCAACACGTTCAATACTTAATAATGGAAATCCCGCAGCTACATTCAGTAAACTTGCTTGCTCCTCAGTCGCCATAATTGCTGATAATTTTTCTTCAGCCCTGACCATTGGTACGCCGTACAAGGTTTCATACATACTATAGAGTGAACCGTTATTCTCTTTGATTTTGGTCGCATTCAACCCCTTGAATGATTTAGCTTGGACGATGATGTAATCAAGAATTACCGGACGTTGCGAAAAAGTAAGTAAGCGTTTTATCTCAATAATAGCGGTGCCAATTTTCAAACCCGTTAATTTTGAAATTTCTGCATTTACTTTTATACGGTTACATTCCAGTAATTCGTTTTCCAGTATCTCTTTACTACCATCCGCCGACGTTAGCCGCAAAAAACGTAATTTGCTGTTTTCTTCTTTATGGGTTGAAACAAAAGTGCCTTTACCTTGACGACGCACCACAATATTTTCTTTGGCCAGCGCATCAATCGCTTTTCTCACCGTTCCTTGACTCACGCCATAACGTGCCGCCAAGTCCATTTCACTAGGAATACTTTCTCCTGGCTTCCACTCCCCAGCAATAAGACTCTCGGTGATCACGGTCTTAATTTGTTCGTATAGTGGTTTAAACACTAGCGTATTGATTGTGTTGGTCATGCTATTTCCTTGGTTTTTTACTTTAGTCACCATTTTATCCCATCACCATAGTCTTATATAAGATGCAATATAAACACATCTAAAAAATAATCACTAAAACACTCTTCTATATTTTCAGCTTCTAGACATCACCTACATATGTCTTTGAATTCACTTCAATAGTAATTTATACCAGTTCAATCTTCATGTCTAGTGTTTTATATCTTATATAAGACATAAGATAATTATTGACACACCAATTCAGACTGGAATAGAATGAATTCATAAATTAATTACTTAACAGATTAACGTTATAGGAAGGTGCCTTATGAACAAGTATTTTCGGCCTCGTCGCTCCATGCTTTATATACCCGGCTGCAATCAACACTATCTTGAAAAAGCGCTAACTCTCAACGTTGACTCAGTGATTTTAGATTTAGGCGCTCCTATCTTGCTATCTGCAAAAGAGGTTTCTCGTGACAATGTCGTTGCTGCACTGAAAAAAGGAGGACTTGGTCCTCGCGAAGTTGTAGTGAGAGTCAATGATTTAGAATCAGAGTGGGGGTATGACGATGTTAATGCCATCGCAAACCTAGGTGCAGATGCCATTCTATTTTCAAACATCGAGAATCACGATGACGTGATGAAAGCACTTAAAGCTTTAGATGATGCCGGTAACACAGAAATTCCAATCATGGTAATGATAGAGAGTCCACTTGCCGTGCTTCATGCAGAAGAAATAGCCAAATCTTCTGATCGTATTGCATGCATGATTATGGCGACATCTGATCTTATATCAGATTTACATGCCCGTCCTACCTATGAACGCACGGCAATCTTAACCAGTTTATCGCTAGTTGTGCTTGCGGCTCGTGCTTATGGTCGAGCTGTTATTGATGGTATTCATAGTGATCTTAAAGATATGCAAGCGTTTGAATATGCATGTCGTATTGGTCGAGATATGGGCTTTGATGGCAAATCACTGGTTCACCCTTTCCAACTACCATATGCAAATGAGGCATATACACCTAAACCCGCAGAGGTTGAATCCGCTAAAGAAATTATTGCAGCATTAAGTGCTGCAAACGCAGCAGGAAGAGGCACAGTATTAGTGAATGGAAGACTGGTAGAACATCACCACGTTACAGCAGCAAAGCGCTTCTTAGAACTCAGTGACATGATTAATAAAATGGGTATCGATAATGACTAAATCAACTACGAACCACAACCGATATTTTGAAGATTTCGAACTCGGTGAAACAATATTACATGCAACACCTCGTACTATTACTGAAGGCGATGCATCACTTTATATCGCCTTAACGGGTTCAAGACATATTATTCATTGTGCACAACCCGTTGCTCATTCGCTTGGTTATGACAATAAAACGATTGATGACCTTTTGGCATTTCATATCGCCTTTGGCAAGACCGTACCTGACATATCGGTCAACGCCGTCGCTAATCTTGGTTATGCTGAAATAACATTTGATCATCCAATTTATCCTGGCGATACGCTTACAACCAGCTCGACCGTCATCGGTGTTAAAGAAAACTCCACTAAACGTAATGGTATCGTCTATGTGCGTTCAACTTCGTTAAATCAAAATAATAAACAAGTATTATCTTGGGTTCGCTGGGTAATGATTCATAAACGTGATTTTGATGCGCCAGCACCTAAAACGGTTATTCCAGAGTTATCCGCTTTTGTAACCGCAGAAAACTTACCAGTATTCGATCAATTAGATGCCAAATATTTTGATATCGCAACCACAGGTTCTGCCAAGCTATGGGATGACTACGTACCAGGTGAGCGTATTAATCATCCGGCGGGCATGACAGTTGATGATAGCGACCACACATTGGCAACTAAACTTTATCAGAACAATGCCAAACTTCATTTCGATAATTTAATGATGAAATCAACCAGCTTTGGTCGAAGATTAATGTACGGCGGGCACGTTATTTCAATTTGTCGTGCACTTAGTTATGACGGTCTCGAAAATGCTATATCAATTGCTGCTATCAATTCTGGTGCACATAGTAATCCAAGTTTTGGTGGCGACACCTTCTATTGTTGGACTGAAGTCCTAGAAAAATGGACATTACCTAAACGTAGCGATATAGGCGCATTGCGTTTACGTATGGTTGGTATAAAAAATCAAACTGCCGATAGTCTTGCTAGCACTAATATTATTGTAGATAACAAAAAGCAATGTCATCCAAATGTTGTGCTCGACCTCGACTACACAGTACTGATACCTCGCAGATCAAATAAAGATAAGGAATTACTATGATAACGTTAACTCATCCTCGCGATGCACTGTTTGATGGCGAACTCGGATTTCCAATAATTCCTAGCTGTGAACACTTTGCGGGCAGTGAAAAACTGATCCTTAAAGCACTTTCATTACAAGATTCACTAGGCCCAATTTTCGATATCACTTGTGATTGTGAAGATGGCGCAGCAGCGGGCACCGAACGTGAACATGCAGAAATGATTGTTCGAGTACTTAACTCCGTAGCGAATAAGCACAAAATGGCCGGAACACGGATCCATGACTTTAGCCATGCTAGTTGGAAACAAGATATCGATATATTAGTAGGTGGCGCGGGTCAGATATTGAGCTATATCACCATCCCTAAAGCGACTAAAGCTGATCAAATATCCGAAATGATTGGTTATATTCAATATGTTGCTAAGAAACATGGCATTACCAGAGAAATCCCAATACATGTCCTTATCGAAACACATGGTGCCTTACATGATGCCTATAAAATCGCCGGACTACCTTGGATGCAAGTATTAGACTTTGGTTTAATGGATTTTGTTAGTGCTCATAACGGTGCTATTCCAGCAAGCGCAATGCGTAGTCCAGGTCAATTTGAACATAAATTATTAGCCAGAGCAAAAGCCGAAGTGGTATCTGCCGCTCTTGCTAATGGCGTGGTGCCAACCCATAACGTAACCTTGGACTTAAAAAATACCGAGATTACCTACGCAGATGCATCCCGTGCTCGCAATGAATTTGGTTTTTTAAGAATGTGGAGCATTTATCCAACCCAAATTTCTGCCATCGTCGATGCGATGAAACCAAATTACACAGAAGTAATTGATGCTTGCAATATCTTATTGGCTGCACAGCAAGCTGATTGGGGACCACTGCAATATGAAGGTGAGCTCCATGACCGAGCAACATACCGTTATTTCTGGCAACTATTACAGCAAGCTCAGAAAACAGGGATTGAATTACCAGAGCTAGCTCAAGTAGCTTTTTTCTCAGAGGATAAATCATGAGCAACACACTATCCCCTGGAACAAAATTTAGACAAGCTGTATTAGATGAACACCCACTTCAAGTAATGGGTGCTATCAATGCCTATCATGCTCGACTTGCCACGCAGGTTGGATACAAGGCTTTATATATTTCTGGTGGTGGCGTCGCAGCAGGATCATTAGGCATACCTGATCTAGGTATTTCGACACTTGATGACGTATTAACTGATGTTCAACGGATAACGAATGTCACTGACTTGCCCGTATTAGTTGATATTGATACGGGGTTTGGTGGTGCATTTAATATTTCCCGGACGATCAAATCAATGATCAAGGCTGGTGCTGCTGCCATTCATATCGAAGACCAAGTTCAAGAAAAACGCTGCGGCCATAGACCCAATAAAGCCATCGTCAGTCAGTCTGAAATGGTGGACCGTATTAAAGCAGCTGTTGACGCTAGAACGGATGATGACTTTGTCATTATGGCTAGAACTGATGCACTTGCAGTTGAAGGTTTAGAGTCAGCTATTGACCGTGCCTGTGCTTGCGTAGAAGCCGGCGCTGATATGATTTTTCCTGAAGCAATCACTGATTTAAACATGTACCGCCAATTTGCACAGGCCGTTAAGGTTCCTGTACTCGCCAATATCACTGAATTTGGTAGCACACCGTTATATACGGTTGAGCAATTAGCACAACATGATGTGAGCTTAGTGCTATATCCCCTATCCGCTTTCCGAGCAATGAATCAGGCAGCATTAAAGGTTTATCAATCAGTCCGCGAGCATGGCACACAACAACATGTCATCGAACTCATGCAATCACGAAGCGAGTTGTATGACTATCTCGATTACCACAGCTATGAAGAAAAATTAGATCAATTATTTTCTACCGAAAAATAAATAACTGGGCAGCGTCATATCGCCTAATTGATTTGCAAGAGAGGATAAAATAATGACTGAAGTCAAAAAGAAAAAGGGCGTTAGCCTCGCGGGTATTGCAGCCGGTACAACGGCCGTATGTACCGTGGGCCATAGCGGTAATGATTTACACTACCGTGGTTATGACATATTAGAACTAGCCGCCAAATCAAGCTTCGAAGAAGTAGCGTATTTACTTATCTATGGTGAATTACCTACTCAAGATCAATTAGCTCATTATCATAAAAAGTTAAAACAACTTCGCAGTCTGCCAGCAGCTTTAAAAACCATTCTAGAAAACTTACCTGCAGATGCCCATCCTATGGATGTAATGCGTACAGCCAGTTCAACACTCGGTACACTTGAAATGGAAGAACAAAGTCATTCTGTTGAAGGTGCACAACATATTGCCGATCGTATGATTGCTTGTTTTGGCTCAGTTTTGCTGTATTGGTATCACTTTAGTCAAAGCGGTAAACGCATTGAATTAGAAACTGATGATGATTCAATTGCAGCACATTTCTTACATTTACTTCATGGTAAAAAACCTTCAGCGTTACATATTGAGGCAATGAATGAATCATTAGTGTTATATGCCGAACATGAATTTAATGCATCAACATTTTCTGCACGTGTTATCGCGGGTACATTAGCTGATATTTATTCTGCCATCACAGGTGCAATCGGTGCTTTAAGTGGACCCAAACATGGTGGTGCTAATGAAGCTGCTATGGAGATTATTCAACGCTACGCCTCACCTGATGAAGCAGAACAAGACATCATGCAACGTATCGCCAAAAAAGAAATTATTATTGGTTTTGGCCACCCTGTTTACACTATTTCTGACCCTCGTAATGTTGCTATTAAAGAGGTTTCACGCCGTTTATGCCAAGCCGGTGGCAATATTAATTTGTTCAATATTTCAGAAAGAATCGAAGAGGTTATGTGGCGCGAGAAAAAAATGTTTCCTAATCTTGATTGGTATAGCGCTTCCAGTTATCACATGATGGGTATTCCTACGAGTTTCTTCACTCCAATCTTTGTTATCTCCCGTGTCACTGGCTGGGCGGCTCATGTGATTGAGCAACGCATAGACAACAAGATTATTAGGCCTAATGCTGATTATATTGGGCCTGAAGAAAGACCATTTATTCCTCTAGAAGCACGTTCTTAAGCTTTCTAGCTTATTCATAAGTTACAAGGATCCACTATGTCATCCCATATTCCTAACGTTCGTCCTGCTCCTGATAAAGTATTAGTAGATATTGCTAATTATGTGCATGACCACTTAATTACTAGTCCTGAAGCGTTAGACACAGCTCGACATTGTTTGATGGATACGCTGGGTTGCGGGCTTGAAGCACTCTCTTATCCTGCATGTACTAAATTACTAGGCCCAGTTGTACCAGGTACGATTGTGCCTAACGGTAGTAAAGTGCCTGGCACCCAATATCAACTAGATCCTATTCTAGCTGCATTTAATATTGGTGCAATGGTTAGATGGCTAGACTTTAACGATACTTGGCTAGCCGCAGAATGGGGTCATCCATCAGATAACCTAGGGGGGATCCTTGCTATCAGCGATTGGATTTCTCGCACTCGTCAACAAGCAGGTAAAAAAGCCATTTCAATGCGTGAAGTGCTTGTCGCGATGATTAAGGCTCATGAAATCCAAGGTATTTTAGCACTAGAAAATAGCTTTAATCGTGTTGGATTAGATCATGTTGTATTAGTTAAAGTAGCCTCAACGGCAGTGGTAACTGGACTACTTGGTGGTACTAAAGAAGATATCATCAATGCAGTCTCGAATGCCTGGGTTGATGGACAAAGCCTTCGTACCTACCGTCATAGTCCAAATACGGGTTCTCGTAAATCATGGGCTGCCGGTGATGCAACAAGTCGTGCGGTACGTATTGCATTAATGACAATGAAAGGGGAAATGGGCTACCCATCAGTACTGTCAGCTAAAACATGGGGATTTTATGACGTTCTATTTAAAGGACAGCCATTTAAGTTTCAACGCGACTATGGCAGTTATGTCATGGAAAATGTACTGTTTAAAATTTCATTCCCTGCTGAATTTCATGCCCAAACTGCCGTTGAAAGTGCAATTTCACTACATAAACAAATTGGCTCACGCATTCAGACATTAGATGATATATCTCTGATCGACAAAATAGAAATTACAACTCATGAATCCGCTCTACGAATTATTGATAAACAAGGACCGTTATCAAACCCTGCTGACAGAGATCACTGTCTCCAATACATGGCAGCCATTGGACTTTTAAAAGGCCAACTGACTGCTGCAGATTATGAAGATGATGTTGCGGCCGATCCGAGAATTGATGCATTAAGAGATAAAATGCACTGTGTCGAAAATCCCGCTTATACTGAGGATTATTTAAACCCAGATAAACGATCGATTGCCAATGCATTACAGGTTATTTTTACCGATGGTAGTAGTTCTGACAAAATTGCCGTTGAATATCCAATTGGTCACCGTCGCCGTCGTAATGAAGGTATTCCAGAACTTGTTAATAAATTCAAAATCAATTTAGCTCGTCGTTTTCCATCCAAACAACAACAACAAATTTTGGATGTATGCCTGAATGAAGCGCAGCTGTCTGCAATGCCTGCACATGAGTTTGTTGATCTATTTGTTATCTAAAATACAACTCAAATATCAGCCATAAAAAAAGCCCGTATTATTAAAATACGGGCTTTTTTATTTGAAATATAATGGTTAATTAATGCGTATCCGGCTCTTTGTTTATCACTGATTTAGCCCACAAGTCGTGATGTTGTTCGGCCCAAGCGGTATCAACTTGACCTGTCACCATACCTTCTAACGCACCTTCAGTGCCGATAGTACCGATATAGATATGGCCAAAGGCAAAGGCAATTAAAATAAGTGCAGTAACAACGTGAATGAGATGTGATATTTGAATGATTTCACGCTCTTGATCAAAGTTAGGAAAATCTAACACCAAGCCTGTTATACATAGCGCGACACCAATAGTAGCAAGCGCCCAAAACCACATTTTTTCGCCGCCATTAAGCTTTTCGGCCGAAGGATGATTATCACCAATCATTCCTCCAAAAGCTTTAAACCACTCCAAATCTATTTTATTAAAGAAGTTATTTTTGAACCAAGCAACAATCATCGACAATAACCCCACCATAAAGACTGGGCCAAGAATATTGTGTGTCCATTTTGCTATCTCAGCATAAGCAGAAAACCCATGGTGACCAAAGACAGGAATCAATACCATACGGCCATACAAAAGGCTGATACCTGTAATACCAAGAATGACAAATAACCCCGCAGTGAGCCAATGCATTCGACGTTCATTTAAAGTCCAACGCTCGATAGTTTGGCCAGTCCGTGGATGAGTCAGTTCAACTTGGCCACGCCACATATAAAATAATGCCAATACAGCCAAGGTAAAACCGATCATCCAACTACCGTAAGTGGCAACAGGCCCATTACGTAATTGTCGCCAGACTTCACCTGAACCTTGAATTAGTTCGTTAGTTTCACGCCCCTTTACTGCTGAGTAGCCCTTAGTATTTTCTCGAACCAAACGCCAATAATCAGCCCGCGGATTTGTTTGCTGTTCTTGTACTTGCTGTTCTTCTGCGGCGGTAACAAAACCGGTAGAAATATAGCCCGTCATCGGCAATAAAAATATTGCCACCAACATAACAAGACCAGTCCAAGCCATCATTTTTTTTCGTCTACTTAATGTGCTTGTTGTCGACATATCAGCGATCCGTTTGAACCTGAGTAAAACGTTTTAGCAATATTGCTTGGCGCTCTTCCGTGGTTTGCGTATGAATATCTACCTTACCTTTGTAGATTCCCGGTTGATGTAAAGTCACCTCAGTGTCTTCATAACAAGCTGTTAAACCAAACAGTACAATAATCAGTAGAGAGTATTTCATATTAATCTTGGTAAGCTGTATTCCAGCCCCATGTATTTGCTTGGCCTTCACGACGTATCACTCGGTTACGGAATATGTCCGATACCATATCGCCATCACCCGCTAATAATGATTTAGTCGAACACATTTCAGCACACAAAGGTAATTTACCTTCTGCCAAACGATTTCGACCATATTTTTCCAACTCTTGATGAGAGTGATCTTCTTCTGGGCCACCGGCACAAAACGTACATTTATCCATCTTACCGCGAGCACCAAAAGCGCCTTCTTGTGGATATTGAGGTGCACCAAACGGACAAGCATAAAGGCAATAACCACAACCGATACACATGTCTTTATCGT
Source organism: uncultured Methylophaga sp. (assembly GCA_963975785.1). Classification (GTDB taxonomy): domain Bacteria; phylum Pseudomonadota; class Gammaproteobacteria; order Nitrosococcales; family Methylophagaceae. The sequence continues at coordinate 30,504 of CAXBIM010000026.1, forward strand.
GTAATACCACGCCATCATCAGTGGTATAGAAACAATCAACTGGGCATACAGCCTGACAAGGTGCATCGGTACAATGCATACACGCTACTGATATAGACTTTTCTTCTGGAAGACCATCGTCCATAGTTACTACACGGCGACGGTTAACACCCCAGGGTACTTCATGTTCATTTTTACAAGCGGTGACACAAGCGTTACATTCAATGCAGCGTTCTTCATCACACAAAAATTTCATACGAGCCATTTACATAAACCCCTTATACGGCACGAAGACGACAAAGAGACACTTTCGTCTCTTGCATTTGAGTTACTGAGTCATACCCGTAGGTAAACACGGTATTACAGGACTCGCCTAGAACAAATGGCACTGTTCCTTCAGGATACTTGTCCGTTAAGTCTTTACCTTGGTAATGACCACCAAAGTGGAATGGCATAAAGACCACACCGCGTTCAACGCGTGGCGTAACAAACGCCATCACTTTGATTGAACCACCCTCAGGCCCATCGACCCAAATTTGCTCGCCATGCTGCACGCCAACATCATTCGCATCACCAGGATTAATCTCAACAAACATATCTTGTTGTAGTTCAGCAAGCCATGGGTTTGAACGTGTCTCTTCACCACCGCCTTCATATTCCACCAATCGTCCACTAGTCATAATAAGTGGGTAATCTTTACTGAAATCTTGAGCTTGGATCGAACCATAACGAGTAGGTAAACGATAAAAACTCTTACGATCTTCATATGTAGGATATTTTTCAACCAAATCGCGGCGGTTGGTATACAAAGCTTCACGGTGAATAGGCACCGGATCAGGAAATTCCCAAACAATAGCCCGAGCCTTTGCATTACCAAATGGTGCACAACCATGTTTTATAGCAACACGTTGAATACCACCCGATAAGTCTGTTTTCCAGTTTTTACCTTCAGCAGCCACTTTTTCATCTGCGGTCAGGTCATCCCACCAACCTAGTTTTTTCAACATATCGGCTGTAAACTCAGGGTAACCGTCTTCAATTTCAGAACCTGCTGTGAAAGATCCTTCTGCAAGCAGATTATCACCATCACGTTCTACACCAAAGCGCGCACGGAAAGGTAAGCCACCTTCTGCAACTGATTTGCTGGTGTCATACAATAATGGCGTACCTGGATGTTTCATTTCAGGCGTACCCCAACAAGGCCATGGCAAACCATAATACTCACCATCGCAAGGGCCGCCTTCAGCTTTCAAGGTCGTTTTATTAAACGTATGTAAATTGTCTGACTGCAGTTTCATCCGTTCAGGCGTTTGTCCTGTATAACCAATCGTCCACATTCCTCTGTTAAATTCACGAGTAATATCTTCGATTAACGGCTCTTCGCCATTCACTTTAATGTGTTTAAATAATTGTTCTGCGAAACCTAATTTGACCGCAAACTTATGCATAATCACGTGATCAGGTTTTGATTCAAACAAAGGTTCAATAATCTTATGGCGCCACTGCATAGAGCGATTCGATGAGCTCAATGACCCGTAGGTTTCAAACTGCGTCGATGCCGGCAATAAATAAAGGCCATCTTGGCGATCACTCATTACAGCTGAAATAGAAGGATACGGATCAACAACAACCATTAAGTCGAGTTTTTCCATTGCCGTTTTCATTTCTGGGCCACGAGTCTGACTATTTGGAGCATGTCCCCACAATACCATTGCGCGCACATTATCGTTTTGAGCAATATTTTCTTTATCTTCTAGAACGCCATCAATCCAGCGAGAGACGGGGATACCTTTAGTAAACATAGTACTTACAGCTTCACCGTCTTCTTCTTCGTAACTCGATTGATCAAAGCGATTTTTAATCCATTCGTAGTCAACGTCCCACACTTGTGCCCAATGTTTCCAAGCACCTTCTGATAAACCATAATAACCAGGGAGAGTGTGTGACAACACACCTAGATCCGTTGCACCTTGAACATTATCATGACCGCGGAAGATATTAGTTCCACCACCTGGAACCCCCATATTACCTAGTACTAACTGGAATATGCAGTAAGCACGAGTATTGTTATTACCTGTCGTGTGCTGAGTTCCACCCATACACCAAATAAACGTACCAGGACGATGTTCAGCCATTGTTTGAGCAGCTTTTAAAACATCTGCTTCTTTAGCGCCAGTTACCCGCTCTACTTCATCTGGAGCCCATTTAGCGACTTCTGTACGAATATCATCTAGGCCATATACACGTTGGTTGATAAATTCTTTATCTTCCCAACCATTTTTGAAAATATGCCATAACATTCCCCAAACGAACGCAACGTCAGTACCTGGTCGAATACTAATAAATTGATCGGCATGTGCAGCTGTGCGAGTAAACCGTGGATCGACGACAATAATCGGTGCGCCTTTTTCTTTAGCACGGAAAATATGTTGAAGAGATACAGGGTGAGCTTCAGCAGGATTAGCACCAATGATAAATATTGCTTTCGAATTATGAATGTCATTGTATGAATTTGTCATGGCGCCATAGCCCCATGTATTCGCTACACCAGCCACAGTTGTTGAATGACAGATTCGCGCTTGGTGATCGACGTTATTAGTACCCCATAATGAGGCAAACTTACGGAATAAATACGCTTGTTCGTTACTGTGTTTAGCAGAGCCTAACCAATAAACTGAGTCTGGGCCTGACTGTTCACGAACCGACAACATTTTATCGCCGATTTCATTGATAGCTTGATCCCATGAAATACGTTGCCATTTACCCGCTACTTTTTTCATTGGGTATTTTAGTCGTTTATCTCCGTGACCATGTTCACGTAATGAAGCACCCTTAGCGCAATGTGAGCCTAAATTAAATGGATGTTCAAAGCTAGGTTCTTGACCAATCCAAACACCATTTTGCACTTCAGCCACGACACCACAGCCCACACTACAATGACTACATACACTGCGAACTTTTGTTATTTCACCTTCATCATAAGCATGACGCTTACCTTCTGCTGCTTCAGCTTTTTTAATCATTGCTGGCGGAAGGAGACTCAAAAAGGCGGCGCCACCTGCAGCAATACCTGATCCTTTCAAAAAGACCCGGCGATTAACACCTGATGGCTGTTCCTGTGAAGCTGGATTGCGTTTAGTAAGTTTCATAAATATTTCTTAGAAGTCGGCAAGGTGATAGTAAGTGTCAACATGTTCCGAACGTTGATAACCTTTAGCTTTGGGAATATCCGTTTTTATGGTGGGTTCTACAATCGGAGTCGGCGCAGCTTGCACTAGCGAAGGCACTATCGCTAATGTCGCGGTACCGCTGACAGCCGTAGTCAGCTTAGTTAAAAATTCGCGTCGGGCAAATACAGGGCTCTTATTCACGTCGTTCTCCTGAATCCATGCATAAAGCATAAAATAACCACTAATTTTGGATGGATTTATTTCAATTTTAATAAATAGATTGTCTCGCATATTGCGAGTTCGAGCAAGTTAAATCAATGGAAGATCGCTGATTCCAATTTGATAAAGCCTAACCCAAACTGACCTACTATTTGATAAAATGTGGCTTGCTTTACTTTGACCATATCATCAAAAAATTGTTCCATCCACGGATTTAAATGATGCTTAAAAAAATCCTCGGCTGTGACTATTGGTGTACCTTCAGCCATCAATATCAAGCGCATCACATCGCACTGTGCGGCAGCATGATCTTCAGGCTCAGCAGTGTCGTCGTGTTTTTCCAGTCCTAGTTTTGCAAGATCTGCACGTAATTCAGCCAACGGTTCCTCCATCAAGAAGCCGGTTTGATAATAGGAACCATAAGGAATAAGCTCTCCATGAGTCACTCCAATAAATAAACGCTGATATTCATCGTATACAGACGACACATCAACATTTTTAGCGGCAACTGTTAACGGCAGCCATAGTTTGCCCATTGGACTTTCTGGTTCAGTTACTTCGATAGCAGCCAAATTATCCAGCAAGTGTTGATCGGGGGCTGCGGCTAAAATTGTTGCCAATAAAGCATAGGTTTGTGCTCGCCACAATGTATTTTCATCTGACATTAGATTGAGCTCCGTTCAGCTTTAAACATTGCTTTCACTCGACAATCCTCACACATTTTTAAACGTTCTAATGCCGCACCTTGAAACATGGAATGACCTTTTAATTTTTCTGTCATCGTATCGATCATTTTTTTGGTCGCGAAAGGTTTATCACAACTAATACAATTAAAGATTGGCTCTTCATGCAGTAGTCTAACTCTTCGAGCCTGCTCGCGATTAAATAGATATTGTGGGACTAATGTAATGGCATTTTCAGGGCAAGCTGTTTCACACAAACCGCATTGCACACAAAGATCTTCAATAAAATTGAGTTGTGGCTTGTCATTACCATCCAATACCGCACCAACAGGACACACCGACACACATGAGTGACATAAGGTACAGGCTTGTGTATCAATATTTAACTCACCAAATGCCGCATTATTTGCCAATGCCAATACTTCAACGGCTTGAGGTGCTTGTTTATGCAAATGATCTAAGGCCAGACTAATCATTCGACGTTTATCATCGACACCGCCAAAAGTAGCACGCTTTATCTTTGGCATCTGACTTGCTGACACTAACTGAGTTTTTAATGATGGAAAATCATATTTTCCACACCAATTAATGACATTTTCTTCATAGCCTATGCCAACTAGCATGTCATTCGTCTTAGTGATTTCCTGCTGAAGTTCTAACCAATCATGATCGGTATGACTACCCGCATCCCAAACAGTTACCCCACCCGCACCTAATGCTAAAGCACTTAACCAAAAGGGCATGCCTAAGCCGCCAATTTCTTCAATTGAAAAAGCAATAATATTGGCAGGAAATTGTTCGGACATGGCCTCAATCTGAACCTCTGCATTATTGAGATCATGAATCAAAATCTGTGGCGAAGCCATTTCAGTTTCCAATTCAAAATAAGCTTGAAGCATTATTCTTAAACGATTAACACTCACATCAAGTGTCGGCAAAGCATAACTCATTGCACCAGACGGACAGACTGCCGTGCAACTACCGCAGCCCTGACATAATGATGGATTAACTGAAACAGTATCGCCGGTGCTTATTATCGCATCAGCAGGGCAAGCATCGAGACATTGTGAGCACCCCGCCAGTTGGCGACGTGAATGAGCACATATTGATGGCTTATAGTTGAAATAACGTGGTTTATCAAAAGTACCAATGAGCTCAGGTAATTGTTGCAAAGCTTCTGCCAAAGCTTGAGCATTATCACGCGGGGCAAAATAACCTAAAGGCAAGACTTTAGTTGTCAGTACCGTTTGTTCAAATAAATCTAATACTAAATCGACAGTTAAATGTTTTGCATCAAGTTCTACAGAAAATTTCCCCAACCATCCCTCAATCTTTGTAGGTCGTTGTGAACTGGTAATTAATTCTAAATTTGTAAGTTCGAGATGTGAAGAGACAGCGGTAATTTGTTGTTCTGTTCCCACAACTAAGAGTCGACCAGCCGAATTAAATTCCACCAGGTCGACCGGCATAATATCTATGTGGCCTACGCTTTGTACCAAGTTATGCAATCTCATTATCCTCGTTATCGTTCTCTGATTCGCTTATCTGATTAGTCTGTTCATCTAAAGATGTATTATCAGTATCAACGATATTATCTGGCTTAGACTTTTCTGTCTCTTCGCCTTGTCTCGTTTTCTGTTCTGCTAATTTGAGCATATGCTTCATTTGTTGGGTGACAATATTGCCTAAGCCCTTAAACTGGGTGAAATCTTCGTCATACTCGTTCATTCTATCAACAACATTAAATTCAGGCTCTCGAAACAAC
>CAXBIM010000027.1:0-35326 GCA_963975785.1 uncultured Methylophaga sp.
TTGGTGGTTTATTAACCTTCGGCATTCCTGAGTTCAAACTTGAAAAAGAAGTCGTTACACGTCGTCGTGAAATACTAGAAGGCATGGGCGTTGAATTTGTATTGAACACAGAAATTGGTAACGATATCCAATTCCAAACTTTACTTGATGAATACGATGCGGTGTTCCTTGGTATGGGTACATATACATACATGAAAGGCGGTTTTCCTGGTGAAGATATGCCGGGTGTTTATGAAGCCTTGCCTTACTTAGTAGCAAATAACAAACAGTTATTAGATTTAAATCCAGAAAATTATGTCGACCTTGCTGGCAAAAAAGTAATTGTGTTGGGCGGTGGTGATACAGCGATGGATTGTAATCGTACAGCGATTCGTCAAGGTGCTACTAGTGTGCAATGTGCCTACCGTCGTGACGAAGAAAATATGCCAGGCTCACGTCGTGAAGTGAATAATTCTCGTGAAGAAGGCGTTGAGTTCTTGTGGAATCGCCAACCGATAGAAGTTGTTGGTAATGGTAAGGTTGAAGGCATTAAAGTGATTACTACCGCTTTAGGCGAACCAGATGAACGTGGTCGTCGTAGCCCACAACCAGTACCTGGCAGTGAAGAAATTATTCCTGCTGATGCAGTTGTTATTGCCTTTGGTTTCCGTCCAAGTCCTGCGCCATGGTTTGCTGAATTTGGTGTTGATATCGATGATGGCGGCCGTGTAATTGCGCCAGAAAATGGCAAGTGTGCATTCCAAACGAGCAATGAAAAAATCTTTGCGGGTGGTGATATGGTTCGCGGGTCTGATCTTGTTGTTACGGCTGTTTGGGAAGGACGCCAAGCCGGCGAAGGTATACTTGATTATCTAAATATTTAATTAGTAGACCGGATCTAGAATTCAGAACAAAAATCGTCGAAGGATTTACAGTGTCAGAATTAAAAAATGATCGCTATTTACGAGCATTACAACGCCAGCCAGTAGATAAAACGCCAGTATGGGTAATGCGCCAAGCTGGTCGCTACTTACCAGAGTATCGTGAAGTAAGGGCAAAAGCTGGCGATTTTATGACGCTATGTACTACGCCTGAACTTGCCTGTGAAGTGACAATGCAACCACTTCGTCGTTTTGACTTGGACGCGGCGATTATTTTTTCGGATATTCTGACTATTCCTGATGCGATGGGGCTAGGTTTACATTTTGTTACTGGTGAAGGCCCAAAATTCACTAATGTTATTAAGTCTGCAGCAGATATTGCCAAACTTGGCGTACCAGATATGGAAGATAATCTTGGCTATGTCATGGATGCAATTCGCCTAACTAGGCGTGAAATAGACGGTAAAGTTCCGCTGATCGGATTTAGCGGTAGCCCTTGGACTTTGGCGTGCTACATGGTCGAAGGCGGTTCAAGCAAAGATTTTGCCAAAGTGAAAGGCATGATGTTTGATGAGCCAAAACAAATGCATGCCTTACTAAATGTTTTAGCTGATTCCGTGACGGCGTACCTAAATGCTCAAATCGCTGCTGGTGCTCAATCTATTATGCTATTTGATACCTGGGGTGGTGCATTAAGTACTGAAAACTATCAAGAATTTTCGCTCAACTATATGCAAAAAATCGTCTCTGGACTGACTCGCGAAAATGAAGGTCGCGTAGTCCCCGTTACTCTGTTTACTAAAGGTGGCGGTCAATGGTTAGAGTTGATGGCACAAACTGGTGTTGATGCCATTGGTCTTGATTGGACAACTGACCTTGGCAAAGCACGGCAACGTGTAGGTGATAAAGTAACCTTGCAAGGCAATATGGATCCTTGTGTGCTTTATGCCTCAGCCGATCGCGTTGAACAAGAAGTTGCGAGTGTTTTAGCTAGTTTTGGCAAAGGTGAGACAGGGCATGTATTTAATTTGGGTCACGGTATTCACCCTACGATTGCACCTGAAAAGATGGAAAGGTTAATTAACTCAGTGCATACATTGAGTGAGCCATACCACCAAAAATAGAAATCGTCGCTGATGCGAGAGGTTTAAGCATTGGAGTATGTTTAAATCTAATACGTGTAATGCACATTGATGCCTAATGACACCACAGCAGTTTAGTGTGAAAGTTACATGTGTACTATTTTTAGTATCTGCTCTTTGCGGTAAATATAAATCTTGAATATAAACACCACAAACTCGACCGGTTTACCTAATAAAAATCTATTAATAGGCTTTTTTCTGGCGATTTTTGGCACATTGCTGTTTTCATTGAAGTCTATTTTTATCAAATTTTTGTATCAACAAGGCTTAGATGCGAATGCAGTATTGGCCTTACGCATGACATTAGCCTTGCCAATATATTTAATGATTCTGCTATGGTTATTACGATACGAAACAAAACCATCACCGCTTAACTTTCCTATTATAAGAGCAATCTTTTTACTAGGTTTTTTAGGTTATTATCTTGCCTCATTATTAGATTTAATGGGGCTTGAATTGATCAGTGCCCAACTTGAAAGGTTGAGCTTGTTTACCTACCCTTTCATGGTAGCAGTGATCGGTTACTTTTTATTTAATGAAGGACTGACACGCCGTCTTGTTTTAGCACTAATAATTACGTACTCAGGACTGTTTGTTGTAATGGGCCAAGAGCTACAATTAACAGGCAATAACGTCGTTCAGGGTGTGTGCTTAGTATTAGCTTCGGCCTTAAGTTTTGCTTTCTATGTCTTATTAAGCCGTTCTTTCATTAAACAGCTAGGGAGTAGATTATTTACCAGTATCGCGATGATTGCATCAAGCATTTTTGGCGTGTTACATGGCATAATTCTTATAGATTTCTCCCAACTAATTATCACAAATACAGCTTGGCTGTGGCTGAGCATGTTGGTTGTTTTTAGTACAGTAATACCGAGTTTTATGATGACTGAGGCAATACATCGTATTGGTCCCGCCCAAACCGGTGTCGTAGGTATGTTGGGGCCTATATTCACAATTGGTTTGGCCGTTTATCTATTAGGCGAGCCCTTTACTTTAATTATCGCGATTGGAGTTTTGTTAGTGATAGTCGGGGTAATGAGCCTTATGTTACACAAGAGATAAACCGAGTGTCTTTAGCTTAAATTTAAATACACTAGTCCGTTTTGCGTGCTTCTGCTATTAACTGTCGCGCAAAACGTTTAACTTGTAAATCATACAATGCAAGCTGACCGCCCGTTTTAATTGCACTAGAGGCGAGACCACCAACGACCATCAGCAATAATATGGCAATTATCCAAGCTAAAAAGTAAGTAAGTCGTAAAGACTCTTTGTTTGTTTCGACTTTTTGTGCGGGTTGTTGAGTGAGTGATTCGTTGTTGTCTACCTTAGCGCCAGCCGTAAACTTGGCAAGCATGACATCAAGATGTGAGCCTTGCTCAATAGCATCAGCAAAGCGTTCAATATTTTGTGGTTCTTTATATAGATCCCATGCCTCAAAAATGACCTTAACCCCAATAAACAAACCTATAAGTAGCATTACTAGGCCGAGCAGCCTGACTACTATCGATAAAAGATCTGTTGTAGCTGATTCTGAGTTATCCATAAATGAACCGCCTTTTAATTAGCATGAACCTTAAAAGTAATATGTCGACAAAGATATTGCAAGCGGGCAATAAAAAAGGGCGACTCGTAATTCGAGTCGCCCTTAGTTTAAGCTAACTAAGAAAAGGTTTACTTAGTATTGTTAGTGAACTCTGGATATGCTTCCATACCACACTCACTTAAATCAACACCTTCGTATTCTTCTTCTTCACTGACTCGAATACCCATTACCATTTTGATTACTAACCAAACTACAAAACTTGTCACGAATACCCAAGTAAAGATAAACGTTGCATCCGGGTTAGTTAATGGTACTGCGAACAGACCCCATAAACCAACTACACCGTGAACTGAGATAGCACCGACTGGATCATCAAGTTTGAATTTATCCAATGTAACGATAGAAAATACGACTAATGCACCACCGACCGCACCGATCATAGTTGCCATTAATGGTGTAGGTGTATCTGGACCAGCAGTAATTGCTACTAGACCTGCTAATGCACCATTCAATATCATGGTTAAATCAGCTTTACCAAACATTAATTTGGCAACGATAAGTGCAGCAATGACACCGCCAGCCGCCGCAGCGTTAGTGTTTAGGAATACCATTGCCACAGCGTTAGAGCTTGCAACGTCACCTAGTTTTAATACTGAACCACCATTAAAGCCGAACCAACCCATCCATAAGATGAATGTTCCTAGTGTCGCCATTGGTAAGTTAGCACCTTGGATAGGACGAATTTCGCCATTAGGTCCATATTTACCTTTACGTGCACCGAGTAAGATTACACCCGCTAGTGCTGCAGCAGCACCGGCCATGTGAACAATACCTGACCCAGCAAAATCTAAGAAGCCAAGGTCACCTAAGCTATACATTCCAAATACTTCACCACCACCCCAGGTCCAAGAACCTTCCATTGGGTAGATGAATGCTGTCATTACTACTGCGAAAGCAGCAAATGCCCATAACTTCATGCGTTCAGCAACTGCGCCAGAAACAATCGACATTGCTGCGCCCACGAATACTACTTGGAAGAAGAAATCTGATGCTGTTGAGTAAACAGAACCGCCATCAAAGCCAGCTTCTGCTGATGCAGCTAATGCATCTGCTGTTAAAGTGTCGCCACCTGCAATACCTTCTAAGAAGACGCCGCCGCCATACATGATGTCGTAACCGATAACCATATAAGCCGTACAAGCAATGGCGAATAATAAGACGTTTTTAGTTAAAATTTCAGTGGTGTTTTTTGCACGAACCAAGCCTGCTTCTAACATTGAGAAGCCAGCCGCCATCCACATTACCAATGCACCCATTACCAAGAAGTAAAAGGTATCTAAGGCATATTGGAGTTCGAAAATCTGATTTGTTACATTTTCCATTTGATGCTCCTCAAACTATAGCGCTTCGGAACCGGTTTCGCCTGTGCGAATCCGAACCACTTGCTCTAATGGATATACAAAGATTTTGCCATCACCAATTTTTCCAGTGTTAGCACCCTTAGTAATTGCTTCGATAACTTGATCAACTAAGTCATCATCAATCGCAATTTCTAGTTTGAGTTTAGGTAGAAAATCCACCACATATTCTGCGCCACGATATAGCTCAGTATGTCCTTTTTGGCGACCAAAGCCTTTAACTTCAGAAACAGTTAAGCCTTGAATACCAATTTCGGACAATGATTCGCGGACATCATCAAGCTTAAAAGGCTTGATTATCGCTACTACTTGTTTCATAAAATATTCCTTGTAAATAAACGGCCGCCTCGAGAGTAATGAGGCGGCCAGAAAAGAATTACATTGATTTAGATATTGTGAAAATTAGGGCGCTATCAGCGGCATTGGCACCAAAAATATCTTCTGCGTCGCTGTTAGTATCTGTGTAGGTTAGATCTAAGCCAAAACCAGCCAGTTCAGTTGAAGCGCCAATATGGTAGTTAGTGTAATCTGTACCATCATCATAATCATAGTAACCTACACCAGCAGCTAGGCTAAACATACCAATATCATGAGTAGCATCTAGTGTGTAGTAGGCTGAACCTTCGTACGAATCGTCATCCGCCCAGGCTGTGTATGCCACACCTGCGGATAGGAAGCTGTAGCTTAATGAGCCATATGTTTCCATAAAGTTTAAATCAACACCATCTGGGTAGTCGTAGTATGTTACACCAAGGTCGTAAGACACGCCTGACTCACCAAAATCACCACCAAAACCAGCGTAGTAATCAATCTCGAGAGAAGTGTCATCGCCAAAGTCTACATTTGATGCCCATACACCAGCATAAGCGCCACTTGAGTGACCAACATCAAAGCTACCGGAAATCGCAGGTTCACTATCAGTTTGGGTAATGCCACGCCATACATATTCTGTAGATAGAGCTACACTTGCACTTGTTGAAAAAGCGCCGTCAGCACTTTCCCATGCCATTGCAGATGAAGCTGCAAATAAAGTGCTCGCTGCAAAACATAACGTTGAGATTTTTTTCAGTTTCATTGTTGATTCCTCGTAACATAAATAATTAAATCGTTTGAATGTACACATGTTGTTCCACGACAACATTCTGTGTTCAGACTGCAACATGTTTTGCAGTATGTGTGCCAGAACTTTAATTTAATGTTAATTCAGTGTGTTACGTGTATTTTTGTGTTTTATATTCAATTAATCGATTCATTTTAGTGCGACTTGCGGTTATCTCGCTCTAAATTAGTGCGAGTTGGCAGTTTGTGTGCTTGTATTGATTTTCAGCTTAGCTTGTTATCATATGACTCTTATTTATAGTTAGGTGTTATGTCGATGGTTTACCCCACAATTGATCCTGTAGCTTTATCCTTAGGTCCGCTGAATATTCATTGGTATGGATTAATGTACTTATGTGGGTTTGTTGGGGCTTGGTGGTTAGGTCGCTTGCGCGCTGAACGATATGGGTGGACAGCCGAGCAGGTAGAAGACTTATTATTTTATGGTGCAATTGGCGTCATCATCGGCGGCCGATTAGGTTCGGTTATCTTTTATGACTTTGCAAATACACTGGCTCACCCTTTAAATATATTCAAAATTTGGCAAGGTGGCATGTCATTTCATGGCGGGCTATTAGGTGTATTAGTCGCATTTTGGTTTTTTGCCCGTAAAACGGGTAAGTCTTACTTTGTGATTAGTGATTTTATTGCACCGATGGTACCAATCGGCTTGTTTTTTGGCCGAATTGGTAACTTTATTAATGGTGAGCTATGGGGAAAAGTCAGTGATGTGCCTTGGGCGATGGTCTTTCCAAATGGTGGCTTACTTCCGCGACACCCCTCACAACTCTATGAGGCGCTATTAGAGGGCTTGGTTTTATTTATTATTTTATGGCTCTATTCTGCCAAGCCTAAACCTGTGTCGGCTGTGTCGGGTTTATTTTTAATTGGTTATGGCGTGTTCCGATCGCTGGTTGAACTTGTTCGTATTCCCGATCAGCAATATGGTTATTTTGCTTTTGATTGGCTTACGATGGGACAAATATTGTCATTGCCAATGATTCTTCTCGGTGGTTTTATCTTAATTCGTGCTTATCGTAAATAAACTTTAGATTAGGATGACGGCCCAAATAGCGATAGCGATCAATATACAAAGTAAAACCGCTAAAGAGCCATAATCTTTTGCTCGTCCAGATAGCGCATGGTGTTCTGGACCGACGCGATCGACGACACATTCGATTGCGGAGTTTAATATTTCAACGATGAGAATGACGACCAAGCTGATGATCATTGCGAGCTGTTCATAGGCCGTTACGTCAAGGAAGAAGCTCAATCCACCGAGGAGAATGACCGCAAGAAATTCTTGCTGGAAGGCCGATTCGTTAGTGATTGCAGATTTAAAGCCCTGCCAAGAGTATAGTGCGGCGTAAAAAATCCGTTTAATACCAGTGTTTTTTTCCATCGTAAATATCTTCCAGAAGTGAGATTGGGTGCGACTATAACATGGATTGATCTAGCGTAAAATCTTGTAGTGTCAGGCAGTTATAACAACCGTTAAAATAGAGTTCACGATCATTTTGACTCAAAATTATTGCACGCATGTTAAAATGACCGATCATTAATTTTAAACGTGTTTGGTGTGTTATGAGTTATCAAGATCATTATGATGTGATTGTTGTCGGCGGCGGTCATGCTGGTACTGAGGCCGCATTGGCTTCTGCGCGTCAGGGCGTGAAAACGCTATTGCTGACGCAGAACATCGAGACATTAGGCCAGATGAGCTGTAATCCTGCTATAGGTGGTATAGGTAAAGGGCATTTGGTTAAAGAGATCGATGCCCTTGGCGGAATCATGGCGCAAGCAGCCGATCAAGGTGGTATTCAGTTTCGTATCTTGAATGCGAGCAAAGGTCCAGCAGTGAGAGCAACTCGCGCTCAGGCTGATCGGGTTCGTTATAAAGCCGCTGTTCGCTCTTATTTGGAAAACCAGCCTAACCTCTATTTATTTCAACAAACCGTTGATGATCTTGTGGTTGAGAATGACCGCGTCGTCGGCGTGGTGACTCAAGCAGGTTTACGTTTTTCTGCTCAATCAGTTGTACTGACCGTAGGCACATTCTTGGGTGGTTTGATCCATATTGGCATGCAAAATCATCAAGGTGGACGTGCTGGTGACCCTGCTTCGATGACCTTGTCACAAAGACTTCGCGCCTTACCATTTAGAGTGGATCGTTTAAAAACGGGTACGCCGCCACGCATTGCGACCAATAGTATTGATTTTTCGCAATTAGCAGAGCAGCCAGGTGATACGCCGACACCGATCTTTTCATTTCTAGGCAAACGCTCTGATCATCCTGAGCAGATTTCTTGTTATATCACGCATACTAATGAATCGACACATGACGTTATCCGCAATAATTTGGATCGCTCGCCGATGTACAGTGGCGAAATCGAGGGTATTGGCCCACGTTATTGTCCGTCGATTGAAGACAAAGTAGTACGTTTTGCTGATCGCAGCTCTCATCAGATCTTCCTTGAACCTGAAGGCTTGAACTGTGGTGAAGTTTACCCTAACGGCATTTCAACCAGCTTACCGTTTGATGTGCAATATGAAATTGTACGTTCAATGAAAGGTCTAGAAAATGCCCATATTACTCGACCTGGCTATGCGATTGAATATGATTATTTTGATCCACGTGATTTACAACCATGGTTAGAAACTAAACATATGGCAGGCTTGTTCTTTGCGGGACAAATTAACGGCACCACAGGTTATGAAGAAGCGGCTGCTCAAGGTTTAATTGCAGGTATTAATGCTGGTTTGCAAGCACGCGGTTTAGAAGCTTGGTTCCCACGTCGTGACGAAGCGTATATTGGCGTTATGATCGATGACTTAATTACCTTAGGTACACGCGAGCCTTATCGTATGTTTACCAGCCGTGCCGAGTATCGCCTGTTATTACGTGAAGACAATGCCGATATTAGATTGACACCAAAAGGTCGTGAATTAGGTCTGGTTAATGATGAACGTTGGGCGATATTTTCTGCTAAACAAGAAGCCGTTGCCAAAGAAACACAACGCTTAACGGAGTATAAATTTACCCCAGAAAACGTCGATCAGGACGTAGCTGAACAAATTCTAGGTGAGCCATTAAATAAAGTGAACACGGCATTAGAATTATTACGTCGTCCTAAAGTCGATTATGCCGCCTTATTATTATTGATGGGTGAAGAAACAGTGCTGGATGAAGATGTCTCTGAGCAAGTTGTTATTCATACTAAATATGCCGGTTATATCACACGCCAGCAAACGGAAATTGATCGTTTAAAACGTAATGAAACAACTGCCTTACCTGATGATATCGATTATGGCACGGTGCGAGGCTTATCAAACGAAGTACGTGAAAAACTAGCTAATGCTCGCCCTAATAGTTTAGGACAAGCTGCGCGTATTTCTGGTGTAACACCTGCGGCGGTCTCATTATTATTAGTGCATTTGAAGCGCGGGGAACAGGGAAAAGTAATAAATGGATGAACAACTAAAGCAGCAACTTCTTCAAGGCTGTAAGAGTTTAGAACTGGATCTGACCGAGTTACAAATAAATCAATTACTGACTTATGTTCAACTGCTGGATAAGTGGAATAAGGTATATAACCTAACCTCGGTGCGCGATCCGCAAGAAATGATCAGTCGACATATTCTGGATAGCCTGGCTGTTTTACCTTACTTGTCAGGCACATCGATGTTGGATGTTGGTACAGGAGCAGGTTTGCCTGGCATCCCTGTTGCCATAGCTAACCCAAGCATGGCAGTGACCTTATTAGATAGTAATTCAAAAAAAACACGGTTTTTACAGCAAGCCAAATCTGAGCTCGGCTTAAGTAATATAACGGTAGTGCATGCCCGCGTCGAGCAAGCTAAATTACCTAAGTTTGCTACTGTAACCGCACGTGCTTTCTCAACGATTGATGTCATTATTGATTTAGCAGGCAGACACTGCGATGATGCTGGCAGTCTCGTACTTATGAAGGGCGTCTATCCTGAAGAAGAATTGGCGGCGAACATTGATGGTTTTAGTTTGCAAGATGTTGTGTCACTGGATGTGCCGAATTGCCCTGGTAAAAGACACTTGGTACGTTTGATTAAGAATTAAAGGCAGGGTGAATGGGAAATATTTACGCGGTTACCAATCAAAAAGGTGGGGTAGGGAAAACGACTACCACCGTTAACTTAGCTGCAGCCTTAGCCGACGCAGGTAAAAAAGTATTATTAATCGACCTAGATCCACAAGGTAATGCCTCTACGGGCTGTGGCGTCGATAAAGATTCCATAGATAAAAGCAGTTACGATGTCATTATGACAACAGCTAAAGCAGCTGATGCGATTCTTAGACCCGAAGATTTAAGTTTTGACGTTATGCCGACAAATGCTGATCTGACCGCCGCCGAAGTTCAATTGTTAGATGTGAAGTTACGCGAACACCGTCTGCGCTTAGCTTTAGAATCAACCCGTGAAAAATATGACTTTATTTTAATTGATTGTCCGCCATCATTAAGTATGTTGACGGTGAATGCCTTGGTGGCATCAAAAGGTGTCATAATTCCTATCCAGTGTGAATATTATGCCTTGGAAGGCTTGTCTTCATTATTAAAAACCATTGAACGAGTAAAGCAGCGCGCGAATCCAGCACTAGAGGTCGCGGGTTTGATCCGAACTATGTTTGATGCCCGAAATAACTTAGCTGGTCAGGTTTCACGGCAGCTAATCACACATTTTAATAAAAAAGTATTCCATTCCATAATTCCAAGAAACGTCCGCTTGGCGGAGGCGCCAAGTCACGGCATCCCGGTTATTAGTTACGACCGAAGCTCACGAGGCTCGATTGCTTATATGGCAATGGCAAGTGAGTTTATGCGACGAGAAAGCTCTAAACCCCCAGAAAAAGTGGATAACTAGATGGCAATTAAAAAACGAGGATTAGGCCGCGGACTAGATGCCTTACTATCTGATGTACAACACGATGATGAAAGTTTAGATGATAGCTTGCAATACTTTCCTCTCGATATGATTCAGCCGGGTAAGTACCAACCACGCGTCGACATGTCGGAAGAATCGTTAAATGAACTAGCAGACTCGATCCGAGCGCAAGGTTTAGTGCAGCCTATCGTGGTTCGCCCTATTAACGGAGGCCGCTATGAAATCATCGCTGGTGAACGCCGTTGGCGAGCATCTAAAATTGCAGGCCTAGATCTGATCCCTGCCTTAGTGCGTGATGTGTCAGATCGTAGTGCAATTGCAATGGCACTTATCGAGAATATTCAGCGTGAAAACTTAAACCCGATGGAAGAAGCAAACGCGCTACACAGGTTGCGGGAAGAATTTACGATGACTCACCAAGAAGCGGCTGAAGCGGTTGGTCGTTCACGGGCTGCGGTATCCAATTTATTACGATTACGAAATCTGAATGATGATGTCAAACGATTGGTAGAAAATTGTGATCTTGAGATGGGCCATGCCCGTGCTTTGTTAGCACTTGAAGGCGAGAGTCAGTCAGATAGTGCAAGACATGTCGTTGAAAAAGGGCTTTCGGTACGCGAAACAGAACAATTAATCAGACGACTCTTAAAGCCTGCAAAAGAAACGGTTCAGAAATCGACAGGCCAGCAAGAAGAAATAGATCACATTGAAACACTTATCAGTGAAAAGTTTGGTGATAAATTCGCTATAAAACATACGGCAAGCGGTAAGGGAAAGTTGGTCATTGATTACGCTGATGTCGCTGAATTAAAGAAAATCATTAAACGTATAAAATGAAACTAGCAAAGGCATGAGGATTAATTGACGGTGTATAGTGATGAAGATATTGCATCAGCAGTGAAAGCGGGAGTTTTAACCAAGGAAGCGGCCAGTGCTTTTCGAAGCCATGTTGCTGGTCACAACTCATCATCAGTAGTTGATGAAGAATCTTTCCGTTTAATTACGGGCTTTAACGATATTTTTGTGGTGATTGCCAGTCTACTACTGCTCACTTCGGTAACATGGATAGGTTCTTCAGTAAGTTTACTGCTGGGCGTGAGCTTGCAAGCAGTCACTGCTTGGGGACTTGCGGAATACTTTACCCGTAAGCGAAGAATGGCGCTCCCATCAATTATGCTATTGCTAGCCTTTGTGGGCGGCGTATTAGCAACAGGCATGGTTTTTCTTCAAGCGGCCGGTTTTACAGAAGAAATCAGTATTGGTGGACCAAGTATCATTGCTGCATTGGCAGCTTGGTTACATTGGTTACGCTTTAAAGTACCTATTACTGTCGCAGCAGGTACAGGGACTTTGGTCGCAGGAATTATGTTTCTATTACTTGCTTCTATACCAGAAGCACGACAATGGCTTATGTTTATTACCTTTGTTGCGGGTATAAGTGTATTTAGCCTCGCAATGTGGTGGGATTCGGCAGATACATCTCGACAAAGTCGACGCTCAGATGTCGCTTTTTGGTTACATTTAATTGCAGCGCCGCTTATTGTCCATCCCATTTTTGCTATATTGAATATATTTGAAACTCAGGTAAGTTTATGGCAAGCGACCGCGGTAACACTACTGTATATAATTTTAGCCATTATTTCGATATCAATTGATAGGCGTGCACTGATGGTTTCTGCATTAATTTATGTGCTTTACGTTTTTAATACGGTACTTGAGCAATATGGTGTTGTGAGTCTTGGTTTTGCCCTTACGGCTTTTATTATTGGCTCTGGATTGTTGCTGTTATCAGCCTTCTGGCATCGCTGTAGACAAATGATGATTGTGTATTATCCAATGAATATACAAAAACTCTTGCCCGAATAAAGCCGGTTATAAGCCCATACGAAACCAAATAGACAAACCTTTAGACTAATCACCTACATAAACTCCCTATAATTTCATTGACCTAGTAACTATGGCATCGCTATAATGTCGCGATTTGCTTAAGGCAGAATCAAGCGCCGGTGAGTTGGTATGGACAGAAGAATTAGAGTTCAACCGATTAATCATCTGATAAAGATGCAGCTGATAACGCTGGTGATAACAGTTTTAATTGCCCTTTGGTGGCAAGGATTCAATGCTTCAATAGCATGTTTCTATGGTAGCAGCATAGCTGTTGCCAATACCTTGTTACAAAGGTGGCATTTGATTGGCTCAGCAAAACAAGCCAAATCAGATGCTGGTATGAATTTACGCAAAGCGTATCGTTGTGTCTTAGAAAGATGGGTGTTAACCATCTTAATGTTTACAGTCGGGTTTGCTGTGTTGAAGTTATCAGCAGCACCGTTAATGGCTGGATTTATTGTGGCGCAACTTGCTTTGTTGTTTGGAAATTTTAATCGGGCTTAAAACAAATATGGCAAGTGAAACGATGACATCTTCAGAATATATACGTCACCATTTACAAAATCTGACGTTCGGACAGCATCAAGACGGTTCATGGGGATTAGCACACGACGCGGCAGAAGCTGCAGATATGGGCTTTTGGGCGATCAATGTCGATACTATGGGCATGTCTATCCTTTTGGGTTTAGTGATGATGTGGTTCTTCCGCGGCGTAGCTAAAAAAGCTCAAGCGGGTGTGCCATCAGGCGCGCAAAACTTTGCAGAATGGATACTCGACTTCATTAATGATAGCGTTCGAGGTTCGTTTTCAGGCAGAAATGAAATGGTTGCACCTTTAGCCTTCACCATTTTTGTTTGGATATTCCTAATGAACTTAATGGATCTACTACCTATTGATTTGATTCCCGAAGCAGCCAAGTTCACTGGCGCCGCGGTATTCGGAATGGATCCACACAGCGTATTCTTTAAAGTTGTACCATCGACAGACCCTAATGCCACATTCGGTATGGCTTTAGGCGTGTTTGCACTGGTTATCTTCTATAGCATTAAAATGAAAGGTTTCGGCGGGTTTATCGGCGAATTAACATTACAACCTTTCGGTAAATGGGGCATGCCATTTAACATATTCCTAGAAGGTATCGGCCTTATCGCTAAGCCAATCTCGTTATCATTACGACTGTTTGGGAATATGTATGCTGGCGAAATGATTTTCATCCTGATTGCGATCATGTATGGCGCAGGGTTAGTACTAGGTTCTTTTGGTGGTTTGTTACAGATTGGGTGGGCAATTTTCCATATTCTTATTATTACTCTTCAAGCGTTTATTTTCATGACGCTGACAATTGTATATCTGGATATGGCTCACCAGGAACATCACTAGTTTCACGTTATTTTTAATTTTATTTTTGATTTGTCTTTTTAAGTTAGGGGAAAGAAATGGAACAAGCGTTATTATATATTGCAGGTGCTTTAATGATGGGTCTAGGTGCTTTAGGCGCAGCTGTCGGCATCGGTATCTTGGGTGGTCGCTTTCTTGAAGGTGCAGCTCGTCAACCTGAACTGATTCCAATGTTACGTACACAATTCTTCATCGTTATGGGTCTAGTTGATGCTGTACCTATGATTGCTGTAGGTTTAGCAATGTACATTCTGTTCGCGGTTGCATAATAAAAGTTCGTTGGTAACAACAGACTTTTTTGCAATACAACACGAGGTACGAACATGAATCTTAATGCAACAATAATCGGGCAAATGATAGCGTTCGCGCTGTTTGTTGGTTTTTGCATGAAGTATGTATGGCCGCCAATCATGGCTGCGCTAGACGAACGCAAAAAGAAAATTGCTGATGGTTTAGCTGCTGCAGAACGCGGAAAACATGAGCAAGAGTTAGCCGAAAAACGCGCACAACAAGTTATTCACGAAGCTAAAGAACAAGCGAATGAAATTATTACCCAAGCACAACGTCGTGGTAATGAAATCGTTGACGAATCTAAAGATAATGCACGGATTGAAGGTGAGCGAATTTTAGTTTCTGCAAAAGCAGAAATTACACAAGAAGCTAACCGTGCAAGAGATGAGTTGCGGACGAAAGTGGGTAGCGTTGCTATCGCTGGCGCTGCCAAAATTCTTAGTCGTGAAATTGATGACAAGGCACATACCGATTTGTTAGAAGAATTGGTTGGCCGGATCTAGAGGAAGAAAGGATGGCTGAAGCAATTACCATCGCTCGTCCCTATGCAAGTGCAGTATTTGCAATTGCAAAAGAAAAAGGCGAGTTGAAGGGCTGGTCTGACTTACTGGCGCTATTAGCGCAATGTGTAGCAGATCCAAAAATGCAATCCATAATTACTAGCCCAGCAGTAAGTGATGAGCAGGTAGTTACGCTGCTAGCAGATATTTCTGGTGAGTTGATGAGCGTTGATGCTCGTAACTTTCTAGGATTATTAGCTGAGAATAACCGACTACAATTGTTGGCTTACGTCGCAGTAATTTTCGAAGAATTACGTGCAGAAGCTGAACAAACAATGACCGCCGATGTAACAACCGCAAGGGCGTTAACATCAGAACAAGAAAGCAATATCGCTGCTGCGTTGAAAAAACGCACAGGCAGAGATGTGACATTGATTACGACAATTGATGACAGCTTATTGGGTGGTGCGATTATTCGTGCAGGTGATCTGATTATTGATGGATCTGCCTTGGGTAAATTGAACAGACTGGCCAACGCTATAATCTAGCGGCCCGTTAATGAGGAAACAGAGATGCAACTGAATTCAGCAGAAATCAGTGACCTAATCAAAAAGCGAATTGAAAGCTTTGATGGGGCAACTGAAGCACGCACAGAAGGTACTGTTGTTGGTGTAACCGATGGTATCGTACGTGTTCACGGCTTAGCCGATGTTATGGCAGGGGAAATGTTAGAGTTCCCAGGTAATACATTTGGTATGGCATTAAACTTAGAACGCGACTCTGTCGGTGCGGTGGTATTAGGTCCTTACCAACACATCACAGAAGGTGATAGCGTTAAATGTACTGGCCGTATTTTAGAAGTACCAGTTGGTGAAGCTTTATTGGGTCGTGTAGTTGACTCTTTAGGTAACCCAATCGATGGTAAAGGCGATATCTTAGCTGAAAGTTCAGCACCAATTGAAAAAGTAGCGCCAGGCGTTATTTCTCGTCAATCGGTAGATCAACCATTACAAACAGGTTTGAAATCTGTTGATGCCATGATTCCAGTAGGCCGTGGTTAACGTGAGTTAATCATCGGTGATCGTCAAACTGGTAAAACAGCTATTGCTATTGATGCGATTATCAACCAAAAAGGTACAGGCGTTAAATGTATCTATGTTGCTATCGGTCAAAAAGCATCTTCTATCGCGAACGTAGTTCGTAAGTTAGAAGAACACGGCGCATTAGAATACACAACCATCGTTGCTGCGGCGGCGTCTGATTCAGCTGCATTGCAATTTATTGCGCCATATGCCGGTTGTTCAATGGGTGAGTACTACCGTGATAAAGGTGAAGATGCCTTAATCGTTTATGATGATTTAACAAAACAAGCTTGGGCTTATCGCCAAGTATCATTGTTGTTACGTCGTCCACCAGGTCGTGAAGCTTATCCTGGTGACGTTTTCTATATTCACTCTCGTTTATTAGAGCGTGCATCACGTGTTAGTGCTGACTATGTAGAAAAACTTACAAACGGTGCTGTTAAAGGCAAAACAGGTTCATTGACTGCTTTACCAATCATTGAAACTCAAGCCGGTGACGTATCTGCTTTCGTACCAACTAACGTAATTTCGATTACTGATGGTCAAATCTTCTTAGAAACTGATTTGTTCAACTCTGGTATTCGTCCTGCGATTAATGCTGGTTTGTCTGTATCACGTGTTGGTGGTGCTGCTCAAACTAAGATCATTAAGAAATTGGGTGGTAGTACTCGTCTAGATTTAGCTCAATATCGTGAATTGGCAGCATTTGCTCAATTTGCATCAGATCTTGATGAAGCTACACGTAACCAAATTCAACGTGGTCAACGCGTTACTGAATTGATGAAACAAGGTCAGTATCAGCCGTTATCAATTGCAGAAATGGCGATGTCATTACATGCAGCTAACGAAGGTTTCATTGATGATGTAGATGTAACGAAAGTAAGTTCTTTCGAAGCAGCTTTATTATCAAACATGAAATCTAATCATGCTGATTTAATGGCTAAAATAAACGAAACCGGTGGGTTTGATAAAGATATCGCTAGCGCAATGACGGCTGCGATTGAAACGTTCAAAACTACAGGTAGTTGGTAATCGGAGCATAAGGCATGGCTAGCGGCAAAGAGATACGGACTCAGATAGCAAGCATCAAAAACACGCAGAAAATTACGCGTGCGATGGAGATGGTTGCTGCGAGTAAAATGCGTAAGGCTCAAGAACGCATGGCAGCGACGCGTCCTTATGCGGATAAGATTCACAATGTAATCCAACATTTAGCTTTTGCTCATCCAGAATACAAACATGTGTATTTACAAGATAGAGCAGAAACTAAACGTGTTGGTTACATTGTAGTTTCATCTGATCGAGGATTGTGTGGTGGTTTGAATAATAACTTATTCAAAACGGCGCTGAACGAAATCAAAACTAAGATTGATAAAGGTCTTGAAGTTGATGTTTGTACTATCGGTAAAAAAGCGACAAGCTTTTTTGGTCGATTGCCGGTAAACCTAACTGGACAAGCTGTTCAATTAGGTGATGCGCCACGGCCACATGAATTGATTGGTGCTGTAAAAGTAATGCTTGATGCATATGAAGACGGTAGCATTGATAGTTTGTACCTTGTATTTAATGAGTTCGTGAACACCATGACTCAAGAAAACAAGGTGATGCAATTGTTGCCTGCTACACCTGCAAAACCAAGTGCAGAAATGTCGCATCACTGGGATTACATTTATGAGCCAGATGCTAAAGATGTATTAGACCAACTTTTGGTTAGGTACATTGAGTCTTTGGTTTACCAAGGTGTCGTTGAAAACATCGCTTGTGAACAAGCTTCTCGTATGGTCGCAATGAAAAGCGCGTCTGATAATGCGGGTGACCTTATTGATGACTTGCAACTTGTTTATAACAAAGCGCGCCAAGCGTCTATCACGCAAGAAATATCTGAGATTGTTGCTGGTGCCGCTGCGGTATAAAGCACATAACATATGGGCCTAATAGCCCAAACGTATTGAAAGAGGAAGCAAGATGAGCTCTGGAAAGATTGTACAAATAATCGGTGCGGTAGTGGACGTGGAATTTCCACGCGACAGCCTGCCAAAAATTTACGATGCTTTAATCGTTGATGAAAGCGGCTTAACGCTTGAAGTACAGCAACAACTAGGTGATGGTGTTGTTCGTGCGATTGCTATGGGTGTAACAGATGGTCTTAAACGTGACTCAGCTGTTTCAAACACTGGCGATTCAATTCAAGTACCAGTCGGCCAAAAAACATTAGGTCGTATCATGGACGTATTGGGTAACCCAATCGATGAGAAAGGTCCTATCGGTGAAGATGCTAAAATGTCTATTCACCGTAAAGCACCTAGCTTTGATGAGTTAGCCGCTAGTAATGAATTACTTGAATCTGGTATCAAAGTAATCGATTTAGTCTGCCCGTTCGCTAAGGGTGGTAAAGTTGGTTTGTTTGGTGGTGCCGGTGTAGGTAAAACTGTAAACATGATGGAGCTTATCCGTAACATCGCGACTGAGCATGATGGTTTCTCAGTATTCGCTGGTGTAGGTGAGCGTACTCGTGAAGGTAATGACTTCTATCACGAAATGACAGATTCAAACGTAATCGATAAAGTATCATTGGTTTACGGTCAAATGAATGAGCCACCTGGTAACCGTCTACGTGTTGCTTTGACTGGTTTAACAATGGCTGAAAACTTCCGTGATGAAGGTCGTGACGTATTGTTCTTCGTAGATAACATCTACCGTTACACATTAGCCGGTACTGAAGTATCTGCGTTATTAGGTCGTATGCCTTCAGCGGTAGGTTACCAACCAACATTAGCTGAAGAAATGGGTGTATTACAAGAACGTATTACATCAACTAAGATTGGTTCTATCACTTCAATCCAAGCGGTATACGTACCTGCGGATGATTTGACCGATCCATCTCCAGCAACAACCTTTGCTCACTTAGATGCGACTGTTGTATTGTCACGTTCAATTGCTGAATTAGGTATCTATCCAGCGATTGATCCGCTTGATTCAACAAGCCGTCAGCTAGATCCTTTAGTTGTTGGTAACGAGCATTATGAAATTGCTCGTGGTGTTCAAGGTACTTTACAACGTTATAAAGAATTGAAAGATATCATTGCTATCTTGGGTATGGACGAATTATCTGAAGAAGATAAATTGACTGTATCACGTGCTCGTAAGATTCAACGCTTCTTGTCACAACCTTTCTTCGTAGCTGAAGTATTTACTGGTAGCCCAGGTAAATACGTTTCACTTAAAGATACACTTGTAGGCTTTAAAGGTATCTTAAACGGCGATTATGATTCACTACCTGAACAAGCGTTCTACATGGTTGGTGGTATCGAAGAAGCTGTTGAAAAAGCGAAAAAACTTTAACCTTTTAGGAGGTGCTGGACAATGGCAATGACAATTCACGTTGATATCGTAAGCGCAGACACCTCGATTTATTCAGGTCAAGTAGAAGCTGTATTTGCTTCTGCAGTCATGGGTGAGGTGGGTATATACCCGCGTCATACACCTATGTTGACTCGTTTAAAACCGGGTGAAGTTCGTGTCTTGCTTAATGGTGTAGAAGAACAGTTCTACGTGTCAGGCGGTATTCTTGAAGTACAACCAAGTGTAGTTACTATCTTGGCTGATACTGCTGTCCGCGCTGATGACATTGATGAAGCTGCGGCACTAGAAGCGAAAGCTGAAGCAGAACGCTCACTAAAAGATCGTGGTGCTAAGTTGGAAGTAGCAGAAGCCCAAGTTAAATTGGCTGAAGCAATGGCTCAACTACGTAGTATTGATCGTATGAGAAAAGGCAAAGGTCACTAAAAGACCTAAGGCTAGAAAAAAAGGCTGTCTTATGACAGCCTTTTTTTTGCCTGAAATTGATAGAATACAGAATCACACAACGCAAACGGAAATATATCATGTCATTAAGTATCGTCATCTTAGCCGCTGGAAAAGGCACAAGAATGAAGTCCGCCGTCACTAAAGTTATGCATAAACTAGCCGGCAGAGCACTTGTTGAACATGTTATTAATACCGCAAAAAAACTAAAGCCTAGCAATCTTACCGTGGTGACGGGCAATGGTGCAGAGCAGGTAGGACCAGTATTAGACGCTCAGCAAGTTGTTGAAGTCATGCAGCATGAACAATTAGGTACAGGCCATGCCGTCATGCAAGCTACGGAG
Source organism: uncultured Methylophaga sp. (assembly GCA_963975785.1). Classification (GTDB taxonomy): domain Bacteria; phylum Pseudomonadota; class Gammaproteobacteria; order Nitrosococcales; family Methylophagaceae. The sequence continues at coordinate 20,286 of CAXBIM010000027.1, forward strand.
CAATTTGTTAATGCTGAACAGGTACTCGTGCTCTATGGTGATGTGCCACTGACACAACTCTCAACATTACAGCAATTAATAGACTGTGGTGATACTAATAGTTTGCGAATTTTGACAACTGAACTTACTGATCCGACAGGCTATGGTCGAATCGTTCGCAATGATGCAGGTGATGTCATATGTATCACGGAACAAAAAGATGCCGATGCCCAAACACTCACTATCAAAGAAGTGAATAGTGGCATTATGGTATTACCTGCAAAGTGGTTGGCAGATTCAGTTGCAAAACTGACTAATAACAATGCACAAGGCGAATATTACTTAACGGATATGGTGTCACTTGCAGTCGCAGAAGGTATGACTATAAATACCGTATGCTGCATGGATAATGCAGAAGTAGCCGGTGTGAATACTCGTCAACAGCTGGCAGAATTAGAACGACATTATCAGTTATTACAAGCCAATGGCCTTATGGCGAATGGCGTTACCCTTGCCGATCCTTCACGGCTAGATATCCGTGGACAGCTCACAACCGGTACAGACATCACGATCGATGTGAATGTTATTTTCGAAGGTGACGTTACGCTAGCCAATAATGTTGAAATTGGTGCTAACTGCATAATTAAAGACGCAACGATTGGTGAAGGTACGGTTATTCTAGCCAATAGTATGATTGACTCTAGCACCATCGGTGCTAACGTTAATATTGGCCCCTTTGCACGGTTACGACCGGGCACTGTACTCGCAGACAAAGCCAAGATTGGTAACTTTGTAGAAACTAAGAATGCAAATATTGGCAAAGGCTCGAAAGTGAATCATCTTAGTTATATTGGCGATACCGATATGGGCTCCGATGTGAATATTGGTGCTGGTACGATTACATGTAACTATGATGGTGCAAATAAACACCGAACAACGATTGGTGATAGAGTGTTTGTTGGCTCTGATACACAGTTGATTGCACCGGTTACGGTTGAAGATGGTGCTACGATTGGTGCAGGTTCTACTATTCGTAAGACTGTGCCTGCTGATGCGCTGACGTTGACTAAGTCGGAGCAGAGAACTATTAGAGGATGGTTGAGGCCGATTAAGAAGTGATTACTCTCAGCAACGGAAACATAAGAACCTAATGGAGCTGTTTAAATATCTTAGTGATAACCGTTTAAGAGTGCTTGGAAATGGGTTGATTCGTTTTACCCAGCCAAACTCTCTCAACGACCCCTTTGAATTAAAGCCTGAGCTACTTAGTTTTGCAGATGCTCCATACACACAAGAATCAATAGAAAGGCAATATCTGGAAATTTTCAGGGGCGTTTATGAGTCATTACCTTCTGAGAGGAAGAAGTTACTATCATTTAAGCAAGTAGAAGCTTCAATCGACAAAGACCATTTATTTAAGTCCGTGACGGCTACGATGGGTAATCAAACAGGACAGGTTAAATCAGAATTACATCGTATCCTTGGCTCTTCCATAGGGGTACTGTCCCTCAGTGAAACTCCACATAACCTTTTGATGTGGTCCCATTATGCAAATGATCATAAAGGGTATGTAATAGGGTTTGATTCGGAGCATGAGTATTTTGAACAGCGACGATCAGAGCAAGATCAACTGCGATGTTTAAGGAAGGTTCGCTACTCTAAAGATATGCCAGTTGTGGACCTAACTGATATTAAAAGTATTGATGAGCTGATGATTAAAGGAATTGATTGGAGCTATGAGCAAGAATGGAGAATGCTACAAGACTTAACGGAGTCTGTAATGGAAAAAGGATCTGAGTCAGATCCAGTTCATCTCTTTAAAATCCCTTTTGACGCATTCATGTCTGTGCGAATTGGAGCTAAAGTTGATCTAGACGTTAAGCGAGTACTACTCGATTTACTTAACAATAATTTAGATCTTAAGCACTTAAAGGTATATGAGATGTCCGTTCATAGATCTAAATTTGAGTTAGTTGAATCGCGAATTAAATAAAAACTTGATCATTCTTTACTCTCGATTAAAGCAGTATTTGGCTTGGTTTCAGATTAAAGCCCATTTCATTTTTTGCGTGGCCAAAAAACGAACTAAAAAAGGCCAATCCCATACTCGCCCTAACGGGTTCCCTTCGCTCCTCAGAACTAAATGAAATACTGCGAAACTCGCTTCGCTCAAACACCGCAGTATTTGATCATTTAGTTCTTGCGATGCTCGGCTTCGTATAAGGGCATCCGTGGGTATTTTATTGAAGATAAATGATACTTAGAGTCTCGCCCTTTATCCCATGTTATCGACGCCAAAAAATAAGCTAGATGGTGGAATAAGTGGGCGAGTGTTTGAGCACAGCGAGTTTTCGTCCACGCCACCAGATAGGTTGATTTGGAAGCAAGGTGATAAGGGTGCCTTTTTCTTTGGTTCGGTTTCTTTTGGGTAAACAAAAGAAACGAACGCCCAGCGGCAGCGTGGACTTTGAAACAAATAAATGACTTATCCACACCACAAGTCGCATTAAACAAAAAAGATGCAGATGTGTTTTTTGGTAAAGTTTGTCAGGAACAATTAGGACGTCACTGACATCCTAATCCTCCCTAACAAACTTATCTTATTCTCAAATACTAAAATGATGCTTCAGATAAGCTTTATCACCGAAGTGTATTTTAATAATTTGTTTTTAACAGTTACCTTTTTTAGCTTGGCCTGGAGGACAAAACTTATGACCGTGTGATGATTCATGATGGTCGTCATGATGTCCTGACTTTTCTCCATGTCCTGATACATCACCATCTACAGATATCGCGGCTCCGGTAGCACCACCTATCCCACCACCGATAATGGCGCCTTGTTTTCCACCGACTTCGTTACCAATGGCTGCACCAATTGCACCGCCTAGACCGCCACCAATGGCTGCATCTAGAGTAGAGTCATCGGCATGAGCATTGAATGAGAACAAGGCTACAGCTGTTAAAAGGTATGCTATTTTCATAAAGTTTATTTCCAATTTTAAAAGAGACTATTATTCATTACTTTTCATTTACGTGTTGTGATATATATCACTTGTCATTCTGTACTAAATCTCGATAAGCATGCCATGAGGCATGCGCTAATAGTGGGTAAATCACGACCATCCCGATTAGGTATGTCATAAAACCTAGAGCAGTGAGTACTACAATAAGTCCTGCCCAAACCAACATGGTGGGTATGTTTTCACTGACTACTTTTACGCTGGCTGCCATGGCATCAATAGCCGATATATTATTTTCAATAATGGCGGGTACGGATATGACTGATACCACAAATACGATAGTGGCTAGTAAGCCGCCAATGACGGTATAGAGCGCTAGTTGCATTGGTGTAATAATGTCGAAAATATTGCCCCACAACAGCTGTTGTATTGATGGCAGAGCGTTCCCGACGGTGACTATTAACAACAAGGCGGATATAGCAAACCACGTCATCGTGAAGCCTAATAATATGCCGGAGAATTGAATAAGTGAGTTTTGGCAAGGTTTTAGACCTTCTAGCGAACTATCAAAACTAACAACCTTGCCTTGTTCGCTTTGTCGAGATTGCTCACATAGTCCAGCAGATAGCATAGGCCCTATCAGCATAAAGCCGGTGATAGTGGCTGCGATCACATAAACATGAACACTGGTGACAAGCAGTGTGACAAACAGTAGCGTGGTGACAATCAGGCCATGAGCTAGGCTGGCTTTGGGATGAAAGCGCATGTCTTGCACTGCGAGGTAAAGCCAATTAAAAGGTCTGGCCATGGCAACATGCTTAATCGAAAACTGAGCTGGTATGTGGTGATTAATATAATTTTGTACGTTCATTTTAATCTCCTCGTTTTGTCATGGAGTATGAATCAAGTAGACAACGTCAATCTGTCTATTAAATAGACACTTAATAAGCCAAAATGTTGCAAATAAATAATTAATAGAGGTCGAAGGTGAGCGGATGCTTAGTGATGCGACTTGGGGGGATGAGGATTTAAGCGAGGGTCGAACAAAACACCCAACATAAATGCAGACTATGTTGGGTGCTGTTCTTTATATCGACTTATATTTACGGCGTGTTCACTAACGTAAGATCAAAAACATGGCCTGACGATTACGCGTGATATTAAGTAATAATGGAGCGTTATTCTGGACAAGCGGTTTGAATTCTTCGAGCGATTTTATTTTTTCTTTGTTGGCAGAAGTAATAATATCATTGGTACGCAGACCGGCATTCCAAGCAGGACTGTTCGTGACGACAGAATAGATCATAACGCCGTCAATTTGTTTGTAATAAGGCGATGAAGGTTCTATATCACCGAAAGTAGCACCAGATAGTTTAGGGTGCACCGAGGCTTGTGCAATGGCTTGTTTAGTTTCTTTTACGGTGGCCGTAAGCTGTTTGGCTTTACCTTCACGCAAGATATCGAGTTTTATGGTTTGTCCAACAACGAGTAAACCAATACTGTTGCGTAGTGTGTCGGCATTAACTAGCTTATAACCATCAATTGCAGTAATTACGTCGCCTACTTTTAGGCCTGCTTTATCTGCTGCTGAGTCCTCTAAAATACGGGTAACTACAGCACCTTTATCTGAATTCAGATTGAAAGCGCTGGCGAGTTCAGGTGTGACATCTTGCATTTGTACACCGAGATGAGCACGTCTTACTTCACCATGTTCTAGTAGTTGATCGGTAATTTGTTGAACTAGGTTACTTGGAATGGCAAAGCCGATCCCAACATTGCCAGCATTTTGACCTGGGGAAAAAATGGCAGTATTGATACCGACTAATTCTCCACGTAGATTCACTAAGGCGCCACCTGAGTTACCTGGATTAATTGAAGCATCAGTCTGTATAAAGTTTTCATAGCCTTCAATGCCTAGTCCGCTTCGTCCTAGCGCGCTGATGATGCCTGAAGTGACCGTTTGACCTAAACCAAAGGGGTTACCAATGGCGACGACAAAGTCACCAACACGTAATTTATCAGAGTCAGCGAGTGGTAAAGCGGTAAGGTGTTCGGCTGGAATTTGAATTAAAGCAACATCAGTGGCCGGATCGCTACCAACTAATGTCGCTTGAAAACTACGACCATCAGTTAGCGAGACGGTGATTTCATCTGCTTTGTGAATAACGTGATTATTGGTTAAAACCAAGCCCTTTTTAGCATCAAAAATAACGCCCGAACCAAGACTTTGTTTCGTACGCTGGCGTGGTTGTTGTTCTGGAATATTAAAAAAGCGACGAAAATAAGGATCGTTTAGCAAAGGATTATCTTGCACCCGCACAAGACTTTGCGTGGCAATATTAACCACGGCGGGTTTAGATTGATCGAGCATTGGTGCAAGCGATGGCATCTCTCCATTACCGCCAAACCACGCAAAAGGGAGTCCAGCAAAAGCCACTTGTGCAAGTAATGTTAGCCCTGCTAGCCAAACAATAGTAGATTTCACCGCTGTCATAATCGACTCCTTACAAGGTTTGTTCTAACTCTTCGCGAGGATTAAAGCTTAGTTCCTCAGCCATTTGTTGATAGAGTTTTGTTGCTTTATCGCTATCAGCTGCTGGTGTCATAATTAGCAAATTTATAATTTGATCGCCAGCTTCTTTACTAGGTAATCCTCGACCTTTTAAACGCATTTTTTGGCCGCTTTTAGCACCAGCTGGAATCGTTAGGTTAATTTTTCCAGCTAAGGTTGGCACAGTAACTTTAGCACCTAATGCTGCTTCCCAAGGTGCGATAGGAAGATCAAGAATAACATTACTGCCGTCTACTCGATAATGAGCATGTGTTGCAATATTGATTTCTAATAGCAAATCACCGGCATTGGAGCCCATGCCCGCACGACCTTGACCAGAAAGGCGAATTTTTTTACCGGATGTAATTCCAGCAGGAATTTTGACATTGAGCGTGCCTGATTCAGTTGAACCACTCGGACGACGAATGGTCTTTTTCGCACCGTGAAAGGCATCTTCAAGCGAAATAGTAATCTTGGCACTCACGTCTTCACCTTTGGCGTAGAAGTTATCTCGACCGCCACCACCGCCACCAAACATGCTGTCAAAAAAGCTACTAAAGTTACTATTACCATCAAAACCACCGCGGCCACCTTGTTGGCCCCAGCCAGGTGGTGGCGTAAATGATTGGCCATTTTTATAATTAGAACCAAATTGGTCGTATTGTGCTCGCTTCTCAGGGTCTTTTAGCACTTCGTATGCTTCGCCCAATTCTTTAAATTTTGCTTCAGCATCGGTTTCTTTGCTTACATCAGGATGATATTTGCGAGCTAATTTTCGATATGCTTTTTTAAGATCTTCTTTTGAGACATCACGTGCGACACCAAGAATTTGGTAATAATCTTTGTATTCCATAAATGTATTCTTATCTACCTAAAATTGATTTAGATCATCACATGGGGTCATTAATGACCAATTTCAAGACTATGTAAGGATTTTTCTGAGGTTTTGAGCTAAGGATTATGCGACAATATGCGCCTAAAATTTATTATGTTTATTAGAGGTTTATGATGTTTTCGTTGAGAAAGATTTCTTTATTGGTTGCCGTCGCCAGTTCTTGTGCCAGCCCATTGGTTATTGCTGACAGTGATATTTCATTGGATAGTTTAGTTGTCACCGGCACGCGTTCAGAAACGGCGTTGTTAGACTTAGCTGGTAACACTGGCAAGATTTCTGAAGAAGAAATTGATTTTGTACGGGCAGATCATATTACTGAAGTACTTAACCGTCTCCCAGGTGTGATGATTCAGCGCGGAAATGGTCAAGAACATTTAACTGCAATTCGCTCACCGATTCTAAATGGTGGTGCGGGTGCCGGTTCATTCCTTTATTTAGAAGACGGCGTGCCAATGCGTGCGGCGGGTTTTGCCAACGTAAATGGTTTATTTGAAACGAACGCTGAACAAGCTGGGGGTATTGAAGTTGTAAAAGGTCCAGGTAGTGCTTTGTATGGTTCAAATGCGGTTCATGGTTTGATCAATGTGCTTTCTCGTGCTCCATCACTTGACCTAGAGCGATCTATTGATGTTTCTGTTGGTCCACATGATCTTTATTCAACTAAAGCGACAGTGAGTGACACTATTGGAAACCAAGCATACCGTTTTAGCATTAATGGCACGACGGATGGCGGTTGGATCGACGACTCAGGTTTTGATCAACAAAAAATGACTTTTCGCCATGACTATTTTGGTGAAAAAGATAGCGTTAAGACTATTTTCACTGCAGCAAATTTAAATCAAGAAACTGCCGGTTATGAAGTGGGTTCTGAGGCATATAAAAATACAGCTGAATCAAAAACTAATGAAGATCCAGAAGCCTACCGTGATGTTAAATCTGCACGGTTATCGGTTCGTTGGGATCATGAGTTAACGGATTCTTCATATTTCAGCTTGACGCCATATGTTCGTTATACCGAAATGGAATTTCTGATGCATTTCTTACCGGGCAAGCCAGTTGAAGAAAATGATCACCAAAGTGCCGGTTTACTTGCTGCTTATTACAAAGACCTTGAGGGTGGACATAAAGTTATTGTCGGTACCGATTTTGAATATACACAAGGATCTTTATCTGAAATACAAACGGGTCCTAACGTCGGCCCTAAATATGTTACTGGCACACACTATGACTATGATGTCGATGCAACAGTAATTGCGCCATATATTCATACAGAGTGGCAAGTTGCTGAAAAAACACGTGTTACTGCGGGTGCTCGATATGAACATACCCGTTATGAATATGACAATAAAACAGCCGATGGCATGTTTGGTTCATTATTTTTTCGACCAGCAGATAGTGAAGACACATTTAATAATTTCAGCCCTAAATTAGGTTTAGTCCAATCTTTGACTGAAGATACGAGTGCATTTGTAAACTTGGCTCGAGGTAATAGAGCACCACAAACAACTGATTTATATCGTATGCGATTAGCATCAAATGCGGCAACGCAAGCTGATTCTGAAACCATCGATAGCATTGAGATTGGTGTTAGAAAACTAGGTTCAGGTTTTCAATACGAAGTTTCAACTTTCGCAATGAAGAAAAAGAACTTCTTTTTCCGTGATTCAAACAATATCGATGTTCCAGATGGTAAAACTCGTCATTATGGTGTTGAGTTAGGCGCATTTATGCCATTTGCAGAGCAGTTTGATATTGCTGGTAACTTTACTTATGCGGTTCATGAATATGATTTTGACAATGCATCTAACGGTATTGTAAATGGTAATGATATGGATACAGCGCCACGCCATTTAGCAAATGTCCGTTTAGGCTGGAATTTCATGCCTAAGAGTAGAGCGGAGTTAGAGTGGGTTCATGTTGGTCGTTATTATACTGACGAAGCGGCAGAGCATACTTACGATGGACATGATTTATTGAACCTACGAACAACACATCAAGTTTCTCATAACTTAACTGTTTACGGTCGTATTTCAAACCTGCTCAATACGGAATATGCAGAACGAGCAGATTACACTTCATTTGGTGGTGATCGTTACTTCGTCGGTGAAGAACGTAGCCTACATGTTGGTGCAAGCTATAGCTTCTAAGTTAATGACTTAACGTTAAGTAATAAAAAAGCGGCGATAATCAATATCGCCGCTTTTTTTGTTTCTGGTGCTTATTTTACTAACGACTACTGGATTTCTGTTCTTCAAGTCGTCGTAAAAATTCACGCATAATATCATCGTATAAGGCTACGCCTAGATACGCATCTTCAACACCACTATCAATACTAGGATTGTCATTGATTTCGATCAAAACAACTCTTTCGCCACTTTGTTTGATATCGATACCATATAAACCTTCACCTACGAGCTTGGCCGATTTCAATGCGACTTTGAGTACCTTTTCTGGTACTTCGCTAATTGGAACAGCTGCTGATTTACCGCTAGTCGTACCTTTAGAGGTATTGTGGTTGTAAATCTGCCAGTGGCCTTTACTCATAAAGTATTGGCAGGCGTAGATGACTTTATTATTAAACACACCAATGCGCCAGTCATAATCGGTGTACATAAATTCTTGTAATAAAACGATGGCTGACTGTTGAAAAAACTCAGCGGCGTGAAGTCGAAGTTCTTCGGCAGAATTGACTTTGATAATGCCTCGTGAAAATGCGCCATCAGGAATTTTCATTACCAGTGGGAAGGTGGCTTCATTACAGATTCTATCCATGCCAGCGTGATCATTGCGATATAGCAAATACGAATCAGGCATTGGCAATTTATTAGCGACTAATAATTCCATAAGGTAAATTTTATTAGTACATCTAATGATTGATGTTGGATCATCAATAACTACAAGTCCTTCGCTTTCTGCTCGGCGAGCAAATTTATAGGTGTGATTGTTTGTCGCTGTTGTTTCACGAATAAATAAGGCATCGTATTCTGCTAAACGGTTGTAATCTTTAGGCGTGATAAGTTCGACATCGATCCCAATACGGCGGCCACTTTGAATAAACCGTTTTAGAGCGGTAGCATCACTGGGCGGCATTTTTTCTTCAGGATTATGCAAAATCGCCATGTCATAACGGAAACTACGTTTTTTAGACGGTTTACGCCACAATTTGCGATCAAAATTATCGAGCGCATTAGCGAAGCTATCTTGTTCAATTTCAGTTAGTTTATTAATTGCTCCTGCTTTCACCTTGCTGATTTGCCAGTGATCTTTATGACTAAATTCAACTTCTACAATCGGACAAGGAAATTGCTCATAAATTTGGCGAGCCAACTTTTGTAGCGGTTTGATATCACAGTGACCAAAAAACACCTTAACTAGGAAAGGACTGTTATCAGTGTTATCCGTTGCTGAAATTAATTTATCGAGTTGTGGTGCTAGCTCAGTAATGTCGTAGGCATATAGACTTTTGCGCGATAAATCATTAATTGTGCGCAAGCCTGGAATGACTTTATGACCACGAGCTTCAGAAACCATCGAGCAGTAATAACCAGGACTTAGATAATCTAAGCTATGACAAAGATTAATGACTTGCGCTCGTGATCTGCTTGTTTTTGTAGGGTTTTGCAGATATTCATCGACAGTAATAACTTGAACGCTTGGGAAGTAAGGCGCCCAATCTTCTTTGTTTTCTATAATTATTAGGTGATTAGTCATGGCTGTAGCTTAGTCCCTCGTTAATGAAAGGTTGTCATTTATGCGAATAATAAAGTTATTATGAATACTGTGTAATATTTATTTTTTGGTGGTGATTATTTCGCTGGATTAAAGCTGAAAACTCACCTATCCTTCGCAAAAAATTTGTGTTTTGGAGAGCCGTATTATGTACACCGATGCTGTTTTGAATGTGTTTTCACAGCGTTATTCTGATGCCCGCGAAAAATTTATGTCTGCTGCGGAAATGAGTTCTATTGTGGACAAAGTGAACAGTCATCAGCATACGCATAAAGGGCCTAGAGGCGAAAAACTGTTTTGTGATATCGTTTGGGCGGGCAATCCTAATGCAAAACAAGTGTTGGTATTAGTCTCTGGCTTACATGGTGTTGAAGGTGGTGTGGGTTCAGCCATTCAATCAGACTTCTTAACCCGCCATCGCAGATTACCTGCTGATTTGTGCGTGGTGCTAGTGCATGCTCTAAATCCTTGGGGTTTGGCATGGGCAAGTCGTAGCGATCATGAGGGCATTGATGTTAATCGTAATTTTGTCGATTTCTCGAGCTCTTTACCTACTTCAAAATCAACGGATATATGGAAGACATTGATCGACAAAAAGGCTGATATCAATGCGGTAGGTAGTGACCGTCAGCAATTCGATATATTGAGTGAAGGTCAATATGACGATCCATCTGCTCTTTATTTCGGCGGCAAGCAAGCGAGTTGGTCTCGTCAGTGTATTGAGCAGCTAGCAGGACAGCTTCATCTTACAGAACGCGAACAGGTCATGGTGATTGATCTACATAGTGGCTTAGGACCGTATGGTTATGGCGAAATAATTAGTGACCATCCAGTGACTAGTCCTGCAAGACAAACCGTGCTTGATGTTTTTGGTGCTAGTGTCACAGAGCCAGCTTTGGGCACGTCTAGTTCAGGTTTGAAGATGGGTTTACATGATTACTTTTGGCATGCTCAGGGAGACTTTGTCAGTTTCGTTACACTGGAATTTGGCACCTTTGGTAGCAGTGAAATGTTACGAGTTTTATTTGATGATCAGCAATTACAGCAGAAGGCTGTGCGCTGGCAGGATGATGATACGCGTGAGATTAAGCATGCCATGCAGGATTTCTTTTGCCCAGATGAGAAGCGGTGGCAGGAATTAGTCTTATTTAGAGGGCGACAAGTGATTGAGATGGCGGTGAATGGCTTAACGAGCATAAACGGACTGGATGGTAATGCTAACAACTGACAACAATGTCGTGATAAGACCGGCAGTTATTGGCGATGTCGATAAGTTGGTCGAGCTAGAAAATAAATGTTTTGATTCTGACCAATTATCACGTCGTAGTTTTAAATGGATGATTACAAAAGGTCGGGCTTTGTTGCTGGTGGCAGAGTTTGAACAATATATCGTAGGCTATGTTTTACTGCTTTATCATCAAGGAACCTCCCTTGGCCGGGTCTATTCTCTGGCCGTTGCTTTCGAGCAAAGAAAGCTAGGTCTTGCTAAACAATTAATGGAAATTGCAGAGCATGAAGCTTTAGAAGATGGCCGAAGCTTTTTACGACTTGAAGTACGACCTGATAATGCGGGTGCGATTCGTTTATATAAAAAGCTAGGTTATGAAGTATTTGATGTCGTCAGCGATTATTATGAAGATCATGCTGATGCGTTAAGGATGATGAAAGTTTTGCATCACGAGCCGGAGCAAGCACACCAAAAAGTCGCACATTATGCCCAAACAACGGACTTTACCTGTGGTCCTGCGTCGTTGATGATGGTGATGAAAACGCTGAGACCTGAGTTTGAGTTAGACCGTAGTTTAGAGTTGAAGCTGTGGCGCGAAGCAACCACTATTTTTATGACATCGGGTCATGGCGGTTGTAGTCCTCATGGACTCGCGTTATCCGCTTATAAACGAGGTTTTTCGACGACACTGATTACGAGTAGTACTGAAACGCCTTTTATTAACAGTGTGCGTAATGACGAAAAAAAAGCCGTTGTTGAGTTGGTGCATCACGATTTTCAAGTAGCCATTGCTGAGATGGAAATGACCGTTGAAATAGGCCAAGTTGATGTGGCTATATTGCAATCATATTTGGAAAGAGGCGCATTGGCAGTAGTGCTGATTAGTTCTTATCGTTTGAACCAGAGTAAGTCACCACACTGGGTGGTATTGGCCTCTATTTCAGATACCTTTGTTTATTTTCATGATCCTGAGATAGATTTGGAAGAAAATAAAAGTCTGACAGATAGTTTGTATATTCCGGTAACGCATGAAGAGTTTAATCGGATATTAGGTTATGGTCAGCCGCGTTATCAGGCCGCAATAATATTGCAGCCTGATTAGACTAAAATTAATCTTCGCGTTGTGAGCGTGCAAAACGAATTGCAGCACGCACTTGATTTGGCGCTGTGCCACCGAGATGATCACGAGCCGCCACCGAGCCTTCTAATGTTAATACTTCAAACACATCATCGCTAATTTGATCTGAAAAACCTTGCAGTTCTTCTAGACTAAGTTCAGATAAATCTTTTTTGTGTTTAATACCATAAGCAACGGATAGGCCGACAACTTCATGAGCATCACGGAAGGCAACACCTTTACGTACTAGATAATCAGCTAAGTCAGTAGCTGTGGCATAACCACGTAATGCGGCGTTACGCATATTGTCGGCTTTAACGGAAATCGCGCCCATCATGTCGGCATAAACACGTAAAGAACCTAATAATGTATCGATCGTGTCGAATAATGGTTCTTTATCTTCTTGATTATCTTTGTTGTAAGCCAGAGGCTGATTCTTCATCAGAGTAAACAGATTGAACATATTGCCGTAAACACGGCTTGTTTTACCGCGAATCAATTCAGGCACATCTGGGTTTTTCTTTTGCGGCATGATAGATGAGCCAGTGCAGAAGGCATCACCCAAATCTACAAAATCAAACTGTGCCGATGACCAGATAATCAGTTCTTCTGAGAAGCGTGACATATGCATCATTAGTAAAGAAGCAAAGCTAGTGAATTCAATGGCAAAATCTCGATCACTAACTGCATCAAGTGAATTTAGGCAAATGCGTTCAAAGCCGAGTAGCTTAGCTGTTAATTCCCGATCAATTGGGAAGGTTGTACCCGCTAATGCAGCGGCACCAAGTGGTGATGAATTAACTCGTTTTTCGCAGTCATCTAAACGCTCGGCATCACGTACTAACATTTCATACCATGCCAGCATGTGATGACCAAAAGTAATCGGTTGTGCGGTTTGCAGATGGGTGAAGCCAGGCATAATGGTTTCTGCTTCACGTTCAGCAACATGCAGGAGTGCATCTTGTAAGCGGAATAGTTCAGACCTTATAGGCTGAATCATATCTCGTAAGTAAAGCCTTACATCTGTCGCCACTTGGTCATTACGTGAACGACCGGTGTGTAATTTTTTACCCACTTCACCAATGAGTGCAATCAGCCGTGCTTCAATGTTCATGTGAACATCTTCTTGGGCGATAGACCACTCAAACTCATCGTTCTCGATCTCGATCTCGATGGTATTTAGACCGGCAATAATTTGGCTACATTCTTCACTTGTTAGTACATCCACACTTTCCAGCATGGTGGCGTGAGCAATTGAGCCTTGAATATCTTGGCGATACATCCGCTTATCAAATTGCACTGAGGCAGTGAATTCTTCGACAAAGGCGTTAGTCGGTTGTGTAAGCCGTGCGGAGGATAACTTTTTCTTAGGCGTAGTCATGATATAAAAGTCTTGAATAGTCAAAATAAGCGTGAATTATAACGCGGTTATTCGAGAATCATGCTAGAAATGCTAGAATTGTTGTTAAATTAAGAAAGTTGAACCAGAAGCTTAGGCTTGACATAGGTACATCGATCTAGCACGTTATCTCAACTTGTTTATCGTTTGATGCCAATGATTAAAGTCGGTTCCAGCTAAGGCTCAGCGCAATGACAATTTAAACTATTACAAAAATAAGTGAATAAACAATGTCTAATAGAACAGTAAAAATAGCTACACGTAGAAGTCCACTTGCTATGTGGCAGGCAGAATTTGTACGTGATTCTTTATTAGCTTTACACCCTGGCTTACAGGTCGAACTGGTCAAAATGACCACGCAAGGCGATAAGATTTTAGATGTGCCATTAGCAAAAGTTGGTGGCAAGGGGCTATTTGTTAAAGAGCTGGAGCAAGGCATGTTGGCCGGGGATGCGGATATTGCCGTTCATTCGATGAAAGATGTACCCATGGCGTTTCCCGAAGGTTTACATCTGCCGGTGATCTGTTCTCGAGAAGATCCATTTGATGCCTTTGTGTCAAATAATTACGCATCAGTAGACGATTTGCCGCAGGGCGCTATAGTGGGCACATCAAGTTTACGCCGAGAGTGCCAGCTGCGAGCTTCGCGTCCAGATCTGCAAATATTGTTCTTACGCGGCAATGTAAATACACGATTAGCCAAGTTGGATGCGGGTGAATATGATGCGATTATTTTAGCGTCGGCCGGTTTGAAACGTTTAGGTATGGAAGCACGTATTAAAAGTACTATGTCAGCAGAGCAAAGTTTGCCTGCAGTGGGTCAAGGCGCGGTAGGTATTGAAACACGCGTTGATGATGTTGAAATTAATGCCTTGATTGCACCTCTTATGTGTCCTGAAACATGGATTGTGGTGTCGGCTGAGCGCGCGATGAATAAACGCCTTGCTGGTGGGTGTCAGGTGCCGATTGCGGGTTATGCTTTATTAGATAATGGCAATATCTGGTTGCGCGGTTTGGTTGGTCGTCCCGATGGTACGTTGACCTTACGTGCTGAAATTAGAGGCAAAGCCGAAGATGCAGAATCTTTGGGCATTGCACTGGCAGAAGATTTATTGTCCCAAGGTGCGGATGAAATCTTGGCCGCTATTTATGGTGACTAAAACACCACTCGATGGGCTTAAGG
>CAXBIM010000028.1:0-35055 GCA_963975785.1 uncultured Methylophaga sp.
CCTTCGGCAAAGGTATCTTCATCAATACTGTGTGCAGGAAAAGTAACGTGTTGTTCTTTACCACGCGTATCTGTAAAGCGGAAATCCACAAACAGAACTTCCTCATCTTTAATCATTTGAAGCACGTTTTCGACTGACATTAATTATTCTCCAATTTAAAATTACTATGCTTAATACTTAAGTTAGTTACTACAAAATTCGCTTATAAATTTAAAGCTAAATCTAGTCAACTTTCAGTGAAATTACTAGTTAAACCGTTTATTAAGACGCCCCTTAAAAATGGGGATTTAACCACCAACCTGTACGGTAATAGTGATTTCACCATCATTGTCCTGATGACCCAAAATCGTGTGGCCATTAATCCTTGCCCATGCAGGAATATCACTTAAAACACCTGGATCGGTGCAAATAACATTCAATATATCACCAACAGCTAATTCTTTAACCTTATTTTGCGTTTTGATAACGGGCATTGGACACAACATACGTCTGGCATCTAATTCATGCTCACTCATACATGCCAATCCTCATTAACCTGCTCAACAGATAGCGGTTTAATATTAATTATTTTAACATCTTCACCGGGTACGAAGATATGTACCTCAACCTGTTCCGCATCGCGTCCTTGCCCATAACGTGCAACAACACCGGCAGCTAACTCAAAATCTTCAGACTTAATATCACCATCGACCATAGTTAAAGGGCCATTATGGCTAACAACTTGAATTGTCACGAATTGTTTACGATAGCCTTCCAAATATTTACTCTCTCCGGCATCACGCGCAATGATCAGTTTAAATTCTGGTTTTGGACGAATGTGACGACCAACTTTGAGTAACATAATGTCGTCCATCTCATACTCTCTAGTACCACGAGCATCCCATAAATCGACCAATTTATCGGAATAATTCTTGTCTGTTAAAAAGCAACAACCACCCGCTGGAGAAGCATAATCTTTAAAACCATATTTCTCTGCTAATGCCATCTGAGGCTTACGAGTTCTGCCGCTAAAGTCATACATTTTTTCGCGGTCAATCCATCCTTCAATTTCAGGCTTAGTAGCTGGTAAGTTTTTAGCGCATAAAGGTCGAACTAAAATATCTTCAGCGCCTGATTCTTTCGCAACAATAGGCATTGTTTGTTTACGCTGTGACATTGGACGTTGACCGATTACTTCGCCGGTAATAATAAAATCAAAGCCATCTTTACGGTTTTCTTGTATCCATTGAACAGCTTTACCGACCATGAATATTTTGCAATCCAAACAAGGATTCATATTCGCACCATAGCCATGCTTCGGATTCAACAAAACATCTTTGTATTCTTCAATAACATCAACAATGTGCAGCTTAATACCTAGTTGTTCGGCCGCCCATAGTGCATTATTACGTTTTTGCTTATCTTTATCACTATTACGAATCGCATGGGTATGTCCTTCTACACAAAATCCTGTGTAAAAGTTAATACCTTCAACTTCGATACCTTGCTCTTGCATTACACGTACGGCTAGAAGTGAATCTAAACCACCTGAAATTAAGGCAATAGCCTTATGTTTTTTCGTCACGCTGTTCCACCTACTGTTAAACCATCTATTTTTAATGTCGGCTGACCAACACCTACGGGTACACTTTGACCTTCTTTACCACAATTACCAACACCACTATCTAACTCTAAATCATTAGCAACCATGCTAATACGACTCATTACTTCTGGGCCATTACCTATCAATGTCGCCCCTTTTACTGGTCTCGTAATTTTGCCGTTCTCAATCAAGTACACTTCACTTGTCGAAAATACAAACTTACCGGACGTAATATCAACTTGTCCGCCACCAAAATTAACGGCGTAAATACCTTTTTTGACTGAGGCAATAACTTCTTCAGGCTCATGTTCACCTGGCAACATATATGTATTCGTCATACGAGGCATCGGTAAATGAGCATAAGATTCTCGTCGACCATTACCTGTGCTACGGCTTCCCATCAAACGTGCATTATGCTTATCTTGCATGTAGCCGGTTAACTTACCTTTTTCAATTAAGGTAGTTTTCTCTGTGGGTACACCTTCATCATCAATTGATAATGAGCCACGGCGATCTTGCAAGGTGCCATCATCCACTACCGTACATAAGGGAGACGCCACCATCTCGCCCATTTTCCCAGAAAAGGCTGAGCTTGCACGTCGGTTAAAATCGCCCTCTAAACCATGACCAACAGCTTCGTGAAGTAATACTCCTGGCCAACCAGAAGCCAGCACTACAGTCATGTTGCCAGCTGGCGCATCAACGGCTTCCAAATTGACTAAAGCTTGACGTACAGCTTCTTTGGCATAGCTTGTAGGTAAGTCATTATCTTGAAAATAACGATAATCTAAACGTCGACCACCGCCAGCACTACCTCGCTCACGCCTCCCCTTCGACTCGACAATTACCGATACGTTCATCCTTATTAAAGGTCTAATATCTGCGGCAAATGTGCCATCGCTGGCTGCAATCAATACGGTATCTAAACCGCCAGCGAGACTGACACTAACTTGAGTAACCCTCGGGTCTTCCGCTCGCGCAGCAGCATCAGCTTGGTGTAATAAAGCTAGTTTTTGCTCAACAGTTAACACGGCTAAAGGGTCTGTTTCAGCATAAAATTTAGGCGCTATCGTACGCTTCCATGCTTGAACACTACCATCAGCACCTTGCCGAGAAATGGCGCGGGCCGCTTTAGCCGCATCTTGCAAAGCGGGTAAAATTAAGTCATCGGAATAAGCAAAACCCGTTTTCTCACCACTACAGGCTCTAACACCAACACCTTGCTCGATATGATAGCCACCATCCTTAATAATGCCATCCTCTAACAACCAGTTCTCTTGGCGTGATTGCTGAAAATAAAGATCAGCATAATCCACGCCTCGGCCCATTGTTAAGGCAAGTGTCTCTTCTAAATTAGCTTCAACCAATCCAGCAGGCAATAATAATTGTTGGCTTACTTGTTCGATTATAGAATTTGTCATTAAAATGGTTGCTTTACGTTACAAGGGTATAGATCATACCAGATCTTATAGTAAGCGACTTTGTTGGGCGTTCAAAAGCCATTATTCATAACCCAAAGGTAGCGCATCATATTGGTGCGGAACGCACCAATATGATGCGGGCCTGCGCTATTTAGAAAGTAATGAGCCTTTCTCATTTAGCTAAAATGGACACTGGATAAACATCCTAAATTGATGGTCTAGT
Source organism: uncultured Methylophaga sp. (assembly GCA_963975785.1). Lineage (GTDB taxonomy): Bacteria > Pseudomonadota > Gammaproteobacteria > Nitrosococcales > Methylophagaceae. The sequence goes on from CAXBIM010000028.1 coordinate 3,227, forward strand.
TATTGCTTGTTTTAATTTATAAAGCGTTTAGTTGAGATGTAACTCGCCCAAGATTATCAAAACATGGACGACTATCTGGATTGTCGATAGTTTTTCAAAAATTTAAGCGACTATAATTATCGATGGCTATTGCTAAAATTATCATCACTGAAAATTTCAAATTAATTAACACTATTTTATAGTCGAGGAAAGAACAATGAGTGGAAATGAATCCCGCATTCAAGCAATTCACCAAATAACAAACCGTGAAAAAATGGTTGTAAAAACACCTAAGTCTCTAGATAAAATCTGGGCAACAGATGTGTTTAACTTGGCAAAAATGGAAGAAGCATTATCTAAAACTGCTTTTAAGGCCATGAAAAACACTGTGCAAACAGGTGCGCCGCTTGATGGTTCAACTGCTGAAGTTGTTGCGGCAGCAATGAAAGAATGGGCCCAATCTAAAGGCGTCAAGTTTTTCTCTCATATCTTCTATCCAATGACTAACATCACCGCTGAAAAACATGATGGTTTCATCATCAGTGATTCAGAAGGTAGAGCAATTACAGAATTTTCTGGCAGCCTATTAATTAAAGGTGAACCGGATGGCTCTTCGTTCCCTAACGGCAGCATTCGTATGACTAACGCCGCGCGAGGTTATACTGCTTGGGATCCAACTAGCCCTGTCTATATCATGCACACAGATAACGGTTCTACGTTGATGATTCCAAGTGTTTTCATGTCTTGGACAGGTGAAGCTCTCGATAAAAAGATTCCACTACTACGCTCTATCAATGCAATGAATAAGGCCGGTAACAAAGTTTTATCTTTAATGGGTGAGTCTGAAATAGCACCTTTGAACTCAAGTTGTGGTGCTGAGCAAGAATATTTCCTTGTTGATAGCAATTTTGCCAACAGCCGTCCTGATTTATTGCTTGCAGGTCGTACATTATTTGGTGCAGCACCAGCAAAAGGTCAGCAGTTTGATGACCATTACTTTGGTACTATTCCAGCTCGTGTTCAAGTTTTCATGCAAGACTTTGAAGACCAGTTATATCGACTAGGTATTCCAGCTAAAACACACCACAATGAAGTTGCACCGGGCCAGTTTGAAATTGCACCTTATTTCGAAGCTGCCAATATAGCAGCAGATCATCAACAATTGATGATGACATTGATGAAAGCGACAGCAAAGAAACATGGTTTCCTTTGCTTGCTTCATGAAAAACCATTTTCAGGAATCAACGGTTCAGGTAAACACGTTAACTGGTCAGTAGGTAATGCAACACAAGGTAACCTTCTTGATCCAGGTAAAACACCGCACGATAACTTAAACTTCTTATTATTCTGTGGTGCGGTTATTCGTGGTGTTCATAAATATGGACCATTACTACGTGCCGTTATTGCTTCAGCCGCTAATGATCATCGTTTAGGTGCGAATGAAGCACCACCAGCAATTCTTTCTGTCTACCTTGGTGATCAACTTGAAAAAGTGTTCCAAGATATCAAAGATGGCAAAATCACTAGCTCAAAATCTGGTGGCACCATGGATCTTGGTTTGTCACAAATTCTTAATTTTGAACGTGATCCTGGTGACCGTAATCGTACATCGCCATTCGCATTCACTGGTAACCGTTTTGAGTTCCGCGCAGTAGGTTCATCACAATCAGTCTCAGGTCCATTGGTAGCAATGAATACCATGCTAGCTGATTCACTTACTTGGATCGCTGACAAACTTGAAGCTGAACTTAAGAAAGGTACCTTGCAAGCAGATGCTGTTGTAGCAGTATTAAAAGAGTTAATGGAGCTGCACGGTAATGTCGTATTTGGTGGTGATGGTTATTCATCAGAATGGCATGAAAAAGCTGTTTCTGAACGTGGTTTGCAAAACATACCCACTACAGCTGATGCCTTACCTGTATTACGTGAAGACTATATCAAAACATTGTTTGAAAGCACGGGTGTACTGTCACCTATCGAGCTTGAAAGCCGTTATGAAGTCTATGCAGAGCAGTATATTTTATCTATCGAAGTAGAAGCTAAACTCGTTGTCGACATGGCTAAGACATTAATCTACCCTGCCGCACTTGGTTACCTTGCTGAACTATCAATTACCAACTCAAGCATGGCTGAAATGGGCATTGAACTTGATAATTCAATCGCCAAAAAAGTCGCAGAAGAATCAAATGCAATGTTAGCCGCGATCACTAAACTTAGCGAAGCGATAGCAAAGCATGACTTTGCAACGATAGAAGAGCATATGCAATTCTGTGCTAACGAGGTTCTTAGCTTGATGAATGAAGTTCGTTTACATGCTGACATTTTAGAAACAGAAGTGGCTGATGAATTATGGCCGCTACCGAAGTATCAAGAGATGTTGTTTATCAAATAATCCTAACGGACAATATCAAAAAAGGCCGCTTAATAAGCGGCCTTTTTTTTCAATGAAGATCATACCTAGCGTTTTAATTTTTCGGACCATATCACCAATAGAACTTTTCGGTAAGTTAAACACTTATCTGATGTTATTTTATCGGTAGATTAAATAATGACTAGCGACTAAAACCTAACGGTGTTGCTGACGGCGTCGGCCTAGTAATTGTTAATTCAGGCGAATCCCATGGCCCCGTTAAAAAATAGTTATAACTAATCAGATTAACGATATTTTTATCAAACAAGGCACCAGCTAATTTATCTACCAACAAAATAGCAGTACCCACCCCCAAGCCAATCGGGCCAGCGGCAACTGCACCAGCGAGTGGCAAGGTTGAAGAAACATTAGGCGTTATTGTCACCGTTTGATTGTATTCTTGATTAATTAAATCAACGGGACCAGCCATCTTGATTGTCGCTGAAGATCCCTTCAAGATAAAGTCATTTGTTACTGCTTGTCCATTAGCAAATTTGAATGACCCTTTTATTGAATCAAAGTAAAAGCCATTCGAAAATAAATCACTAAAATCCAACGATAAACGTCTCGGTAAAGCGGCAATACTCATAAGGCCAAATATACGCCCAGCAGCACCTGGCTCAACATCCTCAAGCTTACCTTTACCTAATGAAACCTTCAGTGATCCATTCAACATTTCAGTACTTACTGCCAGCGGGTTATCAGGCCAGTATAAGTCAGCTAACAAATATACATCTTCAGCATCTATGGCCTGTTGATAATCAAAACTAGCCAACAATCCCGCCAAATCATCACTATTGGCTTGAACTTTAAAATGTGATTGGTCGCCACTTGCTGTTTGTCGCCACTCACCTATCGGTATTGATGCTGTGAATTCATCTGATATTAACGATCCTTTCTCTAACATCCATGCATCGACCATTCTATGACCACGCAACTGTAATTTACCTAAACTCATATCATTGATCACCAAAGAGTCAACGGTAAGATCCATACTAGGCCACAAGAACTCGGCCTCTTCGTCGGTTATCTGTTGGGTACCATCTGATTTTGGCAACAATATTGTCAATTTATCTAGCTCAACTTTTAATGCCATACCACTATTAAAATCGGTCGGCCAATAAATCAAACCCTTAGATTGCTTGCTTTCTATATTTGCACGCCAACCTTGTTTCTCTTTTGTTGCTGAAATTGTTAAATCGGTAAGTTGTTGATTAAACCCCGTCAATTTATCTACTTTTATAACCGTATCATTCATGCTGTCGATAAATGAGCTGTCACTTTGACCACTATATTGTTTAGACCATTTGTACCATTCATCCAATGATAATTCAGTTAATTGGCCGCGAACTCTTACACCATTATTTGGCAGCTCAGCTTGCCCTAGACCAAAGTTGATTTCACCACGCCAATGATTATCAGCTTGCGCTAAGGTGACATTCAAGAGCTGTCCATATTCAATTGAATAGACTTGCAGATTATCTTTTTGCTGCTTGATCGAGCTACTAAAAGGTTTAATGTCTTCGCTTGTTTTGCCATATGGTTCAGGCATATCGATTTCAACGCCTTTTAAGTCAGACTGAACATAAGCATTAATATTAAACTCACCGACAGCTTCCTCAGAAATGGTCACATTCACCTCATAATCTGTTGCCCCAGATATGAATTTAGGCATAGTTTTCGTGATGTTTTTTTCTATTTGCTGTGTAGAAACCTGACCTCTTGCCGACACAATGGTTACATCATCTTTTGGCGTGACATTTATATTTACTGGCTCATTAAATACGCTTGCTTTAATGTCCTTAGCGATCACCCCATTATTAGTGAAGTTTAGTTTGCCATTAACCTTTGACATAACTAACTCGGGAATAGATTTAGCTTGTAGCTGACTATTGATGAAACTGACATACCCTGAAACTTCGGTGGCATCTGTGTCGGCTAAAGGCACCACCAAATTTAACTGAATATTGCTATTACCTTGGGCTTTCGTAGCCTCCGCTATACTGCCGAAGCGTTGCTTCAGCTCACTATTTTTTAAAAATAGCAGAGCATTAGCTGTTGTGCCGGCTAAAATACCTTCAGTTTGCAAAATCGGTTTTTCTTCAAGTAACTTATCAATTGTTGTATTTACATCAATAAAATTAAAACCAGATATCTTGCCATGCTGACTTTTAATAATAAGATCATTGCCTGAGCTTGTAATTACCCCAGTAACATCGACTAAATCTGGCCATTCTGAAGCATAATGCAACTGCAAATTTTCTACTTGCAATGTCATATCAAACTGACCTTTATCAGGTTCAGCTTCATACGGAAAAGCTTCTAAATCACCTTTTAACTTAATCACTCCATCAATGATATTACCAGCTACAAAAGCATTTTTTGACCATTTTTTAAAACTATCACTTAATACTTTCTCTGGCACATAAGTTTGCCAACGATTAACAATCACATCTTGCAAGGTAATTTCCAAATCATTCGTTACCTTGCCATCACTCGCATGTTGCACATTACCATCAAGCTGGATATTTAAATCATCATTCCATAGATGTAAAGCATGGCTCTGTAATGTCCAGAGCTGCGCTTGCCGCCGTAAATTCAATTCTCCTGTTAATGAATCAAAAAATACTGCATCGTCTAACCATGTTTCAGGATAAAAAGTAATCTGATGACTATCTAGCTTAAGGTTTGCAATCCCTTCTTGCCAATCAATTGATGCTGTTAGTCCCGTTACTCCTGGGTAATTTTGCCAAGGTAACATCACAGCATCACTAATATTAAATGCTAACTTTGTCAGGCCTTCTTCTACAGAGTAGTGCAAATTCAAACTGTCGAGATCACCAGCGGGTTGCTGTTTGCTAATAATTTCTGGAGCCTGACCACTTAACAAAGCTACGGCAGTAATATCACTTAATCGGAGATAATTACTGGTGATTATCCAATCATTTTCTTGCTGCTTTTTAATGCTGAAATCGGTTACCGGCCACGCAGCACCATTCATTTCGAATTGAACTTCATGACCGGATAACTGCCATGACTGATCTTGTTGCTGCCAATCAAACTCGCCTATCAAATGGTCGATCAATACTGGCGTATAGGCCACATTCTCTTGCTTAGAAACTAATTCGGTCTGTGTTAAATTTAAGCTTGTTTTAACCGCACTTAAGGTATCGCCGACGCCATTAGCTGAAATATTTGCAGTTAAATGTCCGTTTTGCACAGCAATATCTTGCCAAATAATCTTTTGTGCTAATGGTGCTAAATTCAAATCATCAATTTGGGCCTGCCATTCCCACGAACTCGTTTGTATATCATCCAAATCCAATATCCACTGCCCTGAAAACTGAATATTAGTTCCTAAGGTAGCCGGTAAAAGTATTGCTCCTGCAGCTATCCATTTTCCTGAGCGATGGGTGATGTCAGCTTCAGTAAGCTGATAATGACCTGAAAAGGACTCATCAATCTGATCACTATAATCAATCGTAACAGCTTGAAGTCGAACACGATTGAGTAAGTCCAGCCAGTTTAACCAATCTATAGGATCTGCTGGTGACTGAGGCGATGAACTAAGACCTTGCAATTGAAATTGTCCCGTCTTATCTCGAACAATGTCGATGTTTAGGCCTGTTAATGACAAATCATTCAGCACCGGCTCACCGCGCTGTATGCTCGTGAATAAATCTAAACCGACATAAATTGATTCCATACTCAACAATTCAGTCTTATTATCTTCCCTAAGTACTTTGATCGCATCAACTTGCAACTTTGGCTTAAGACCAACCCAGCTTAAACCCGCCGCACCAATTTCAACTGGATACCCCAACTTATCGCCCACCCAAACGGCAATTTCATCTTGCCGCTTATCTACCGCATCTGCAAGCCAATAAACCGCGCCCACGAGTAATCCCAATACGATAGCCAGAATAACCAATAAATAAGCAACCTGTTTACTTGCTATATGTAAGCCGCGCAGAATAACCGACATGGTGTTTACATCAACACCACATTAAATTGTTCCCGACCATATTGTGCTTCACACTGGAACAAAATCGGTTTGCCAATGAACTGTTCTAGCTCAGCAACATAAGTTGAGTCTTCATCATTCAGTCGATCAATAACGTCTTGTGATGCAAGGACTAAAAACTGTGTAGTCTCGTATTGCTTGGCTTCGCGGATAATTTCACGAAAAATTTCATAACATATCGACTCAGCACTTTTTGCATAACCTTTACCCTCGCAACAAGGACAAGGTTCGCATAAAATATGACCCAAACTCTCGCGGGTACGTTTGCGAGTCATTTCGACTAAACCTAACTCAGATACCCCGCAAATATTATGTCGAGCCCGATCAGTAGACATCGCTTTTTCTAAAGCACGCAGCACTTGAGCGCGATGCTCTATTTCTTCCATATCAATGAAATCAAGAATAATAATACCGCCTAGATTACGTACTCGTAATTGACGGGCGATGGCATGGGCTGCTTCTAAATTGGTTTTAAAGATTGTTTCCTCTAAGTTCTTATGGCCGACAAAACCACCGGTATTGACGTCAACCGTGGTCATCGCTTCCGTTTGGTCAAAAATCAAATAGCCGCCCGATTTCAGTGACACTTTCCGCTCTAATGCTTTGGTTATTTCATCTTCTACACAAAACATATCAAATAATGGTCGATCGCCCTTATAGTGCTCTAAGCGAGAAGCACATTCCGGCATAAAGCCTTCAGAAAACCTAAGCGCTTTGTCATAAGCTTCACTTGAATCAATCCTAATTCGCTCAATATCCGGCGAAAATAAATCACGTAATGCTCGCAATGCTAAAGGTAAATCTTCATGTAAGGGTTCGCCGCATTGTATTTTTGACTTGCGCTCACCTAACTTAATCCAGAGCCGATGTAAAAAATCTAAATCCGCTAATAAATCGGCTTCAGTCACACCCTCGGCGGCAGTCCGTAAAATATAACCGCCAGCGCTTTCTTCAAGCTGTGACACAAGGCAGGACTTCAAACGTGCGCGTTCTTCTTCGCCTTCAATTTTAAGTGATACACCTATACCTTGTGCTTCTGGCATATAAACTAAATAACGAGAAGAAACTGATAACTGTGTGGTTAAGCGTGCGCCTTTACTGCCCATAGGATCTTTGATGACTTGCACCAAGACTTCTTGGCCTTCACGCAATAAGGATGTTATCGGCGGTACTTCTGTTTCTTGTAAATCACCCGTCTGCCCTTTAGGGATCGAAATGTCAGATGCATGTAAAAAGGCGGCACGTGAAAGGCCTATTTCAACAAATGCCGCTTGCATGCCAGGTAAAACACGGCACACTTTGCCTTTATAGATATTGCCAACTAAACCACGGCTTTCAGTGCGTTCAATAAATATCTCTTGCAACACACCGTTATCCACGACGGCAACGCGAGTTTCACTGGGTGTGACATTAATTAATATTTCGCTACTCATTTCGCTTGCCCTGTTATCTGTTTTAATAACAATCCCGTTTCACGTAACGGTAATCCCATAATAGCGGAATAACTGCCTTGTATTTTATCAATAAATAAAGCGGCTAAACCTTGTACAGCATATGCACCCGCCTTATCAGTGCCTTCGTGTGTTGCTATGTACCACTCAATATCAGGTCTAGTCATCGCTGCAAAAGTCACTTGACTGATATTTAATTCACACTTTATCTGAGTTTCCGTTACCACTGCCACCGCCGTCATCACCTGATGTGTTCGCCCAGAAAGCTGTTGCAACATCGTACGTGCATCATCATCATCCGTAGGTTTCCCGAAAATAATATCTGCCAATACAACTGAAGTGTCAGAACCGAGTACTGGCCGCCGATTTAATGCTGGTAAAGTGTCCCAGCCAGCCTGAGCTTTGGCGATTGCGACACGTTTCACATAATCAATCGGTGCTTCATTAGCCAAACGGCTTTCGTCAACATTGACAGACAACACCGTAAAATCGACTCCAATTTGAGTCAATAGTTCGACTCGGCGAGGCGAATTTGAAGCTAAATAAATTTGAGGGAAAATCATGCGCGGTGGTAAGGATGATTCTGTAATACGGTCCAAGCACGATATAGTTGCTCTGCCATAACGATTCGTACCAATGGGTGGGGTAAAGTTAGTGCAGATAATGACCAGCGCTGATTCGCTCGTCGTAAACATTCATCTGTCAAACCATCTGGCCCACCAACAATCAATGACACGTCTCGCCCATCAGCCATCCAATTTTTAAGTTGTTCAGCGAGTTCCTCTGTGCACCACGACTTTCCTTGTACATCCAGTGCAACAACATGATGGCTATCTGGAATAGCCGTCAGTATCCGCTCACCTTCTTCTCGCATCCATTGCTGTGGACTACCACTTTTCCCTCGTTTTGCTGGAGTAATTTCTTGTAGTTGTAAACTACATTCCCGCGGCATACGTTTCGCATATTCTTGATAACCATCGGTTACCCATGCTGGCATTTTAGTCCCTACTGCCAGCAGGTTTAACTTCATTTATCTTCTGCCGTCACCTGAGCTTCAACATCTGGTTTAGCAGGAACGCTCCACAATTTTTCCAAGGTATAAGTAGCGCGAATTTCTGGCGTCATAATATGGACGATGACATCACCTAAATCAACTAAGGCCCATTCACCGACATCTTCGCCTTCCATGCCTAGAGGAGTAACACCCGCCGCTTTAGCTTGCACATTAACTTCATTGGCCAGTGCTTTAACTTGGCGCGTTGATTTACCCGTTGCAATAATCATGAAATCTGTGAAATCTGTCATCGCTGTCACATCCAATATTTGAATGTCTTCTGCTTTAATATCTTCTAGGGCATCAACCACTAGTAATTTTAATTCTTTAGCCTGCATGGGGCTCTCCGTTATATATAATCAGAGTAGTTTAACATTAAGGACAGTGTTAAAGCGCTATAGACTTTCATAGAGTTTTACATAAGCATCGGCACTCTGTTCCCAGCTGTAATTCTGCTCCATAGCCATTATCATCATTTTCCGCCAAATGCGCGGGCGTTGAAATAATTCAAGCGTGCGGTAAATCGTTTCTTCCAATGCTTCGGCAGTGCTTTCATCAAATTTAAAGCCTGTAGCGGTGCCGTTCTTACGGTTATTTTCAGTGGCATCAACAACAGTGTCAGCTAATCCTCCCGTATTACGCACTATGGGTAAGGTGCCATAACGTAGACTGTAAAGTTGATTCAGGCCACAAGGTTCAAAACGTGAAGGCATCAAAAAAACATCCGATCCGGCTTCAATTTGATGTGCCAATACTTCATTATATCCAATATCAACGCCTACCTTATCAGGGAATCGCGCCCGTAGAACGCGCAAATCCTGTTCATAATCTGCCGCACCACTACCCAAACAAGCAAGTTGAATATTAGCGCCTGACTCAAGTAATTTAGTGACGGCATCAAGTGTCAAATCAATGCCTTTTTGTGACACTAAACGACTAATCAACCCTATCAACAAAATGTTTTCTTTTTCAGGTAAACCAAAATATTTTTGGAGACTGGATTTATTGATAAATTTATTCCGAATATTTTTTATGGAATAGGTTTTTGTTAGGTATGAATCGGTTTCTGGATTCCATTCATTATTATCAATACCGTTAAGAATGCCAGATAAACGACCTTGTTTTGCACGTAGCGACAATAAGCCCTCTAATCCGTAACCAAATTCATAACTACAGATTTCTTTAGCATACGTTGGGCTGACTGTTGTAATGTGATCGGCATAAATTAACCCGCCTTTTATCAATGACAGTAGGCCATAAAACTCTAAGCCTTCACTTTGCCAAAACGTTTCAGGCAAATCCAAGGCATCAAATATTTCACGTGAAAACAAACCTTGGTAAGCGAGGTTATGGATAGTAAAAACTGTCACTGGTCGATTAGGTAGATCAGCGATTAAGGCTGGCGTCAAAGCCGTTTGCCAGTCACTACAATGCAATACATCAGGCTGCCAATCTAAACCTGCTTGATTCATTGCTAATGCGGCAACAGCCCGCGAAAACAAGGTAAAACGCGCAGCATTATCTTCCCAGTCTTCACCGCTGGGGGCGCTATAGGGGCCACCTTCACGATCAAAGTGTTGAGGCGAATGCACTAACCATAACGTTACATCGGTGCCAGGCAACGTCGATTGCAAGATCTCAATAGGTAAATGAAACCCTTCAAGTTTAATCGTCGCAATGGTATAAATTTTATCCAATTTTTCCAGACACTTACGATAAGCCGGCATAATAATACGAATATCGTGACCTTGCTGACGAAGTGCTATCGGCAAGCTACCCGATACGTCCGCTAAGCCACCAGTCTTAATAAGGGGGTGAACCTCACTACTCGAAAAAAGAATTTTTCGCACACCGTGCTCCTAAAAATTGTACAATTACTCGATTATATACGGTCTTGGGCATAAGCATAGCCCGCAACGGGAGATTACATGAAACCTTGCACAATTATCATTTTTGGCGCCACAGGCGATTTATCAAAGAAAAAACTACTGCCAGCACTCTACCATCTGAATATTGAAAACCGCTTAACAGCTGATACTAAAATAATCTGCATGGGTCGCCAAGAAATGGCTCAGGATGAATGGAAATCACTCGTCAGTGAGTATGTTTCACTAAAGGCTCGCGATGGCGTGAAAGCAGCAGCTTTAGAAAACTTTCTTTCTAAAATCAGCTACTTCCAAAATGACATTAACGATGCAGCTTCATACCAAGACTTGAAAGTAATATTAGACAATCCTGCTGAGAATTTTTCATCAAATATCGTATTCTACTTATCAATCAGCCCATCATTATTTGGCGTAGTTGGCGAGCAACTTGCTGCCGTAGGTTTAAATAAAGAAGATAAAGGTTGGCGTCACCTGGTCGTTGAAAAACCATTTGGTTATGACCAAGAAAGTGCCGCTAAACTTGAAGGTGTTTTGCGTCAGAACTTTACTGAAAAACAAACTTACCGAATTGATCACTACCTTGGTAAGAGCACAGTTCAAAACATCTTCGTATTCCGTTTTGCCAATTTATTACTAGAACCGCTATGGAATCGTAACTACATCGATCACGTGCAAATTACTCACGCTGAACAACAAGGTGTTGGTGGCCGTGCTGGTTATTATGATGGCTCGGGTGCGATGCGAGACATGATCCAAAGTCACTTATTACAAGTAATGACCTTAATCGCGATGGAACCTCCAGCAGATTTAAATGATGAATCATTGCGCGATGAGAAAGTTAAAGTATTAAAAGCACTACGTCCAATTACTGAAGACATGGTTGATAGTCATGCTTTCCGTGGTCAATATTCTGCCGGTGTAGTTAATGGCGAAAAAATCAAAGGCTATCTTGAAGAAGACGATGCTCCTGACAATAGTGTGACTGAAACCTATGCGGCTATGAAGCTTTATATAGACAACTGGCGCTGGCGCGATGTGCCATTTTACCTGCGCACTGGTAAATGTATGCCGGAATCTAAAGCTATGATTGCTATTCGTTTCAAAAAGCCACCACAAGAGTTATTCAAAGGTACTGATATTGGTGATAGCCACGCTAACTGGATCACCATGGGCTTACAACCGGACAATACCTTACGTATTGAATTACAAGCTAAACAACCAGGTTTAGAAATTAGTGCTCATACTGTTGGTTTAGAAACCGTTGAACATGAAGATGAAAAACATAAATTAGATGCCTATGAAGCGATGATCCTAAATGCTATTTTAGGTGATCGTTCATTATTCTTACGCTCGGATGAAGTTAATCTCGCGTGGAAAGCCGTTGATCCAATTATTGCAAAATGGTCTAAAGAACAAGATTTTGTACATAAATATGAAGCGGGTACATGGGGACCAGAAGAAGTAAATCAGATCTTCGATAACTCATGTCATCAATGGCGTAATAACGTTTAAACCAAGGTAATACTTGGTAAAAAAAGCCGGAATTTCAGTCATGTTATTCCGGCTTTTTTATATCTAAAACTCATCGAGCAAGCCTTACTCAGCGTGAAGAAGCTAGACGTAAAACGGCTATTTTAGAACCAAATAGTCAGCAGCCGATTCATTGGCCTCAAGTTTCGGCACATAACCTAGGCAAGGTGCCCAAACACGTTGCGTTAATGTCTCGACAATTTCTATTGATTCTGGATTCCGACCAAAATTATTGGCAATCCAACCATGTAACTTTAAGCCCGTCGACTCAATGGCCTTAACGGTTAATAGGGCATGATTAATACAGCCTAAACGTATATCTACCACTAAAATCACTGGCAAATTTAAGTTTATCGCTAGATCAGCCATCGTTTCTGTTTGATTGATTGGCACTAACCAACCACCCGCACCTTCAACCACCACGGCATCACTTTGCTGCTGTATAAGATCAAAATTCTGTTTTATTATCGACAGTTCAATAACAGTATTCACTTGCTCTGCCGCAATATGTGGCGCAATAGCAGGTTCAAAGGCATATGGATTTATCAGATCATATGGTAAATCAACATCAGCTTGCCGACTCAATTGCAGTGCATCATCATTCCGCAAACCATTAACCGTCAACTCACAACCACTGGCGATAGGTTTCATTACAGCAACGCGTTTACCTTGCCGTTGTAATAACTCAATTAACGCCACACTGATCCGTGTTTTGCCAACATCTGTATCCGTACCTGTTACAAACACACTATTCATACTGATTTCCTATGCTGTATTTGATTAACCGGTATACGAACCTCGCCTTCTATTTTTTGCTGCTTAAGTTGTCCACCCCAAGCATGACCATAAACCACTTCATAGGTTGCCGGTAAAAGGTCATCGTGTCGAAATTGTTCATAAGCATCGGCTACATGTTTAATAGTACCTTTACCCGTTAAACCTCGACGGCGTCCTGAGTTCACATTACGTGCACCTAAAACTTTCAAGTCTTTCATCAAAGCCATCGCTGAATCATAGGTCAGCGTATATCGGTCTGTGTCTAGGACAGGTTCGGCAAGTCCCGCCGCCATCATCGCCTCACCCACATCATGCATATCATAAAACATATTCACATGCGGGTAATCATCAACCTCAGCCCATGCTTGTCGTAGTTCACGCAAGGTATCGGGGCCTAAACTAGTAAACATTAACAAACCATCAGGTCGTAATACTCGTTGAATTTCAGCAAAGCTAGTTCTAGGGTCACACCACTGCAAAGCCAAGTTGGCAAAGACCAAGTCGACGCTGTTATCTGCCAGTGGTAATTTTTCCGCATCGCCAGCTAAGTAAAAAGGCATCTTGGAATAAGGCAGCCAACGTTTTATGCCTGATATTTTCTGATAACGTTGTCTAGCTTGTTGCAACATGGCCGGTGCAATATCCAATGCTATCATTTGAGCATCGGGATAGCGTTTGGCTAATAAGGTTAAGTTTCTGCCAGTACCTACACCCAAGTCTAATACTCGTTTAGGTTTTAGTGTGACCAATGACAATCGGTTTAATAACTCATCTCCCGTTTGACGTTGTAACACGGCGACATCATCATAATGTGCTGCAGCATTGCCAAAAGAACGGGCAACTAGATTTTTGTTAGGAAGTTCATTATTCATTAATAAAATATTCTATCGCCTGCTGGCATTCTTTTGGCTGAGAAATAAATGCCGCGTGGCCGGCACCTTTTAATAAGGTGGTTTGTACATTGCTGGTCATTTGCTCTACCACGTCTAACATGGTGCTAGGAATTAAAGTATCACGCTCGCCTAGAATCATCATTATCGGACAATCAAGCATTGCTAACTGTGCTCGTAAATCAGTAGATATCAACAAATTAAGTCCTGCTAGCAATGCTTCGGCTACTGGTGGTTTTTCGATAGCTAATTGTTCTGCTAATTGTCTAATTGTGTCACGACTTTGAGCGGAACCTCGTGCTTGTAGTAATAAAAACCGTTGCAAGGTATCAGCTTGGTTATTTGCCAAATTATCCGAAAAAGCTTGAAACACCTCAGCTTCCATTGCACAAGACCAATCTGTTTTTTTCACAAAACAAGGCGTTGCAGCTAATAGCACTAACTTTTTAACTCGCTCAGGAAATTGGTCCGCAAAGGCAATACTAATTAGCCCGCCTAAAGACCAGCCTAACCAGTAAGCTGATTTAGGCAATTCGTTAGCAAGATCGGCCAGTAAGACATCACGATCTAAGGCATGCTCATGCCATTCGCTTTGGCCATGACCAGGTAAATCAACCAAATATAAGGTGAAGTTTTCAGCTAGCGCCTCAGCGAGGTCATGCCAGACGGCACTATGCATACTCCAACCATGCAGCATCACTAAATCAGGACCTGTTCCCATTTTTTTAATGTGCATATTCACTCACAGAAACTGTCGCTAACATTCCACTATCATTCCCGAAGCCATAAGGATGAGATTTTTCAAGAAACACAAACGCTCTCCAAAGCCTCTAACAGCTGTTTGACCTGCTGCTCATTATGATTAGCAGACAAAGTAATGCGAAGTCTTGAGGATCCTTCTGGTACGGTCGGAGGCCTAATCACACCGACTAACAATCCCTTTTCTTCTAAAGCCTTACCGATTTTTATGGCCCGCTTATCATCACCGATTAATATCGGCTGGATCGCAGTAAACGAAGCCATAATATCCAAACCTAATGCCTTTGCACCCGTTCTAAACTGATTAATTAAGGCAGTTAATTTTTCACGTCGCCAATTTTGGTCCTTTACCAGTTTTAAACTCGCTAAGGTCGCTGCGGCTATAGCAGGCGGTTGTGCAGTGGTGTAAACGTACGTTCGAGCTTGTTGAATCAGGGTTTCGATGACCACTTCATCGGCAGCAACAAATGCACCTGCAGTACCGAAAGCTTTGCCAAACGTGCCCATTTCTATTGGCATTTCACTTTGATCAATTTGCCAATGTTCAATACTGCCACGACCACTTTCACCCAACACGCCAAAACCATGAGCATCATCAATGAACACGGCAGTCTGATGCTCTTTTGCTAAGGACATGAGCTCAGGTAAAGGTGCTAAGTCCCCATCCATACTAAACACGCCATCACTCACAATAAGACGGTTATGAGCCTGTTCAGATTGGCGTAAGCGTGTCGTTAAACCCGCGATATCAGCATGTCGATATCGTAGCTGATCAGCCGCTGATAAGCGTCCACCATCTAATAACGATGCATGATTGAGCTTATCTTGAAGTATGACATCACCACGACTCATCAAGCCATCAATAACGCCCATATTAGCTTGGTAACCAGAGGAAAAAAGTAAGACTCGTTGCTGACCAGTAAAGTCAGCTAATGCCTGCTCTAGTTCTTGGTGATAACGACTATGCCCCGTCAATAAATGGGCTGCACCAGCTCCTACACCCTCTTGTTCTACCGCATCAACAAATGCTTTTTTTAAGGTGGGGTGATTCGCTAAGCCTAGGTAATCATTACTACAAAACGATAGTAGTTTTTTGCCGTCAACCACGACTTCAACACCTTGTTCACCAAGACGAATTCGTGGTTGACGATATCTTCCCGCCGTTTTGCGTTCAGCTAAATTGTCAGCTAATTGTATTGACCAAGGCACACTTGCCATTTAGTGACTGCAGGCATCCTGAGCGGGTGCGCTATGTTGACCTGATAAAGTGGTAATACCTAAGCGATTAAATAATTGTTGGTCATGAATCGTATTAGGGTTATCTGTAGTCAGTAATTTATCACCATAAAAGATTGAGTTCGCACCAGCAAGGAAACACATCGCTTGCAGTTCATCACTCATACTTTCACGACCAGCAGATAAACGTACATATGATTCCGGCATCATCAATCGTGCAACCGCTATCGTGCGAACAAATTCTAATTGATCGATATCATCGTGATTAGCTAAAGGCGTACCTTCCACTTTAACTAATAAGTTAATGGGTACACTTTCTGGATGACTAGGCAAATTGGCAAGACTGATTAATAAACCAGCACGATCACGTCTACTTTCACCTAGACCCACGATACCACCACTACATACGTGAATATCGGCATTAC
The DNA here is from genome assembly GCA_963975785.1 of uncultured Methylophaga sp. GTDB lineage: Bacteria > Pseudomonadota > Gammaproteobacteria > Nitrosococcales > Methylophagaceae. Next base: position 19,648 of record CAXBIM010000028.1, read on the forward strand.
GCACATAACTTAAGGTATCTAAACGATCTTGATAAGTCCGCGTGCTGATAATATCGCCATAAAATTCCGGAGATGTATCAAGATTATGATTGTAATAATCTAAACCTGCTTCTTTAAGACGTACAGCTTGATGTTCTTCTAACATACCTAAAGTTACGCATGTTTCCAAGCCCAAATCTTTTACACCACTGACCATATCAGCAACACGCTCAAGATCACGGTCTTTCAAATTACGCCATGCTGCACCCATGCAAAAACGGCTTGCACCGGTTGCTTTCGCTGCAGCTGCATTTTCTAATACTTTATCTAGCGGCATTAAAGGTTCAGCTTTTACCGCTGATTCATGGTGTGCACTTTGTGGACAATAACCACAATCTTCAGCGCAACCACCTGTTTTGATGCTTAACAAGGTACTCACTTGTACCGAGTTAGGATCAAAGTTTTCACGGTGAACTGTTTGAGCCTGATACATAAGATCAGAAAAAGGTAAGTCATAAAGTGCTTCGACTTCTTCAGCGCGCCAATCATGGCGTAATGATTTATCAGTATTTAAGCTATTTTCAGGCATAATATTACTTCATTAGATTTAAAAGGATTTAGTCTTAATGGCAAGGGAATTTTTATCTATATTGCCACACCGAATTTGGCAATTATACAGCAAACTGATGCCAATACCGTGCAGGCTTTGTGGCACGATGAATCAACATCAAGCAATATGCGATGCTTGCCTTCAAAATTTCCCAGCATTGGGTGATGCTTGCCCACGTTGTGCCTTACCAATAAGTAACGCTTATGTATGCGGTCATTGTCTTAAACAGCCACCAGAGCAGGATTTAAGTTTCAGCTTATATCCTTATCTTGCACCTATTGATCGTTTAATTGCCGATTTAAAATATTACGACAACGTTTTTCTTAGCCAGTTTTTTGCTCAACTAATGTACGATAAATTAAAAAATAGACCGCCGCCTGATTTACTTATCCCCATTCCTTTGCATCCAAACCGTCTACGTCAACGTGGCTATAATCAGTCATTCGAATTAGCTAAAGCCTTATCGGTGAAATTAGGCATACCAAGCAGTAATAATTATTTAATAAGAACTATCGACACTAAATCACAAGCGTCTATCCCTTTTAAAGCGCGCAAACAGAATATTCAAAACGCCTTCAAATCCATTCAAACTACAGTGCCCGCGCATATTGCGATCATTGATGATGTACTCACCACGGGTCATACTGCCAATGCAGCAGTAAAACAACTACGCCAAGCGGGTGCAAGCACTATAGAAATATGGACAATAGCGCGTGCAATAAGACATTATTAATCAACCTTCTCGACATACCACCCCTTTCTCAAGGCTTTTCAATGTCCTCAAGAGCTGAATTTTTACAAAACAAATTGGATGCATTACTTAGTATTGCTAATCATAATGAGCAAAAACAGACACATTTTCAAGAATATGAACTGAGTTTATTGAACAGTTCAGGATTGTTTGAGTTACTAACAATTATATTAGACAGTCATCAAGTCCAATTTCAGCTCACTGAAGTGGCACTCATATTGCTCGATCCTGAATACGAGTTTCAACGCCTATTAGATTCACACAACATACCAAACTCATGGCAAGGTCGATTATTATTCGCTGATAGCGAACAATCGCTCCATCAAGAATACAAGGTACCGTATCGCACACGCTTATCAGAATATATGCCTCAGCAGCACCAAGCATTATTTTCCAATAATAATACACTTCGATCAGTAGCAATATTGCCACTAATTCGCCAGCATAAAATAATCGGAAGCTTAAACTTAGGTAGCCGCCAAATAGAAAGGTTTCAGGCTGGGATAGGCACTCAATTTTTGCAACACTTAACCGCAGTTATTTCGGCCTGTCTTGAAAATGCACGCCTACAAGAAAGCATCAAACAACTAGGTTTACGAGACCCTCTGACAGGTGTCAATAACCGTCGATTTTTTGATCAACGCGTTATAGAAGAAGCCTCTTTAGCACAGCGCAATAACTCCCCACTGTCCTGCTTATTTATCGATCTTGATCATTTTAAGTCTATCAATGACAAACACGGACACCAAGCTGGGGATAATGTATTAAAACAAGCGGCAAAAATATTTAATGACATCATGCGTACAAGCGATATTCTGGCGCGCTATGGCGGTGAAGAGTTTGTAATTTTACTCACTAATACGCCACTCCCAACAGCTTATGAAATCGCTGAAAGGATCCGCAAAACCATTGCTGCTAATGACTTTATAATTTCATCATCACAGTCATTAAAGATCACGCTTTCTATTGGTATCGCGGTATTAGATGACAGCAAACTTATTACCAATAGTCAGCGACTCATTAAAGCAGCTGACGAAGCCGTATATGATGCCAAAGTAAATGGCCGAAACCGAGTTCACCATGCAATTTAAATATTCCATACGATATATAGCACTAGCCTAAAAGATGATTTATCAGGAGCATTTATGAATAACCGTATCAAAGAGTTGATCGACCAAATCAAACAACTAGAAAAAGATTTGAGCCTAGAAATTCATCAACATGAAGATACAATGCTCTACCATCTCAAAGGCAAAAAAATTGAGTTTGAACAGAGTATTAAAGAAGCTCACCGTAAATTAAAAACAGGAGTTATACGGTGGTTATTTGGTAGACGGCCAATTAATATCATCACCGCCCCAATTATTTATGGGATGATAATTCCATTTATTCTCATAGATATAGCCATTAGCTTTTATCAAATCAGCTGTTTCCCTATTTACAAAATAAGCAAAGTGCGTCGTGCTGATTACATTGTCTTCGATCGACATCATTTAGCCTATCTCAATATTTTTGAGAAGTTTCACTGCCTATATTGTGCCTATGCCAATGGACTTGTTGCTTATATTCGAGAAATTCTAGCTCGCACAGAGCTCTATTTTTGCCCGATAAAACACGCCCGAAAAATGCTCAGCCCACATCGATATTATTATCAATTTATCGACTATGGTGATGCCGCTACTTATCCAGATAAATTAGAAGCTTTTCGTAAAACATTAGCGACTGAACCTACAGAAAAATAATTGAGCTGGGATGTCGTACTAGTATTGAGTAACGGTCTTTATTTTTCGTAGCCCATCCCCGAATTTCTACACGCTTAGCCAAATACATATTCAAGTCAGGAAATAATGCTAAATGCTCTATGGCAATACGCACATCGACCCTATCATTCAAAATTAAACGTACATACTTTCGACTACGTTTTATCTCTTTGGGCATGGCTAAAAAGCGCTGCCAACCAGATATGTTTTTAGGCAAATTATCGACAGATATAGCTCGATAAGCCTCCATCGACCAAATACCCAAACCCAATTTTTGTGCATGTACTTCTGCCTTTTTAAGTTCATTAACATAACTTAAATTAGGCGGGATAATGGTAAGAATCGCTAAACCGGCTTTAACAATTTCTTTATTTAAATGTTCACCATTTTCCAAAAAGAGGTGTGCTAGAAGTCGCTTATATTTATCACGCTGTTGCGTATCAAACTCTAAAAACACTTCACCAGAGCTTAGTTTCTTTTGTAACCATTTTTTAGCCGTTTGACCACCCACTTCACCTGGCCGGTACTGACTTTTAATCTCAGGCGTATTAATACCTAATAATCTCACTCGCTCACCATTTTTAAGCGTAATGGTATCGCCATCATAAACCTTAGCTACGTAATGCTTATAACGATGCCTTGTTACCGTCGATTTAACCGGTGCGTTACTAGCAGATAGTTTATCTGAAAAACTTATGTGACCATGACTGTCTTGCTGGCGGAAAATATCAGCCGCTAAAAATTCAGCCTGCAAAAGCAGGCTAATTAATATGAAAATACGGGTCATTGGTTTCATAAAATACCAGTGTAAGAATGCTTTACGCATGGTGTTCTACTTCATTTCAAAGTCATGTCATTAGTACGTAATGAAACACAATACCCAAAAAGATTACGCCACCGACCCAATTATTATTTAAAAATGCCTGTAAACAGTGTGCTGGCTGTTTGTTTTTCGCTAGATATTGTTGATATATAGATAATAAACCGGCACTAAAAACTCCAATATAATAGCTGATACTCATTTCTAACTGGCTACCAATCAGTACCATAACCAGCAAAAACATAAACTGCAAAACACCGATGATAACTAGGTCGTCATCACCAAATAATATCGCAGTTGATTTTACGCCTGCGAAAATATCATCTTCTCGGTCTGCCATGGCATAAAAGGTATCGTAAGCTGTAGTCCATAGGATATTAGCTAAAAACAATAACCATGCAATCGTTGGCACCGCATTAGTTTGTGCCGCAAATGCCATCGGAATTGCCCATCCAAATGCCATGCCTAGGAATACCTGTGGCAGGTATGTATAACGTTTCATGAATGGATAAAGTGCTGCCAAAAACATAGCCACCAAAGACATCCAAATCGTGAATTTATTTAGTTGAGATACTAGCAATAAGGCTAGCAAACCTAAGCACGAAAATAATATTAGCGCCTGTCTCGGTGTTACATCACCTCTTATTAATGGTCGGTTAATCGTTCTAATGACCAGTCCATCAACATTTCGATCAGCGTAGTCATTCACTACACAACCAGCGCTTCGCATAATGATGACGCCCAATACAAACACGCTTAACACCATAAGATCTGGCAAGCCTTCTGCTGCAATCCATAACGCCGATAAGGTTGGCCATAACAGTAATAAAATACCAATCGGCTTATCTAAACGCATTAATTCGATATAAGGCCATACTATTTTTTTCAATGACGCCATGAATTACTCCTTAACTAAAGCCGGCAAAAATATCTCATTCACCAGAAGTTTTTTGTCGTTTAAATAAAAATGTGAGCGTCGGCCCCAGAGTTTTTCAGGACGAAATGACTCTTCCAACATAGCCATCTCATATAACCATTGTCCCGGTTTCAAACATGTAATTTCAATCTCCCCACGTTTCACAGATGGCTCCGTGAACAATAAGTCGCCCAGAGGTCTATTACCCAAATTATTAAAACGTTGCTTCATTGCCTGAAAGGTCGCTAATGGGATAACGGTTCGGGCATAGACATTAGCTTGCTCACCATCCATCAATCGAACTTCTCGCTGATAAGCCATTTCCGTCATTGGAATATCTAAAGACAAACATTCATCTGGTAATGGCTTCATCCAATGCGTACTTAACAGCTGTACAGAAAAGTTATGCTTATTATGAGCTTGTAGACGTTGAGTTAATGATCCTGAGTCCGTCAACCAAGAGACTAACTCTGTCGGCATTAATCGGCGTTGTGGTGTATGCCATCGTGTCCAATGTTTCATTATACTTGTCCAAGCTCTAATTTTTGTCCGAACCAACGGTGAATAAGTGCATCGACATTTTCTGGCGTAGTTTGTAGAAATTTATCTGCTGCTTCAGACATCACTTCTAATAAGTCCTGATCAGTCTCTAAATTTGCTACCCGAAACTGCGGTAAGCCAGTTTGTCTCGTGCCCAATAACTCACCGGGGCCACGTAATTCTAAATCACGTTGCGCTATGACAAAACCATCATTGGTATCACGCAAGCAACTTAAACGTGCTTGACCATTTTTAGACAAAGGAGAGTGATACATCAATACACAATGACTTTGTACCGTACCCCGCCCTACTCGTCCACGTAATTGATGCAATTGTGCCAAACCTAAACGTTCGGCATTTTCAATGATCATTAAACTGGCATTCGGCACATCGACGCCTACTTCAATAACCGTAGTCGCAACCAGAAGGTCAATCTCACCGGCTTTAAAGCTTTGCATCACTAATTCTTTTTCGGCCGATTTCATTCGACCATGTACTAAAGCAATCTTTAAATCAGGTAGTGCTTCTTGCAATTCTGTCGCCGCATCTTCTGCCGCCTGACATTGCAGATGTTCTGATTCCTCAATCAATGTACACACCCAATAAACCTGACGTTTCTCACGACAAGCAAGGTGAACACGCTCAACAATATCACCCCGACGAGAATCAGGTACGACTACTGTCGTAACAGGTGTTCGACCAGGTGGTAATTCATCTATCACCGATACATTTAAATCCGCATAAGCGGTCATTGCCAAAGTGCGGGGAATCGGTGTTGCCGTCATCACTAATTGATGCGGATAACTATCGCTGCCACGTCCTTTATCTCTCAAGGCTAAACGTTGATGGACACCAAAGCGATGTTGCTCATCAATCACCACTAGTCCTAAATTACTAAATACCACTTCATCTTGAAACAAAGCATGTGTGCCAACCGCCACCCGAACCTCACCAGCACTTAACGCCGCTAAGACTTCTCGACGTTGAGCTACCGTTTGTTTACCTGCACACCAACCAACCGTTATGCCCAGTGGTTCTAGCCACATTTTAAATGTCTGTAAATGTTGTTCTGCTAACAATTCCGTAGGTGCCATCATCACGGCTTGGTAACCTGCTGAAACAGCTTCAATTACAGCCATTGCTGCCACTACCGTTTTACCTGAACCGACATCACCTTGAACTAAACGTTGCATGGGAATTTTTTGACTAATATCAGTCAATATTTCTTTAACAACGCGTTGTTGAGCACTTGTTAATGGAAAGAGCAAAGCCTTTAATAACGATTGGCGCTGTTTGATATCACCTTTTAATATTGGCGCGGCATGATGCTGCATCGTCGCTCGTACTTGGCGCATGCTAATCTGCTGCGCTAGCAACTCTTCATAGGCTAAACGACGTTGTGTGGGATGTTGTCTCTCCGATAACTGTTGAACATTAACATCTGGAGACGGATGATGAACAAACAGTAGAGCCTCCATCAAAGAGAAATGAGCCACAGGATGAAGTCGAACTGAATCAGATAATAATTCCGGCAAACTATCACGATCTAAACAGGCTAAGGCTTGGTCGATAAGTTTACGAAAACTAAGTTGATGTAGACCATCAGTAGTCGGATAAATCGGTGTTAATTCAGCTTCAACCGGTATTGTTTTATCCGATGAGATAATTTGATATTCAGGATGGACCATTTCCAAGGATGATGGGCCGCTTCGTGCTTCACCAAAACATCGCACGCGAGCCCCTTCAGCTAATTGCGATAATTGGCTGTTGGAAAAGTGAAAAAATCGTAATACTAGCGAGCCCGTACCATCATCGATATGACACAACAAAGAACGACGGCGACCCATTTTTATTTGGCTAAGTCTAACCGTTCCTTCCACTAAGGCTTCTTGTTGAGCGCGCAGTGAGCCCATAGGCAATAGGCGAGTACGGTCTTGATATCTTAATGGTAAATGAAAAAGAAGATCTTGGATCTGTGTGATGCCAAGCTTTTCTAGACGCTCAGCAACTTTTGCTCCCACACCTTTTAACTGGGTGACAGATTGTGATAAGGCGACCGTTTTTACCACAATCTGAAAACCCCTTAAACGTTAATGCTTGAACTACGCACCTAAATGCATAACCGCATCCATTTCTACCGGTACGTCTTTTGGTAATGAAGCAACACCTATTGCTGCACGCGCAGGATAAGGTTGAACAAAGTACTCGGCCATAATTTCATTTACAGTACCAAAATAGCTCAAATCAGTTAAGAAAATATTTAACTTAACAACATCTTGCAAACTTCCACCGGCAGCAACAGCAACAGCGGTTAGGTTATCAAACACACGACGTACTTGGGTCGCAAAATCACCCTCAATCACCAACATTGTTTCTGGTACTAATGGGATTTGACCTGACAAATAAACAGTATCGCCAACTTTTATAGCTTGTGAATAAGTACCAATTGCTTCAGGTGCATGTATTGTGTGAATAATTTCGCGAGCCATTATGTTCTCCAGTATCACCGTTATATTAACGGCCTTTAATTTAAAAAAATCAGTTAATTCGCATTATCCGTTCGACCATGTCGAGATGTCTTACACGTCGAATAATTCGCGCTAAATGTTGTCTGCCGGTGACTTCGATTGTTAAGCGTAAGTCGGAATAGCCACTATCACGCTCATCGACGACGACATTATCAATATTAGAATCCATTTCAGACACCACAGCGGCAATAGTTGCTAATGCGCCACGTTGGTTTTTTGTACGAACAACAATATCAACGGGGAAATCACGGTTAATATCTTTTGCCCAAGCGACATCCAACCATTTATCATTTTTAGCACGCAATTTGACCGTATTTTTACAATTGGCCTGATGCACAATAATGCCGCGTCCTGTACTCACAAAACCATGTATCGGATCACCGGGAATAGGATGACAACATCGACCAAAACTCACCACCATGCCTTCAGTACCGGCAATCATCAATGGTATTGATGATGATTCTGTAGATGACGCATCATGGGTTAATTTTTGTGCAATTGTCATAACCGAACGATTGCCTAAACCGATATCGCCCAGTATTTCTTCAAAGCTATTCATTTCAAACTCTGCCACTAACTGGGTGATACGTGCTTCATCGACATCAGATAAGGTAGTTGAAAATGCATGTAGATATTTATTTAATAATCGACTGCCTAATATCACCGCATCATCATTACGAAGATCTTTCAAATAATGACGAATATTTGTCCGCGCTTTAGCTGTGGATACAAAGTTTAGCCAAGCAGGATTAGGATGTGAAGTTGAAGAGGTAATAATTTCGACTGATTGTCCGGTTTCGAGCTGTGTGCTCAGTGGCACTAAATGGCGGCCGATTCGAGCAGCAACACAGGCATTACCTACATCTGAGTGTACGGCATAGGCAAAATCTACTGTCGTGGCACCACGAGGCAAGGACATGATCTTACCCTTAGGCGTAAATACATAAATTTCTTCTGGGAATAAATCGATCTGCAAGTTTTCTAAAAACTCAATTGAATCTCCTGATCCTTTTTGAATTTCTAAAATACCTTGCAACCACTGCCTAGCCCGACGATGTGCGAGATTACTACCTTCACTTTCACCTGTCTTATAAAGCCAATGTGCTGCCACACCAGCCTCAGCCATTTGGTCCATTTCTCGCGAGCGAATCTGCACTTCAATTGGCACACCATAAGGGCCAAATAACACCGTATGTAGGGATTGATAACCATTCACTTTAGGAATAGCGATATAGTCCTTAAACTTACCTTGCACCGGTTTATACAAATTATGCACAACGCCTAGCATACGATAACAAGAATCCACGTCATCAACCACGATCCTAAAGGCATAAACATCAGTCACATCAGAAAATGTTAAATGCTTTTTGACCATTTTTTGATAAAGACTGTACAGGTTCTTTTCACGGCCTTGAATATCAGCTGATAGGCCTTCTTGTTCCATGCGGTTCAAAATAGAAGCCGTGATTTGACTTACTATCTCTTTTCGATTGCCCCGTGCTTTGCGTACGACATCAGCTAATACTCGATATCGTAAAGGGTACAAGACATGAAAACCTAATTCCTCTAACTCACCACGCATAAGATTCATACCCAAACGCTGAGCGATCGGTGCATAGATATCTAAGGTTTCATGAGCAATACGTCGACGCTTTTCAGGTCGCAGATGTCCCAACGTTCGCATATTGTGGAGTCGGTCAGCTAGTTTAACGATAATCACCCGTATATCTTGTGACATCGCCAACAGCATTTTTCTTAAACTTTCTGCTTGAGCATGTTGCTGAGTTTCGAATGCAGCTTTAGCCAGCTTGCTTACTCCGTCCACCAGCAAGGCAACTTCTTCGCCGAACTCTGCCGCTAAACCGTCTCGACTCACCTCGGTATCTTCAATTACATCATGCAATAATCCCGCGATGATGCATTCATGATCCATATGCATCATGGCTAAAACATGTGCCACAGCTAAAGGATGGGTGATATAAGCTTCACCAGATCGGCGAGTCTGTCCTACGTGTGATTGTTCAGCAAAATGATAAGCACGTCGAATCTCATCAACCTGCTTAGTTTCTAGATAATTTGAGGTCGCAAAACATAAATCATCGATGGTCAGTAGTGGTTCAGCATCATGAACCAGCGCCAACTCAGAGGCGACTGTAGGTTTTGCGCTCAAAATTTACTCTTCGCCGAATAGCGCTTCTTTTTTCGAAATGCTATCCATAGAATGCTCACGAGCACTCACTTTATCTAAGATGCTAGGACCAATTAAGCCCGCAGCGATTTCACGCAAAGCAATAACCGTTGGTTTATCATTTTCTCTTGGGACTAAAGGTTCTGCGCCTTGCTCAATTTCACGCGCACGTTTAGATGCAACCAAAACCAATTGAAAACGGTTATCAACGTTTTCTAAACAATCTTCTACTGTAGTACGTGCCATGGTGGTAGTTCCCAAAGAATTAAACCAGCAATTTTACGAAAAATCAGGACATTAAGCTAGAAGTTCCGTCAATAACTCAAGGTTAACCTGCTTCTGAACCACTATCGAATGACGTCTTGCGATAATAATTGCGGCAAGATCAGTTAATGCCACATCAAATTGGTCATTAACAATCAAATAATCAAATTCAACATAATGCGACATTTCATTTTCTGCATCACGCATGCGTCGAGCAATAATCTCTTCATTATCTTGTCCACGTCCTCGTAAGCGTTGCTCTAGCGCAGTTTTAGATGGTGGTAAAATAAATATACTCGTGCTCTCTGGAAAATTACGACGTACCTGCTCCGCACCTTGCCAATCAATTTCCAAGATAACATCAAAACCTTGCTGCAACTGTGCCAATACAGCTTCACTGGAGGTGCCATAGGAATTATCAAATACCGTCGCCGATTCTAAAAATGCCCCAACATCACGCATTTGCGCAAAGCTATCTTGACTGACGAAAAAGTAATCTTGTCCATTTACTTCGCCCTCGCGGGGTGAGCGGGTGGTATGTGACACTGATAAACGAATATCTGATTGCTGCTCAACCAAGGCATTAACTAAACTCGTTTTACCTGCGCCAGATGGCGCCGCCACAATAAAAAGGCTACCCTTTGTCATCATTTTCTACCTATCTCCATCTTGCTGATAATCAACAAATACATTTAATTTTTACCATGTCATCTTATATTTAAATACCGGAAAGCTACTGGCATTACCTTCTATTTCAAAAATGGCTAAGCAATTTATCCTAATTCAGGATATGAGTTTAACAAAGCCACCACATCACGCAAGGCATTAATAATCTGTGTTTTACCCGTCAAGCCTAGTCGTTTTCCAATGTCCGTCCATTCGCGCTGTTGCAGCATCATAATGCTGAGATGTTGCTGCATTGTTGATAGTTTCAGAAAGTGAGGCTGTTTTATTTGGTCAACCAGCCATAAAGACAAAACAATACGACAGGACTCGTAAGAACGTTGTTGCTGACAAAATGCCAAAATTTCTTGCCTATCCCACTCTGAACGTTGCAGTATGTTTGTTGGTATCAATGCTGACAACTTTATGAGCAGTTGAGGATTGATGTGTTTAAACTCATATTGCAATAAATAGGGCCAATGTTGTTGAATTCGCTGTTGTGCTTGGCTGACAACCTCTTGTCCAGCCCTACTTACCGCCAGCAACATCATCACCGAATGACTGCCGCTCACACCATCTTGCTGTAAACCTAAACGAACTGGCGTGAATTGTGATTTTGACCAGAATTCAAGTAAGTCCACACTCACGGCAAAGCTTGCTCCTACGATATCAAGATCTGATTGTTCGACTTGTCTAACAATATTATTCAACAAGGCTTGTCCAATGCCTCGTTGCTGTATAACAGGGTGCACGGCAATACGAATAATTCGTTGATAGTTTAATGGGCCAGCGGTAGAAATTCCGACATGAGCTAATAAGGACTGCGGTAATAACTGACCTTTTAAACGACGAGTACCACCATGAATTGCCAGTGCCAATTCATCATCAATTGCCCCCTCATTGACGAGCCAAGCACTAGCGACAATGTGTCCTTGATAACGCATCACATACACCGATACATCCTCACGATCTAACATCAGCTGCAAATCGGAAGGACGAGTGCGATAGTGGGCCAACACCATCAAGCCAAATAACTCGGTTAAGCTAGTTTCATTTTCAATCAGTTGCCTACGGTCAATTTTTTCAAATACGCAATCAGCACTCTGACAATTACAGATTAAATCATCAGCTACCGGTATAGCATCAAGTAATAACGCCTTAAAACTAAAGGCTTCTAATCCGTCATTTTCTGACCAACGGATCGGCGTAGTCATCTCTAATTGCTGCCAATTTGGCGTGCAATCTTCTAATATTTGTTTGAAACGTATTGCAAAGCCAAGTCCGGTACCTTCATAGCCATGCAAGGTGGTGGCAAAGGCTATACGTGAAAATTTATGGAGCAATTGCTCTAACATCGGCGCAGGAATGGCCGCGGCTTCATCAACCAGTAATAAATCAGCTTTTTGCCCTGATTCGATCAATGCATCGGGAGCCATAAATTTTATTTCGGCGCTATTTAATAACAAATGACCTTTTGATAATTTAGCATCAGGCAATAAGCGAGCGGCATGTTCAAATACAGTATCTACCGTAGCTAAACTTGGCGCTGTCACTATTATTGTTTTTTTGCCTTGCTTTATCAGCTCTGCTGCTGCCATGCCTAACACTGCTGATTTGCCTCGCCCACGATCTGAAGATAACACTAAAGGTCGGCGACGATGTCCATGAACAACATTTAAAATGCCTTTAAGTGCGGTTTGCTGATCGGCTGTTGGACTGTACTCACTCGATTTAAGCTGCGATTTAGGAATAGAAATATTGGGTAAGTTATCACCTTGTTTTACGATATGGGTAGTTGTGTCTGAAGTTGAGTAATCAATGGTAATTTGATTAAAGCGATGTAGCCATAAACTATCAGGTAAGGCGCTAGGCATAAATATAATTAATGCTCCACCTGCTTTTATCGTGCCGACTATCGCACCAAAACTATCGGGATTGAAAGCACCCGTTGCATCAAAGACAACGCCATCATATTCTTTGCCTAATTGCTTTTGAGCTTGTTTTTGAGTAATCGTTTGATAAAGAGAGTCTGACTCGGCATGTTCTGATAAATAAATAATCTTGTCATTATCAAAGCTCGCCAATAATGTATGAGCCGAATTGCGACACCAGTCAACATCACCTTTTAAGAAAACACATTGGCGTTGAGTCATCATTGTTCTTGCAACTGAATAATAAAATAGTTATCCATCAAAATACGTGTTCTACCCTAGTGAAGAGATTCTAGCCTATACGAAATATTCAGAAGGTATTATAGACTCCGCCAACCTAATGGCTGATAAGTTTATCAGACTTCATCTAACACACTTAAAAGCAAGGTTTCGATATAATCTAACAGTCCGTTATGCGCCAGTAGCGGTCACTCGATTAATGGTCGTTTTATATTTTGGGTAGCGAGCACATGGATATTCTACTCATGACAAAAGAGTGATCAAGCGAAGGGATAGAGTATGCATCCCTCGACATTCAAAGCGAGGTACCTTTGGGAAGTGACAAGTAGGCCATCACGGCGCTATCCCGAAAAGCAGTGCCTTTATATCGCTGGTTCACGCGATAGTCTTTGCAGTAAATCCAAGGCATTCCCCTGTTGATGTAAAAACGTATTGTGTTTAAGCCTTAACAAAGCCGCTTTCCAGCCTTCTATGGCATCATTAGGTGGTGGTGGGAGTGCCGATAAAATATTTTCTGAGGCTGAAAACTGACTATTCACCGCCACAGCTAACATATCGTCATTCGCCTCTCCTAGCCAACAAGCGCCACTATCAGCCACAAAAAGTAACGGCATAAACGGTGCTAATGCTGGGCAAATGTCATTTCGATATACCTTTACCTCCCAATAGGGTTCAGCTATTGTTACGAATTGCTCAAAACTCGATATACCAGAGAAGCCTGACTCGGCTAAAGCAACTATCTCAACCCTTGGCTTATTAGGGTTAACAGTGTCGTTTGATACGTCTATATACCAGTCTCGCATTCTGAAAGTAATTATCTCTTAATGAGCCCCAGACCTTTTTCAATGTGTCGCCACTTGCCAGTCGATCCCGAATAAACGTAAGTCCAGGCTCAGTGGTTTGTGGTAGTTTTTTTGTATCAACGTAAAAACAGCATCGCGAATTTCTTTGCAGCGTCCTAATGGATAGGGTTTATGGTTAAAATGAGGATAGCGTGGGGCCAGTTCTAAATCCACTAACAAGCGTAAATCAGCTAACGCCTTCGTCACCGACTCGATCTGTTCTGACGTCCACTTCACCCCAAGATTACATTCGTTTGTCATGCTACTTCCAATGATTGCTATCTCAAACGCTCCCTTATTACTCCAATGAACTCAACAGTGTATGTATAAAGCTTCATCGAACAAAAAGTACGCTGAATTGATAGATGAACACATAATAACATGCGAAGCAGTCTCAATATTCAAGCATGCTAGGCGGCAATAGAGTCAATAATATGCTTTCAACATATTGAAAATTATGTCTTTAAATAATACTCGAGTCAGAAGCTAGTGTGACAATGAGAATAAGATATTTATTTCATGTAAATTCATTGTATTCTCAAGGAAGTTCACGCATAAAACATAAGTAAATAATTAAACTGAGACGCAAAACACAGAAGGATTCTTGAATCGTCATGAACAAAGCATATAAAGTTATTTGGAATGTCAGTCGTCAAGCATGGATGATTGTAGGGGAGCTAACCAGAGGAAAAAGTAAAAGTAGCACGGCAACTTCAGCGAGCAAACTCACGCAGACTATCAGTACAGCACTATTAGCTTCAGGGCTCAGTGTTATAGCAATCCCAGCGTTGGCTGTAAACATTCTTTGGAGCGGCACTACGGGCGACTGGTTTACAGATGGTAATTGGTCTACCAATATTGTCCCTACTTCTAGTGATTCTACCTATCTCGATAATGGCGGTACAGCCCAAATAGCTTCAGGTACAGCAGCGGCTGACTACCTTTATATTGGAAATCACAACACTGGAACTATTACCATCTCTGGAGGCGGTACACTGAGTGATACTCGAGTCTACATAGGTTTTGACTCTGGCAGTACAGGTAGCATCACTGTCGATGGTAGCGGCTCTAGCTGGATAAATAGTGGTGAGATTTTTGCTGGCATTTTCGGCAATGGCAGTCTCGTCATTACTGATGGTGGCACAGTTAGCAATAGTATTGGCCACCTAGGTTACTACGCCAGCAGTATAGGTAGTGCCACTGTCGATGGAAGCGGCTCTAGCTGGACTAATACTAGTAATCTTTATGTCGGTCGTCAAGGCGATGGTACCCTCGTCATATCTAATGGTGGCGCGGTTAGCAGTACTTCTGGCTACATAGGTCTCTCCAAGGAGAGTACCGGCAGCGTCACTGTTGACGGTGAGGGCTCTAGCTGG
>CAXBIM010000029.1:0-34734 GCA_963975785.1 uncultured Methylophaga sp.
AAGAGCCTGATCGTCACATTATTACCTTACAGGATCCGCGTTACCCTGCTTTACTTAAGCTTATCGCAGACCCGCCAAGCCTATTATTTGTTCAAGGTGATGTGGATTTGCTGTCTCAATGGCAGATTGCAATGGTGGGTAGCCGTAATCCATCTGCATCAGGACGAGATACGGCATACGAATTTGCTCGTTATATGGCACAGGTAGGCCTGACCATAACCAGTGGACTGGCAATGGGAATTGATGCGGCTGCACATCAAGGCGCATTGGCTGGTCAAGGTAAAACAGTTGCTGTTATTGGCACCGGATTAGATCGTGTTTACCCTGCGAAGCATCGAGAGCTGGCTCACGATGTCGCTTCATCTGGTGCCATTGTGTCGGAGTTTGCCTTGGGAACGGCACCTCGTGCTGAAAATTTCCCGCGACGGAATAGAATTATTAGTGGTCTATCGTTAGGAACATTGGTTGTTGAGGCTGCTTTGCAAAGTGGCTCATTAATCACAGCGCGAATGGCCTTAGAGCAAGGTAGGGAAGTATTTGCTATTCCAGGCTCTATTCACAATCCCTTAGCGCGGGGCTGTCATCAATTGATTCGTGATGGTGCAAAACTAGTCGAAACGGCACAAGATATTTTAGAAGAGTTAGGTTCATTAGCCGGTGTTCAAGGTGAAGAAAAAGCGAAAGTTGACTTGGTTGAGTCGGAAATAAAATTAGATGATGATTATCAGCTTTTGCTGAACCACTTGGGCTATGACCCCATACAAATTGATATATTGATAGAACGCTGTAGATTGACGGCGGATGTTGTTTCCTCCATGCTGTTATTATTAGAACTACAAGGTCAGGTTGAATCATTGCCTGGCGGGCGCTATGTCCGCAGCGGAAATTAGCCTCCCTATATAGAAATTCTTAGAGGAATTAAATGAAAGAAGATGTATTTGATGTATTGCTGTATTTATTCGAAAACTACATAGATACAGATGACTCAAATAAACCGGATAAAGACGCTTTAGAAACAGAGTTAGAGGGAGTAGGGTTTCCTCAGCTCGAGATTCATAAGGCGTTTGAATGGCTGGAAAGCATGACGGTTATTGAGGAAGAGTCGTTAAAGGACAATGAAGACCATAAGCCTGAGTTGGCGATGCGGTTTTATACCGAACAAGAGTTGTTACGACTCGATGTACAGTGCCGTGGATATTTGTTGTTTTTAGAACAAGTAGGCGTGCTGGATGGTGAAACTCGCGAAGTGGTCATTGAGCGTGTGATGGCATTAGATACTAACGAAATTGATTTAGATCAAATGAAATGGGTAGTGTTGATGGTGCTGTTTTATCAACCAGGCCGCGAAGTAGCCTATGCGTGGATGGAAGACTTAGTATTTGAAGATTTGGAGGCGGTTGTTCACTAAAAATGGTAGTGGTAACTATCGTAAATGCTGTCCGTGTAGACTAGATTACATGGTTCGATGCTGTTCATTTTGGTGCTGTAAAATATGGGAAAAAAATTAGTCATTGTAGAGTCGCCCGCTAAGGCAAAAACGATCCAGAAATATCTGGGTAAAGATGTTGAAGTCTTGGCGTCTTACGGTCACGTTCGTGATTTATTGCCTAAAGAAGGCGCTGTTGATACCGCCAATGATTTTGCGATGAAGTATCAAGTTATAGATCGTAATAGTAAACATCTCGATGCCATTGCTAAGGCAATGAAGAAGGCTGATGTCTTGTATCTCGCAACCGATCCGGATCGCGAGGGAGAGGCGATTTCATGGCATTTATTAGAGTTGCTAAAAAAGCGTGGCGTACTGAAAGATAAAGAAACACATCGCGTTGTCTTCCATGAAATAACCAAACAAGCGGTGAATGACGCGGTTGCTCATCCGCGTGAATTATCTATGGATATGGTCAACGCCCAGCAAGCACGTCGAGCGCTTGATTATCTGGTAGGTTTTACCTTATCTCCATTATTGTGGAAAAAAGTGCGTCGTGGTTTATCCGCTGGTCGAGTGCAAAGCCCTGCGTTGAGAATGATTGTCGAGCGCGAATTAGAAATTGAAGCATTTATCCCGAAAGAATATTGGTCAATTGAAGCGGATGCGGCATTTGAAAAGCAAAATTTTGATGGCAAGTTAACGCATTATAAAGATAAAAAACTATCTCAATTTACGGTTAATAATGGCGAGCAATCAGCCGAGGTAGTGGCCACCCTAAATAAAGCAGCCAAAGGTAAACTACTTGTTACCAAGGTTGACAAAAAACAACGTAAACGTAATCCTGCCGCGCCATTTACCACATCAACATTACAACAAGAAGCATCGCGTAAACTGGGTTTTGGTGCACAACGTACAATGAGTGTTGCCCAGCAATTATATGAAGGTACTGACACGGGAGATGGTGCGGTAGGTTTGATTACCTATATGCGTACCGACTCGGTGAGTTTAGCCGCGGAGGCGATTGAAGAATTACGTACTTTTATTGCTGAGAAATATGGTGCTAGTGCCGTACCTGCTTCACCGCAAGAATATAAAACTAAGTCTAAAAATGCTCAAGAGGCCCATGAGGCGGTTCGCCCTACATCGGTATTGCGTACCCCAGAAGCACTCAAAAAATACCTATCTAGTGATCAGTTAAAACTTTACACATTAATTTGGCAGCGTACCGTTGCTTGTCAAATGGTCCATGCCACAATGAACACCGTGGCCGTTGATTTAGCCTGTGGCGCAGGAAATGTTTTTCGTGCCAATGGTTCAACAGTAGTTAATCCTGGATTCATGAGTGTTTATCTAGAAGGTCAGGATGACGCGGCCAAGTCAGATAAAGATGAACGAATTTTACCGATAATGGAAACGGGCGATATTGTTGATCTGCTTGCTATTCGACCAGAGCAGCACTTTACTGAGCCACCCCCGCGTTTTAGTGAGGCTAGTCTAGTACGTTCTTTAGAAGAGCATGATATTGGTCGCCCTTCTACGTATGCCAGCATTATCTCTACTTTGTTACAGCGTGAATATGTTGAGCTGGAGAAAAAACGTTTTCATCCAACAGATGTTGGCCGTGTAGTCGGCAAGTTTCTAGCAGAGCATTTCACTAAATATGTGGACTATGATTTCACTGCAAAATTAGAAGATGAGTTAGATGCTGTCGCACGCGGTGAAAAAGAGTGGGTGCCATTATTACGTAATTTTTGGGGGCCGTTCAAAGAACAAGTCGAAACCAAAGATAAAGAAGTACAGCGTAGTGATGTTACTCAAGAATTGCTGGATGAAGATTGTCCAAAATGTGGCAAAAAACTATCGAGCCGTTTAGGGCGTAGTGGCCGTTTTATTGGTTGTACAGCTTATCCTGAATGTGATTACACGCGTAATATTAATGGTGAAGAAACCTCGAATGAGCCAGAAGTTGTAGCTGATCGCAAATGCCCTAAATGTGAGTCTGATTTATGGGTGAGAACAGGTAAATACGGCAAGTTCATTGGTTGTAGTAGTTACCCAAAATGTAAGCATATTGAGTCTTTAGAACAGCCTACAAATACTGGCGTGACCTGTCCACAATGTAATAAGGGTGAAATCCTTACTCGTAAATCTCGTCGTGGAAAAATCTTCTATTCTTGTTCAGATTATCCTGATTGTGATTATGCTTTATGGAATGAGCCCCTCAAGGAGGAGTGCCCTACCTGTAAATGGCCTATTTTGACGGTGAAAACGACAAAAAGTCGTGGTACTGAAAAAGTGTGTCCACAAAAAGAATGTGATTTTACTGAAAAGGTAGAGTCGGCATAAGGTCGTTTTATCTACTGGTTAGATATGATTTAAGTTGTAAAAAATGCGTTCCTTTATGAGCGCATTTTTTTTATTACAGATTTGTATTTAAATCTAATCTACTGCCTGACTGGGCTTTAATAGGTTTTTAATTTTTATGCCTACGATGGCTAATACCGCAAAATAAATCGCCGCTGCACTGATAATTAAACCAAACAGTACGCTAAATCGTTGCATAGCCGTCCAGCTTAGCCATTCATTTGTTATCGGGGTTAACAATATCAACAGGGCCAGCAAACTAGCATTAGCCGCAAATAATTTGACGATAAACCGCCCCCAGCCTGCAACCGGGTTATATACCCCTAATTTACGTAAGCCGATAAATAATAGGCCCGCATTAAGCATGGCAGATAATGAGGTGGCTAAGGCAAGCCCAACATGGGCGAACTGCATCATTAAAATGATATTGAGTACCATATTGGTCACCATAGCGATAATGCCGATTTTAACCGGTGTCTTGGTATCTTGCCGTGCATAATAGCCTGGAGCCAACACTTTAATAAAAATGAAAGGTAGTAAGCCTAAGCCATAAGCCATGAGGCTGAGTGATGCTTTATGGGCGTCTAAGGCTGTGAATTCCCCATATTGGAATAAGGTGAGCAGTAGAGGTTCAGACAAGCATATGAGGCCAATAGCAGCTGGTGTACCGATAAGGAATACCCAACGTAATGCCCAATCAATAGTGTTAGAGAACTCAGCTTTAGAGGATGAGGCATGTTTTTTCGAGAGGCTGGGTAAAATGACCGTTGATAAGGCAATACCTAGTACGCCCAACGGAAATTCAACCAAGCGATCGGAATAATACAGCCATGAAATACTGCCCGTAACTAAGAAGGATGCCAATACGGTATCAAGCAATAAGTTTATTTGGGCAACGGAAACGCCAAACATAGCCGGAATCATCAGTTTTAGGATCTTTTGTACGCCGCTGTCTTTCCAACCCCAGCGTGGTTTTGGTAAATGTTTTATGTTTATTAAAAAAGGTATTTGAAAGAGTAGTTGAACCAGCCCGCCAATAAATACACCCCATGCTAATGCCGTAACCGGTTCATCAAGGTGAGGTGAGAGCCATAAGGCACAACCGATCATTGATAAATTAAGGAATACAGGGGTAAATGCAGGTACAGCAAACTTACCAAAACTATTTAAAATTGAACCCGCTAAGGCGGTGAGCGAAATAAAAAATAAATAAGGAAAGGTAATTTTAAGTAAGTCACCAGCCAGTGCTATTTTCTCGGGGTTCTCAACAAAACCAGGAGCAAACACGACGATTAATATCGGGGCGGCTAAAATGCCGATGGCCGTGATAATAAATAAGATACCGGCTAGCGTTCCACTAGTATGGGCAATCAGTTCTTTGAGATCTCGGTCGCCTCGATTTCGGTATTCCGCAAGCACGGGAATAAAGGCTTGTGAAAAGGCACCCTCGGCAAATAAGCGTCGTAAAAAATTGGGTATTTTAAACGCGACGAAAAATACGTCAGCACCTAAGCCCGCGCCAAATAACCTAGCGATTACAATATCACGCACAAAGCCAAGAATCCGCGATACAAAAGTCATGATGCTGACGATAGCCGTTGACTTAAATAGTTTTTCGCTCATTCATAAATCCAGGATTAATGTTAGGATTTGGCCTTTTCACATCAACTACAAGAAGAATGAACGATGGCCAAACGCTGTAAAGGGTTTAATTCTAAGTGTTTTTTGATTACTTATCTCATGATTGTCGGATTTTTATTAGTATTATGGATGAATCGCTTACCGCTGATGAACGAAGAACAGCGAGAAATACCTGTAGCAATGCAGAACTATATCGCATCGCCCGCTCGTCCATTGCCAGAGTTTTCATTAAATACCGATAATAATTTAGCGCTTACCAATAATTGGTTTGATGGCAAATGGAGCTTGGTATATTTTTCACATAGCCATTGCATGCCAGATTGTCTGCCAGCACTAGAGGCAATGAAGCATATTCAGTCTAGTTTTTCGAATGTTGATTTTCAGTTTTTGGTGATAGGTATCGATACAGAGCATGAAACTGCAGATACCTTACGAGGTTTTCTATATAAAAAGGATCTTGATTTCAAGGTGGCGACAGCATCGGCAGAAATCATTGAGGAGTTAGCGAGCACCTTTGTTGCCTTGTTTCTTCAAACTGATTATGCAGGTGGTCGTTATCAAATTGAACAAGAGCATCATTTGTTTGTTGTTGATCCTAAAGGCCGTGTGTACGCGACCTTTAAACCACCGTTCAACAATGCGTTTATTCAATCTAAATTTTTAAAACTACGCTATTTTTATGCTCGAACAGAGTAACCGTCGATAGTCATTGTGCTGGAGCTTGCCATAAGTATTTGATGACATAATGCTTAACGTTATTTAGTTTATATTTTCAACAAAAAAAAGCCCCGATCACGTAAATGATCGGGGCTTTTTAATTAGCTAGTTGGCATATTCTCCAACATTACATGGTATAGCTGCTTACATCATGCCGCCCATGCCGCCCATGCCGCCCATATCAGGCAATGCAGGCGCACCTGATTGTGGTGCTTCTGAAATCATAGCTTCAGTGGTCAACATTAAACCAGCAACTGAACCAGCATTTTGCAATGCAGTACGCGTTACTTTAGTTGGGTCAAGGATACCCATAGCAATCATGTCGCCATACTCACCTGTTGCCGCGTTGTAACCGTAGTTACCTGTTCCAGCTGCTACATTGTTCAATACAACTGAAGCTTCGTCACCTGCGTTAGTTACGATTTGACGTAAAGGCTCTTCCATTGCACGGCGTAATAAAGTGATACCAACATTTTGGTCATTGTTATCACCTCTTAATTCGCCCAAGCTGCTTTCAGCACGAACAAGTGCAACACCACCACCAGCAACAACGCCTTCTTCAACCGCTGCGCGAGTAGCATGCAAAGCATCTTCAACGCGGGCTTTTTTCTCTTTCATTTCCATTTCAGTTGCTGCGCCAACTTTGATAACTGCAACACCGCCCGCTAATTTAGCGACGCGTTCTTGCAATTTTTCTTTGTCGTAGTCTGAGCTAGAGCTTTCGATTTGTGAGCGAACTTGTTCAACGCGCGCTGTAATGTCTGTTGCTTTACCTGCACCATCAATAATAGTGGTGTTTTCTTTGCTGATTGAGATTTTCTTAGCTTGACCTAGGTCTTCTAAAGTTACTTTCTCAAGGCTTAAACCTACTTCTTCAGAAATAACTGTACCGCCAGTCAATACTGCAATATCTTCTAACATTGCTTTACGGCGATCACCAAAGCCTGGTGCTTTAACAGCACAAACTTTAACGATGCCGCGCATGCTGTTGACAACAAGTGTTGCTAAAGCTTCGCCTTCAACATCTTCACAAACGATCAATAAAGGACGACTTGCTTTGGCAACGCCTTCCAATACTGGAAGTAATTCGCGGATGTTTGAGATTTTTTTGTCGAATAACAAGATGTATGGGCTTTCTAGTTCAGCCGTCATCGTTTGTTGATCACTAACAAAGTATGGTGATAAATAACCACGGTCAAACTGCATACCTTCAACAACGTCTAATTCGTTTTCGAAACCAGAACCATCTTCAACAGTGATAACGCCTTCTTTGCCTACTTTTTGCATTGCTTCAGCGATGATGCCACCAACTGATGAATCAGAGTTAGCAGAAATTGTTCCTACTTGTGCAATGGCTTTATCGTCATTACAAGGTGAAGACATGCGTTTTAATTCTTCAACGGCTGCAGTCACGGCTTTATCAATACCGCGTTTAAGATCCATTGGGTTCATACCAGCAGCGACCGCTTTCATACCTTCACGTAAGATAGCTTGAGCTAAAACGGTTGCTGTTGTTGTACCGTCACCAGCAGCATCAGAAGTGTGAGATGCCACTTCTTTAACCATTTGTGCGCCCATGTTTTCGAATTTGTTTTCTAATTCGATTTCTTTAGCAACAGACACACCATCTTTAGTAATTGTTGGTGCGCCGTAGCTTTTATCTAAAATCACGTTACGACCTTTAGGGCCTAAAGTAACTTTTACCGCATCAGCTAAGATGTTCACGCCATTGATCATCAATTGGCGAGCATCAGCTCCAAATTTGACTTCTTTAGCAGCCATGTTTATTCCTCTTTAATATTCTGTAAGCCTTAAATCAACCCGTATTGGGTTTGATCTAAGTTGACTTGGTGTCATTCCCGTAGCGTCTAAGTGATAATCCAAAGTGCTAACTGCAAGAGCATTTTTTAGCACGGAATCCCGTTAACCGATCTTCGAGAGTGACGATGTTTTTTTATCGTTGCTTAAGCTTCGATTACGGCAACGATGTCATCTTCACGCATGACCAATAATTCTTCGCCATCGACTTTGATTTCTGTACCAGCATATTTGCCGAACAAAATTTTGTCGCCAACTTTAACATCCATTGTACGGACATCACCAGAATCAGTGATTTTGCCATTACCGGCGGCAACAATGATGCCTTGTGCTGGTTTTTCAGCAGCACTACCCGGAAGTACGATACCGCCAGCGCTCATTGTTTCTTCTTCTGTGCGACGAACAACAACACGATCATGAAGGGGACGAATATTCATCTATATAACCTCAAAAATGTCTAACAAAAAAATTACGAATCCCAAACATGGGGTTGTAAATACAAACTTCAAGGGGGGCGATACGAAATTTATTTGAGAGATTTATCTAAGTCTTCGTTAACAATCTCACCTTCGATAATGCTTGATTGGCTATAACCATTATGAGTGCGCGTTGTATGCCCACGATAAAAAAACTGACTATTTTTCAAAACCCGCTTGATGAGTGATTGTCGAACTACTGGAATCAATAAAATAAATCCTAAAGTATCCGTAACAAAACCTGGAGTGAGTAATAAAATCCCACTAAATGCCAAAGCGACAGCTTCCAGCATCGCTAGAGCTGGAATCTCTCCTTGAGCCATTGACACCTGCGCCCGTTGTAATGTGCTTATACCTTGTATACGTAAGAGGCTGGCACCAAGAACCGCTGTGCCAACAACCGCAAACACTGTCCAGCCAGCGCCAATCATATAGCCGACCTTAATTAAGAAATAAATCTCAATTAGCGGAACGAGTAGAAATAATACAAATAAAGAGCGAAACATTCTTTTTCCTTTCAGGATGGCAAAGCATTTATGGCAACACTTAAGGTGGCACATAAGCTCATTGAGACTTTGCTGTGGCAGGATTAGTGTTGATCAATTACTTATATAGATTGTGGCGGCTAACAGAATTTTCAAGGGTGAATTAAAGCTGTATTGATGTTGCGAGAAAACAACAATAATTAAACTTTGTCTCGCAATCGCAAATAATTTCATTACCGTAATATTTTTGAAATATTTAATCGTTATTGTAAGCGAACTCGGACAGCGTTCCGGACAGAATTTTTTATAAACTACCAAGAGGAAATCCCCTTGAAACTTAAAACATCTTCACTTTTAATCGCTGGTGCATTATTTGGCGCAGCAGTATTACCAGCACAAGCAAACAACGATGCAATGATGGACTTACTTAAAGTTCTTCGTGACCAAGGCACAATTACAGCTGAAAACTACAATTTATTAGCTAACGCATCTAAAGCAGATAAAGAAGCGACTGAAGAGATCATTAATAAAGTGGCTAAGGTTGAGAAAGAATCTACAACCGTTAGCTTAAAAGATGGTTCGCTTAAATTTAAATCGGGCGACAAAGCATTCGAAACACAAATCGGCGGTCGTGTAATGGCTGATTATGCGTTTATGGATGACAAAGATTTAGGTAACACGGGTAATGCTTCAGAATTACGTCGTGCTCGTTTGTTTGTTAAAGGTAAAGCATTTACTGACTTCGGTTATAAGTTACAGTTAGATTTCGCTGGCGACGGTGTTGAAATTAAAGATGCATATCTACAATACAATGGCTGGAAGCCTGCTTCAGTTACGCTGGGTAACCATAAAATGCCTTTCGGTTTAGAAGAGTTAACTAGTTCTAAGTACATTACGTTCATGGAGCGTAGTGCTGCGAATGAAATATTCTCCGTTGGTCGTAAAAATGGCTTAAGTGTTGGCACGAACGGTGACAACTGGTCATTAACAGGTGCTGTTCACATGGACGGTATTGATAATGAAAATAATGGCCAAAATGAAGATTACGGTTACGGTGCTCGAGTAAGTTTTGCTCCTATCGCAGAAAAAACACAGGTAGTTCATTTAGGTGCTGCATTTCATCACCAAGAATATGAAGCAATGGGTGGCGCATCAGGTAAAGTCTCTGGTCGTCCAGAAGTTCACACTGCAGGTAAGATATTTAGTGGTGCATCCATCACTGCTGACGACTACGACCAATACGGTTTAGAAGCTGCAGCTGTATTTGGTCCATTCTCTGCACAAGCTGAATATTTCACTCGTGACATTAATGCAACAGCAACTGGCTTAGACCAAGATCTTGATGCTTGGTATGCATACGGTAGTTACTTTATCACCGGCGAGTCACGTTCTTATGATGCTAGCAAAGGCGAGTTTGGTCGTGTTAAACCGAAGAGTGTTGTTGGCCAAGGTGGTTACGGTGCTTGGGAAGTGGCATTACGCTACACAGATATTGACCTAGAAGATAATGGCGCGGGCAACAAAGGCGACATCACTACAGTCGGTTTGAACTGGTATGCGACACGTAATATTCGTTTAATGGCTGACTATTCAACTGCTGACGTAGAAGGTGCAACAGACGATTTCAATGCATTCCAAGTACGTGGTCAAATTGACTTCTAAAGAATGTTAAAAAAGTAGTTACTCTCTCGTAACTTAATTTAAAGATAAGCCTTACTAAGACGTTTTAGTAGGGCTTTTTTTTGGAAAACATCAAGGTTAAATTATGTCAATTACTAAAACTATATTAAGTGCATCAATTTTAAGCTTAACATTAGCAGGTTCTGTCTTTGCTGCTAATAGCCCTAGTTTATCTCTAATCAAAACTATTGATACTGGCGATAAAAAAGGTACAGAAATAATCAGCGTGCAATCAGTATTAAAGCAGGCTGCGGTATCTAATAGCATCAAAGGTATAGTTGATATTTATTCACTATCAACACCTGAAAATCCCACCCTATCGTTGCGAATTAAACTTGGTTTAGCTGAGGGTGAACAAGTAACATCCGTCGCCTTTCATCCAGAATACAATTACGTCATCGCTGCGATTCAAGCTGCTTCTATAAAGGCTAATGGGCGCGCGGAAATTCGTGACGTAAAAACAGGTAATATTTTGGCAACAGTCAGTACTGGTATCGGTCCTGATGCTGTCATTATTGATCCAACTGGACAATTTGCATTAATTCCGAATGAGGGCGAGGAGTTTAGTTTAGATCGTACGAACAATACTTTTTCTTCGGCGGATGGAAGCATCACCTTATTAAAACTACATAAAGATCCTAGCCAAATCACTTCAACATTAATTGCCTTACCTGACTTAACTGGAACAGCAGGTTTTGTTGCCGCTAAACATAAGCGATTTTTAGAGCGGGGCATTGATTGGAATCAAGATGGTGAAATAACTGAAGAACCATTAGATTTGAATGGCAACGGTAAAATCGATGAAGACAAAGTGGTTGTCGGTACCTTCCGTGGCATTGAGGTCAAAGTTAAAGAGAAAAATGGCGAAATGTTCATGTTTCCACTAGTTGATAACAAACCAGATGTACTTGAACCTGAATATGCCGTTTTTTCGGCTGACGGTAAAACGACTTGGGTTGTAATGCAGGAAAATAATGGTGTTGTTGTTATCGATACTGAATCAGCCACAATCACTCGCGTATTTGGTTTAGGAATCACAACGCATGCCGCTGATTTAAAAGATGATGATTCAATTGATTTTGGGTCTCAATTAATTGCGCTACGTGAACCAGATGGTATTACATTGAGTTCCGATGGCAAGTACCTTATTACAGCTGATGAAGGGGATACCGAACCTAAGGCATCTAAAGTTGAATTAAATGCAGCTGGTGGAGGCAGAACAATTAGTGTTTTTGATGCACAAACTGGTGACTTTATTAGTGATACTCAAAATCAAATTGATGAGGCCGTTAATAAGGCTGGATTTTATCCTGAATCTCGAAGCGATAATAAAGGTTCAGAGCCAGAAATGGTCACGCACCTAGCATTAGATGGTATTGAATATGCTGTTGCAGGCTTAGAAAGGGCAAATGGTGTGGCGCTTATTTCGTTAGCTAATCCTTCAAGTCCGCAGGTAATCAGTATTGCCGCCATTGATAAAAAGGCTGAAGCAGGCAAAATTGCGCCTGAAGGCATAGCCCATTTTTATGATGACAAAGAAAACAAGCATTACATTTATACGGCAAATGAAAAAAATGGCTCGATCAGTATTTTTGAAATAAACGTTAAATAGCTTCTATCAGATAACCACCTTTCTTGCTCAGTGTAAACCGCGAGAAAGGTGGTTCATTTTATAGTTGAAAATGGATAAAAGTGATGACTAAAGATGAATACACTCAATATCAGTCGCTAGATGATATCTTACAAAATGCTAGGCTGACGCCGATGTTTCAACCTATAGTTTCAATGAAAGAAAATAAAATATATGGCTATGAAGCGCTGATTCGAGGGCCTTCAGACAGTCCACTGCATTCTCCCATTAATTTATTCGATGCGGCTAGTCGACATGGTCGCCTTGCCGAGCTGGATTTATTGTGCCGAGAAGTGGCGATTACGCAATTTGGTTTATTTGAGCTAGATGCGAAACTATTTATTAACACGATTCCTGAGGTGTTGTTACAGCAAGATTATCAACATGGTTTAACGCTAGACTTCATTAAAAAAGCACGCTTGTCGGCTGATCAAGTTGTGATTGAACTGACCGAACAATATCCGATTGATGATTATGATTTAATGCGAAAAGCGACTGAGCATTATCGTGAAATGGGCTTTTCGATTGCGATTGATGATTTAGGTGCAGGGTATTCAGGTTTACGTACTTGGTCAGAAATTAAGCCTGATTTTGTCAAACTTGACCGTCATTTTATGCAAAATATTCATCAAGATCGTCATAAACGCCAATTTGTGCAATCTATGGTGGATATTGCGAAGGGTATTAATTGCCGTATCGTTGGCGAAGGCATTGAGGTGCGAGAAGAATATCGTACCGTTGATGAAATGAATATTGAGTTTATTCAAGGTTATTATTTTGGTCGACCAGCTATTCAGCCTGAACGAAACATTGACGAAGCGCTTTTCTCAAAAAGAAAAACAATCTCAATGTTTAGGTCTAGTGCACCACGAGCAAATACGTTGGTATCTAGTTTGCTAACGCCTATGACGCCTGTCATGTCTTATGATGACGTGACTGCTGTTGGTGAACGTTTTCAGGATGCTGCCGATCTTATTGCCTTGCCAGTTATTAATAATGATAATTCTGTGGCAGGCATGGTGTGGCGTGATGAGATTATGAATTTATATGCAAGTCGTTATGGGCGAGAATTGCATGGTAGAAAGCCGATCCATTTGTTTATGGATGCCAATCCCACCATTGCAGATGTTGCCTTGCCGCTTAAAAATCTAAGTAAGCGAATTACCAGTCAAGATGCCTCGTTACAGCATGGCACGTTTATTATTACAGAAAATAATCAGTATAGCGGTGTGGGCAGTTTAATGGACTTGCTTAGACAAATTACTGATTTACAAATCACCATGGCACGACATGCTAATCCTCTTAGTGGCTTGCCAGGTAATGTACCCATAAGTGAGCAAACAACCGAGGTTATCAATCAAGGTCGAGATGCGGTGATCTGTTATTTTGATTTGGATAACTTTAAGCCATATAACGATATTTACGGTTATGGCAAAGGTGATAAGGTTATTAATAAAACAGCTAATATATTAACGACACATGTTAATCCTGAGTTGGATTTTGTAGGTCATGTGGGCGGTGATGATTTTATTATCTTGTTTGAAAGTGAAGATTGGCAAAAACGATGTCATGATATTTTGTCGACATTTACCGATCAACAACCAGATCTGTATTCTCATAAACACTTAAAAGATCAAGGCATAACCGCCCAAGATCGCCATGGCAATAGTGCTTTTTTCCCATTATTATGTCTTTCCATTGGCGCAGTAAGACTACTCGATTTTGACACGATAAAAAATGAGGCAGATTTGGCAGAACTTGCCACTCAAGCAAAATCAATGGCTAAAAAAATCAGTGGTAATAGCTTAATTCAGTTGGAAGTGGGAGATATTGTTACAAAGAACATGACTGAACTGGCAGAGCATAGAATGCAAATCAAACTGCGGGCTAAAAAGCTCAACGGCAACAGCTTATTACCGTTGCGTCTATTAAATACTAGTTGTGTGAACTATTAAGGTTTAGTCGGTTTAATTGAGTTGCTCTAGGACATAATTTACACGTTGCTTAACTTTTTCTCGTGCCTCACGAAACTCAGCTTGAATTTCTTCATCTGAACCTTTCTTTTTAGCTGGATCAGGCAGTGGCAAATGTAATTTTATAGTGAAAGGATTAATGACTGGGCACTGTTCTTCAGCGTTATCACATAAGGTGACAAGTAGATCTGCCCATTCCAGCATTTCGCCATTAACGCGAATGGATTCTTGTTCAGAAATATCAATGCCGATTTCAGCCATGGCATTAATTGCGCGTTCATTTTGACCGTGTGCTTCAATACCTGCTGAGATAACTTCCACATGGTTTCCTGCCAACTCTTTTGTCCAGCCTTCCGCCATTTGTGAGCGACAAGCGTTACCTGTGCACAAAAATAGGATTCTCATTCTTTCCATTTCTTTCATTTCCTTTGATATTAACTGCTGGAAAGATAACAAGTTAATGTTACAAGCTGATGAAACTTACAGTGAATTTATCTTGGCGATAAGAATATGAAAATTGAGAACCAGATATTACTTTTTTCATAAGGATATCATGTGTGTAAGGGCTTTTAATGCAAACTGCTGTAAAAAAAGTAGCATAGAAAAACGAGTAAATAACAGTGGTTTTGCGGTTTATTGTGAGCCTGTCCTGATTTCTGTGTAACTGCCACTTTCAAACGAAAACTGCAAAGCAGCTTTCAATCTAAATCATAAATCAGTTTATTACCACTTTACAGTTCCTCATGCGCGGGGCGTATTCCTTCATGGTATCGATGATGGCTGCATAGGCCACGATGTGCTCTAAGTTATATGGGTCTTATTTAAATTCAAACTCAAAAAATCAGCAAATGTTTTGACTTTGGCAGTCGTTTTCGCTCTATCAGAAAACAAGAGGTTCACTGGTTTTGATGCAGGCTTGTAGTCTGCTAAGACCTCAATAAGATCACCTTTTATAAGATCCTCTTCCAACAAGCTCACAGGCATCATTATTAAGCCAATCCCTCTAAGCGCGGCATGGCGAATAACTTGTTGATTGTTTGTCGTTATCCTCGGTATCGAATGCCGGCCTATTTGTTTATTAAGCTGTCTCCAGCCCCCTTGGGCGACCCAGCTGGAAAAGTACAAGCATGCGTGGTCAAGCAGATCATCTGGGTGTAGGGGTTCACCCCTTTGACTTATATATTCAGGTGAGGCACAAATAACCAATTCATACTCCGGAAGCTTCCTAGCTTTCATTGATGAGTCATCTAGCTGACCAATTCTGATAACAATATCGAATCCTTCACTTACGGGATCCACGTATCGGTCACTTAACTCCAGTTCAATATCAACGTTTGGGTATTCATGTAGATATTCCGCTATAGCAGGAGCCAAGGTACTCATGCCATACCAAACAGGAGCACTCACCTTCAATTTACCACCAGGGTCGATAGCGTTAGTCTTTGTGTCCTCTTCAATGAATGAAATCTGCTTGAGAATGTCTTTAGATTTGAGGTAATAATTCTCGCCAGCTTCTGTAAGATGCTGCTGCCGTGTTGTTCGATTTAACAGACTGGTACCAATGCGTTTCTCCAGGCTTTGTATGTGTTTACTTACCATCGGGGGGGAAATCTTGAATTTATCTGCTACTGCTGTGAAGGTACCTAATTCCACAGCAGCGACAAAGATTTCCATGCTTAGTAAACGATCCATATTATTAACTCACAATAAATTATGTTTTAAATATAATCGTATTTATCTTTATTTGTAAACATTTAGACTGATACCTGTAGTTGGAAAGCACTTTATTAAAGGAAAAAAACATGAACACATTACTTATTATTGGAGCTGGACCTGGAATCAGCCAGAGCACAGCCACTCGTTTTGCCCAAGAAGGATTTCGGATCCTTCTTGCTGGCCGTGATGAAAGCAACGTCGCTGATTTTATTGCAGCATTGAGAAAAGACAAAAAAGAAGTCGATTATTATCAAGTCGATGCAACTGACATGTCACAGGTCAATCAATTAATTGATCAAGTAGAGTCGAAATATGGACAAATTGATGTTCTCCATTACAACGCGGCGAATCTGCGAAACCAGACTATTGAACAACAGTCTGCAGATTCTTTCGCAGCCGATTTGAATGTCAATGTTGCTGGAGCGCTTGTAAGTGTTAAAAAAGCGTTTGAATATATGAAGTCTCGCCAAGCCGGCATTATCTTACTCACCGGCGGTGGTTTTGCATTACAACCCCACCCTGAATACCTTTCTCTGAGTGTCGGCAAAGCTGGGATTAGAGCAATTTCTCAGGGACTGTTTGAGCCGTTCAAAGCTGAAAATGTTCACATCGCCAGTGTTACAGTGGCGACCTTCGTAACTCCAGAATCAGAAGAGGCTGAAGGAGTTGCTGACAGCTTCTGGAAACTTTATCAACAGCCCAAAGATAGCTGGACTGATGAGGTGGTTTACCCAGCTAATTGATTAAAATCATTAGAGAAGGAGCCTGCGAGCGCAGGCTCCTCTAAATACTTTTTTATGTAGCTTGTTTATCTGTATAACTGCCATTTTCAAACGAAGCCGGCTAACCGGTCTTCAAACTCAATCATAAAGCGGTTGAGTGCCGCCTTCCAGTTTCGGATGGGCATGGTCCATTTCTTCGAGGCATCCAGAATAGCCAAGTAGACCACCTTGCGTGCTGAATCATCACTGGGGAACAGTTTGCGTTTCTTGATGGCCTTGCGGATAACGCTGTTGAGCGATTCTATCGTGTTCAGGTGATGCCAGTGGCTACGCCAGCTTTTGCTGATTTGCGGGTACTTGCTATCCCAGCGCTCGGAGAACGCATCCAGCGCCTTGAGTGCTTCTTCCTCGGTCACCGACTGGTAAATCTGCTTCAAATCAGCCGTCACTGGTTTGTAATCTTTCCAGGGCACAAACTTCACACTGTTACGTACCATATGAACGATGCATAGCTGTATGCGTGTCTCCGGATAGACGGTATTGATGGCATCGGGAAAACCTTTAAGGCCATCGACACAGGCAATCAGGATATCTTTCACGCCCCGGTTTTGCAGCTCAGTCAGTACATTGAGCCAGAACTTGGCACCTTCGTTCTCAGCTATCCACATGCCCAGCAATTCTTTATGGCCTTCGAGGTTGACGCCGAGCGCCAGAAAGATGGCTTTATTAATCACCTGTTTGTCCTGACGGACTTTGACCACGATACAGTCCAGATAGACTATAGGGTACACCGCATCCAGTGGACGAGACTGCCATTCAATAACCTCGTCAATCACTGACTCTGTCACCTTGGAAATCAGTGTCGGAGAAACATCTGCATCGTACATTTCCTTGAAGGTCGCCTGGATTTCCCGCGTGGTCATGCCTTTAGCATAAAGGCTTAGGATTTTATCGCCCATCGACGTAAAACGCCGTTGATGTTTTTTGACCAGCTGCGGCTCAAAGCTACCATCACGGTCACGGGGTGTTGAGAGTTCAATGGTGCCATCTTCTGTTTGCAGCTGCTTTCGGTTGGCGCCATTACGATGGTTTACCGTATCAGACAAAGCATGTTTGTCGTAACCAAGGTGTTCATCTAACTCGGCATTCAGTGCGGCTTCAACGAAGGTTTTGGTCAATATCTGACTGATTTCTGACAGGTCTTTTTCGGTTTTAATCCCTTTGGCCATCTCTTTGGCAAAGGCTTCCAGTTCTTTCTTATTCATCTGCTTATCTCCTTTCGGTCAATGATAAGCAGTTACACAGAATTTTTTACAGTCTCTTTATTGTGAGCTAGTCGAACAATTTATTTTGACGTAATAGCCTTCATAACGGCATCATCTGATAAAATATATTATTAACTCTATGATATAGCAGGTTTATCGTGAAAAAAATGCTACTAAGCATGTTCCTTGTACTTTCTTTACTTGGCCCTTTACTCAGTTTCGCAGGCGCGACTCGCTATGTGTCCGACGAGCTTGAAATCACTATGCGTAGTGGTCAAGGCGTGAAATTCGGCATTCGCAAAATGCTGACAAGTGGCGCTAAATTGGAAGTTCTTGAAACTGATCCTACAGGCTATTCTAGAGTCCGAACCGATCAAGGTGTCGATGGTTGGGTGCTT
Source organism: uncultured Methylophaga sp. (assembly GCA_963975785.1). Classification (GTDB taxonomy): domain Bacteria; phylum Pseudomonadota; class Gammaproteobacteria; order Nitrosococcales; family Methylophagaceae. The sequence continues at coordinate 18,315 of CAXBIM010000029.1, forward strand.
TCACGCTATTTATCAAATACGCCTAGTGCACGAGATCGTATAGCCGCTAGTGAGCAGTTAGTGGTTAACCTGCAATTGGAAGTAGCAAAATATAAAGAAGAATTAAATAATCTAACAGCTCGAAATACTGATGCCGATGGCGAAAATATGTCGTTGAAAGAAACGGCACAACGTTTAAGTACTGAGCTAGACGACCTTCGCAAAACCGCCTCAAATGCCGTAGGTTTAGATAACGAAAATCGTCAACTAAAAGAAAAATTACAACAAGTTGATCATGAGACGCAATTACTCATAATAGAAAATAGCGCCTTGAGAGATAACGATGCTAAAAGCTGGTTTGTAATTGGCGCTGCAGTGTTGTTTGGTGGTTTATTGCTTGGTTTGATTTTGCCTCGATTACGTTTCCAGAAAAAAGATAGTTGGAATAATTTTTAAGCTTAATCATTCAGCTTAACTTTTTCCTAAAATTAGAAGTCGTGTCAGCTATCAAGCTGGCGCGACTTTTTTTATGCATGTTGTATGGAAAATAAATGACAGTCGAATGGCTCATTGTTATTTAGGGATTAAGCACACTAACGATTGCATATTTAAAAAACTATATATATAATTTTGTGAATATAAGTGATTTTGGGAGGCCGCCTAAATGGATCTGCAAGCTGATGATTTTTATTCCGTCTTATCGCACCCCATGCGATTACGAGCCTTGGTCTTACTCAAGCAAGAAGGGGAATTGTGCGTTTGTGAACTGACACATGCCCTAGTCTTAGCGCAGCCTGTTATCTCCCGTCACCTGGGCTTACTCAAAGAGGCTGGACTATTATTATCCCGTCGCCAAGGCTTATGGGTGTATTACCGTGTCAGTGAGAATTTGCCGGAGTGGGTAACACTGGTTATTCAAAGCACAATTGCCGGTGTATCTACGACATCGCCTTATCGAGATGATCGGGAGGCCTTACACACAATGCTAGATCGCCCGAATCAAACTTGCTGTTAAACAATGGGATTTAAAAAATGACAATACGTGTCGGTATCAATGGCTTTGGTCGTATGGGCAAGCTCGCTTTGCAAGCTGGCTGGAACAGCGACGAGCTCGAGTTTGTGCATATTAATGAAATAAAAGGCGATGCGGCATGTCATGCCCATTTACTGCAATTTGATTCTGTACATGGCCGTTGGGGTGAAGATAAAGCCATCTCCAGCACTGATAATCAGATACACATTGACGAGAGCAAAATTAGTTTTAGCCAATACAGCACGCCCGAGGAAGTCAATTGGGCTGATTATGATATTGATTTGCTATTGGAATGCTCTGGTAAATTCAAAACAGCGGAACAGCTTCAAACTTATTTTGATCAAGGCATTAAAAAAATAGTCGTGTCTGCACCTTGCCCTGAGCCGGCACTCAATCTGGTGTATGGTGTAAATCACGACCGTTATGATCCTGCATTACATCATGTTGTGACGGCGGCATCGTGTACGACGAACTGCCTCGCGCCAATAGTGAAAGTCATGCATGAATCCTTAGGCATTAAACATGGCTCGATGACGACGATTCACAACATCACCAATACACAAACCATCGTTGATAAGGGTCACAAAGACTTACGTCGTGCTCGTGCTGCTGGTCAATCGTTAATCCCAACAACAACGGGTTCAGCTAAGGCGATTACGACGATATTTCCCGAGTTAGAAGGGAAATTAAATGGTTTAGCAGTACGCGTACCGTTATTGAACGGTTCGCTTACGGATTTTGTCTTTGAGTCCAATACCGCAACAGATGCTGAAGAGGTCAATGCCTTATTTAAAGCGGCGGCAGAAAACACTTTAAAAGATGTATTGGGTTATGAGACGCGCCCTTTAGTGTCTGCGGATTACACCAATGACCCTCGCTCGGCGATTATTGATGCACCGTCGACGATGGTTATAAATGGCACACAAGTGAAAGTATTGGCGTGGTATGACAATGAATGGGGTTATGTTCATCGGATGATTGATATTGCCAATATGATTGCTCGGACAATGTAACTATGAACGCCGCGGTTAATAATTTACGAAATTATGCCGTAATCACTGGCGGCTATTGGGCGTTCACCCTGACTGATGGTGCAATTCGTATGCTGGTGGTGTTATATTTTCATCAGCTTGGTTACACGCCACTTGCCATTGCTAGCTTGTTTTTGTTTTATGAATTTTTTGGCATTATTACCAACCTAGTTGGCGGCTGGTTAGGCGCACGATTTGGCCTGAATACGACGATGCATGTCGGCATGTTATTACAGGTTTTTGCTTTGTTAATGCTGACGGTGCCGGTGGAATACCTGACGATCATTTATGTGATGGCCGCTCAGGCTTTATCAGGCATTGCCAAAGATCTGAATAAAATGAGCGCCAAAGCCAGCGTTAAACTGTTTGTGCCAAAAGACGCAGACAATAAGACTGCAAATCCATTATTCAAGTGGATTGCCATTTTAACGGGTTCGAAAAACACCCTGAAAGGCGTAGGCTTTTTCCTTGGCGGTTTATTGTTATCCGTGTATGGGTTTAACGGTGCTTTATATGTGTTATCGGGCTGTTTATTTCTCGTTTTACTACTAACCTGGTTTTTACTACCGAGTGATTTAGGTAAAACAAAAACGAAAGCCAAGTTCTCCCAAATATTCGCCAATGACCCCGCTATTAATTGGTTATCTGCTGCTCGATTCTTTTTGTTTGGTTCACGCGATGTATGGTTTGTCGTTGGGCTACCAGTGTATTTAACAGCAAACTTAGGGTGGGATTTTGCACAAGTAGGTAGCTTTTTTGCCTTGTGGATTATTGGCTACGGCGTATTGCAGGCAGCAAGCCCAAGATTGCTCAAAAATACACAGCGCGGACATTCACCTGATGGTAAGACGACGCAACAGCTAGCACTAATTCTAATGTTATTACCCGCAGGGATGGCTTTTGCTCTCTATCAAGAACTTAATCCTGCCAATGTCATCATTATTGGATTAAGCTTGTTTGCGATTATTTTTGCTCTAAATTCTGCCGTGCATTCTTACCTTATTGTTGAATGGTCAGACCATGACAAGGTAGCGATGAATGTGGGGTTTTATTACATGGCGAATGCTGGTGGACGTTTAACCGGCACTATTCTGTCTGGTTTGATTTACCAACACTATAGTTTGGTCGGGTGTTTAATTACTTCTTCCCTGTTTGTAGCTGCGGCCGCTTTGTTGTCGACTAAACTTCCTCGGCATACCTAAGCCTGATCAGGATTTGATGGTTTTAGCTTGAATTAAGCGGTTGCTTAAAAGCTAGAACTTTATAGGCCTAGCCATCTCAAGGACTCTTTTTCTGGACTCTTCATCGATCAATATATCATTTGCGTAACGCTCAATAATGCCACTTATTTCTCTTAAATAAGGCATCAACAGCTCCTTGTCTTTTGCTTTAATATCATAGTGATTTATCGTTCTGAGTAATGCTATCGAAGCATTGTTTAAACTTTTATTATATCTTGGGGTCGGGCTATCGTGAGGCGTTGCAATCCCTAATTTCTGAATAACTTCTTGTACCACATCACCTTCATATTTAAAGGCTAAAACGTTATTTTTACCAAACAGCATTTGGCATTCGGTGATGAAGCCTTGATAGTCTAAATGTTGAGAAAACCATTTAATATCTAACATGTCAGCAAAGGATAAGTCTTTGCCATAACAAGGGTTACTTTCAACTTGTGGGTTGCGAATACATTGCTTGTAATAGTCTTCAATAAACTCGAGTGGTTCACGAAACCATGCCCATATTTCAATGTTGAAATGTTCACCCAGCTCAGATAAAAGCGCTTTTGATTGGTCAGGAAAGTCCCACCAGTAATTATAAATACCTTCAGATGACAGGATGATGGTGTGGGTGTCTTCTTTAACTTGCGCGACTATGTTTTTAAAATTTTCTAGGAAGTTTTCCACGTGTGTTGTAGCTAAGTTTTTCTCAAACCATTGATGTTTTGGTGCGTTGGAATTATTTAAATTTTTATGATTATGAGGATAAAGAATCCCTTTTCTTCTGAGCTTGCCTTGCTTTTTATCGAGGTAGTTTTGAATACTCGTGGTGCCCGTTTTGGGTGTGCCAGCATGGATGATTAGCTTTAGTTTCTCAGCTTTACGTTGCGCCAGTGATTGCTCAAATGGCTTTAATAGCTCAGCCAATTCCTTAGCAAAATGTATATTTGATTTTTCCATTTGGGGATCTAAAAATCTCTAAAAATAATGAGGGGAATTAAAGGGGTATTCTAAGCTGAGATTGACTGCTCACAATCTAAAAACGAGAGTCGTTTTCACAAGGCACTCCGTCACGATCACCGTCCATTTTAGTATTGGGACAATGATTAATGAAATACACAGCCTCAGCACGTGACGTCATTTGACCGCAATGTTGACGACCATCACATGAAAAGCTTGGTTCAGAGGCGTAACGAACCGATTCAGATTTTTGCATCTGCATTGATTCTGCAAAAGCTGGTTTAGGGGCATTTATAGGTTTCTGATAATACTTCCATCCAATGGCTACGATTAAAGCTAGTAATAAAAGTTTTTTCAACGACAATCCTTATTTAAATTAGTGACAGCGAACAACTTAAATTGTTAACCGTCATTTTGCTTAATTTTTTATTATTGAGTAAATAAATCTGTCCCCTTTTTCGTCCCCTTTTTCCTAGTTGTTCTTTTAAATGGCTGGTTAGGTTCAGGTGTGATTTTTAATATTCTTAGCACTGACTTTCGCGCCATTGATTTCGAGTTCTAAATTTATGCTTTTATTATGTACGACACTCAAGAAAATATTTACGACTTTAATAAGTTGGATATAGTAAACATGCTTTTTACATTCGGTATCTGAAGCAAAAAAGAACCCCACACAACCCAAGCCACTAGGTAGAAAAGGTGAATATATTTTGCTATGTATGAATTGATTACATAAGCTTTTCAAAGCTAATTCTTGATTATTACTTTGACTAAAGGTATATTTTTTATACCAATTTTCATCATTATTTTCTATAAAATCAACTCTAACAGGATGAGAGATCAGACTAGTATTTAACCCGCAAACACTACTGCTTAGTAATTGACTTTCTCTAAGCTTTCGAATTGCATAGCAACCAATAAAAACAGCTTTTTCAGTCTTAAACTCGAGTTCGTTATCCCATATTGTTGTGCGATAGAGGCTTTCTAAAAATTCAGCAGACTCTTTTAACTCATTTAGCCAATATTCTTTCGTATAAACTTCAATCACGGCCAAACTCCTGCACGCATAACTTTATTGTTAACAGGAAAAATGCTTCCCTGTAATTCTTATGCGGACTATAGTGCCTAGTAAGTCGATAATCAAGAAAAACAACGAGTTATGAGTCAGTTACTTAGAGTGTTTAGTGAGAAAGGCATCTAGCTGATTTGCAAAGGCCTGACGATCAGCCTGACCTAAGGGTGCTGGACCACCAGTGCTTACACCATTATCGCGTAAGGTTTCCATTAAATCTCTCATGCTCAGCCGCGCCTTAATATTATCCGTGGTATATAACTCGCCACGCGGATTGAGTGCATGTGCGCCTTTATCAATGACTTCAGATGCCAGTGGAATATCGCCAGTTATAACTAAATCACCAGCAGATAGCCGTTGTACTATTTCATTATCAGCGACATCAAAGCCTTGGGTAACATGCAGAAAATCAATATAACGAGAGGGCGGGATCCGCATGCTGTGATTGGCAACTAGCGTCATATTGACTTTAGTACGCTCTGCGGCTCGAAATAAAATGTCTTTAATCACACCCGGACAGGCGTCGGCATCTACCCATATTTTCATTTAGATTGTTCTCGTTTGAATGTTATTGATAGGTACTAAGTTGAAAAACTTACTCAGATACCTTGCCGCGTAGTGCTTTATTTTTACCATGCTGGGTTTTACGATCCATTCGTCTTCGTTGTGAACCTTTGGTGGCTTTGGTCGCGCGTCGCGCTTTTTGCACAATGACGGCTGATTTGATCATGTCTACTAATCGATCAAGTGCTTCTTGTCGGTTTTTTTCTTGAGTACGATATTTTTGTGCTTTGAGGATAATTACGCCATCTTTACTGATCCGTTGGCCTCGCAAGGCTAATAATCGTTCTTTATAAAAATCGGGTAAGGATGAGGCTTTAATATCAAACCGTAGATGAATCGCTGAAGAGACCTTGTTTACATTCTGTCCGCCGGCACCTTGAGCGCGAATGGCAGTGAGTTCTATCTCATCATCTGATAATGAAACGTTGGTTGAGATTGTTAACAAAGTGGCTTTATCCTTCAAGTTTGGGGCTTTACTGCTCGTCTTTCTCGAGCGGCTGATGATTATGTTGGGCGTCTAGGTATAAGCATTATTTTTACTTATTGAAGAGGGGCGATCTGTTATTGTGGTCGACAATTATTTTAGAATACTCGCAGACGTTTTTAGTTGTAGATTATAACAAGGGCGCGATTATCTTTGTCCCTTTTGCTAATGGCATAGGACTCAAATGAAACTGCCTGTCATCTTAGCAGTAAAATATAGGCGATGAGTCTGAACCCCAAATCGTAACACCCCAACGTTATTATATCGGTAATAAGCAGGCTACTATGGCTAAGCTTTAAGCCGATCAATGCCTACAATTAAGTATTAACGGACTTCAATATTAATAATAGAATCATCAGCCCACATTTGACCATTATCGTGGCCTTATTATCAATGCTGGCACCTTTTAGCATCGATGCCTACTTGCCTGCTTTTCCTGGTATCGAAGCCGAATTCGGTGTCGGGCGAGCCATGCTGTCACAAAGTTTAGGTGCCTATTTAGCTGCGTTTGCAATCTCCACTTTGTTTTGGGGGCCGTTGTCAGATCGGATTGGTCGTCGTCTGGTTATTTTGGGGAGTTCGGTACTTTACGTATTAGCATCAGCGGGCTGTGCTTTAGCGGATGATATTGATAGCTTTCTAGTACTTCGCATCTTGCAGGGTTTGGCGGCAAGTGGTGGCTTGGTTGCAGGTCGAGCGATGATTCGAGATGCTTATTCTGCAGAGGATGCACATAAGGCGATGTCTCATGTCATGCTGATGTTTGCCATTGCTCCTGCCATTGCCCCGCTTGTTGGCGCTTGGTTATATGACGTTTGGGGTTGGCATAGTATCTTCTGGTTTTTGACGAGTTTAGGGGGGCTGTTAATCGTCCTTGTTATGTTTGTCGATGAAACCTTAAGTCATTCAAAGCGGCAGTCAGCACATCCACTGGCGGTGATTAAAGTTTATGCTCGGATGATAGTGCACGGTCGATTTCTGGCATTGGTATTTACGGTCTCGTTTGCATTCGCGGGTTTGTTCCTTTATATCGCTGGTGCGCCGACCGTTATCTATGACTTTTTAGGGCTTGATCGTCATGGCTTTAGCTTGCAATTTATGCCCATGGTTGGCGGCATGATGGCGGGTTCTTATATTAGCAGTCGTCTTGCACATTATTGGCCGACGAAAAAAACGATAACGCTAGGACTTGGCATTATGGCGATAGCAGTTACTATCAATCTGATTCAGGTCTGGTTATTTGAAGCACAAGTTATGACGGTTATTGGACCTTTAGTGCTGTATTCACTGGGTATGGCGATCATCATGCCAGCAGTGACCATTTTGGCTTTAGATTGCTTCCCTGACAACCGTGGTGCGGCGGCGGCAATGCAAAGTTTTATCCAGATGTCGATCTGTGCGGGTGTAGCGAGCATCGCCGTCCCGCTATTACATGCACAATGGTTATATTTTGTATTAGGACAGATGGCATTTCTATTGATTGCAGTCGTGTTGCGGTTTAATGTTCGCCTAAAATAATGAATAATAGTGTGACAGTATGTCGATAACTAACTGATTTTTTGGATTTAATTAAAATGAAATTTATGATGAGTGTGTTGGCCGGTTGTTTCGGTCTATTTTCCATGCAATATGCGATAGCAGATGATATTGATAAATGTCTGCATGATCAGCTGGCGATGTCAGCGGATACCGTCACGATTGGAGAATTAAAAGCACGTTGTGATAAGTTGAGAATCAAACGCTCTGGCGATGACAATACCAATACGGCGGAAAATGTTTTGCCGGATGAAGATGGCATTGTCACTGTTGAGTCGGCATTAGCACGTCGATTATCGTTTGAATCAGAGAACAATAATCCATTTTCATTACATCCACACAAGCCCAATTATATTATTATCAGTAACAATTTAGCATCGCCACACGAAGAGCCTTTTAATGAAGCTTTTCCCGATAAGAATGTGCATTTTCAACCTTGGGAAACCAAGTTTCAAATCAGTCTGAAAGTGCCACTAGCCCGTGGATTGTTTAATGGTCAGGGCGATCTATATGCGGCTTATACCAATCGATCTTTCTGGCAACAATTTAATAAAGCCGGTTCTTCACCGTTTCGGGAGTCAGACCATGAGCCAGAAATGTGGCTCTCATTTAGAAATGACACAACTATTTTTGGCTTCCATAATCGTGTTATCCGCACCGGTATAGTTCACCAATCAAATGGCCAAGCAGGTACTTTATCTCGTAGTTGGAATAGAGTGTATGCCGACTTTATCTTTGAAAAAGGGAATTGGTTTTTTTCTGCAAAACCTTGGTGGCGGATTCCTGAAAACTCAGATGATGACAATAACCCAGATATCGATGATTATTTAGGTAACTTCGAGTTCAGTGGTTTATATAAAATGGGCAACCAAAACCTTGATTTTATGGTTAGAGACAACTTAAGTACCAGCGATAATCATGGTGCGTTTCAACTAAATTGGAGCTTTCCATTATCAAAGAACGTCAGAGGCTATGTTCAGTGGTTTAATGGTTATGGAGAAAGCCTTATTGATTACGATGCCTACTCAAATAGTATCGGTTTTGGTGTCCAATTAACGGATTGGTTGTAAATAATTTAAGTAATTTCTTGATGTTTTATTTATGGCATCGTAAAATGCTCCGCTTAGTATGGCTATATAGCTCAGTTGGTTAGAGCACATCACTCATAATGATGGGGTCCCTAGTTCGAATCTAGGTATAGCCACCACTATTTAACCCGCAATGGGTAAGTGTTTCAAAGCAACAATCCTTCTCCAGCACCACATAATTTAGCAATCATCTGTTCATCATGTCGCCTAATCACTCGTGATAAGTTTAGAGAATTTATCAGATATCTGAATTCAGAGCATCCGTTTCACTCATCATTTTTCTTCCTGCATAGTCTCTTGCAAACTGCCAAGCTATACGACCAGAACGCGTTCCTCGTCCTGTTGCCCACTGGATAGCTTCATTACGAAGACTTTCATTATCACTAAGCTTAATACCAAAACTGTTCAGCCAATGGCTGACTGCATCCAGATATTGATCTTGGTTAAAGCTGTAGAAGGTAAGCTGTAGACCAAAGCGATCTGAGAGAGAGATTTTTTCTTCTACGGCATCACCAGGATGTATTTCACCTTGGTCACTTTGTCTATGCTCAAGATTGTCACTCATACGTTCAGTGATCAAATGTCTCCTATTGGATGTGGCATAAACCAGCACATTGTCTAGTGAGCCAACAATAGAACCATCAAGCACGGTTTTTAAGCCTTTATAGCTGTTTTCGCCTTCTTGAAAGGAAAGATCATCACAAAATATCAAGTATTTTTCTTTGTTATTTCTAATGAGGTTAAGAATATCGGGAAGGTCGTTGAGGTGCTCTTTTTCGACTTCAATTAGGCGTAGTCCTTCGCCATGAAATGCTTCTAGACATGCGCGTACTAACGATGACTTACCTGTTCCTCTAGCGCCCGTCATCAGTACATTATTGGCTGGATAGCCGTTAACAAACTGACGAGTATTGTCATACAGTTGTTTGATCTGCCTATTGATATTTCTGAGATTTGAGAACGGTATAAGTTGAGGGGACAACACCGGTACTAAAGCCCCCTTTGCAAACATTCCACGACTATACTGCCAGCGATAGGCTAGGGCATCTGGTAATGTTGTTTGAGCTTGTCTTTGGTCGTCAGGTAAAAAGCTGTCAAGTGTTGTCGTAAGGCGATCTATAGCCTGTATCAAGCCTGAATCAAGGCTATTGGATAATCCATCATTCATATTTCTGTTCTAGCTCCGTTCTAAATATTGGTTACTACAAAGGGACAAGCGCAACTCAAAGAATATAATTTTCAAGCATAAAGTCTTTAATCATTATAGTAAGGAAGCTGGATGTTTTATAGTCTGAACGCAAGTAATATGTGACTCCGCGTTATCTCTCTGGCTTTGAATATCGTTCACTAACCTGTATATTATTGAATATATGGACTTTTAGTTCAGTGCCACTCTGAGTCAGACTAAATAGAATATCAGTCATAATGATGTGGTCCTTAGTTCGAATCAAGGCATAGCCACCCGTTAAAGATTAATGTAATTTAACGAAGCCATAAAGCCCCGCCAAGTCCGGGGTTTTCCGTGTCTGGGTCTTAGAATTTACTAATTATAAAGCGATATTTCTAAGCAACTTGGCGCGGTGATATTAATAATGTTCGGATAAAGTCTCAGTGAAATCATCTTCAAAAAATTACGATGTCGTTATCTTAGGCGCTGGTGCATCAGGTTTATTGTGCGCGTTTACCGCTGCGCAACGTGGACGACGCGTATTGTTGCTGGAAAAAGCGAATAAGGTTGGCAAGAAGATTTTAATGTCGGGTGGTGGTCGGTGTAATTTCACCAACCATTTTGTTGAAGCCGACAACTTTATTTCAGATAATCCACATTTTTGTAAAGCGGCATTAACACGCTATAGCCAGTGGGATTTTATTGCCATGGTTGAGCGCTATGGCATCGAGTACGAAGAGCGGCTACATAGCCAATTATTCTGCAAAAATTCGGCAAAAGAAATTTTGGCCATGTTGCTGGCGGAGTGTGAGTCGGCAGGCGTTGAGATTAAAACGGATTGTGAATTTAATTCAATTAAATCATTAGCAATTAATGACTCGCAAGATTCAAATAAAGCTCGGACTTCAAATAAGACCAATCGTTACCGCTTAAACTATACACAGGCTAGCACTAAACTCAGTATCGAATGTCAGTCGCTGGTGGTTGCAACGGGCGCACTCTCTATTCCTTCGTTGGGCGGCAGCGGCTTAGGTTACGACATTGCCAAGCAATTTTCTTTAGCGCTTACTGAGCGACAAGCTGGCTTAGTGCCCTTTATGTTTAGCGATGCGATGAAGCCGATCTGTGAGCGCTTAGCCGGTCTAGCTTTAGAGGTTGTTGTGAGCTGTAATGGTCGAGAATTTACTGAAAATGTATTATTTACCCATCGCGGAATCAGCGGCCCAGTTATTTTACAAATATCTAATTACTGGTCACCAGGTGATGAGGTGGCGATTAATTTAATGCCATATGTTGATGCGGAAAAATGGTTGCTTGAAGCGAAACAACAACATGGTAAAAGCCTGCTCAAAACGATTTTAAGTCATAAATTATCGAAGACTTTGGTTAACGAATTACAAGCTCTTTGGTGGTCTGAATCTGCAAATTTAGCCTTGGCCGAGTTCAACGATAAACAATTAATAACAATTGGCAAACAAATTAATAATTGGATAGTGAAGCCTTCGGCGACGGAAGGTTATCGTACGGCAGAAGTCACTTTAGGCGGCGTTGATACCGATGGCATTAGTTCGAAAACGATGGAAGCCAAGCAGCAAGCGGGACTTTATTTTATCGGCGAAGTGCTTGATGTCACAGGTCATTTAGGCGGCTATAATTTTCAATGGGCTTGGTCATCTGGTTATAGTGCCGGCTTATTTGTTTAGGCATTGACTGCTATATAAATACGGCATCTGGCTAGCCATGTTAAAATTCCGCTATTGAAAACTTCTCACCTATTAAGCAAGCGACGCACTCATGTTACGACTCACTGAAATTAAATTACCATTACACCACACTGAAGAAGAGCTGCCCGCAGCCATTGTCGAAACGCTCGGCATTAAAAGTGATGAATTGCTCAGCTTCTCTATCTTTAAGCGTAGTTATGATGCTCGGAAAAAATCAAGTATTCTGTTGATTTACCATTTGGATGTGACGCTCTCTGATGAGAATGAAAAAGCTGTATTGGAAAAATTTGCCAAGCAAGCTTTTGTCAAAGAAAGTCCTGATACCTCGTACAAATTTGTTGCACAAGCACCTACTGACTTCCCGGCAGAAAACCAAGATCGTCCAATTGTAATTGGTTTCGGTCCTTGCGGTATATTAGCGGCTTTAGTTTTAGCGCAAATGGGTTTAAAGCCGATTGTTATAGAGCGCGGTCAAGCCGTCAAGCAACGTACCCAAGATACTTGGGAGCTTTGGAAAAATGGTAAGTTAAAAACAGAATCTAACGTTCAATTCGGTGAAGGTGGCGCAGGTACGTTCTCTGACGGAAAACTCTATAGCCAAGTTAAAGATAAACAATTTTTAGGTCGTAAAGTATTAAACGAATTTGTAAAGGCTGGTGCACCAGAAGAAATTTTAATGGTCAGCAAACCGCATATCGGTACCTTTAAGCTGGTTAAAATGGTCGAAAATATGCGTAACGAAATTATCAGCCTCGGTGGTGAAATTCGTTTTGATAGTAAAGTAGAAAGCATTCAGCGAGAGCTTGATGGCGACACACCTAATAACAGTGGCAAAATTACCGGTGTAACCCTGAGTAACGGTGAAACATTGCACGGCGAGCATATTATCTTAGCGATTGGTCATAGTGCACGCGATACCTTCGAAATGTTATTAGAATATGGTGTTTTTATTGAACCTAAAGCATTCTCGATTGGTTTCCGTATTGAGCATCCACAATCAGTGATTGATAAAGCGCGTTTTGGTGAAGAAGCGGGCAATCCTATTTTAGGTGCCGCTGATTATTCCCTGGTTCACCATTGCAAAAATGGCCGTAGTGTTTATAGCTTCTGTATGTGCCCTGGAGGAACTGTGGTAGCTGCAGCATCGGAAGATGGCGGAGTGGTTACTAATGGTATGTCGCAATACTCACGTAATGAACGTAATGCAAATGCGGCAATCGTAGTGGGCATTGATCCTGAAGTTGATTTCCCTGGTTACCCATTAGCCGGTATCGATTTGCAACGTGACTTAGAAAAATTAGCTTATGAAGTCGGCGGCGGTGATTTCATTGCGCCGGCTCAATTAGTCGGTGACTTCTTGAAAAACAAGCCTTCGACAGAACTGGGCACGGTGAAACCATCTTATAAACCTGGTATTGCCTTGGGTGATTTAACTCAGGTATTACCATCCTATGCGGTTGCAGCCATTCGTGAAGCGATTCCGAAATTTGATGACAAGATCAGAGGTTTTGCAATGGCGGATGCTATTTTGACCGGTGTCGAAACACGTACATCAGCACCTATTTGCATTCAACGAGGTAAAGATTTCCAAAGTATCAATACACGTGGTTTATATCCTGCTGGTGAAGGTGCGGGCTACGCGGGCGGTATTTTCTCTGCGGCGATCGACGGTATTAAAGTAGCACAAGCAGTCGCATTAGATATTTTAGGTGCTAAATCAGCTTAATTTTAATTAAAAGTAGTGTGGCGATTAAACGGCGATGTTGATGGTGTTGCCAACGTTACCTATTGCTTGCGGAAGGGCTTGTATTAACTGCAAGGCAGCTTCACCTTCCGCTTTAATTTGATCATTTCCTAGCTTGAGTATGGCAACGTTTAATTCGTTTGCCGTACGTTGTGCTGACAGTATTGGTGATATTTGAGCTGTTATGTCGATGTTCACAACGATTCCTTAATATCCTAAAATCTAATCATAACGCTAATTGTCATGGCAGAAAAGCTTGAGCAGAAGAATGACCATTTTTATTGAGTCAACGCCGCGAAATTAATTGTGAGTAAAACTGGAGATAGTTAATTTTATGAATCACGCCGAACAAATTCTGCACTACGACCAGCAGATTGACCATATTGAAAATGAGATACGGGCACTGCAAGCGACGATGCCAACAGGTGATATGGAGTCATTGCCAATGCAATTAGCTGCATCGCTCGATGAGCTGTTCATAAATTTACATACAGTGATCGCTTTGAAATGCGTATCGACGATTGCTCCTGAAAACTCGTTTATGATTGATGCCATCAAACAGCAGCAGGTGCTTAAGGTGTTAGAGGTTGGCAAGTTAGCTAAGCTTATGTCTGACCAAATTGAATTATTGCAGGAAACCTTGGCACAGTTGGATGGCGACATTCAGTCTACTGCGAAGATCAAACAAACGATTGCCGAATTTTTTATCGCCAGACAAGTATTAGTTGATACGGTGATTAATGATAGTTCAGAAGCAGAACATTTTTGTGATTGTAGTGCTTGCCTGCAAGCTACATATCATCAATTTACTGCGACATTTGATTATGTCTGCACCAAATGTGAAACGCCATTTTTCAAATAGCTGTCTTAGGTTTCATCCGCTTCGCGTAGACGTGCTTGTTTTGCATCTTCTTCGGCTAAGATAGATTGAATTTCTAACATGACAGCATCAATATCGGCCGTTTCAGTACTTTCTGCATAGCGTCCTGTTAATTCGACATCGGGTGTTAATTGACCATCTTCGTATAAAGCCCAGATTTCTTTAGCGTATTGGGTGTTAATAAGTTCGGGCGCGAATTGACCGTAATAACGTGCCATATTGTTAACATCACGCGTTAACATGGTTTGAGCATTATTATTTGCTGCGGCATCAACGGCCTGTGGTAAGTCAATAATAACGGGGCCATATTCGTCGACTAATACATTAAATTCCGACAGATCACCGTGAACTACGCCTGCACAAAGCATACGAACCACATCTCGCATGACTAGGGCATGATCTTCTATGGCTTGTTCGGCTGACATAGACACATCATTTAATCGTGGTGCGACTTCTCCCGACTCATCGGTGATCAGCTCCATAATTAACACACCATTTAGGCAGTCATAAGGTTGTGGCACGCGAACTCCGGCACCCGCTAATAGGTACAAGGCATCTACTTCAGCATTTTGCCACGTTTCTTCTTGTTGCTTTCGACCAAATTTAGAGCCTTTTTCCATCGCGCGGGCACGACGACTATTTCGTACTTTACGACCTTCTTGGTATTGCACTGCCTGTTTGAAGTTACGCTTTGCCGCTTCTTTATAAACTTTGGCGCAGCGGATCTCCGTGCCACAGCGTACTACATAGACATCTGCCTCTTTGCCGCTCATTAAGCGGCGAATGACTTCATCTACTAAGCCATCATCTACCAAGGGCTGGAGTCGATTGGGTATTTTCATATTATGCCTATAGTTTGAGGAGCCAATTATAGCGCTTAGTTTAAATCGTTAGATGTGATGTCGTAGCAAAAAGAGATTCGAGTTTATTGACCATATTTTTGCATCCATTCTTGGGCTGCTTGTTCAGCATCATTGATTTGAGATGGCTGCATTTTTTTCAATAACTCGTTTTTATTGTGGTCCAGATCCTTGCTACCATTGCTCTCTGCAAGTAACCACCACTTATAGGCTGCCACATAATCTTGCATCACAGCTAAACCTTGATAATACATATTTCCGAGATTACTTTGTGCGTCGGCATGCCCTTGTTTTGAAGCTGCGGTCATCCATTTTAAGGCCTGAGTATGATTTTGTTCGATACCGTTGCCGAGTTTATACATGATGGCTAGATTGAACTGAGCGACGTCATAATCTTGCTCTGCCGCACGGCGATACCATTTGACGGCTTCGCTATAATCTTTGTTAACACCTTGGCCGTTGAGGTAGAGAAAGCCTAAGGTGTTTTGTGCAATGACATGACCTTGCTCTGCGGCTTTTTTACATTTTTTGACATAGTCTTGTTGCGATAGTTGTTCTTTACCAGCCACGAAGTCTCCTTAATTTAAAATCTAATTAACATGCAAGGATGTTATAGCTCATTTTCACCGGCTAAGGACGCTAGCTGATCGGCTTGATATTCATTAATCAGCGGTTCAATAACTTGATCTAGGTCGCCATCCATAATTTCAGCTAATTTGTATAAGGTTAGGTTGATGCGATGATCAGTTACGCGACCTTGTGGATAATTATAGGTACGGATCCGCTCACTACGATCACCACTACCGACTAATGATTTTCGCGTTTCTGCTTGTTCTGCATCTTGTTTTTCATGCCTTGCTGCCATGATGCGAGATTTTAGGACTGACATCGCGGTAGCACGGTTTTTATGTTGCGAACGTTCTTCCTGACACTCCACAATGGTGCCGGTAGGAATGTGTGTGATACGAATAGCAGAGTCAGTGGTATTAACATGCTGTCCACCGGCACCTTGCGAACGGAAAGTATCGATTTTCAGATCCGCTGGATTAATTTCAACTTCATCAATTTCATCGGCTT
>CAXBIM010000030.1:0-34297 GCA_963975785.1 uncultured Methylophaga sp.
AAAAACAAACAAACTAGTTTTGAGACGACTGAGAGTAGTTCACTGTTGCTGTTGGCCAATAATAACGAAGAAGATGAATCAGAAGACGTCAATACAGAGTTGATGGAAGAAACTTCATCACTTCAAAACACTGTTAGTGCTGATACGGATACTACAATAGTAAAGAGGCAAAAGCCTCAAGCTAATACTATTACCATTGAAGAGGATTATTCTGAAGTATCATACAAAAGTGTGGCACAAGAATCTGCTGTTATTAAAAAAGAAAGTGAGGAAGTTGAAGTTCACCAACCTACGTTTGAGGAAGTGCCAAAGAATAACTATGAAGTAGCTGTCTCTAATACGGTAACAGCTGCCCAAGCCTATCAGTACATAGGTGATTACCGTATCGTTTGTGGTTACGTGTCACAAGTTACAGGATTCAGTAAGGGAAAATATTTAAATCTTGGTGCCACATATCCCAATCAAGATGCCACTATCGTAGTGTGGAACTCTGATATGGAAAAATTCGATAATCTAGGTCAATACGAAGGTCAGGAACTATGTGTGCAAGGCACGGTTAGTTCTTATAAAGGAACACCTCAGATCAAACTATCTTCTATGAATCAGGTTAAATAAATTTATGTGGACCTTTTTTTCTATTATTGCAGGTTTTTTTTTCCTACTGTTACTGCCGGCTCTATCGTCACTGTATGACCAAGAATATAGTGAACAAGCGAGAAAACGTAAACAGGAAGAAGAGAGGATTAATGAGGATAAAACAGCTATCGCTGCTGAGAGAAAGAAAGTCGAGGCTGATAGAGCATGGATTAGAGATCAAGAACTAAAACTGATCTCTAAAGAAAGAAAGCTCGAAGCAGATAGACGTCAGAGATATCTTACAGTAAAGCAGTTAGTAGTAAGCTGCTCTATATTTATAATCATCGCTGTAACTATCATTATGTTTTTCAAAAACTTAAATACAATTTAACTACTACTAGGGTCATTATGTTTAAAAAAATTGTAGTTATCGCAAGTGCTGTATTGTTTAGTATAACATTGTCTCATGCTACCGAACCGAAAATAGAAGCCTACAAAGCACCATTTCATGTTGGAAAAACGGTAATGGCATGTGGAATACTAGCCGAGACAAAGCATTTCCCCAATAGACATTATCTTAACTTGGACAAAAAGTACCCTAAACAATCGCTAACAGTATTGGTATGGAACAAAGACTATCGTTGGTTTGAACAACGCTTTGGTGAAATAGATAGTTACGTCGGTAGACGCTTTTGTGCAAGAGGTAAGATTGAGGAATATAAAAACAATCTACAAATGAAAGTCACTAATCCACAATTTTTGAGATTGATGGATAAATAATATATTTAAGAGGTTGTTAGGTGCTTTGATAACATGCTGTTGAATGTAAGATGCTGAGGTAAAAACGCTTTGCAAATTAATAATATTAGACTGTTAGTTGGCCTCACATTTTTGGCATTAGTGGGATGTACTCCATCACCACAAGATGATGTATTGTATGGTGCAGGATTTATTAAAGTGAACCAAACATTATGGTCCGAAAAATACACTAAACCTTATCCGTTTTCTGTCGCCGGTGGTGAGATTTCATGTGGGTCACATCCGAAATTTGGTCGAGAGGTATATTTTGAGCCCGAAGGCTTTACTAATGAATCCTATATTGGTACACCGTTAAACCAAGCTGCTAGAAATAGTCTTGAGCAAGATAATATGGCATCTAATGTACCTTATAGTATACGAGCAGGCGCTGACCTAAGTGAGGCTATAAAGATAGGTTTACAAGTATGCGCTGACTACCAAGATAGGCTAACATCCAATCTTTATTCTACGCAATGAAAATAGTGGGTCTGCGGTTTTCAAAATAGTGTCTCTTACTGAAAAAATATTTATACAACTTCCAAGAATATCTGATAATTTATAAATAAGTATAGTGACGTTAGACTTTACTTTATTAAAAGAAGATTTTTAACATGAGTTACGGAAGACCAAAAGACTGGGTAGAAATGCGTCATTTAGCTTCCGAGTACGGGCTGACACTCAGACATTATCAAGAAGAAAAGCCTCATCTTTTTGAGCTAGTTGTTGTGAGAACTTTCGTAGGCGGAGAATCCATTCTCACTGCCATGACACATGAAGATGTTGAAGGTAACGGTAAGCTCAGTAATAATAAGACATTGGAGCAAACTATTCTTGATAATGCTGTTCGTTCTAAGTTTTATGAATATTTAGTATTGTGTCATAACAATAGATTTGAATGTAATTACCAACTCCCATCAGGTTTGTAAATTTTACTAAGATTGTTTGCTGCATCAACAATAGCGGGAACTATATGTTGTTCAAAGTGATCTGAGGTAAAGGCATGTACTGGAAAACTAACAGATAGTGCATATACCATTTTGTTGGAGGATAAATCCTTAATAGGGGCGGTACATGCAACCATATCATTGTTAAACTTTTGCCAACTTGTAAGATGGTTTTTACCACGACTGTTCTTTACTGCCTGTAGCAATTCATCAAGGTTTGTCGGCGTTGCGTCAGAGTAAATTTTCCACTCTGGAAAATCATTAAACCTGCTTTTAACTTCTTCATCCGACAAATCACTCAAAAGCATTTGTCCAATGACGGTCGCGTAAGCTGGCCATCTTAGTCCAGGCAATATATTGGAGGTAAAGCTTCCTAAAGGTTGAATATTCTGCAAATTGACAATTTCTGTTCCATCTAACGTGAAAAGGTGTACGGCAGTGCCAGTATCATCTCTCAATTTTTCCATGACTGCATAGGCTTCTTGTTTAAATGAAATAGACTTGAGATAAGAGTGGGATAAATCAACCACTTTAATATCTAACATGTAGTTTTTATTGTTGTCTTTTTTGATGTAACTCATCTGTTCCAAAGTAAATAACAGCCTATATGCACTGGATTTATTGATGCCTAACTGTGTCGCTATTTCTGATAATGACATCTCCACGATCTCATTCTTATTAAACAACTCCATCAACAAAAGCCCATTTTTTAGGCTGTTCACCATATATTTATCATCAGGTAATGATTCGGACATTATATCGATCTCAAGAATTGGTTAGAAATATTCTATCATACAAGGTAATTTATCGCGTAGTCCATAAGACCTGATAATAAATAGACAATGTTGAGCAGTTTATTGACCTATCCATTTTATCTCAATCTATATCCTTCCTCTACGCTTATCAATAGTATTTTCTAACAAATTCTATAGATCAGTCGTTTAAATGATGTGGTTCATTAGTTTTAGTCGTGCATCTACCAAGCCATATCATCAATGTCGTCTTTATTGTCTAAATCATGACTGCTTATTTTCTAAATTATATTTCATGAAGCGACCCTATTCATCGCAGTTACATTCTGCCTTTCTATATCATTTTGACAGTTTTTATCCTACAAAAATGACGCCTGTTATTCGCGCCTTGCATCAAATACCTATAAATATTTTATACATTAAAACTTTGTAAGCACAGATAATCGCAGATAAGTAACAGATTATAAATATTATTATTTGGATTTTATTCGCGTATTGGCTATTTAATTTGCAGTTGACAAGTGCAGAAAGTCTAAGTTATATTGAGTTTTACACATTAAACAGTGTTTCATATACAAAACTAAGGACGGTTTACATGGACTGGTTACCCATATGCGATTTATCAGATATCAATGAAGATGAGCCAAAATCTGTAGAAGTCAACGGCAAGAAAATTGGGGTTTTTCAGATTGAGGACACTTATTTTGCGCTAGAAAATGTATGTCCACATGCTTATGCCTTATTGACTGACGGTTTTATCGAAGATGAGACCGTAGAGTGTCCTTTACATGAGGCTATTTTTGATATTAGAAGCGGCAAATTATTGAGTGGCCCTGCTGATCGAAACCTATGTACGTACGCTTTAAAAATCGAAGCGGACAAAATATACCTTCAAGACAAAGCTTAAAAGACTAAAGCAATGCGCCAAAAAGGAGAAAGAGGATGCAGCAATACAACGAAAGCTTGATCCGTTGGAAGCAACACAGTCCTAGTAAGGATGCGGGAATCAATAATATTCAAATGCCAGGACAGCCAACATTGATGGTCTGGCAAACCCGCGATCACGAACCGACAGATTATGAATTGTCTTTAGCAAAAAATTTAATTACTGCGTTTTCGTCTGGCGCTGAGACTGTGGAAGAAGTCGTCAACGCTCTGAATGAGCAAGGCATGCTTCATGGAGATGGCAGCGCTTTCACCACTGAGTCGTTTGAACGAGAAATGGCACGATTGGGATACTAAAAACCATCAAATAGGGAGTGTAAGACGATGAGACAGTTTCAGTCATTAGAAGAGTATTTGTCATTAGGACTAAGAAATCGCTGGCATCCAGTGTTGTCTTCTTGGGAAATAGAAGCGAATCCAGTCGGTATCACGCGCTTGGGTGAAAACCTTGTGTTGTGGAGAGATGAAGCAGGCGAAGTCCATGCCCTCGAAGACAGATGTCCGCACCGCGGTGCCAGATTGTCTTTAGGCTGGAACTTAGGTAGTAAGGTTGCTTGCTGGTATCACGGGGTAGAAGTCGACAAAAAGGGTACCGTCGTCGATGTACCTGCGGTTAATGACTGCCCAATGAAAGGTCAGTCTTGTGTACGTAGTTATCCTGTCCAAGAATCAAACGGAGCAATCTTTGTTTGGTTTGGTTTAGAAGATGGTCAAACGCCAACGCCACTTGAGTTGCCAGAGCAGCTAGCAAGTGATGATTGGAGTAGCTTTTTGTGCATGGCTGATTGGGAAGTCAACTATCAGTATGCCGTTGATAACGTGATGGATCCAATGCACGGCGCTTTTTTACACGCGACGTCTCACTCTATGGCAGAAGGCGATAAGCAATCTGATATGGAGTTTAAAAAGACCAAAGATGGCTTCGTATTTGAAAAAACAGGTCAAAAAGGTGTGAACTTTGATTGGGTAGAATACGGCGATACGGGTAGCCCTTGGTTAAGATTGTCTATTCCTTACAAGAAAGATTTTGGTCCCGGCGGTGTGTTTTGGATTGTCGGTTTTGCCACACCGATTGATGAGCACCATACCCGTGTCTTCTTTTGGCGCTGCCGTGAAGTGCAAGGCTGGCAACGTGATACGTGGCGCTTTATGTACCGCACCTATCTTGAAAAACTGCACTGGGATGTCTTAGAACAAGACAGAATTATTTTAGAAAATATGGCGCCACAGGCTCAGGCTCACGAGTTTTTGTATCAGCATGACGTGGGTCTTGCCCGTTTGAGAAGAATTTTTCAAAAAGAAGGCAAAAAGCAATTTAACCAGCTGCAAGCGTTAAAAGAGCCTAAAGAAGAGAAAGTCAACGCTTAACTGGAATGCTTCTTAAAGGTGGCATACAAGCAGAATACAAATTGAAAGGGAGTTCCAGCACTAATGAACAATTTACTACTCAATAAGAGAATCGTTATATCAGGCGCGGCTCGTGGGCTGGGACTGTCTTTTGCTATCGCTTGTGCCAAGCAAGGCGCAGACGTGGTCATGTTGGATATCTTGACAGATGAAGTTCATAGTCAAGCCAATTTGTTAAAAGAGCAGGGGCTAAAGGCAACTGCTTGGCAGATAGATTTGTCAGATGCATCCAACATCAAATCGACAGTTGATGACGTAATTGCTCAGAGTGCTCAAATTGATGGCCTTATCAACTGTGGGGCTTTAGCGACTGGGGTTGGCGGTAAAAACATGATGGATTATGACGAAGATCTTTGGGATCGTGTAATGCAAATTAATGTCAAAGGTACGTGGCTATTGAGTAAAGCATTGGTTCCATATCTTAAAGCGTCTAGCGCTGGAAAAATCGTCAATATTGCCTCTGATACCGCGCTTTGGGGTGCACCAAACTTGATGGCTTATACCGCAAGTAAAGGTGCCATCATCTCTATGACTCGCTCCATGGCGCGTGAGCTTGGTGAAGACAATATCTGTGTCAACTGTATTTTACCCGGTCTTACCATCGTTGAAGCAACTGCTTATGTACCACAGCAACGCCACGACCATTATGTCAATGGTCGCGCGCTCAACAGAAAGCAATATCCAGAAGACATAGATGGTACAGCAGTATATCTCTTGTCTGATTTGGCGTCATTTGTCACAGGTCAAAATATCCCAGTAAATGGTGGCTTTGTATTTAACTAGGAAGCTTGCGTCACAGCGAGTAACCAAAGCATTCCAATAAGGATTTCACATGATAAACGGAATTAAAACCTTAAAATTCGGTGTTGAAGACCGAAAAAAATGTCAGAACTTTGCGATTGATTTTGGGTTAGAAGAAGTCAGCTCAGACATAGAAGGCACGACAAAATTTAGCATGGACAACGGTAGTGCCATTTATGTCTACGACAAAGATGACACCAGATTGCCGCCTGCTTTTGAAGACGGCTCGACGCTAAGAGAAGTGACTTGGGCAGTCGATGATCAAGAGAGTTTTGACAAGCTAAAGGATAGCTTACAAGGTGTCGATAGTTATAAAGCAGAGACAGATATTTTATATTGCCGTGATCCAAATGGGCTGACGTTGTCTTTTGAAATCAGTGTCATGCAAACCAGTCTCGATAAAGCAAGCGCGGGTATCAATCAGTATGGTTCTATTAATAGAATCAATGAAGCCAGTCCAGTGTATGAAAAAGCAGCACCATTAGGCGTCGGTCATGTTGTCCTCTTTAGTCCCAATCTTGTAGCGGCACAAACATTTTACGAGGATATATTGGGCTTTTATCTATCAGATGCTTATAACAATCGAGGGGCGTTTTTACGGTGCTCCGCGGAAGGCTGGCATCACAATCTGTTTTTATTAAAGCTGCCTCACAGAGATGCGCCTGGGTTAAATCATGTGGCCTTTATTGTTAGAGACATACATGAGGTCATTGGCGGCGGTCTGCACATGAACCGAAAAAAATGGGATTCGTTTATCGGGCCTGGTCGCCATCCTGTGTCCTCTGCGTACTTTTGGTATGTGCATTCACCATTTGGCGGGGCATTTGAATATTACACCAACGACGATTACTTAACGCCTGAATGGCAAGCTCGTCATTATGATTATTCACTTGATTTATTTACAGAGTGGGCAGTCGAGGGCGGTATTGATGATACCACGAGACGGCAAATCAACAACATGTGAATGACCAAAGCTGGATGAGTTATATAGAAAGAGATGGCACACAAATAAGGAGGTTTACCATGAATCAGATAGTCGTAATAGGTGCAGGTCAGGCCGCAATATGGGCGGCAAAAACCCTAAGATCCGAAGGTTATACAGGTCTCATCACGATTGTGGGTGACGAAGATCATGCCTTTTACGAACGTCCTCCTTTATCCAAACAAGTGCTATTGGGCGAAGCCACTCATGAGTCGTTACAGATATTTAAGGATGAGGTTGTTGCTGAGCTTAATATCGAGCTATTGAAGCCAGTCAAAGTAACTAGTATTGATCGTCAGAATAAGACGGTCTATACCAACACTGACCAAGCAATTCCTTACGATAAATTATTGATTGCCACTGGCAGTAAGGCAAAAATCCCTGTCGAACAATGGGCGTCTTACGACAACGTTGTCAGCCTTCGCAATATTAAGGACAGTCTACGTATTGAAGAAAAGATCAATAAGGTAGATAAAATTGGCATCATCGGTGGCGGCTGGATTGGTTTAGAAGTTGCCGCTTCTTTATCCAAAAGAAACATCGACGTGACTCTATATGAGATGAATGACCGATTGTGTGCCAGAAGTGTGAGTCAGGAAGTATCAGATTATCTGTTAAACCTTCATGAGCAGCATGGCGTCCATATCAGACTGTCTTGTAAACACCTTGACTTGAATCAATCAGATGAGGATCAAAGCGTCACCATTCATGTTAATAGTAGCAATGACAACGATACTGCTGTTTATGATTTGGTATTTTTGGGTACAGGGGCGCACATTAATAAAGAGATTGCGGAAGTATCAGGATTAGAAACAAGCGATGGTATTGTCGTCAATGAATACTGTCAAACCAGCGACCCTGATATATATGCTGCAGGTGATGTAGCTATTCATCCCAATCTAGGTTTTTGTATTCAGTCTTGGTCAAATGCTCAGCATCAAGGCGTCATTGCTGCTCAATCCATGTTGGAGCACAGAATTCCTTATGAAGAGACACCGTGGCTCTGGTCGGATCAATACGATAAAAACATTCAAATATTAGGCTCGCCTGTCGATATTGAACACTGTCAATTGATGGTTAGAGCAGACGAAGATGGGGATCATTGCTTTTTTTATCTCGATCGCGAGAAAAAACTGCGTTACCTAGTCGCCGTCAACAACAACAAAATTGTCAAAATGGCCAAAAGGTGGATAAAAGCAGAATGGCCACTTGATCCAGAGGTGTTAAAAGATCAGTCATTCAATCTTATGAAGATAAAACCCAAATAATCTGTACGGGGAAATAAGATTTGTGAACATTTAATACCATTTTTTGTATAAAAAAGCCACTGCTATCAAACGATTTGAATGCTATTTAATCACTGATTGAATCATCAAATTCCAAGCCAATTATCAAGGATGACGGAAATGGATACAACCGTAAACAATGTCGATGCTGTAGGTGTACAAAGAAACAGACCGGGTGGTTTTAGATACTGGTTGCCGGCCATTGTATTGATGATAACAGTGATATTGGCATTTTTTGACAAAATTAGTATCGCTGTCCTCTTCTCAGATCCTGCTTTTTTATCTGATTTTGGTATTGAAGGGGACAAAACCAAATTGGGCTGGTTGATGAGTATTTTCTTATTAGCCTATGGTCTCTCATCTGTTTTTCTTAGCTTTGTAGGTGATATTTTTGGGCCAAAAAAAATCCTACTCTGCGGTATTGCCAGTTGGGGGGTGTTGATGCTCCTGATGGGTCTGACCAACAATTTTTACATGCTCTTGTTCTACCGCGTTTTGCTTGGTATTGCTGAAGGGCCGTTACTGGCGCTTTGCTACAGCATTGTTAAGCAAAATTATACGGAATCCGAGCAGGCACGTGCATCTACCTTATTCTTATTGGGTACACCGCTGGGTGCGGCGCTTGGATTTCCATTGACCGCGCTTATTCTACAAAACTACCACTGGGAAGCCACTTTCTTCTTCATGTCGTTCATCACCATATTCCTATTCATCCTCGTATTCTTTGGCTTAAAGGGTATTACGTATGTGAAAGCGAATAGAAAGAGTGTTGACCATAAAACGAACTTCACAACACTGTTAAGTAGTAAGCCATTTTGGTTGGTTACCTTCTTTAATGTCGGGACGTTGGCCTACCTATGGGGTCTAAACAGCTGGATACCGACTTACCTAATAGAAGCAAAAGGTTTTGATTTAAAGCAGTTTGGCAGCTTATCTATGATTCCATTCTTAGCCATGCTTATTGGCGAGATCATTGGTGCATTTAACTCAGACAGGTTTCCAAATAAGAGAGCGTTACAAGTCTTTGGCGGACTATTTGGGGCAGGGATTACGATGTTTTTATTGATTTATCAAGAAGGTGTAGTGAATGTTCTCATCTTCATGTCTGCCAGTGCTTTTTTGTGGGGCTTCAATGTTTCAGCGATTTTCGCTTTGCTTGCTAACACGACGGCAAAAGAAGTGGCGACAACAGCAGGCGGCATCTTTAATGGATTTGGGAATTTCGGTAGTGCCTTAGCACCCGTTATCATCGGCTATATTGTTGTTTATACAGGCAATATTGACTACGGAATTATGTTTTTAGCAGGTGTGGCTATCGTATCCTCTTTCTTCTTATTGCCATTGCTTAAGAAATACTAGATTTAAAAAGAAAGAGCGTAAACAACACAAAATTTTGTTAAATCAACCGATTAATAGTGAGTGAAACCACAAGGAGTGCAGTTATGAATACTAAAAATACTGAAACTTGGAAAAGACCAGAAGGCAGTACGCTAAAAGATTGGATATCAACCCGTGTTGCAAGATTTGAAAATCGCGAATACGACTTTAGCGCACTGAAGTTTCAAGCAGATTTTGATCCTAAATACAGACGCGCTCAAATGCGTTATATGGGAACAGGGGCGACCGGTATTTCTGGGGATACTAATACGGTGCCAGCTGAAAACTTTACCTTTTCGACAATGCTGTTACCAGCAGGGTGTGAAGGCCCGCCACATGTGCACACCGATGCTGAAGAGGTTTTCTTTATGCTGCGCGGCTCTATTGAGTTGACGGTAGAAGAGAACGGTGAAGAAACCTCTTTGGTTTTGAATTATAGAGATTTGATTTCGATACCGCCTAATGTGTACAGAGGGCTTCGCAATCATACGCAAGAAGATGCGCTGATGTGCGTCATGATTGGTAATCCAAAACCTGTCATTCCGACTTACCCAAATGACCATCCGTTGTCTAAGATTAAACGTTAGGTTTTGTGAAAACGTTTTTGTTTCATCGATGGTAACGAGATGAATCGACTCTGATTTTTGGATACATAAAGGAATCTGTATGAAAAATTTTGACAAGGAATATGACTCCATCAGTCATATTGAGTTTATTCAAAACGATGGGCTGGGTGAGGAGACGATTGTCTTTTTACATGGTATCAGCTCAGGTTCTGATTCTTGGTCAAACCAAATAGATGCCTTGGCAACTAATGGGTCTGTTTTAGCGTGGAATGCGCCTGGATATGGCAACAGTGAGCAAGTTGAACAAGAGGTGCCTACTGCGCTTGACTACAGCCAGCGTCTATTGGCGCTTCTTGAATCAAAAAATATCGATCGTATCTATCTCGTAGGCCATTCCTTAGGTGCGCTTATCGCTGTAGGTTTTGCCTCTGAACATCCAGGCAAGGTAAATAAACTGATCTTGGTCAATCCTGCTCAAGGCTACGGAGAGTTTGAGCAAGCAAAGCAAGATGAGGTTGCCAATATGCGTCCAAAGCTTCTGCGTGAATTGGGTGGTACAGAGATGGCAAGGCAGAGGAGTAGTGCCTTGTTATTCGATGCTAGCAATGACAAGGTTGCGCTGCTCGAAAAAGTAATGGAGGACATTACGATAGAAGGGTTTGAAAAATCATCACGGTTATTGGCGCATGACAGTATCCACCATTATCTAGCAACGATAGACAAACCTGTCGACTTAATTTATGGCACTGAGGATGGTATTACCACCCCCAAGATTATGTTTGAGATTGCAGCACGGCATAAAAATATCACATTGCATGCTATTGATGCCGCCAGCCATTTATCGTACTTGGATCAGCCAGAGCGTTTTAACCAAGTACTTCTCTCCATTATTAAAGGTGATGATTTATGAGTTTTAAAGTAAGAGATAAGGTAGTCATCATCACTGGTGGCTCCTCTGGTATAGGACTCGAGTTGGTCAAGCTATTCCTAGCAGAAGGTGCCAACGTCGCTTGGTGTGGTAGAAACCAAGAAAAACTTCAATCAACCTTCGACGCGTTGAATGCAGAATACGATGCAAATCAGATGTTCATTCATCAATGCGACGTATTAAAGAAAGAGCAAGTAGCAGATTATGTCGCGTTAGTGATCGAAAAATTTGGCGCAATTGACATGCTTGTGAATAACGCCGGACAAGGCAAAGTGGCAGATTTTTTTGCCACCGAAGAGCAAGACTGGGTTGATGAGCTTAAATTAAAGGTTTTTAGCGTGGTGAATATGATTAATGCGACGTTACCACATCTAAAGCAGTCCGATATTGCGTCGATAACCAACGTGAACTCTTTACTAGGTCTAAAGCCAGAAACGCACATGGTAGCAACCTCAGTCGCCAGAGCAGGCTTATTGAATCTAAGTAAGAATCTCGCTAATGAGCTGGTCAAAGAAAACATTAGAGTTAATTCTATATTGATTGGGTTGGTGGAGTCTGGGCAGTGGCGCAGACGTTTTGAGGAACGATCAGACCAAAGCAAGAACTGGCAAGAATGGACGGCCCACGTCGCTACCAAAAAGCAGATTCCACTTGGCCGTCTAGGTAAGCCCGAGGAGGCAGCTTACGCACTTCTGTTTTTGGCATCGCCATTATCCTCTTATACCACAGGCTCGGTGGTTGATGTCTCTGGTGGCTTGAGCAAAGAAATATAAAAGATATAAACAGGAGTAAGGCATGAAAAGCGTGATGTTCATAGGCTACGGATCAATGGCAAAAAAAGTACATGAGATGTTGCCTCAAAATATCGTTTTATCAACGGTAGTTGCCAGTCCTAAAAGCGCAGAGAGTATCAAGGCGGAGATAGGCGACTCTATCGAGGTGATTACTTGCGTTGATGATTTAACTAACATGCCTGATTTGGCCATTGAGATGTCAGGACAAAATGGACTCAAAGAACATGCCATCAAGATTTTAGAGAAGTGCATACCCCTTGGTATTGTCTCTGTCGGGGCGTTTACCGATGAGACGTTTGCCGTTGCACTTGCTGATGCTGCACAAAGAAACGGGGTGAATATTCGTATCTTAGCGGGTGCCGTGGCTGGCATTGATGGTATCAATGCGGCAAGTTTGGCGGGACTGGACCGTGTAGTGTATCAAGGCAGAAAGCAGCCAGATAGCTGGAAGGGCAGTCATGCTGACCAGCTTATTGATTACGATCATTTAAAAGAAGCAACGGTTTTCTTTACAGGCACTGCGAGAGAAGCGGCGGCTTTATTCCCAGCCAATTCAAACGTTGCTGCCACCATTGCGCTGGCAGGTGTTGGTCTTGATCATACGACAGTAGAGCTAATCGCTGATCCAGCACTTGAACACAATATTCATCATATCACCGCTGAAGGCGTATTCGGCAAGCTTGAGATCAGTATGACTGGATTACCCTTAGCCGAAAACCCTAAGACTTCAAGTTTAGCAGCCTTTAGTGCTTTGCGCTTGTGCTGTCAGATTGACCAAACCTTACAAATATAAAGCGCCATTAATGTGAGAAACCTTATGAAAAAAATATTTATTGCAGGTAAGTGGAAGCTTGGTGGTGGCAAACCGTCAAAAAGTTATTACCCAGCCGATCATTCAGAAAATGCGGAAATATCAACCGCAAGTTTGGATGATGTTGATGAAGCCATTTTAGCGGCTGATGCTGCTTGGAGACACTCAGACTGGCGCGACACATTACCCTCAGAAAAGGCCACCATTTTATTTAAAGTGGCAAACCTATTAGAAGATAAGAAGACATTTTTAGCCAAACTGCAAACCCGAGATAATGGTAAGCCGATCTCCGAAACCATGGGTCTGGTAAATAGTGCGATTGCCACGACTCGATATATCGCCAGTTGTCTTGAAACCTTAGACAACGAGCTGACCAATCAGCGCATCAAGTCTGTCTTGACGTTCACCACTTATGAGCCGTTAGGGGTAATTGCCGCGATCACACCATGGAACTCTCCAATTGCATCAGAGATACAAAAAATCATACCCGCGCTGGCAGGGGGCAATGCCGTTATCCTAAAACCTGCTGAAGCAACCTCTCTTATCGCCCTTGAGTTGGCGACGATATTTGAAGAGGCCGGCTTACCAGCAGGTTTATTTAGTGTGTTGACTGGTAAAGGCTCTGTCGTTGGAGAAGCGATTGTCAAACATCCGCTGGTACAAAAAATTTCTTTTACTGGAAGTACCAGTACGGGTAGACACTTAGCGCATGTGGCAGCTGAAAAGCTTATTTCTACGTCCTTAGAGCTGTGTGGTAAATCCCCTACGATTGTCTTTGAAGATGCCAACGTTGATATTGCAGTAAACGGTGTGATTTACGGCATTTTCAGCTCATCGGGCCAAGCTTGTATTGCAGGCTCAAGACTATTTATTCATCAGAGTATTTACGACAAGTTTTTAGATGCTTTAATTGAGAAAACCAAGAAAATCATCGTAGGTGACCCAGAAGCACCCAACACACAAATGGGGCCTTTAGTCAGTGAAGCGCATCTTAATACGGTTGACGACTACGTCAAAATGGCTAAAGAAGAGGGCGGTAATGTCGTGACTGGCGGCTACAGACTCACTGGCGAAAACTTTGACAAAGGCTCTTACTATGCACCAACTATCATCATCGGGTTAACCAACCAAGCCCAAATCTGCCAAGAAGAGATATTCGGTCCTGTACTGGTTGCAATGCCGTTTAGTGACGAAGACGCATTGGTGGCTGAAGCGAATCAGAGTGTCTATGGTCTTGCCGCTGGCATATGGACAGAGGACTATCGAAAAGCGCTTGATATGGCGAAACGTCTTGAGGCCGGAACAATATGGATCAATACGTATAAAAAATTCTCTATCGCTACCCCCTTTAGTGGGCACAAAGAAAGTGGCGTCGGTAAAGAAAAAGGAAGACTGGGTATTTTAGATTATATGCAAACAAAAAGTATATTTCTAAACCTTGATGAAACACCAAACCCATGGTGTGAAGTCAAATAGTTATATATCAAATAACTATATTTAATAAATGTATTAAACAACCAGATTATTAACATACAGGGATGAGATTATGACAGTCAAAGTAACCGTCGGTGAATTAGTAGCGAGAGTTTTGGAAGAACATGGTGTGAGCGATGTTTTTGGCTTGATTTCTATTCATAACCTACCGATTGCCGATGCCATTGGTAGAAGAGATAAAATCAGATTTATTTGTTCACGGGGAGAAGCGGGATGCGTCAACATGGCAGATGCGTATTCTCGATTCAAAGGGTTAGGTGTGGCCATCACCAGTACGGGTGCAGGTTCAGGCAATGCTATTGGCTCTTTGGTTGAAGCATGTAATGCGGGTAGCCCAGTTATTCATATCACAGGGCAAGTTGAAAAAGAATACTTGGATCGTGATGCAAGTTTTATCCATGAAGCGGCTGATCAGCTTGGTTACTTAAAATCCAGTAGTAAAGCGGCTTTTAGAATTTTGAGTCCTGAGCACGCGGTTGGCATGGTGAGAGAGGCGATTCGGGTAGCGACTACTGTGCCCAAAGGCCCCGTCAGTATTGAAATACCGATTGATGTACAAGCGACAACCATTGAGCTACCTACTGAGTTATCGTATGTGGGCTCTATGCAATTACCTGACGCCCATAAGAAAGATGTGGATTTTGTTGCTGAGCAAATCCAATCTGCCAAAAACCCTATTTTATGGATAGGCGGCGGCTGTATCGAAGCGAGTGCTGAGATCGAAAAATTAGCTGACATGGGCATACCTGTGGTGTCTTCTACTCATGCGCGCGGTGTGTTAGCCGATACGCACCCAAGAAGTTTAAATGCGTTTCATAACTCATCCGCAGTCGAAACGCTCATCACAGAGAGTGATGCTTGCATCGTTATTGGCTCTCGCTTACGTAGTAATGAGACAAAAACCTACTCACTAAAATTCCCAGAAAACCTGATACAGATCGATGCAAGCCCAATGGCGCAGCAAAGAAATTATTCGGTCAAACACTTCTTTTGTGCTGAAGCAAAATCTTTTTTGCAGAATGTCATCCAGAGGTTAGGATACACATCCAAAATAGATGCAGACTATGATCAGCGTATCAAATCGGCAAAGGGCTTTGCCATTAATGCATTGGAGACTCAGCTAGGGCCGTATGCTGATCTGTGCTACTTGTTGCGTAAAGCCTTGCCAGAAGACGGCATATTGGTGAGAGATATTACGATGTCGGGCAGCACGTGGGGCAGTCGATTGTTCCCAGTCAATAAGCCGTTACAGAATATTCATTCTTTGGCGGGCGCGATTGGCCTTGGTCTATCACATGGGATTGGTACGGCAATCGCCAATCCAGACAAAAAAACAGTGGCGTTAGTAGGTGATGGTGGTTTGATGCTAGGTGTAGGCGAGATTGCCACAGCCATACAAGAGAACGCTAATATGGTTTTACTGGTGATGAACGATGGGGGTTATGGTGTCATGCGCGGTATTCAAAAAGAGTACTTTGATGGCAGACAATACTATAACGAACTGCATACGCCCTCTTTTGTTGCCCTTGGTGAGGCAATGGGCTGCAAATCTTTCAAAGCCGATTCTTTAGAGGAGTTTGATATCAAGATTAATGAGGCTATGAAACAAGACGGTATGTGTCTGGTTGAAGTCAATATGAATGCGATTGGTCCGCTCAAGTTTGCAGGGCCACCACAAAAGAAATTGTACTAAGCATTGATAACGGTTGGTTTTATAAAAAGGATTTTTACTCCCAAGATAATAGGAATATGTCATGACCAAACTAATTTTCAAATCATTAATAGTATTAGCCCCAGTGTTATGGCTACCTGCAATTACTAGCGCCCAGGCCAAAGTCCTCGAACTCAAAAGCGAAGATGGAACTAAGGAGTTAAACGTTGGTGGCGTTATAAGATTTAATCAACGTTATCAGAGTTGGAGTGAGGATAAGTATAATTCCGATTTAGGCGATCCTGAGTTTGATATTTTTCGTTTAGATGTTGATGGGAAATACGATGATTTTTATTTGAATAGTAGTTATATCTTTCAAGATGATGATAAAACCTCAATCGAGAAGGCTTACGTGGGTTACAACGTTGATGAACAAAATAGCGTTGAGGCAGGATTGGTTTATAAGCCTTTTGCGATTTATCCTTATCCTCAAAATGGCTGGACCTATCATCTGCCTTTCTTTTTAGGTTACGGCAACAATATTGCCCCGGGTGTAAATCTAAATCATGAAAGCAAAGATTGGGATATAAAGCTTGGGTATTATCCTGAGATGTTATCTGAAAGTCTTAGATACTCGCCTGAAAGTGGGGCTTATAGCGAATTGGATAATACGTTCCCTTCTATGAGCCAGTATGAGAATGAAAAAAAGAACCAATTTAATGCGCGTGTGGCTCGCAAGTTTGAAACGACATTAGGCAAGCAGGAGATCGGCTTATCAGGCGCTTATTCTCAGCTAGAGAATGGTTTGACCAATGATGATGGCGACTATTATGCAGTTGGTCTTCACACTAATAATAATTTTGACAAGTTCAATGTGCAAAGCTCGCTTATTCATTATGACTATGATGCCAAAAATCCTAATGGTGTTGATGATAGTATGACATTGATGGGCGCAAATGGATTAACGCCAGCCTATTTTATTGCCTCAGAAGGTACAGTGGGTAGTGTAAATTTGGCATATACCATTCCGATGAAAGATATGGGGGCATTAAAAGCAGTCAAGGTGTACAACGACTACAGTTATCTTAAAAAACATCATGGTGACTGGTCTGACTCACAAATGAACACCACAGGTCTGATGTTTATTGCGCCACCATTTTTGGTTTGGTTAGATCATACTTATGGTAAGAATTCTAATATCATTGGCGGTGCAACTAATAGCACTGGCTTTACGTCAACGACGTCTGAAAATAGTGATAAATGGCTATCGCGGGTAAACTTAAATGTTGGGTTTAGCTTTTAAAGATTAATATAAATGTTATTACATTTTAAATTTATCGATATAACGTGTGAGTATCATGACAAAAGTTGTTCACGCTACATATAGCATGAACAACTTTTTTAGTACTCCTTTTTCCTTCTGGGTAACATTAAGATTACGTTTGAGAGTTTTGTCTTTTCTTATTATTATAAGTTTAGGACTATATTGCTTATTATCGACAAGCTTGGCTTCATTCATTTTGTGCTATTAACAACTATAAAGTGTTTGCATCATTCTTCCTAAATGTTGTGCTACTACACTAAGATTATCTTTGTTGTTTGCTAGCTTCTTAACGGCTTTTGCTTTAAATTCTATTCTACAAGTACTGATTTTTCTGGTCGTTGTAAACTATTCATTAAAACGTTAGTTTACTCCACGGGTTCTTCAACACAGTTCGTTACCTACACTGCATATTAAATTGAACATAAGGCACAATTAGATAATGGCTACCTTCGCTGCCATGATAACCCGATTTTTCATACCAAGAGATATCCTGCTGATAAAACAGGGTAGTTGTAAAGCCAGTCATCAATAGATGTTGATTACCTTGCCCTTGAGAAGAATATTCTTTAGAAAAAGCTGTTGAAAATTGAGCAACTTGTTGACCTTTAGCCGAGTAAAAGCCATCGCTTTTCCTATCTTGTTTATAGCAAGCGACATCAAACAATCCTAGAATATCATCTCGTGTTTTCGTCCAGCTATCATGGCAAAACGTCTGTTCTACAAACTTGCGACCTGAGTCGTTGACCAGTGCGCGCGGCGTCAATACCAGCTCATCCAAACGCATAAATCGATGAAAAGTTAGCATTGAAGGTGGACTAACCGCAGGTAAATCAATTTGCTCAGCATGAGTAAGCAATATGTTAGCTAAGGTAGGGTGATACGTTTTATGATGGAGTAGTAAGCTCAACGTTTGCTTCGCTCGCGTCAGTGCTACATATAGCGGTCTATCATGACTATGATCTGCCTGAGCGTTTGAAGATGAGTTTGAGAGTTGATCATCAATGACATAAATATGATCAAACTCCATCCCTTTCGCACTATGATAAGTGATTAATATAACCTGTGTTTTATCATCGTATAGAATAGACTCTATCGCTTGTAATACCTGCTCATAAGTCACGTTTTCCATATCTTGAGTGCAACTGATAATTGCCTCCCAAGCTTTATCTAAATGGTTTAAGCTCCGCTTGACCCGCCAGCATTCCAAAAATTTAGCAACATTACCCTCAATAAAGTCTAAACGTTTCGCGCTCAAATCTTTAAATAGCGCTTGTCCTATAAAACTATTTATAGGAGTAACTTGTTCATTTTCATTATAGCGCTGACTACTAATATTTAGAGCTTCAAGGTAA
This sequence comes from uncultured Methylophaga sp., assembly GCA_963975785.1. Classification (GTDB taxonomy): domain Bacteria; phylum Pseudomonadota; class Gammaproteobacteria; order Nitrosococcales; family Methylophagaceae. The sequence continues at coordinate 18,789 of CAXBIM010000030.1, forward strand.
TGCTGTATGGCATCAAAATATGACCACTTAGGGGCTAGTACGGCTATGGTTTCTGGCGCTGCATTTTTTTGTTCATTACTTGCTAAGCGCTGCTCAATATCAGACGCGATCCATGCTGCCATGTCAACGCCTTTGGTCTGCTGGTAGTAGCCATAGCGAATAGGACTACTAGGATAGGGTTTAGTCGCCTTGATGCTATGCTCAGCCTGCTTTAGACGCTCACTACTTGGCAATGTAGTAGCTATAAATTCATTGGCAAGCTCGACTATATTATTAGCACTACGATAATTATTGAGCAGATAGTATTTTTGCTCAGTATTAACATGGTAGTTGTCTGCAAACTGCTGGATATATTGAATGCTAGCGCCACGAAAGGCGTATAGGTTCTGGTCGTCGTCACCAACCACCATCAAATAGCCGCGCTGCTCAAAGTTATCATCAGTAGCATCACTATCAGCATCTATAGCAATATAGCTATCATCGGTGTCGCTATTATTGTCATCTTGTGTTTGTAGATCTGCTAATAGCCCAATCATTTGATACTGATATTCATCGATATCTTGAAACTCATCGACCATGATGTACTGAAAGTGTTGCGGCCGCTCTTGTAGTTGACTGATGGCCTGCTCAATCATCCACTGATAGCGAGCATTATCACGGCGCTTTTGTAAGTTTTTCTCTTGGTTTAAATGCTCAATGCGCGTGGCAATCTCATCAAGCGCGGCATCGGGTGCGTCTTTTTCACTCAGTCCTGTGATTTGCCGTGCCAGCCCATGGAATGTCTGAATGGTAACATTGATCGCATGATAACCAATCAAAGCCAGTAAGCGCGATCTTAGTTCGGCTACTGCCAAACGGTTATAAGCCAATATCAAAATTTTCTCAGGTTTGATTTCTTCTATCATTAATAGATAAGCGACTCTATGTACCACCACGGTGGTTTTTCCAGATCCTGGACCAGCCAGTACCATGGCCGCACGGCTTGTTTCTTTGATAATTTGTACTTGAGTGTCACTAAAATATTTAGGCAAAATCTCTTTTTCATAATCTTTGATATAAGGTTTATGCACATCGATATCGTTGTTAATATAGGTTTTGATGACTTCCGATAGAGGCTTAGTAAAGTAGTCCTCAATCAACGCTTTTTGGACATCAGCGTCTGCCTGTAACCAAAAGCTCAGCATATGGATGCGAGCGCAGCGATCTTGATAATGGGTTTGCAAATATTGATAGGCGTTTTCATGATACTTTGAAGTGGATTTTCGGTGTTTGCCAATAAAGAAAATAGCATCTTGCGTGTCGTCTAAGCGGCTAAGCTCAATCAGCTCCAAGCGCTGTAATTGCTCAAGTTGGGTTAAGATAGTATCAGGATCGCGCTGTAGCTTCTGGGCTAAAGTATCTAGATTGAATTCTTTACCATCACCATCTTTTTTATCAGGTAGGGCAGGTAGCAAATACTCTTCATATAAAGGTGTCAAATTTTCTACGAGCACTTTTGCATAGCGAACCCAGCTCTCCCAATTGTCTGGCAGATCCTCATCAATTTGCCATAACTTAGTCCTATTTGTAGAGGAGACAAACACTTGGGTTGTACCATGATTGCGCGTTTTCAAGATACCTAGTGCTCGAAACATAGGTAGAATATGACGTTTACTAGATAAATTATGGCGCTGCTGAATCAGCCAGTTGTCGAGTGCTTTGGTATTGAGCTGGGTGGTGCCTTGCATTTCTATCGCGTCAGTGCCACTTAGCGCGCCATAACTGCTATTTAGACATTCCTCTAGAGCAGTCATAATACGGCTTAAGCGATTAAATTCACCTTTTAAATAGCGGTGTGTATATTTTAGTCGTATACGCACCACAATTTGCCACTGAGCATGACCTTGATTGACTAACTCACGTAGCCCTTTTAATAGTGACTTAACAGAATAGCCAAGCGCCAGTGCCAATTCAGGTAAATGATAGCGAGTCAGGCCAGTATTGTTGTCATTTTTAGAGCCTTCGTCACTACTATTCTTAGCATTAACTATATTTATTGTCACCTTGCTTAAGCTATCATTTGAAAGCTGCTGTAATTGAGCATAGAGCTTAGATATATTAGTATGTTGACTAGCAGGCGGTTGGCTTGATAGTTTGATACTGATCCAAGCCGGTTGCTGGTCTTTTTCAGTCAGCAATCCGTAACGCTCGAGTGCCAATAAAGCTACTCTTACTTGGGTATTAAGTTGTTCATTCTCGTCATCTGGTGCAAGTATGGGCGCTAGTACACTGCTAGGGAACCATTGATCTTGCATGGGTTTACTGAGAGCTGGACGTATGGCTGTCCAACAGTCTCTCAAGGTATTTGTATTTGGTATGCGTGACTCACGCTCTTGGAAAAACAAAGCTTCAATATCTCTTTGACCCCATAGCATATATGCTGCGCCGACCTCGTAGGACTTACGTGCTGCACGGCCAATCTCTTGAATATAAGACTCAAGGTTATTCGGCGGCCCGCTATGGATAACAGTATGGATGCCCTCTTTATCAATGCCCATGCCAAAAGCATTGGTACAGACCACTACGTCTAGTTCATCATTTTTAAATTTTTCAAGTACACTCTTTTTCTGCCCCTCATTTAATTTAGAATGATAGGCGGCGGACACTAAGCCTTTTTGGGCGAAATCGTCAGCATATTGATCACAGCCTTTACGGTTACGCAGATAAACTATAACTACACCTTTTTCAGGATGTTCTGGATATTGGTTTTCGTACCAAACTTTGCGCTCATTTATAATGTTATAGATATGTGCTTCACGCTCGTCCTTGGCTGCTTCTATAAAATGCGCAGTAATATCGTCACGCCAAATCTTAAGGCTTTCGATAGGGGTGCCATACTGTACCAAAGGTTTATTGTCAGTTAAGGCAGTAAGCTTATTTACCAGCTCACTTTCTAAATCATCTTTGACACGTGTGGAGGCTGTGGCGGTCACTAAGCTTATGGTGGGTGGTAAGAATTCCGACGCGTTACTGCTAATATTTGTTCTAGATGCGTTAGTATTGTCCTGATCAGATATCACTTCTAACATATCAAGCTGAAGTTTACCCTCTTTAATGTCGCTTTGGCGCTCAAGCTGCTTTGTAAAGTGTTCTCGAAGCTCGTCGCTATAACACGCCATCATGTGATCGGCGATACGCAAAAAGTCTGGCCGAAAATCAGTGCCCCATTGGCTAAGCGTATGCGCCTCATCTAATACCCAAAATGCTGGTGGGCGATTTTTGAGTAGTTGACGAATACTATGTGTACGTAGCCGCTCTGGACTCATATAAATAATATCGATATCGCCTTGCCAAATACCGTCTAAGATGTCTTTTTGGGTTTCTATGGACTGCCCTGAAGTCAGATAAGCAATACGATTGGCGTAGTCTGGCAAATCAGTATGCAAGTTGACAACTTGGTCTTCGATTAATGCCTTTAAAGGCGATATCACTACGGTCAGCTGACGTTGGTACCTACTTAATATCAGTGCAGGTAGCTGGAAGGTCAAGCTTTTACCGCCACCTGTTGGCAATATGCCAAGAGGAATGTCTTTATTCATCAGCACTGCTTTGACAATAGACATCTGTCCTTCGCGCAAATGCTCAAATCCAAAAAAGTGATGACACTGTTGATTAATCCAATCTTCACTCGGCTCATGCAAATGCCAAAAAGTATTTTCAGCTTGGCTAAAACTACGTCTGTGGAAAGGATGCTTGATAAGCCATACTGGACGGCGTGCTTGTGGCTTATCAAAATATCTTAGCCAGTTAATAAAGGTGGCTAAACCAAGATGTTGCCATAGTGTTGAGTGCGCTTTGTCATTATTGCTCACATGATTATTGCCCATACAACCCTCTAATAGGTTGATAAGATCAGTTCGATTTCCTGCGGGCAAGTTGTCAAAGATAGCTTCTATATCAAAGATATTGTCTTCATCTATAGCAAAGTAGTTTTGACGGCTGAGCGTATGCAAATGCAAAAGCTGTGGTAATAGCTTGTGCAGTAGTATTTGCATATTGGTAGGTAGGATTTGCCACGCTTGTGTGCAAAGCCCAAATACACAGCGACTCTCTAAGCAGTCAAGGACTGGGTTATTATAATCGACATTGGCTTTGTAGAGCTTAGCTAAGGCGTGGCTAGGCTGGTGCGGAATAAATAGGCAGCTCAGTATCAGTGTATCCCAAGCTTTCGCTTGCCAGCCACGCAGTTTGTCAGAACCGTCAAGCTGGTTTGTTGATAATGTATGTTTATAGCTAGTGGTCGATAATGCGTCGTTTAATAGCGAATATAGGTGAGGTAAATCAAACTCAATTAGATGATGGCCACCTAAAAAATCAGCTTTATTTAATAGCTCATAAACGACATCTGACTGCTGTCGAAATTGCTGAGCATTAAAGTGCCAATAGTAGTCGTTGATTAAGAAAGCACCATCTATTAATTTCTCATTTTCGGGGTTAATTTCCAAATCAAGCCAGAGAGTTTGTTGTGGGTTCAACTTTGAGAGTAGTTCAGAGGCACTCTGAACGGCTGTCAAATCCTCTATATACTTCGTTGCATTGAGACGTAGAAACTCCGGTAGGCTGTTTGGCTTTGATGTTTGTATATCTACCGGAGATGGAAGTGCGCTATTGATGGGATCAGAGATATTGTTATGACTGTTTTGAGGACTCATCTGCCCAAATGTTTTGGAAGGTGAAAAAGAAGTAGGCTGGATAAAATCTGGTAGGTCTGACATGCTTTCAGCTTCTAAGTAGTATGTAAATAAACGAACTATAGTATACAATTTTCTTTATCTTAGCCAGAGTCATAGTGGGCGAGCACTTGCAAGTATTATCATCTTCTTAATAAACCCTAATATTAATAACAGCATCTAGGTAAAAACCAAAGCACTAAATATAGTACTAGTACTAGTACTATATAGGGTTAGTTTTATATTTTTTCGGTTATTAAAAATATACTTACTGTTAATGCTTAATCCGAGAGACCGAGCGTTAGCTGCGCCCCTAAATAAGCTTTTTGATAAGAAATTATTGCGTTCAAACTTATATCGGTATCCATTAATGAGATATGTAAAAATATCAATTTTAGTTTATTATTATTCATAACTGATATATTACATACCATTTGCACAAGGACAGATGATGAATTTTGTGGCTATCGACGTAGAAACTGCCAACTCAGACGTTGGCTCTATTTGTCAAATAGGTATGGCGAAATACATAAAAGGTAAGCTGATAGATACCTACTGTAGCTTTATAAGACCACAGTCTAGTTTTAGCCGAACGAATATAGATATTCATGGTATTGATAATAACAAAGTGAAAGATGCACCTTCCATATTTGATATATATGGCAATATTATTCAATTTATCGGTAATAATGTTGTGGTCAGTTATACCAATTTTGATCAAAGAGCGATAACGAAGTGTTTATTAGATCATGATTTGCCACTACCGTCTTGGCAATGGGCAGATGCCTCTGTCATGGTACGCGATACCTGCCAGCGGTTTAGTACATCAGGATATAATCTTGCCAATGTATGTAAAGAATGGCGGTATGCGTTTGATCATCATGATGCACTAGAAGACGCCAAAGCGTGTGGATTTGTGACGACCACCATTCTTAGAGAAAATAATGCTTCAATCACAAAATGGTTAAATGCTCAGCCATCTCTTCCAAGAAATAGCAATAATCGGACACAGCGCTTCACTCAAAACCGATCTATAGAAGGTAATGAGCAAGGGCGGTTTTTCGGATTAAACATTTGCTTTACAGGCGAGCTGTCTATAAAACGCGCAGAAATTGCTGATATCGCAGCAAGGCAAGGTTTTCATGTTAAAGCTGGTGTATCTAAAAAGCTCAATTATTTAGTTGTAGGTACACCAGATTTAACATTATTGAATGGACATGATAAAAGCAGTAAACAACGTAAGTCAGAGACGCTGATTGCAGAAGGTATCGACATCGATATTATTACAGAACATGATTTTCTTAAAATGCTCAAACTCTAATCTTGCTGTACAGCTTTTTTAGCTAATTCTCTTGGAATGGGTTTTATAGGTAATGAAAAACTTTATCGAAAATGTATTGGCGCTATTTAGAGAGAAATATGACGACAAAAAAGATGAGGTGAAAACTCATTTTATAGATTTGCCGCCTGATATAAAGCCGTCTAAAATTGTTGTAGAGACCGAAGTTGATTCAGACGTTGCAAACCATAATAACTTTACTAATCCTAGCACCCAAAATCGTTATGCGAAACAAAGCCAGACGAGTAGGTATCATGATGAGCATTTAGATGATGTGGGTGAGCTGGCAACCTTTGTTATCTCGTCAAATAAGCAAAAACATGATACTACTTCATCGAACCGCAAACTAGGGCGCTGGGTATCAAGGGATGAGTCTCTAAAGATACAGGGACGTATCATTGATAAGGGCTTTTTTTATTTTGGTGGTAAGCTTGAAACTTTGATTGGGTACGGTACTGAGCCTTCGTTAATAAATGATAGCTTATCGGTCGGATCGCCAAAAGTTATTTATAACACCTCACACATCTATAGTGATGAGTCACTTGGTTACTGGCCAAGTTATGAAGCTCTATCACCCTCGTGCCGCGGGGCTTATTTGGATTGGTTGGCCTCGGATCGGGCGAATCCCAATACACCAATTGGATATGTTTTCATTTACTTTGGTGGGTTTGAACGTAGAGTGATTGAAGGTATTAATGACGATAGCGTGTCTGATGATGAGTTCGTTAATATTTACAATGAGGTGTTACGACTGCATGATATTTATGGCAAACAGTCCTCATTCAGTAACTACTCAGCGAATTTTTTAGAGTTTATGACGCTAGTACGCTCGCCACTATTTGAAGAAAAAATACAAACAGCACAGCTTTTGCCGCCGCCAGCCAGTAGTCAAAACCTAACCTTTAAAATGCAATTAGCAAAAATGGCAACCTTAAAGTTACCTATTCCTGCTACCTTAGCATGGGAATGGCTCATTTTTTCTAATGAATATAATTTCAAAACACATGCAAGGCGCTGTGAATCAGAGTTTAGAGATCTGTTTGAGATTCTATATCAAAAAGCTTATCCAAATGGATTTATCGTCCCTCCTAATAAAACCAAATTAAAAATTAGCTATCATGCTGCAAGCCAATCAATTGTGAGTGTCGACCTTACCCTTGATGATTTGCAAGACCCAAGCGCCTTAAGATCACCTATTAAACAACTGATAGCTATTGCCGAACAATGTAACGAGGCTTTGGATGCTTACAGTCGTTATCTAGGTAGAGAAGGTAACTCTGCAACAGGCATAGACGCTATTATGTTACTGCCAAAAGTACTGATTCAGCAGCAAGCGTATCGAGAAAAATATCCAGTCATACAAAACTTTAAGGCATGGGCAGAATCTGTTACTCAAAATGATGAAGGGCTGACAACGGTTAAAGAGCTATGGGGGTATTTAGTTGAGCCGTCATCTCAGTCGTCACATGATATGCCTAAGTCATTTGCTAAAAAACATAGTGAGATGATTACTAATTTAGCTGAGTTGGCTAGCTTCGGTGTTGTACCAGATCAGCGTTATCATCAGACCAGTCTTAAACCGGATGGATATGTGGTTTTATTTGATGGTGGTCATGGTCAAGACTTTGAGCCGAGTACGTCATTTTACCAAATCAGTTTGGCGCTTAGATTGGGTGCCATGGTGGCAACCATTAATGGCTATGTCGATAAAAGAGAAGTAGATACGCTACTGACGATTATTGAGCAAGACCCTCAGCTTACTGCTATTGAAAAGGCGTCGCTAAAGGCTTATCTGTTATGGCGCTTAAATAGCCCTTCTAATATGGCGGGTCTAAAGGCAAAGCTAGCAGTACTTGATGAAAAGTACATTAGCTTTATCAGTCGTTTTATCATCTCAGTTGCCTTGGCTAATGGTAATATCGAACCCAGTCAAATTAAACAAATTGAAAAGTTGTACCAGGCTCTAGGTCTTGATAAAAACTCAGTAGTTAGTGATATTCATCATTTAACCAGTACTAAAAAGAGCATGACAACGTTTAGTGATGCAACACAGCAAAAGACGACCAATGACAATAGTATTGGAGCTAATGCTAATATCTCAGATCGTAATAGTAAGCCGTTTATTTTTAATGCGGAATTATTAGCTGCGTATGAAAGTGAGACAGGCGACGCTAAAGCAATGCTGGCAAGTATATTTACAGCAGATGATGACGATATGGAAGTGGATAATGAATCACTATCAGGTGAGCAAGTGAATAATGAAGCTGAAGCTGATAGGACTAAAGAATCTGTTGCTAAAGGTTTAGATACTATTCATAGTAAGCTGTATCAGCAGTTGATTAGTAAAGAGGTTTGGCAACGAGAAGAAGCTGAAGTGTTATGTGAGTCCTTAAATTTAATGATAAATGGGGCTATCGAGACTATCAATGATTGGTCGTATGATAATGTCGATGCCCCAGTATTGGAAGCTGAGGATGAAATAGTGATTGACTATGAGATTGTCGAAGAGTTAAAAGTATTGGACTAAATATAAGAATCAGTAAGGATGAATAATGACCAGTAAAAAAATTAGAACAAAAGAGCGTGATGCTATTATTCAGTCATTGAAGGCGGGAGTTACGCCCAAGGTAGGGATTCAACATATCCAAGTGGGGCGTATGAATGAGCTTAAAGCGCTCATAAGTGATATCGAGCGCGTCGCTGATGGTGGTTCGGCATTTCGTCTTATTATTGGTGAATATGGTTCAGGTAAGACCTTTTTTTTAAGTGTGGTAAGGGCGATTGCGCTTGAGCGTAAACTGGTCACTGTTAATGCTGATTTGTCGCCTGACAGGCGTATCCAAGCATCGTCAGGACAAGCAAGAAACTTATATTCTGAGCTTATGCGTAATTTGTCTACTCGTAATAAACCAGATGGTAATGGTTTGGCCAGTGTAGTAGAGCGCTTCATTACAGAAGCACGCAAACAAGCAGATAGTACTGATGAGGCTATTAGTGAGGTTATCCAGCACAAACTGGCTGAATTAACAGAATTGGTTGGTGGCTATGATTTTGCTAAGGTTATTGAAGCTTATTGGCAAGGTTACGAAGAAGGTAATGATGAGCTGAAGGTCAATGCGATTCGATGGTTACGTGCAGAGTACTCAACAAAGACTGATGCTAGACGTGATTTAGGCGTGCGTACTATCATATCTGACGCCTCTTTTTATGATGCGCTTAAAATAATGAGTTTATTCGTACGGCAGGCAGGCTATCAAGGATTGTTAGTCAATCTTGATGAGATGGTCAACTTGTATAAGCTTAATAGTACACAAGCACGCCAAGCCAATTATGAGCAGATTCTACGTATTCTAAATGACTGCTTACAAGGTACCGCTGAGCATCTAGGGTTTTTATTGGGCGGTACGCCAGAGTTTTTACTTGATCCGCGTAAAGGGTTATATAGCTATGACGCCTTACAAACGCGATTAGCAGATAATAGCTTTGCCAAGCGGGCAGGTGTCATCGATTATTCTTCACCTGCATTGCATTTGGCGAGTCTCACACCAGAAGAGTTATATATCTTACTTAAAAACCTGCGCCATGTTTATGCAGGTGGTGATGAAGCTGAATATCTGGTACCTGATGAATCCTTACAAGCTTTTTTACAGCATTGTAGTCAAACGATAGGTGATGCTTATTTTAGAACGCCTCGCAACACCATTAAAGCGTTTTTGGATATGTTAGCTGTCATTGACCAAAACTCAGATATTTCATGGGATCAACTTATTGAATCAGTAACTATTGAATCTGAAATGCCATCCGATATGGATATTGACATGAGTGGTATGGATGAAGAAGACGAGCTTACTGATTTTAGGTTATAGATCACTAATAATATTAATAAAAAATATGAGAAAATACCTTTGAGAGACGCTCATCTCCAGCTCGACTTCCGTATACAGCGCTGGATATTTAACCAAGGCTGGAGTGGATTGCGCGAAGTGCAGGCTAAGGCTATCGCGCCAATTTTGTCTGGAAAAACCGACGTACTTATTAGTGCGGCGACTGCTGCTGGTAAAACAGAAGCGTTCTTTTTGCCAGCGTGTAGTGCCCTTGTTAAGTCATATGATGGCCAAAATGTAGACAGGTATGAAAAAGATGGTCAAGGTAACGGAGTAGGCATTCTATATATAAGCCCACTAAAAGCGCTAATTAATGATCAATATCGAAGGCTTGAGAGTTTAGCAGACCCGCTCGATATGCAAGTGACGCCATGGCATGGCGATAGTCCACAGAGTAAAAAGAATAAACAAAAGAAGTCGCCATCCGGAATTATTTTGATTACGCCTGAGTCGCTTGAATCTTTATTGGTTCGGGATGCAGGTTGGGTCAAACAAGCTTTTAGTAATCTAGAATATATTGTGATTGATGAGTTTCATGCTTTTTTAGGTAGTGAGCGTGGTCAGCATTTACTATCACTTTTGACTCGGCTTGAGCATGTCACTGAACGTTTAAATTCACCTATCCCAAGAGTAGCATTGAGTGCAACGTTGGGAGAACTTAAAAGCGTACCGCAGTCATTAAGACCTAATCAGTCACTGCCTTGCGTCATTATTGAAGAGGACGAGGCAACAGCTAGCATTAAGGTGCAAATAAAAGGTTATATAGAGCCCAGTCAGTTAGCGCTTAGATCAAATAATGAAAACGTTAATTTTGAAAGTTTTGGCTCTAAAAATTCTCTCTCTAAAGATACTGACTCTGAAAGTATGGGCATTCAGCATCTCTATACTGCCGAAGCACAAGTCTGTGCTGACCTATACCGTTTATGTCGTGGCGGTAGCCATCTGGTATTTGCTAATAGCCGCAAGCGTACAGAAATGATTGCTACAGAGCTGAGTGAGCTATGTGAGCGTAACATTGTGCCCAATGAGTTTTTCCCTCATCATGGCTCACTCTCAAAAGAGCTTAGGGAAACCTTAGAAACACGACTACAGAAAGAAGCGCTGCCAACCACTGCCATATGTACCATGACCTTAGAGCTAGGGATTGATATCGGTAAGGTTGATACGGTGGTACAAGTGACGGCTCCGCATTCTGTAGCCAGTCTTAGGCAGCGGCTAGGGCGCTCGGGTAGGCGTGGTGGTTCAGCCGTACTTAGAATGCTCATTACCGAAAAAGAAATCAGTAAAGATACTAGTCTCATTGATGATCTACGTCTTGAGTTAATACAGTCACTAGCGATGATAAGACTGTTGATTGTCGATAAGTGGTTTGAGCCGGCGGACACTTCGTTATATCACTTTTCAACGCTATTGCATCAAGTACTAGCGACTATCGGTCAATGGGGCGGTATTCGTGCTGACCAGCTTTATATGCTGTTATGCAAACAAGGACCTTTTCAAAAAATACAACCGATTCATTTTAAGTTGCTGCTTAGCCAGATGGGAAGTGTTCAACTGCTTACCCAACTCGGTAATAATCAATTAGTGTTAGGTATTGTTGGTGAGCGTATTGTTGGTCATTACACTTTTTATGCAGTATTCAAGACCCCAGAAGAATATCGTATTGTGGCGGGTAATAGGACGCTTGGAACGCTACCAATTGAGACTATGTTACTACCTGAGCAGTACATCATTTTTGGCGGTAGACGCTGGCAAGTTAAAGATGTTGATATAGATAAGAAAGTGGTGGATGTTATCTCTGTCAAAGGCGGTGGTAAGCCTCCAGCTTTCGGTAGTGGTAGTATGTCCATACATGACCGAGTACGCCGAGAAATGTATGAGATATTGAACAGCGGCGATTATTGTATTGCAGTTGGCAAGCAACATCTAGATTTTGCTGATACGACGGCTAGACACTTATTTTTAGAAAGTATTGATACTTTTAACAGGTACGATTTAAGCAATCGACCGGTTATAGATAAAGATGGGCATAGCTACATATTTATGTGGCGTGGCGATAAGATAGTGAACACTTTAAAAATGCTGCTTATACGAGATGACTTTGTCGTTGAAGATTATGCAGGTGTTATCCGTATTCATAAAGTAGATTCGATTCAGGTTTCTCAATTTTTAAAAAGGCTTTCCAATCAGACTTTGCCCACCGCCACTGAGCTTGCAGAAACTGTACCTAACAAAATGATCGAAAAATTCGATGAATATTTACCTGATGATTTGCTCAATATTGGTTACGGTGCCCAAATGTTTGATATCGTGGGATTGAAAGAGTGGTTGGAGCATTTTAAAAATAAACTCAGCTTTTCAGTATGACTCAGAGGTTAAGCTAAAAACTAATCATTTAAAAAATTTTTGTCCTGAAGGGTCGAAGTATGGATATAAAGACTATAGAAAAAAAGCTACAGAAGTTTTCTCATGAAAGAGAGTGGGATAAGTTCCATTCGCCAAAGAACGTCTCAATGGCGATGTCAGTAGAGGTTGCTGAGTTGGTTGAAATATTCCAGTGGCTTAGTGAAGATGAATCACGTAACTTAGATAGTGATCAAATTCGATGCGTAAAGGAAGAGATAGCTGATATCTCTATATACATTCTTACAATGTGTATGAAGCTGGATATAGACTTGGAGGAAACTATTTTGAGTAAAATACAGTTGAATGAAAGAAAGCATCCCGCCCTTAGTAATAAAAAAAAGTGAGCTAAGTAAATGTTTGACCATGCCATGACAGATTTCCCATTCTCTATTAAAGACTTTTCTTTTGACCATAGTGCTGCCAACTCTATAAAAAAAGAAGCACCAGTCAGTTATGACTATCCAGTGGTTTATATCATTTATAGTAAAAAATCTAAAAAAGCTTATGTCGGTGAGACGACTAATATTACTAGTAGGATTGGTCAGCATTTAGCGAATGAAGAAAAAAGAGAGCTACAGAATATTAGGGTAGTATTTAGTGGTTATTTTAATAAGTCTACCGTATTGGATATTGAATCTAATCTTATACAGTATATGCAAGCAGATAAGCAGTTCAAACTATTAAACGGCAATGCTGGCATCTCTAACCATAAATACTATCAAAAAGACTTATATCATGAAACTTTCAAGGGTATCTGGGATGAACTGAAAAGCGAAGAAATAGTAAAGATAGTAAATAGTGACTTACCGGATATTCAAAACTCTGATCTCTTTAAGTTTTCTCCATATAAGTCTCTGTCTGAAGATCAGATGAATGCTATAGAGCAGTATCTGCATATACTAGGCAAAGAAGACATTCCTAAAAGTACTGTCTTTGTCCAAGGTAGTGCTGGAACTGGCAAGACAATACTGGCCGTTTATCTTATAAAGCTATTGTTATCACAAGTTAGTGCAGATGACTTATCAGAATATGCTAACAATAAGCATTTGATTGACTTAGTAGATAAAGTGAAGAGTAAGGTTAAAACTACTGGCACTTCAAAGGTAGATATGAAGATAGCTTTGGTCGTGCCTATGACATCTCTCAGAGATACCTTAAAAAAGGTTTTTAGAAGCATACATGGCTTATCACCGAATATGGTTATTGGCCCTAATGAGGCAGCAAAGAGCCACTTTGATTTGCTAATCATTGATGAGGCACATCGATTGAGAAGAAGGAAAAATATTTCTGGTTATGGTGCTTTTGATCAAACCTGTAGGGATCTCAAATTGGATATCAATAGTAAAAACAGTGATGAGCTTGAGTGGATAATGCGCTCGAGTGATAATCAGCTGTTCTTCTATGATGAGCATCAGTCTGTTAGACCCTCTGATATTGAAAAAGAGCGCTTTTCATCGATAAAAAGCACCTCTACCGTTCTTGAACTTAAGTCGCAAATGAGAGTAGCGGGCGGCGACGATTATATTGATTTTGTTGATCGCTTATTAAAGGTAGATAAAAGTTTGCAGCCGTGGAAGTCAAATAATTATGACTTAGAGGTTTTTGCAGATATGCCAGCCTTTATTAAGGCGCTTGAGATCAAGGAAAACGAGTTTGGTTTATGTAGAGTTATTTCGGGCTACTCATGGGAATGGGTATCCAGAAAGAGCTCTGAGCCTGATGTTAAAATCGATGGTGTAGAGTTATTTTGGAATAGAACCAATAAAGACTGGGTTAATTCAACGACAGACATGGCTGAAATGGGCTGCATTCATACCACGCAAGGCTATGATCTTAACTACGCAGGAATAATATTTGGAAGTGATATTATCTATAATAAAGAACTTCAAAAAATCGAAGTCGTTAAAGGTAATTATTACGATAGAAATGGTAGAGTAGGGATTACGGATGATCAACTACATGATTATATTATCAATATCTATAAGACCATTATGTATAGAGGGATAAAGGGGACTTATATCTACTGTTACAATGAAAATCTTCGGGAATACTTTCGGGGCTTTATTAGCTAGCATTGGAGCCATATATTTACAGTTATTACGAAACCATTTCAGATTTCCGTGAGACCATCCCAGATGCTGTGTAACTGCCATTGACCCCTGCCGTCAAATCCGTATAGTTAAGCTTGGGGGGGTTCTAATTACGCCGTCTGACGATAAAATTTAAACCAAGCCTATTTTGTTGATCTATAGCCTAAACTCTTTTGAACCCTAATCTAATTGTAGTACAGCTCGATATATTGTGTGATCCCATTGATCAATATAAACCTTGTTTTATATTCCTGATGATACACCAGGTCATTCTTCAATACTCTTAGAAACTCTCTATTGGCGTGTTATCAAAGTAATTACCTTCACCACTCTAAGCTATGCTCAAGAAACGGTAGAATTAAATTTGGTAAACTAAGAATTTTATCATGACTAAGAAAATCAGAATATAAAGTGCAGTTTTCAAGGTTGAAGTCGTCAAAAAGATATTAGATAGCAGCAATGTTTCAGCGACTGCAAAGTAGCTAAGCATAGCCATGTAGCATTATTTAACTGGCACAAAAAAGTGGTTTTTAATGTCCATTCGTAACTGGAAGTCTGCTTTAAATAGTTTTATAGCTATGTTTGATAACCGCAGCAGCAAGCATTTAATCTAAATGGCAGTTACACAGAATCTGGGATGGGCTCTAGTTGACCACTACATACTGATATAATGATTTTTTCACTTATGTAAATTACTCCAAATCTTATCCATATCTTGACGCCATTTTTCTACAGTCTCGAATCCTGCTTCTTTTGCTGCCTTTCTTTCATATTGCTAATATTTTTTCTTAGCTTCCTCCGCTTTCCCTTTCTCTATTTTTATATCTAACTTTCTCTAAGGCTCTACTTACCTTATTAGCCCAACTGTTAATTAGACTAGAACTTTCTTTGATAGATTTTCAAAAAGCTGTAACGGCCTTGAATATTATTAGATGTCTCTATTGAGTGGTTTTTGATTGCATGATTAAGATCTCATCATACACGATGAAATTTATTAGTAGAGGTCAATATAATTTTGTTGAACTTTGAACCGCCCCGACTTTATCGGAGGCTTATTTACTTGAGTCAGGCAGCAACACCT
>CAXBIM010000031.1:0-32384 GCA_963975785.1 uncultured Methylophaga sp.
CACTGTTGACGGTGAGGGCTCTAGCTGGACTAATACGAGTAATCTTTATGTAGGCGAAGCCGGCAATGGCAATCTCGCCATCACCAATGGCGGAGCAGTTAGCAGCTCTTCTGGCGACATAGGTGTCAACAAGGACAGTACCGGCAGCGTCACTGTTGACGGTGAGGGCTCTAGCTGGACTAATACGAGTAATCTTTATGTAGGCGAAGCCGGCAATGGCAATCTCGCCATCACCAATGGCGGAGCAGTTAGCAGCTCTTCTGGCGACATAGGTGTCAACAAGGACAGTACCGGCAGCGTCACTGTTGACGGTGAGGGCTCTAGCTGGACTAATACGAGTAATCTTTATGTAGGCCATTACGGCAATGGCAGTCTGGTTATCAGCCGTAATGCTACCGTGAATGTTCATGATGGGGCTGGCACCGTAAATATTGCCAAGTGGTCAGGCTCAACTGGCACACTTAATATTGGCGCAGCACATGGCGACCCAGCTGTCGCTGCTGGAACGCTTAATGCCAGTGCTGTAGTATTTGGTAGTGTGGTATATGGTAGTGGTATAGGCGCTTTAGTGTTTAACCATACCAACACGGCCTATGATTTTGCGCCCGATATTTCAGGTACGGGTGCAATTAAATTATTAGCAGGAAGCACGCATTTTTCAGGTGACTTAAGCACTTATAATGCTGGCACGCTCACCGTGGATGGCGGTACATTAGCCATTCACAGTGATGACACCTTGTCATTAAATGGCGATTACACGCAAACTACAGCCGGTAGACTGTCTATTGGTGTAGCTAGTGATACAGCCTTTGGTAAGCTTGCTGTTGCTGGCACCGCGACACTTGCCAATAATGCCAAAATCAATGTCAACGTAACGGATCCTAATTTTAGCTTTGCCACCACAAACATGGCTAACATTATCTCGGCCGGAACACTCCTATCAGATGGCACATTTACGGTGACTGATAACTCACTGTTGTTTGACTTTGGCGCAGTTAAAAATGGCAATGCGGTTGACCTTACATTGGCCGCAGCAGCCTCTGCTGCAACTGTCAGCTCTAGTGCAAGGAGACAAGCCAAACCTGCAGCATTAGGAGCAGCAACGGCTATTGATGCGGTGATTGCTTCTAATCCTACAAGCACGCTAGCAACAAGCTTTGTCGACCTCACCACTGAAAGAGAAGTCGCAGAAGCGGTTGAGTCTGTCTTACCAAGTGCCTCAGGCGGTATGGCTCAATTGACCAATACTGCCACTAATGCAATGACCAATGTTATCTCTTCTCGCCAAGATACACAGCAAGGGCTTTCATCGGGTGATGACTTTATAACTGACCGTCATATTTGGTTTAAACCTTTTGGTGGCTGGACCAAACAAGATATCCGTCAAGGTGTATCCGGCTATGACATTGATAGCTATGGTTTAGCCATGGGTATAGATGGTGATGTATCGTCATCATGGAATGTGGGTGCTGCGTTTGCTTATATTAATAGTGATGTTGAAAGTAATTTAGCCGCTGGTGCTCAAACGGTTGATATGAATAGCTACTTAGCGAAGATTTACGCCACGATGGCACTTGATACGACAACAGCCTTAAACCTGCAAGCCGGTGTAGGTGTATCGGATTATGATAGCAATCGTCGCATTTTCAACGGTGACGTCGCTAATGCTGATTACGATAGCTGGAATACACAATTAAGTGCTGAGCTTGAGCGTAGTTACCAAGTCAGTGATAAAACCATGGTAACGCCATATGTGCATGCTGATTATAGCTATGTAAATGTAGATGGTTATCGTGAGTCTGGTGCGGGTGCTTTAAGCTTAAACGTTGATGATGATAATGCTGATAGTTTAATCATCGGTACCGGTGTTAAAGCAAATCATGCTGCATCGGACAGTCTATTACTGATGGCTAATGCCGGCATTGGTTATGATGTGATGACGGATCGTTCAAGCCTGACGTCTTCGTTTGCCGGTGGTGGTGCTCAATTTACCACTGATGGTATTGAACCGGATGAATGGGTTTATAACGCAGGTGTGGGTGCTAAGTATCGTTTAGATAATGGCACTGAAATCACAGCTAATTACGCGATTGATGCTCGCCAAGATTACACAGACCAATCGGTCAGTGCCAATTTTAGAATGCTGTTCTAAAGCTTAATAACAGCAAATTATCAAAGGCACCTACGGGTGCCTTTTTTATGTTCAGGCGGTTACACTTAAGCCATGAAATACATATTAAAAAAAAGAAGTCTAACTTCAGCGTTATGGTTGCCTCTACTTCTACTCTCAGCCTGCGTCACGCTACCATCAACACAGCAACGCGGCGACACGGCAAAACAACTGGCTAGCAGTCATGCTTGGCAAGCCGAGCTTATTCAAACATCACACTTTGACTTACTAAGTTATCAGCCAGCGCAATATGCAAAAGAAAAGTTACTGACCGTGTACATTGAAGGTGACGGTTTGGCATGGCTAACTAAAAGCATCATATCGACAGATCCAACACCGATTAACCCGACAGGACTTAAACTAGCCCTCAGTCATCCACAAGGTAATACCGTTTATTTAGCGAGACCTTGCCAATACACGGGAGGCTCTAAAGCTAGGAACTGTAATAATCATTATTGGACGGACAGTCGCTTTGCAGAAGAGGTAATCGCATCAAGCAATGAAGCCATAAATAGCCTTAAAGCAGAGTTTGGAGCCGAACAACTACAACTGGTAGGTTATTCAGGTGGTGGCGCGGTGGCGGCATTAGTGGCTGCAAGACGCGATGATGTGATAAAGCTCATCACGGTTGCCGGTAATCTTAATCATCGGGCATGGACAAGCTATCACAACATAAGCCCATTGACCGGCTCACTTAATCCTGCCGACTATCGACAGCCATTAGCTTCTATTGAGCAAGTTCATTTTGTGGGTGCTAATGATAAAAATATACCGCCATTTTTAGCTCAACAATTTGTGGCTAGCTTACCCAATACCATGCATGCAAACGTAGTGATAGTACCCAATCAGGAACACGGTTGTTGCTGGGATGAAATTTGGAGTAATTTAATAATTTAAATGTCTGCTTTGGGTCGGAAGCTGCCAGATAAAGCCTAGCTTAGATAGCTGAAGTATCAATTCAAGTCTGAGTTATTACAACTCAATAATGCGGTGGCAACTCATGTTGTGGCCCTGCTTCCTGCTGACTTCCCGTTTGCATGGTACTCATTTGTACTTTCATGGTGTCAAGTTTCAACTCTATGCGTGAAATTTGCTTTTGTTGGTCGATAATAACTTGGTTTAATTCTTCCAACAAACTATCTTGAAACGACACCTTCATTTGTAATTCGACAATCTCATCATTCACCGCACTCATCAGTCATCACCATCATATGACAGTGCAGGTCCTAACCAACGTTCAGCGACATCCATCGTCCAGCCCTTGCGTGCGGCATAATCCTCAACCTGATCTTGGTCGATTTTACCCAAACCAAAATAGCGTGATTCAGGATGAGCAAAATAGAAACCACTCACAGCAGCCGTCGGTAACATGGCAAAACTTTCAGTAATCGTCATGCCGGCATTTTTTTCCGGTTCAAGTAACTGCCACAACATGCCTTTCTCAGTATGGTCTGGGCAAGCAGGATAACCTGGCGCTGGACGAATACCTTGATATTTTTCATCGATCAACGCTTCATTATCTAAGGTTTCATCAGGTACATAACCCCATAAATCCTTACGCACCAACTCATGTAGACGCTCGGCAAAAGCTTCAGCCAAGCGATCAGCTAAGGCTTTTATCATTATGCTTTGATAATCATCATGGTCATCTTCAAAGCGTGCAACATGTTCATCAATACCAATACCCGCGGTAACGGCAAACGATCCAATATAATCTTTTACACCACTATCTTTCGGAGCGACAAAATCAGCCAATGCTGCATTCGGTCGGCCTGGTGGTCGTTCTGTTTGTTGACGTAAGCTGCGTAGTGTCATTAGTACATCGTTGCGACTATCGTCAGTATAAACTTCGATATCGTCATCATTCACACTATTCGCAGGGAAGAAACCAAATACCGCACGTGCTTTCAACCATTTTTCATCAACAATTTTAGTTAACATCGCTTTAGCGTCACGGAACAAATTGGTGGCGTGCTCGCCGACAATTTCATCATTTAAAATGCGTGGATATCTACCGGCCAATTCCCAAGCTTGGAAAAAAGGTGTCCAATCTATCCGCTCAACCAAATCAGCCAAGGGATAATCATCAAGAGTTTGCACGCCTAATTTTTTAGGTTCAGTAGGTTGATAGGCCGGCCAATCAATTTTAGTTTTATTAGCACGCGCATCAGCAATAGTGAGTTGGCGACGGGTGTTTTTGCGACCTTTATGACGCGCACGTTTATCAGCATAATCTGCTTTAATTTTAGCGATATATTCGTCACGAGTACTAGCGGTAACCAAATTTTGAGCAACACCTACAGCACGTGAAGCATCTTTCACATAGATACTTGCACCATGATAGTTTTGATCGATTTTAACCGCGGTGTGGATCATTGATGTTGTTGCACCACCAATCATCACTGGTAACTCAAAACCGAGACGTTCCATTTCTTTAGCAACGTGCACCATTTCATCTAACGATGGCGTAATCAGACCTGACAAACCAATAATATCGACTTTTTCTCTTTTAGCTGCTTCAAGTATGTCAGCACATGACACCATGACGCCCATATCAAAAATTTCAAAGTTATTACACTGTAAAACCACGCCAACAATATTCTTACCAATATCATGAACATCACCTTTTACGGTGGCCATTAAAATCTTGCCGTTGTTAGTGCTTACATCACCTTCTTCTTTTTCATCTTCGATAAAGGGCATTAAATAAGCCACGGCTTTTTTCATCACTCGGGCTGATTTTACGACTTGCGGTAAGAACATTTTTCCTTCACCAAACAAATCACCCACCACATTCATTCCATCCATTAAAGGACCTTCAATGACATGTAGCGGTTTTGCAGCATTCTGGCGAGCTAGTTCTGTATCTTCATCGATATAGTCAGTAATCCCTTTAACCAAGGCATGTTCAAGACGTTTTTCTACTGGCCAACTGCGCCATTCGAGGTCTTCTATCTTCTCAACTGTTTTTCCATCGCCTTTATATTTTTCAGCAATATCTAATAAACGCTCAGTCGCATCTTGACGACGATTAAGGACAACATCTTCAACTCGTTCGCGTAGTTCTTCTGGCAGATCATCGTAAATTGCCAATTGACCGGCATTCACAATCCCCATGTCCATACCGGCTTTGATCGCATGATATAAAAATACGGCATGAATCGCTTCACGAATGGGATTATTACCACGGAATGAGAAGGACACATTACTTACACCACCACTAATCAAGGCGTGAGGTAATGCCTGTTTAATATCTTGGACGGCTTCAATAAAATCTACCGCGTAGTTATTGTGTTCATCAATACCGGTAGCAATCGCGAAAATATTAGGGTCAAAAATAATATCTTCTGGCGGGAAGCCCACTACTTTGGTCAAAATCTCATAAGAACGTGTACAAATTTCACGTTTGCGTTCGCGAGTATCAGCTTGACCCACTTCATCAAAGGCCATCACGATCACTGCCGCACCATATCGACGCACTAATTTAGCTTGTTCAATAAATTTTTCTTCGCCCTCTTTCATGCTGATAGAGTTGACGATGCCTTTGCCTTGAATACATTTTAGGCCAGCTTCAATTACTTCCCATTTAGAAGAATCGATCATAATTGGTACACGGCTGATATCCGGTTCTGAAGCGATAAGGTTCAGGAAAGTAACCATCGCTTCCTTGGAATCCAACATGCCTTCATCCATGTTGATATCAATGACTGGCGCGCCACTTTCAACTTGCTGACGAGCGACATCAAGTGCCGTGTCGTAATCACCTTCTTTGATCAATTTTGCAAAACGAGCAGAACCAGTAACATTGGTGCGCTCACCAACATTGACATATAGACTTTCAGGCGTAATGTTGAATGGCTCAAGTCCACTTAATCGGCAATGATGATTATTTTTAGTAGGAATACGCGGCGTCACATCAGCTACTGCATCAGCAATCGCTTTAATATGAGCAGGCGATGTTCCACAACAACCACCGATAATATTCAAAAAGCCGCTTTGCGCCCATTCTTTGATATGGAGTGCCATGGCTTCAGGCGATTCATCATATTCACCAAACTCATTCGGCAAACCCGCATTAGGATGTGCGCTAACATGACAGGTCGCTATCCGTGAAAGCTCTTCGACATATTGACGTAATTGTTCAGCACCTAAAGCACAGTTCAAACCGATGCTAATAGGTTGCACATGCGACAAGGAGTTCCAAAATGCTTCGGTGGTTTGACCTGACAAAGTACGGCCACTGGCATCGGTAATTGTGCCGGAAATCATGATCGGGAAATGAACCTTATGTTGCTCAAAGTAAGTTTCAATCGCAAACAATGCGGCTTTAGCATTTAAGGTATCAAAGATAGTTTCAACTAATAATAAATCTGCACCACCATCAATAAGGCCAGCAATAGACTCTAGATATGATTCAACTAATTCATCGTAACTTACATTACGGAAACCAGGATTATTCACATCGGGTGAAATACTAGCAGTACGATTGGTTGGGCCCAACACCCCGGCAACAAAGCGAGGTTTTGCTGGATTTTGAGCCGTAAACTCATCAGCCACTTTACGTGCTAATACGGCGGATTCTTTATTTAACTCATAAACCAAACCTTCCATTTGGTAATCAGCCATGGCGATGGACGTGCCATTAAAGGTGTTTGTTTCAACAATATCTGCGCCCGCTTCAAAGTACGCCCGGTGAATATCGCTAATAATTTTTGGCTGTGTTAATGATAAAAGATCATTATTACCTTTCACATCACAAGGATGATCTACAAAACGTTCACCACGATAATCCGCTTCTTCCAGCTCATAACTTTGGATCATCGTCCCCATAGCGCCATCGAGGATAAGGATACTTTGTTGTAAGAGCTGATGAATTTTGTGTGTTGATGCAGTCAAAACCGGCGTTCCTTTTAGGGGAATATCTTAAAATTAGTCAGACATTATATCAGAACAAATCTCCCTTAAATCATCACAAAAAAACTTATGGATATCACCTTCCATCATGGTGGAAGTTAGATCATAATCAACTTTGGAAACAAACTAGAGACAGTCTAAATTTAATAGCTAAGGAATAATCTAATGATTAAACGCGCTATCACCGGTAAACGTCTATTTGTACTTGATACCAATGTCTTAATGCATGACCCTACCGCTTTATATCGTTTTGATGAACATGATATTTTTCTACCGATGATTGTATTAGAAGAGCTCGACCGCGGTAAAAAAGGTTTATCCGAAGTTTCCCGCAATGTCCGCCAAGTCAGTCGTTTCCTTGATGAATTGATGTTGCAAGCAGGCGACACGGAAGCCATTGCTAAAGGCATACAATTACCAACTGTCGCCAATAATGACACGCCGAAAGTCAGTGGCCGCCTATTTTTCCAAACAACCCAAATGACCTACGACCTGCCCAAAGAATTACCGGGGCAATTAGCCGATAATGCCATTTTAAGCATAGTAATAGGGCTACAAAAATCTAGCCCTGACACCACGGTCACCTTGGTTTCTAAAGATATCAATCTGCGAATTAAGGCCACCGTTTTAGGGATACATTCGGAAGATTATTTCAACGATAAAGTGCTAGATGATGTTGACCTTCTTTACCGCGGTTCAACTGAACTAGTGGCTGATTTTTGGGATGATTTAAATCGATTAGAATCATGGACTAAAGATGGGCACACCTATTATCAAATTGAAGGTGACATCGTTAAAGATTGGTATCCCAATCAACTTATATACTCACCAAGCGACACTAATGCTATCGAAGCCGTCGTTCACAGCAAAAAAGAGTCTGTCGCCAATATAAAATTACTCTACGATTATCGCAAAGATAATCATGCTGTTTGGGGAATCACAGCCCGAAATCGCGAACAAAATTTTGCACTGAATTTATTGATGGACCCAGACGTCGACTTTGTCAGTTTATTAGGCCAAGCCGGTACCGGTAAAACATTATTAACGCTTGCCGCAGCCTTAACTCAGACCATTGAACATAAACGTTATATAGAAATCATAATGACCCGAGTCACCGTACCTGTCGGTGAAGATATTGGTTTTTTACCCGGCACCGAAGAAGAAAAAATGACACCTTGGATGGGTGCGCTGATGGATAATTTGGAAGTACTAAACAAAACCGATATCAGCGGCGGGGAATGGGGTAAACAAGCAACCAATGACTTATTACAAAGTCGCATTAAAATTCGTTCGCTCAATTTTATGCGAGGACGAACCTTTCTTAATAGATTCTTGATTATCGATGAAGCGCAGAACTTAACGTCTAAACAAATGAAAACACTCATAACGCGTGCAGGTCCAGGTACTAAGATTGTTTGCTTAGGCAATATTACTCAAATCGATACCCCATACTTAAGCGAAACCACCTCTGGTTTAACCTATGTGGTTGATAGATTTAAGAACTGGGAGCATAGCGGCCACATTACCTTATTACGAGGTGAACGCTCTCGCTTAGCTGACTTTGCATCTGAGAATTTATAACGATTCTCTATATTTCTAATTATCTGTCTAACTAAATTTGAATAGCCATACTGCGATTTACCTCCTTGCATCCGCGAGGAGGTAAATACAAAGTAAAACAAAATTGTTCTTAAAATTAAGCCCTCTCACACTTTCATATTAAATAAATAGCGTTCATCGAATAATCACACCATCTAAAAATCTGGCATAATCACCATCAAATATAATTTAGCTTGCTTATGCTTTATCAATACATTTTGTGGTGAAGACCACATAAATATTGATTCTAATAGAATGGCATTTAATAGCTCATCAAGTATTATTTAGGATGTTTAAAATGGAAGATATGTCAGAATTCAATAGTGACCGGCGTGATTTTTTCCGCATTAATGACAAAGTATATATCGATGTCACAGAGCTTAATAATGATGAAGTAAGCGAGGTTGCAAGCGCGATCAAAAATCCATCACCGATGGATAATGGCAGCCAAGAAAAACGTCAACTCAGTAGCATTCAAACCTCGTTGACTAGTCTCATAGAGCAAATCAATCATACAGATCGCCAAGTCGCTCGAGCGCTACGCTTGCTTGATGATAAAATTAGTATCATTTCAAATATCGTCCAGCGTCAACAAAACATCCCTGTAAGTCGCAATATGGTTGAGTCCAACTTAAGTGGCGGCGGCATTGCGTTTATGACAGAACATCAATATTCACATAAAGCTACATTAGATCTTCGTATTGAATTACAGCCCTCAGGCACCATAATTCATACTATTGCTAATGTTATTGCCTGTGACAAAAAATATGACGCATCCAAAGATGCACCTTATTTTCTAAGGCTCGTCTTCACGCATATGAGTGAATATGACCGCAATTTATTAGTCAAACATATCCTTACACGCCAAGCAGAAACACTACGTACAGCTGAGAAAAAATAGAGATAATCAAGACTAGCTCAGTATAAATACCCAAACGAGCGGTCACTTAACGACCACGTATTCTGCACTGAGTAGAAGACATCGTTATCACAGGAATTCCCCATCAGACTATGCGGCTAAAGTTATGTGTCTAAATTCCTGTCACAAACTAGCGCTAAGCTACCTAAAAATTCTAAAACAACTGGAGAAATCAGGATGAAACTACTACTATCAATGATTGCTGTTTCCATTTCATTAGCTAGCCCCATTTTTGCCAGCGATATCGAACAGCTGACGACATTAGAAGACCAATCGTCTGTCGCTCTTACTATTTATAACAACAATCTGGCACTGGTTAAAGATCAACGTAAGCTTACTTTAGATAAAGGTTTCAATAATATTGCCTTCCGCGGTGTAAGTGCCAGAATACGACCGGAAACAGCTCTACTTCGTAGCTTGAACCCTAACAACCAACTCCAAGTTTTAGAGCAAAACTTTGATTTTGACTTACTGACACCTCAAAAAATGTTGGAAAAATATACCGGTAAACAAGTGCAACTTGCCACTATCAATCCTGCTACGGGAATTGAAACCATTCAAGTCGCAACGATACTTAGCACTAATGATGGCGTGACACTTAAAATTGGTGACAAAATTGTAACCAACCCTCAAGGTAGTTATATCTTTGATCAAGTGCCTGATAACTTACGAGATCACCCAACATTAGTTACCCAGTTAACCAGCTCGAGCGACAAGCAGCAAACCGTGGAACTAGGCTATTTAACAGCAGGACTCGCTTGGAAAGCAGATTATGTTGCTGAATTAAATAGTGATGAAAGCCAACTGGATTTAACAGGTTGGATCACCCTGACTAACCAAAGCGGCACCGCATACAATAACGCCAAATTACAGCTAGTCGCAGGTGATGTTAATCAAGTTCAGCCTGAATTCTCTCGAGGCAGTATCAGGCAAGAAGTGATGATGAAGACCATGAGTGATAGCGCCGTTGCTGAAGAAAGCTTATTTGAGTATCACCTATATAGCTTAAATCGTCCGACTGATCTTGCGGATAAACAAACTAAACAAGTCTCCTTACTTTCAGCGAGTTCAGTACCTGTACATAAAGAATTTTTACTGCAGGGAAATGACTATTACTACAATAGTAGTTACGGCGAACTAGGCCAGAAAATGAAAGTTGCCGTGGTTGTAGAATTTAACAATACTGAAAAAGCACATTTGGGTATGCCCATACCTAAAGGCATCGTACGGGTTTATAAAAATGACAGTAAAGGCAATGCCCAGTTTGTTGGTGAAGATCGCATTGATCACACGCCTAAAAATGAAAATATTCGCCTGAAATTAGGCGATGCTTTTGATATCACCGCCAATAAGAAACAAACTGATTTCAAAAAAGCCAAATATTTTGCACCGCACACTACTGCCTATGAAAGTAGTTATGAAATCGAGCTGAAAAATGCCAAATCTGAAGCGGTTACCGTTACGGTTCGCGAGCCAGTACCAGGTGAATGGAAAATATTACAAGAAAACCACTCACATACAAAAATGACCTCGGGCACGGCGCAATGGCAAATTACCATTCCAGCTGAAAGCAGTAAAATTCTCAACTATAGCGTTCTAGTTCAATATTAAATGACGAATAAAGCAATTCTATATAGTTTCCGGCGCTGTCCTTATGCCATGCGAGCACGTATGGCTATTGCCAGCAGTGGCATGCAAGTTTTATTGCGTGAAGTTAGTTTACGAGACAAGCCGCAATCTTTACTTGATATTTCACCTAAGGCCACTGTACCAGTGCTACTTTCACCAGAACAAATGGTTATAGATGAAAGTTTAGATATTATGCTTTGGGCCTTACGGCAATCAGATCCTTCAGCTTGGCTGAGCAATATCAACTACCAATTGATTGAAAATAATGATGGACCATTCAAACAGTGGTTAGATCGTTACAAATATGCAGATCGTTATCCTGAACAATCGCAGCAATTTTATCGAGAACAAGGCGAACAAACCTTATTGATGCTTGAGCAAACTTTATCGGACTCAGCTTTTTTGTCTGGTAACACCGTTACGCTGACTGATATCGCTATTTTCCCGTTTATCCGTCAATTTGTCTCCGTCGAACAGGGCTGGTTTGAAAACGCGCCCTACCCTAATACTAGACAATGGCTAGATTACTTACTCTCCAGTGAGTTATTTCAAAAAACGATGTATAAATACTCACCGTGGAACAAGGCAGATCAAGAGCAAGCAGTATTTCCTACTAATATTACTGTCTAGGTAACACAATGATTAGGCAGAGATATCTATCGTATTACCTAGCGCTTGACTATCATCATCTGTTGACGACTTATTAATGTTAGGTGTTGCTTTACTTGGGTCAACTTGTTGACTAATCTCAGCTTTCGCTTCAATAGCCATTTTCGCAGCTCTGGCCGCTACCGCTCGATCTTGAGATGAGGGTTGTGTAGGAGCAAGTGCTGCTGCTTGAATTTGTTCTGCTTTTTTTAATGTAGCGTTTGGATCACCAGCTACTTTTGAGGTATCAATACTGACTTCGCCACCGATAGCATATTGCACGCCGTCAGAACCACGTTGAAAACTATAACTAGCACCACCAATAACGATACCGCTTGCCGCTGCTAGATGAGCCGCTTCATGAGCGCGAACAACTTGATCTCGTGCTTTTAGCTGCCGTAACTGTTGTAGATCTTGCTCTAAAACTTCGGTTGTTTGCTTATTATCAACGTTGGTCCCACTAGCCACTGCACGAATAGCTTGTATCGTAGATAATGATGTTGAATAGCTACTATGGACGTCCACAGCTATACAGTGATATCCAAAATGCTACCAATCATCTCACTGCTTGCTTCAATTACTTTACTGGAAGCCTGCACCTGAAGCTTGTCACTCATCATATTGACCAAAGGTTCCGTTAAATCGTCGGTTGATTGGGCATTGGCAATTTTAGTCGCATTTTGGTTAAGGCTTTGCATGCCCGTTTGAATGCCAGCTAATCCTGATTGAAAAGCGGGAATAGTACTCATAACAATCTCCAAAACTGAACATAATCAATGTATCAACTTATGCTTCGTTATTTTGTGACCTTCTTCAACTCATTTGCATTTAATCGAATAAAAACAATTGAGGCAATAAAAGTAACACAACTGAATAATACCTCTAAACTAGCATAAATATCAAAAGCTTGTGCACTATAAACCTCACCAATACCATGAGAAAAATATAGTAACATCAGAAAACCGGTCCAAGCATGAGTATAAGGTTTACCATGCAATAAGCCCCGTAGAGGAAATAGTAATGGCAATAAGGCAATAATCAACCACGCGGCAACGGGATAGTTACTGCTGTGCTCGCCTAAGGTTATCCAGCAGATTAAGGTAATCATTAAACCAAAAAAGCTGACTAAAGATAACTGTTTAAAAAATTGAGTCATGATGCTGATAATGCCTTTGTTATGGTTGCTATTCGATGGCCTAATGCCCGACACAGTTGAGCTTCATTATCACTTAGCGGCCGATCATTATTAGCCCCTGCTAAGTGACTTGCACCATAAGGTGTCCCGCCATCAGTGGTCATCATCAGTGCACTTTCACTGTATGGCAACCCCATCAGTAACATGCCATGGTGCATTAGTGGCAGCATCATTGATAATAAGGTTGTTTCTTGTCCACCATGTAGACTGCCCGTTGAAGTAAATACTGCAGCAGGCTTACCAATCAAAGAGCCTGAAAGCCAAATATCACTCGTTTGATCAATAAAATATTTCAACGGCGCGGCCATATTACCAAAGCGTGTTGGACTACCTAAAACTAAGCCTGCACAATTTTTTAAATCTTCTGCACTAGCATAAAGATGCCCTTGCTTCGGAATCCCATCTTCAGTTGCCTCACAAACAGTCGAAATAGCTGGCACCGTTCTCAATTTTGCTACGCAGGCATCGACACTCTCAACACCCCGCGCAACCTGTTCAGCCATATCACGCACATGACCCGAGCGACTGTAATATAAAACTAATATCTCGGTCATTCTATAATCTCAAGCACGGCTTCAGGAGGGCGACCTATCATCGCTTTGCCTTTATGAACGACAATTGGTCGTTCCATGAGTTTTGGATGATCACACATTGCTTGAATAAGCTGTTGTTCAGAGAGTGATTCGTCGGCTAAACTTAACTCTTTATACTCCGCTTCACCTTTGCGTAAAAGCTGACGCGCACTAATGCCAAGTTGCCCAATAATTTCGCTCAGTGCTGCAGCAGATAGTGGTGTTTTTAAATACTCAATCACTTCAGGTTTAACGCCATGCTGTTCAAGTAACGCCAATGTCTGACGTGATTTGCTACATCTAGGGTTGTGATAGATAAATAGTTCGCTCATTTAGATGATTCCAATAATGTTTCTAAAAAGGAAAGGTGAATTTCTGTCGGCTGTACACTGCCCCATTGTTTACAACTAGGACACTGCCAATGCATTTTTTTACCTGCGAAGCCACAGGACTGACAGGTGTATCTATTTCCTCGTCGTACCAAAGTATCTGTGACACCTTTAATTAGGGGTACAAGCATCGGGTTTGATTGTTCACCTAATGAAATCAGCCTGTGCAATCCCTCAACTGAAGGATGTTTTTGCAATTGCAGATATAAATAATCTTGTGCGGCTTGGCTACCTTTTTGCAATTGAATGACATGACTCAACATTAGCCTAGCACTCGTCATATTGGGGTATTCAAGCAATAATGCATGCAACCAATTATTAAATACATTGAGATTATTAATCTGCAAATAACAATCTAATAGTAGTGGTAAAGCTTCTTGAAGATAACGATGGTCTTGCTTTTCGATGCAAAGTAACGATTTAATCGCTTTTTTACAATTACCTGCTTGCATATAAAGCCTAGCTTCAAGCAAGGTAGCTCGCACACAATCATGATCATGACTATGCGCTGATTTCAGTAATGCAGTGACATTGAAATGTGGTGATTTAAGTTGTTGCTCTGCCATCTCACAGTAAAATTGAGCGATGAGTGCCCCCATATTTTCACGGCTTTGGCTCTGAACTTTTTGTGCCATTTCTATGGCTTTTTGCCATGCTTTTTCTTGCTGATAAATACGTAGCAATTGTTGAAAGGCCTCCGTTGGCGGTGAAGGTTTATTAATCAAATCAAGAAAAAGCTGTTCCGCTCGATCAAGTACACCAGCATTCATATAATCTAAACCTAACTCAACTAGTGCCTGGGTACGTTGTGCCGCCGGCAAATTTGGCCTAGCAATAAGGTTTTGATGTATACGTATAGCCCGATCAATTTCTCCGCGTCGGCGAAATAAGTTTGCTAATGCTAAATGCGTTTCTACTGTTTCACTATTCACCTCCAATAAACGAACAAAGACCTCAATAGCTTTATCAGGTTGTTCATTGAGCAGATAGTTTAGGCCTTGAAAATAATCAGGGTTAACACTTGTACCTTTCGAACGCGGGCTATTTCTATAATGTTTTCGCGCTAATAGCCAGCCAGATAAAGCTGCTACAGGTAGAAGAAAAAACACCCATTCGATCATTGCCCTTAAACCTTGCTGGCGTCGGTAATAGGTAAAATTCTTAGGCTATTTATTTCCTGTTCTGAAACAGTTAATTTTTTACGCAAACGCCGATTTTCATATCTCAGCCGAAAAATACTCGTAGATAATGCCAAGGCGCCTAGTAGGCAACCTAATATAACTGCGACAATAATGACTACAGATAGTGGTAGGCTTAATGCTCCAAGATAATAATTAATATCAACAGGCGCCAAGTTTATCGCGGAAAACCCTGCACTGAGGATGAGTACAATAATAAATAAAATAATAGTAATAATTCGGCGCATCGCATATTCCTTAAAGCTTGATTAAAGATATTTCTAATAACTAGATCATACCTTAAAAATGAACCTTGCCCAGTTTTGGCATAAATCATGTAAAATACTCTGCTATTAAACAGGTTCATCCTGTACAGATTGTGTTTTTGGAGATTAATCATGACCTTTGTTGTCACAGAAAATTGTATTAAATGTAAATATACTGATTGTGTAGATGTCTGCCCTGTCGATTGCTTCCATGAAGGTCCTAACTTTTTGGTTATTGATCCCGATGAATGTATAGACTGCACATTATGTGAACCTGAATGTCCAGCACAAGCTATTTTCTCAGAGGATGATTTACCCGACGATCAAATGGAATTTGTACAAATTAATGAAGAACTTTCTCGCGTTTGGCCAGTTCTAGCAGAAAAGAAAGACCAATTAGATGACGCAGAAGAATGGGATGGTAAAACGGGTAAATTGACGTTACTAGAACGTTAAAAAATAATTAACATTGGTTCATAAAAAAGCCCGCATAATAATGCGGGCTTTTTTGTTTCTATGCATAGTCCTTGCTAAATATTAAACCATTAAATGTTTTAACTTCTTCATCGCATTATTTTCAATTTGACGAATACGCTCAGCTGAAACATGGTATTGGTCAGCTAAAGTATGCAAGGTTGATTTCCCATCATCATTCAACCAACGTTGACTAACAATATCTCTACTACGCTCATCCAGTGTTTCTAAAGCTTCAACTAGTTTTTGATGTTGATCATCCGCGAAATCGACTTGTTCCAATTGAATTGAAGGATCTGCATTTTCCGGCCCTTCCAAATAGGCGGCCGGTGAAAAACTATAATCGTCATCATCAACGTCACTAGGTAAATCAAATGAAGTATCCGGTTGCGCTAAACGGCGTTCCATATCCATAACGTTGTCTGGCGTGACGCCAAGATCTGCGGCAACTGCTTCCACTTCTTCCGGATTTAACCAGCCAAGACGCTTTTTAGCACTACGTAAGTTAAAGAACAATTTACGCTGTGCTTTGGTCGTTGCAATTTTTACAATGCGCCAGTTACGAATCACATATTCATGAATCTCCGCACGGATCCAATGAACAGCAAATGAAACTAAGCGAACGCCTTTATCAGGATCAAAACGTTTTACTGCTTTCATCAGTCCGATATTACCTTCTTGCACTAGGTCAGCGACTGGCAAGCCATATCCGCTATAACCTTTTGCAATACGGTTAACAAATCGCAGATGCGACAAAATCAAGCGCTGAGCAGCATCAACGTCGCCATTTTTTTGTAGGCGTGTTGCCAATTCGTACTCTTCTTCAGCAGTCAACATTGGTGTGCTATGCACAAGATTCGTGTATGAATCTACGTTACCAACGGAAGCTAAGGCTAAATTGTATTGGGCTACAGATGTTGTCATTGAGCGGCCTCTCTAAAAATTAGTGTTGTAATCATAGCATTAAGTTCAATAAATCATAACTGAGAGTTCAAATTTTAGGAAAAAGTTCCTTGATTATTTATTAGGTAGGCTCGATAGCACTCAAGTGGCGTCCCACTGCTAACCATGCGCCCATTACACCTAATAACATGCCAGTGAAAGGCAATATCAGCATCATCGAACCAGATAACCACTCTAAGGTAAATTGACTATTATATTGAGAAGCAAGTTCGTTTATAGGCCCATTTAGTAGACTCATCGTAAAGAGCAATGTTAGCCATGCCACTAAACCACCTAATAATCCATACCAAAATCCAGTGTACAAAAAAGGTCGGCGAATAAAGGTATTCGTACCCCCCACCAACTTAATGACACGTATTTCACTTTGCTGATTAAGGATCGCTAATCGAATAGTATTACCGATAACCAGCAATACGCTTAAGGAGAGTAATAAGCCTAAAATGCTAATACCGCGTTGACCCGTTTCATTAATACTACGCAGGCGTTGAAGCCATTCCATATCTAATTGTGCTTGCTCAACATCTGGCAAGGCTTCTAACCGTGATACTAAGCTAGCAATAGCATCAGCTTGTAATGCTTTACTATCTGGTTGCACGATTAATACTGCAGGTAAGGGATTCGCAGGTAGCGTATCTAATAAGCTGCCCAGACCAGATAACTGACGAAACTCTTCCAAGGATGAATTAGCAGACTGATAATTTATCGCGGTAATTTCCGGCCAAGCTTTAAGTTCATTGACCAGCTTTTTAGCTTGTGACTCTTTTATATCTTGTTTTAAGAACAAGGAGATTTGTGCAACATCATCCCATTGCGTACTGACTTGCTCTATGTTTTTTAATAACACATACAAACTAGCGGGCAAGGCCAAAGCAATACCTATCACCATAAAGGTCATCAAGCTGGCGAGCGGCTGCCGCCAAATTCGACCTAGGGTAAATAACATGACCTGTATATGGCGAAGTAGATAATTTTTAATATTCAGCTTAATCATTTTTATTGTTCACCCTGCTGAGCTAAACGCCCTTTATGCAGAACAACTTGGCGATATGGCAAAGTTTTAATAAGCTCCAAATCATGCGTCGCAATAAACACTGTCACCCCGACCTGATTAAACTGCTCAAATAAGTGCATGATATCCCGAGATAAATCGGGATCGAGATTCCCCGTAGGTTCATCCGCCAGCAGAATAGGTGGTCGATTAACCACCGCTCTTGCGATGCCCACTCGCTGTTGTTCACCACCTGATAAAGCAATCGGTAAATTACGTTCTTTATTAAGCAGACCCACTTTATCTAAAGCCGCACGAACACGCCGACCAATTTCACGGTGATTTTCACCGGCAATAACCAAAGGTAGAGCAACATTATCAAACACAGTACGATCATGTAATAAATTATGATCTTGGAACACCAAACCAATTTGGCGGCGATAGTAAGGAATTTTTCCTTGTGGCAATCGTGTCAGATTTTGATCATTAACTAATACTTGGCCATGAGAAGCCCGTTCAATTAAAGCGATGAGTTTAAGTAAGGTACTTTTACCTGCGCCAGAGTGACCAGTTAAAAACGCCATCTCGCCTTTAGCTAACTGAAAACTTAGCCCTGACAATGCCTCATATTGATTGGTGTAACGTTTATATACGTCCGTAAAGCTAATCATTATGCGTCTTCACGGCCTAACAAAGCATCAACAAATTCTTCTGACTCAAATGTCCGAAGATCATCAATCGTTTCACCGACGCCGATATAACGAATAGGTAAGCCTGTTTTCTTAGCTATGGCAAAGATAATGCCGCCTTTAGCGGTTCCATCCAATTTGGTTAAGGTCAATCCAGTCACCCCAACGGCTTCATTAAATTGAATGGCTTGAGATAAGGCGTTCTGACCGGTTCCCGCATCTAGCACTAACATTATTTCATGCGGTGCAGTAGCATCTAATTTACCCATGACACGTTTTACTTTTTTCAACTCTTCCATCAAATTAGATTGGGTGTGTAATCGCCCTGCTGTGTCTGCAATTAAAATATCAACCTTACGTGCCTTAGCGGCTTCTAATGCATCAAAGATGACCGACGCTGAATCTGCGCCACTGTGTTGAGAAATAACGGCAATTTTATTTCGTTCGCCCCAGACTTGAAGTTGTTCTACTGCTGCGGCACGAAAAGTATCTCCTGCGGCAAGCATGACCGACTTCCCTTGTTGCTGGAACTGTTTTGCTAATTTACCAATAGTGGTTGTCTTGCCCACACCATTAATCCCAACCATTAATATAACAAAAGGGCCCTCTTTTTCTGGAATAATTAATGGCTGACAACTCGGCTGTAAAATAGCGACCATATCATCACGCAATGCAGTAAATAGAGAGTCGGCATCACTTAATTGTTTACGTGCTACACGCTGCGTCAAATCTCGAATAATCGTTTGAGTAGCATCAATGCCAAGATCTGCAGTCAGTAGCTGCGTTTCTAGCTCTTCGAGTAAATCATCATCAATCGCCTTTTTACCTAGAACTAGTGCCGCAAAACCTTCGGTTAACTGATTACTAGTACGCGTCAAACGCTGTTTTAGACGACCAAATAAACTGACTTTTTCATCCGCCGGTTCAGTTTCAGACTGGGCCAAGGTATCATGCTGATATTGTTCAACCGGCTCTTGTTGCTCAACAGCTTGTTGAACAGCTTCTTCTTCGACAACTTTTGGTTTTTTTCTTAGGAAACTAAACATAATTTTTGCTTGTCTTTAAAACTTAGATCGTTAATTTTATCATGCCATGGAAGTATAAATGCAGATGCTTAAAAAAATTAAACTAAGCTGTTGGCTACTAGTGACCATTCCGGTCATTACAATGGCTAATGTCACTGAATATAAACTTGATAACGGCTTAAAACTAATCGTTAAAGAAGACCATCGCGCCCCCGTTGTCGTTTCCCAAGTCTGGTACAAAGTAGGCTCAAGTTATGAACAAAATGGTACCACTGGTATTTCGCATCAATTAGAACATATGATGTTTAAAGGGACAGAAAACCTTGGCCCGAATGAATTTTCCCAAATTATTGCAGCCAATGGTGGAAGTGAAAATGCATTTACCGGTCGCGACTATACCGCTTATTTTCAAACCTTGGAAAAAGACCGCTTAGAAGTCAGCTTTCGACTAGAAGCAGAACGAATGCGCAAACTAGTCATCGATAACACCGAGTTATTAAAAGAACGCGAAGTAGTGGCAGAAGAACGCCGTATGCGTACTGAAGACAATCCCCAAGCTTTACTGAGCGAAGCCTTTAATGCTGCGGCTTTTGTAAACAGCCCTTATCATCATCCCGTTATTGGTTGGATGTCGGATATAAACAACTATGAAGCGGATGATCTACGTAAGTGGTATCAAAAATGGTATGCGCCAAATAATGCCACCGTGGTGATTGTAGGCGATGTTGAACCCGAAGTCGTTTTTGCATTAGCCAAGCAATATTTTGGTCCGCTTAAACCTGAAACAACCGCCATTTTAAAACCTCAAGTTGAAATAGAACAACTTGGTAAACGTACGATTGAAGTTAAAGCACCAGCTGAACTGCCTTATATGATTATGGGGTGGAAAGTACCAGTTGTTACAACGGTAGATCAGGATTCAAGTTGGCAACCTTATGCCCTAGAAATGCTAGCAGGTATTTTAGATGGTGGTGATAGTGCACGTTTTTCTCGTAACCTAGTTCGTGGCGAAGAAGTGGCTGCCAACGTAGGTGCAGGTTATGGCCTATTTTCGCGTTTAGCCGACGTATTTATGGTGGCTGGCACGCCAGTAAAAGGCAAGACAATTGCTGAATTACAACAAGCAATTATGGAACAAATAGTTCAATTACAAACAGAACTTGTCAGCGAGCAGGAACTTAATCGAATTAAGGCACAAGTTGTTGCTAATGCAGTTTATGAGCGTGACACTGTCTTTTATCAAGCGATGCAGATTGGTATGTTGGAAACGATTGGACTGGATTGGCGCTTAAGTGATGCCTATGTCGAAAATGTGCAAGCAGTAACCGCTGAACAAGTTCAAGCCGTTGCCAAACAATATTTTATTAATCAAGGACTCACTGTGGCAGAACTAATCCCCATGCCTCTGGATGGGAAAAAGCCAGCAATGTCAGCAGGAGCACGTCATGACTACTAAAATTTTCGCTTTTGTTATAAGCATACTCATAGCAGTATCTGTGCAAGCTAGTCCTAAAATTGAACACTGGCAAACGTCAAACGGGGCACGCGTCTATTTTGTGGCTGCTCCTGAATTAGCCATGGTCGATATTAAAGTTGTTTTTGATGCTGGATCGGCTCGCGACGGGGATATTCCCGGAACAGCCTTATTAACTAACGCGATGTTAAATGAAGGTGCTGCAGGTTTAAACACTAATCAAATAGCCATAGAATTTGAGAACGTAGGTGCACAATTTAGTAATTCATCAGAACGAGATATGGCGGTATTGAGCATGCGCAGCCTGACAGCAGATTTCGCGCTTAAGCCAGCATTAAAAATATTTCGAAATGTACTAACCCAGCCTGACTTTCCACCTTCATCGTTTGAACGATTACAAAAACAAATGTTGATAGGTTTACAGGCCGAAAAACAATCCCCATCGGCAATATCATCTCGTGCTTTTTATACTAATTTGTATGGGAAACATCCTTATTCCACGATGCCTTCAGGTGATAAATCATCCGTTGAGAAGTTGAATATTGCAGCATTAAAAGCCTTTTACCAACAGTATTACGTAGCGAAGAACGCCATTGTAGTTTTAGTCGGGGCACTCAGTACCCAACAAGCAAAAGATCTCGCTGAGCACTTATTATCCGACCTAGCCGTGGGTGAGGTAGCGGCTCCATTAGCCAATGTAGCAACACTTACCAGTGCTAAAACAGTCACTATTGAACATCCCTCATCACAAACACATATTGTGATGGGACAACCAGGAATGAGCCGCCACGATGCTGATTATTTTGCATTGTACGTCGGCAATCATATTCTAGGAGGCAGTGGCTTAGTGTCACAATTGAGCAATGAAATCCGCGAAAAACGAGGGTTATCCTACAGCGTTTATAGTTATTTCAGACCGATGCGTGAATTAGGCCCCTATCAATTTGGTTTGCAAACACGAAATGATCAAGCGAAAGAGGCGTTAGACGTTATGCAACAAACGTTGAAGGACTTCATCAATAAAGGTCCAACAGAAGAAGAATTAACGGCTGCTAAACAAAACATTACGGGCGGTTTTGCCTTGCGAGTTGATAGCAATAGTAAAATTTCCGATTACACCGCTATGATTGGTTTTTATGGATTACCTCTAGATTATTTAGATACCTTTAATGCAACTGTAAATGCGATAAGCGCCAAACAGATTAAAGATGCCTTTACGCGACGTGTACATCCCGACAAAATGATCACCATTTTAGTAGGAGGCCAAGCTGAATAAGCATCAATACGCAGGTCAACTTCGCATTATTGGCGGCAAGTGGCGTGGACGAAAATTAGCCTTCCCAGATGTTGAAGGTTTAAGACCGACACCGGATAGAGTGCGTGAAACCTTGTTTAATTGGTTGCAAGACAAGGTTGGCGATGCCCGCTGTTTAGATTTATTCGCGGGTAGCGGCGCACTTGGGCTTGAAGCGGCTTCTCGTGGCGCTGATACTGTAACCATGGTTGAAAATAACCCTCAGGCTAGCAAACAATTACAAAGCCATTGCCAGTTATTATCCGCGACCAATTGTCGAATTGAATCTAAAACTGCTCAGCAATTTCTAACTAGCAGTTCACAGCAGTTCGATATTGTCTTTATTGATCCTCCCTATCACGCTAATTTATGGTCAGAGATCGCTGAACAATTAATGACGCATGCAGCTTTGGCAGACAATGCTTATATTTATCTTGAGTGTCCAAGTAAAGCTGAACTACCTAGTTTTCCTGCACAATGGGAATTAATTAAAGATAAAAAAGCCGGTAGTGTACGCTATTGTCTGTTCACCCTTAATTTAGGAGATACGGCATGACAACCACTGCTATATATCCAGGTACATTTGATCCCATCACCAATGGCCATATTGACTTGGTCATGCGCGCGAGTAAATTATTTAACAAAGTCATTGTTGCAGTCGCTATCAACCCCGGTAAAAAACCCGCTTTTAACCTGGATGAACGTGTAGATTTAGCGAGACAAACCTTGGCTGGACTAGATAATGTTGAGGTGTGTGGCTTTGAAGGCTTGTTGATCGATGTGGCAGACCAAAAACAAGCAAAAGTTATTATTCGTGGTTTACGCGCAGTATCTGATTTTGAACATGAATTTCAACTTGCCGGTATGAATCGACGTATGCGTCCGGAAATTGAAACCTTATTTTTAACACCAGCCGAACAATTTACTTATATTTCATCAAGCTTAGTGCGTGAAATTTCGGCATTAGGCGGTGATGTATCAGAATTTGTCGCCCCATGTGTGATGACTGCTTTAAAAGCTAAATTGGTCTAAATTGTTGATAAACGCTAAGATCATGCGATAACAAATTGAGTTGGAGTTTTAAATGTCCTTATTTATAACAGACGAATGTATTAACTGTGATGTCTGTGAACCTGAATGTCCGAATAATGCCATTAGCCAAGGTGAGGAAATCTATGAGATTGATCATTCACTTTGTACTGAATGTGTCGGTCATTTTGATACGCCGCAATGCGTAGAAGTATGTCCGGTTGATTGTATTCCAAAAGATCCTGACTATGTAGAAACCGAAGAACAACTATTAGGTAAATATCATTTATTAATGGCTGCAGGAAAATAGTTAAGCTTTAACCTAAACGCCGCTAACTATACTTCAATGACTTTTTGCTTATCGATGTTGCTTTTTAAGCGATGTTTGACGTTGATTTTCACGTAACTGCTGTTTTGTTGCACGATGTTCGGCAATAGCTAAAGCAGTATCAGCACCGATATGCGCTTCGCCGCGTTCTGCGGCTAACATCATTTGTTTTTCACGTTCTTGAAATCGCGCTTTTTGTTCTGGCGTTGATTTATCAAAACAGTGTGGACAGCTAACACCATGCATATAATTGACGCTCAGTTTATCTTGTTCAGTAATCGGCATACGGCAGGCATTACATTGATCGTAATTTCCTTTTTCCAGTGAATGATTCACGGTCACGCGTTCATCAAACACAAAACATTCACCTTCCCACAATGATTCCTGCTCAGGGACATCCTCCAGATACTTTAAAATGCCACCCTCTAGATGATAAACCTCTTCAAAACCTTGCTCCTTTAGATAAGCAGTTGATTTTTCACAGCGAATACCACCCGTGCAAAACATGGCTACTTTTTTGTTTTTAGTCGGGTCAAGATTATCTTTCACATATTGTGGAAATTCCCGAAAGCTTTCGGTATTAGGGTTCATCGCATGTTTAAATGTACCAACCTGCACCTCATAATCATTACGGGTATCAACAAGAAGTACATCAGGATCACTTATTAGTGCATTCCAGTCTTTAGGTTTGACATAAGTGCCGACCACTCGCTTAGGATCTATACCTTCGATTCCCATGGTGACAATTTCTTTTTTTAATTTTACTCGTGTGCGTAAAAATGGCATTTCCTCAACAAATGATTCTTTATAACTTACTTCTGCAAGACGTGGGTCATTAGCCAGAAAAGCTAACAAGGCATTAATGGCCTCACGTGTACCCGCTACCGTGCCATTAATCCCTTCATGCGCGAGTAACAAAGTGCCTCGGAGATCTTGTTCAAGCATAAAGTTAAGTAAAGGTGCTTTTATTTCTTGGTAATCCTCAAGCGTGACAAATTTGTACAAAGCACACACAACCACATTAGGCATAACTATTCCTGCTATTAATAAACTTGTTATCATTTTACGTTGGATTTAAACATTTGTCCTCAGGTATCAATATTTTCAATAACTCAAAATAATGATTCATGTGAACTACTTATAGAAAAATTGTTATTATATGTAGTTCAGCATTTTCAGATCGTTGAGAGGTTGTTATGGATAACAAAGAAACATTGCAAGAAGAAAATAAGCGTTGGCATGAAGAACATTTCACATGGCGACAAGAAGCCGAACAATGGGAACATGAGACGCGACGCTTACTCGCCCTGTTGTATTTGCTAGAACGTGCGTTACCAGAACATACATCGATGTTAAATAAGCACGCCATTTTGATAGCAAAAAATGAACAGCAGCTAAAGAATTATGAATGTGATATTGATGATGAGCAGGCTAGCGTCACTTCACAAAAGCAACATGCCGAATTCCATCAAAAACTCTCCAAACTTCATGAAAAAACAAAGCAGGAACATTTAAAATTAAGGCGTACCTATTCGGAAGAAATGAGTAGGTTTAAAGCATTAATACTTAAATTATTGGAGGAATGTTAGGGTGATTAAGCACCCCAGTGACGAACACGGCCAGTATCTACATGAATAAAATCAGATTCAGGATAGAAGCCTACTCCGCCGGCATGTAAATTAAGTGCAACCTTCCGTAAGTCAGACAGTCTATGGCCAGGCAAGCGGATATCTATTGCCTTACCTTGCATGTGTAAACTTTTCTTTGCGACACCACTACTACTTTTACTCAGTGCGGCATTTGTTTTCGGAGAGCGGTAGGCAGAGATAACATGAAATGGGCGGTTAGCACCTATTTTATGGTGCATTATATTCAACAGATCAATTAAATCATTGTCCATCTTATGAACATCACCAGTGCGAAAATCACGTAAGACTTTATTAATTGCATGTAATTCACTCGTTTGGTATTCGCCTTCAGCCCAATAAGTGGCATTAATGCTTTCACCAGTATGTAAATTTAGTAATGATAATTTTCGTTCTGGTTGTTTCAATAAATTAGCAAACGCATTCGGCATAACAAGGCCTGCTGTTGCACCTAGTCCAACTTGCAGAAAACGACGTCTGGACGAAGTGCGTATATCTGAAGCGTGTTTGTCATGCTTGTGGTATTGGTGTGATTTAAATGTCATTGATTCACCTTGGAGGTATCTTTATCTAGATTGTAAGACACTAATTTTATCTAGATTGTAAGACACTAATTTTAATCATAAAATCATGGGATTGCTAATTTTTTAATAATATTTTGGTCGCGTTCGTAACTATCCTGAGAGAATTCTACCCCATTTTCATCAACCGATACCGTGAAATAGACGACATAAATGAATAATGGTTCGGCAAGTTTTAGACCTTTATTCTCTTTACTATCTATTATGTCTAATAAATTCTGGTGCGCCTTATTATCGGCTAAGCTGAAATTAGCAAAACCAAGTGGATCTTCAACACGAATACAGCCTGAGCTAAGATTACGTTTAGTTTCATTAAATAGCTCTTTATGCGGCGAGTCATGCAAATAAATCGCCCAAGGATTAGGAAATAAAAATTTAATAACACCTAAAGCGTTATGAGAGCCTGGATCTTGTCTCAATGTATACGGGAAGTTTTTTTTGCTCAATAATTGCCAGTCAATTAAATAAGGTTCCTGTTCAACTCGCTGTCCATTTATATTCTCAAACACCCGAATTTCATTCAAATGAAAATAATCAATATCAGCCTGTTGCTTAGGTAATAAATCCAGTACCGCTAGCTTATATGGAACGGTCCAATACGGATTCACCACTAATTGAGTGATCTCGCTGACAAAACTCGGCGTTTGCCTATATTTTTTGCCTACAATGACACGCATCGCTAATTTTTCAGTATTATCTTCTACTGCACTTAATGTGTAGTTTGCTATATTCACTTGCACATATCGAGCGCCTAAATCATTAGGCATCCATCGTTTTCGCTCAAGTGTAGCCTTAATTTGTTCAACTCTATCTTGTGCTGATATATTCAATTCAGCAAGCGTTTCAGAACCAATGATACCGTCCTCTTTAAGCCCATGGCTTTTCTGAAATCGACGGACGGCTTGCTCCGTTAAACTATCATAGTGCTCTAAATTTTTGACAGCTGTGTCATAGAATTGCTTGTCCTCAATCGCTAATCTTGT
Source organism: uncultured Methylophaga sp. (assembly GCA_963975785.1). Taxonomy (GTDB): domain Bacteria; phylum Pseudomonadota; class Gammaproteobacteria; order Nitrosococcales; family Methylophagaceae. The sequence goes on from CAXBIM010000031.1 coordinate 26,954, forward strand.
ACGAATAATAGGTAGATTTTGATTGGTTTCACTAGGGCGTAATAGTCGAATTTTAGGTATCACTGGCCAACCACCTAGGTTGGCATAGCTTTGATACCTAGCTAATGCTTCCGTCAACTTAATATATTCACGGGTGCTGGGAATTAAGGTGTTCAGCTCAGCCTTTAGATATTGAGATAATAATGCCTGCTGTAAAAAATCAGTAGAATCAAACTCAGCTTGAGGAATAAACCAATCAGGATCAGCCTCTTGAGCTTTGAGTCGACCAATGGCCAAATCATGTATTAATGCTAACAAACCATCTGTTAATAAAACATCAAAATATTGAGCTGTTTCATCACTAACAGTTGGGTCTAATTGCCTTAGCGTAGACAAGTGATAATGCTCTGCATTCAGGCCGTGTCTTGATGCACTCGCGATGAAATCAATCGCATCATAAGCCTGATTAGTCAGCTTCTGTTTGTTTAGCCACAATGTATTGTTGTTTTTATAAAAGCTCGATACTGCATTAAAATCTATCAGTTCGCGTTCATACTGTTGAAGGAATGCTGGTGAAGCTGATGTCATCGCATAGGCGGGAAAATAAAGGCTAGTTAACAAAGAAAGGATAACTATTAGGGTTTTCATTTTGAACACCTGTTCAGAGCATATTTAAGTATAAAAGTACCGTTCTAAAATTTAAGTTACACATGCATGTTCGTAGTTCTGCTTATCGGCGATATGTGCGAACAAAAACAGTTTTGTGACATTTAGGACAAGGTGGAATTCGACCGGTCTTTTTGAAATGGACTAAGGTGTCACAGGCATGACAAGCGAGTGTCCCGATACTGGTGATTTCTCCAGTGTGATATGTTTCAGCCCGCTTCGCTTGCGCTTCGAGCTGCGCAAGTTCTAAGCGTGTTTTATCAGCCACTTTGGCAAAGACATCCAATAACCGTTCTTCTACAAGCTCTAAATCAAAGCTCAACCATGTAGATAATTCATCACCTGTTTGTTCAAGATATTCGGCAGCATCGTGTAAAAAGCTAGTTTTTCCGATTCTTCCTGTGTGATTTCTTTTAATTCAATGGCTTGCTGCTTTGCTTTCTCGATATTTTTTTGTAATGCGGGCAGTGCTTGTTGCTCAGCGGTATCAATCAACTTAGCAACACGTGCCATCATATTGTCATAGGCTGCAATGAGCTTTTGATCTAAATTTGGCTCTTTCATAGTAATGACCCCTTTCTACCTGTTGGTGTTTAGGGTAACTTAGCACAAAAATTTGAATTGGAGAAAGCTATGTTATCGTCTAGACATTTATTCTTGTTAGGGTTTTTACTCTGCCTATCGATGGTGGGCATTGCCGGCTACTTTCAATTTATAGATAACCTAGAACCTTGCCCTTTATGCATTCTCCAACGGGTATTCACCGTGCTCGTCGGCCTAGTACTACTCATAGCCCTATTGCATAACCCAAAGAGCATTGGCGTCCGTATATATGGTTGTTTATCAGGACTATTAGCACTCGTTGGAGCAAGTATTTCTGCAAGACATCTCTGGCTACAAAGTTTGCCCGAGGATCAAGTGCCAAGCTGTGGCCCTGGCTTAAACTTTATGCTCGATAATTTCCCTCTGAGTGATACCGTTAATATGGTTCTACGAGGTTCTGGTGAATGTGCCGAAGTATTATGGACGTTTATTGGAATCAGTATTCCAGGATGGACATTACTTGCGTTTATCTCACTTGCGATCCTATCTCTAATCACACTATTCCGCCGTGTATAGTCTAGATTAGGTAACGAGTAGAACGAGCTGCACTATAAGCTATATGGATGACGCTAAATTTAGGTTGTAGCAGGCATTACGACATGCTGATTTGGCTAAGCAAATCACTCTTCGTAAGTACAACATAAATGGTATTTATTGCGAGAAGGGCTTATCTAAATCTAAGGTAGTGGTAGGGGATTATTCAAAATAAGATTCAGGTAGTCCATCTTATTTCTTACCAAAAATTTGTCTTTTAGCTTTGATTTAAGTGGATAAATTATTTATTAATCCTTAAATAAATCAAGTCTAATTTCCTCTGTACTACTGTTTTAACTGACTATCGAGCACGGTAAGTGATGCGACCTTTACTTAAATCATAAGGTGTAAGTTGTACAGTTACTTTATCACCCGTTAAGATACGGATGTAGTTTTTACGCATTTTTCCAGAAATATGCGCTGTTACAACATGGCCATTTTCTAATTCTACTCGAAAAGTAGTGTTTGGCATGGTGTCTATTACAGTGCCTTCAAATTCAATATGTTCTTCTTTTGACATAAAATTCTAATGTTCACTCAAAAATTAAACGACTATTTTGCAGGAAAACTACTGATTATTCAAAGTTTTTTCATCATTTAAAGCCTGCCATTTCTGATTAATGTAACCTTCTATGCCTGAAAAATTTTCTTTATATTTCATCTTTTGACAATTACTTATCCAATAACCCAAGTAAATCCAAGGTAAACCGCGTGTTTGAGCAATATTGATTTGTTGCAAAATGGCGTAAGTTCCCAGACTGTTGGCTCTCATGTCTGGCTCAAAGAATGTGTACAATGCGGACAATCCATGTTGAACATAATCGGTCACTGCGACAGCAACAAGCCTTTTATCGTCTCTAATTTCAATAAAACTTGTTTCAGACCAGTTTGATGTTAAAAAATTAATGTAACTTTCTTCTGTCGGATGATCCATCCCGCCACCAACATGTCTGGCCGCTAAATAACGGCAATACAGTTCATAATGCTCAGTATTAAATGATGCCGGGTGGTGACTGACAGTGAGGTGTTGATTTCGCTGTAAACAACGTCGCTGACTTCGGTTCAATGTGAAGTTGGCCGCACTAATACGCACCGGAACACAAGCTTGGCAATTTGAGCAATGAGGTCGGTAAGCTAGTGCACCGCTTCGTCTAAAGCCATGCTGTATTAAATGACTATAGAGTCCATTAGTCATTGGCTGGTTTGGGTCAGGATAGATATTACTCGCCTCATGCGCTTCTAAATAAGAGCAAGGATGTGGAGTATCCTGATAAAAAGCTAAAGATTCACTCATAGAATAGTTGGTAGATCAGGATCAAGCCGCCATAAGTCCGCACTACTTATTAATGAACTTTGACTACAAAACTTATCAATCAGCTCAATAAAATCGCTGCGTGAAATTTCTTCAGCCCCTAGGCTAGCTAAATGTGCTGAGTAAACTTGGCAATCTATAAGGGGAAACCCCCAACGCTGCAATTGTTGGCACAATGCGACTAAAGCTAGTTTGGAACTATCTGTAACAGTGCTAAACATAGACTCACCAAAAAATGTCTTACCAATCGCAATACCATATAAACCACCGACTAACTGACCATCAAGCCAACATTCCACACTGTGCGCATGTCCTTGTTGATGCAATTCATTATAAGCGGTGATCATATCTGGGTGAATCCAAGTACTATTTTCAAGATCAATACCTTCTTGTCTTGGTAGTGAACACGCGGTAATGACCTGATTAAATGCCTGATCAAATGTCACTGACATTAATGTTGTACGAATTGTCTTTTTTAAACTTTTAGACAACTTAATTTGGTCTGTCCACAGTACTAAACGAGGATCAGGGCTCCACCATAAAATGGGATCATTTATATTAAACCAAGGAAAAATTCCTCGTCGATAGGCATTAAGAAGTCGAGTCGTGGATAAATCACCTCCCGCTGCCAATAAACCATCATCAAACGCTTCACTGACAGGCGGAAATATACCGTCATCTATCTGCGGTAACCAAGTAATAGACATTTAATCGACGAGTTGTTTATTCAGTTCTTTTGCCCAATGAATTGCATCTAAATATGACCTCGCAATAACTTCAATCGGTAACGGCGATGCACCCAGTGCAACCCAGTCGCCTTTTTCATAGTTTAATACATCACGTAATGCTTGCCCTGCTGGACCCGATTTATTAAGCAAGGCCTCGCTAAGCTCACGCGATAGCGGCAATTGGCCAAGTACTGATGCCAAAGTCTTATCCAATAAAGCATCTAAAGTTGAAAATAGACCCGCGGCAAAACTTAGCTCTGCAGAAGCTTTATAATATTTTGCCAGTAATTCACACATTCTAGCTCTTGTCATAGCGACAACACGTAATTCATTAGGCTTATTATCTACAGCAGATAAACTGAGCAAACTCGCCCATGTTTTTATCTTTTTATGGCCCAACATAACTATCGCTTGTTTAATACTGCTTACTTCTCGTGGCAAGCCAAAAAAGGCAGAATTTATTAGGCGCAAAAGCTTGTAGCTCAAACTGAGATCTTTGTTGATTGTTGCTGCGAGATCTTCTGGATCAACGTCAGGATCTTGTAACTTCACTAATAAGGTCATCAAGGTTTGTGAGGAAACCGGTATTTTAAGATTATCGTTTGCTAAAGGCACTGTATAAAACTGACCTTGTAATAAATCTAAATCATGATCTTTGCAAAATTCATATTCATCATGATCATCAACATTAGTCGCACACAAGGTTTTATGATTTTGACGCCAATAGGGTAAATGTTCTGTGAGCGTCTGAGGACTCAGCTTACGCATATCTATCAATAGTGTATTGGCATTATCATCATCATTTACAACCTGAGCATGTTTGGCAAAAACGAAATTACCTGCATTATCTATTGGATAGTCGCCACCGTTGAGATCGAATACGAGTGAAAGACTACTATCATGACTTTTATATAAGGCTTCTCGCCATGACTCAGGTATTGATAATAGTGCTTGTTGCTGATCGCTGATCGCTGGCAAAATCTCAGGTAGTTTTTCTAAAAAACTAGGTACTGGCACATCATTATCAAGTGGTTCACCATGCTTATTCAAAAAATGAAGATGATAACTTTTGACATTAAGCTTGTCCGTCACAAATTGTGGTTGACGGTGAATCAGTCCAGGAAATGTTTTTAACAATTCAAACGGAATCTTTTGCTCAGCCATAATAATTCTTTACCTGATTTATTGTCATATCAGATCGATTCCCGACCTAAGAAAGCATGGGATAGTGTGCCACTGTCGACAAACTCGAGTTCCCCACCAAGCGGTATACCATGCGCCAATCGTGTAACATGAATTTTTCTAGCACGAGCTAACTGGCTAATATAGTGAGCGGTAGCTTCGCCCTCAACCGTTGGGTTGGTCGCTAGAATAACTTCCTGGATCGAATCTTGTTCAAATAACTCAATGAGTTGGGGAATGCCTAACGCTTCTGGACCGATACCATCTAGCGGTGATAAATGACCAGACAATACGAAATATTGCCCTTGATAATGTGTTGCCTGATCTATCGCCAGCACATCACTCGGCATCTCAACGATACAGAGTTGATCTTGACGGCGTTGTCCATCACTGCAGCGACTACACAGTTCGGTTTCGCTTAAAATCC
>CAXBIM010000032.1:0-32231 GCA_963975785.1 uncultured Methylophaga sp.
TGATGAACTTTTTCTAAGGCTTGACTAAGAGCACTCGTTAAACGCTGACCACCAGCACGATTACGCTCAAGCAAATGAAAAGCCATACGCTGTGCAGACTTAGGCCCCACACCCGGTAAACATCGTAGTGCGTCAATCAGCTGCTCTATACTTGGTCCTAAACTCGCCATTAGATATCAGTAATGCTGACTAAAATGGTAATTTCATGCCAGCTGGCATCAGTCCAGCCATACGGTCTTGACTAGTTTTTTCGACCTGACGAACAGCATCATTCACAGCCGCTGCGATAAGATCTTCTAACATCTCTTTATCATCTTGAAATAAAGCATCTTCAATGCTGACTCGTTTAACATCATGCTTGCCTGTCATGGTGATTTTAACCATGCCACCACCTGCTTGGCCCGTTACTTCCATCACCGCCAACTCTTGCTGTGCCTTTTCCATATTGGCTTGCATTTGCTGCGCCTGCTTCATCATGTTGCCCATTCCACCTTTCATGGTCATTCCTCTTTCTAATCTAATGGTTTAATTGTACTTTCAATGACTCTGCCATTGAAAGCCTGTTTAAGTTCATCAACCGCAGGATCATTATGAATCGAATCTACTGCATGTTGTTGGCTAAGTTGAGTTTGATGTGCCCGCTCAGCAGCTAAGGTTGGCGTTGCCGTCATCGTATCTTGTTGCGCTTCTTGCTGGAAAACAAGTTTAATTGATTGGCCTAAATATTTTCCTAAAGCTACCGCTAATCGTTCCTGTGTTTTATCACTGCTTAAATGCGCTAACTCAGGTGCAATCGCCAAGCTTACTTTATTATCTTCAAACTTAATAAAGGCACTATTGTCTGCTAATTGACGAGCAAAAGCTGCTAACTTCAAACTCCCAATAACACTTAACCAATTACTGGCATTGAGGGATTTACTTGCTGTGGGATTAGCAACGACTTCCCGTTCAACTTCCTGCACAGGTTTCGTTGGCATACTTGGGGCTTCAGCAATCTGCGATACCGGTTTCGAACTTAAAGACTTAGCTTGCTTATAACTAACCGGAGATACAACCTGCGTTGCAGTTATACTGGCATCACTCACTTTTGGCGCAGGCTTATCCACAGGGGTAACAACGGCAACAGATTCAGACTTTTTTGGCTGAAAACTCAACATTCTGAGTAATGTCATCTCAAAGCCACTTTTAGGATCAGCGGCTAAAGGTAAATCACGTTTTCCATGTAAGGCAATTTGATACAACAACTGCACAGTCTCTGGACTAATTTGTGTGCTTATTGATGTTAATAACTGCTGTTCGTCATCACTAGAATGTTCTAGGCTTGGTACTAATTGTACGGTTGCCAAACGCTGTAACAAGGCTAGCAAGGCATTAAGTACGCTAGTAAAGTCTCGACCTTGTGCCGACAATTCCTGTGCATGCTCCAATAAGGCTTTGCCATCTTGATTGATAAGCGCGTTGATTATATGGAACAACTGATGCTGATTTATCGTGCCCAACATCTGATGTACATGCTCATCCGTCACTTCACCAGCGCCAAATGAAATAGCCTGATCTAACAAGCTCAAGGCATCACGCATACTGCCATCGGCAGAGCGAGCTAATTCAGTTAAAGCACCCGATTCAAACTTAATATTTTCTTGTTGCAAAATATTTGCAAGATGACCTGAAATTTGGTCTAACTCTAAGCGGCGTAAATTAAACTGCAAACAGCGTGACAAAATCGTGACGGGGAGTTTTTGCGGATCAGTCGTAGCAAATAAAAACTTAACGTGCGGCGGCGGTTCTTCTAATGTTTTAAGGAGTGCATTAAAGCTGCTTGTTGACAGCATATGGACTTCATCGATCAAGTAGACTTTATATCGACCACGACTGGGCGCATATTGCACATTATCCAACAACTCACGGGTATCATCGACTTTGGTACGTGAAGCAGCATCGACCTCAATCAAGTCTACAAATCGACCCGCATCAACCTCTTGGCAACTTTGGCATTCACCACACGGCGTAGAACTGACACCTTGCTCACAGTTCAGTGATTTAGCCAAAATACGTGCAAGGGTTGTTTTGCCTACACCACGAGTGCCTGCAAACAAAAAGGCATGGTGTAAACGGTCTTGATCCAGACCATTAATGAGAGCGCGAAGGACATGTTGTTGTCCAACGACTTCAGAAAACTTTTTAGGCCGCCATTTTCGAGCGAGAACCAAATAACTCATATGATGGTTTGATACCTAGTGTCTAATTGCGTCCATCCTAATTCAGCATTTTCAGCTGTGTGAATTAAGTCTTAGCAAAGGATATTGGGCGATGACTCACACCAGCCAAATCTCGGCGCTCGAGTCCGAAGGCTCCGCTGCTCCCTTCCGGGTCTGACGGGCTGACCAACATATCGTCGCGAGGAGACCAGTGCAAGTCACCATTGAACGCGTAATCTTAAGGGTTTTTTAGTGCTTTGGCTATTTAAATTTCTGAAACTGGACTACAGAGCAGTCAACAAAATTTAAGACTATTTAATGTATGCGACCAGTACAAACCTAAAAATAATGGTGCCCACGGCGCGATTCGAACGCGCGACCTTCCCCTTAGGAGGGGGATGCTCTATCCAGCTGAGCTACGAAGGCAATAATGAGCGGGCATTATATCAGTTGGTCTGTTATGCGCCCAGTCAGTAAATATCTAATGCACGCTTGCATCATGTGCTCCAATACCCGTTTGTGAACGAATAAATTGATGTTCAAACTTAGAACGTTCATTTAGAGCTCTAACCGACTTGTCAGTTATTGAAAAAAACCAAATGCTAATAAAGGCAACAATCACGGAAAACAGTGCTGGATATTTATAGGGAAACACTGCTTGTGCGTTACCAAATATATCGACCCAAACTATAGGTCCTAAAATTACTAAAGAGACAGCAGTTAGTAATCCAAGCGACCCGCCGACTAATGCCCCACGTGTTGTTAACTTACTCCAATACATCGATAAAAATAGAATCGGGAAATTAGCACTGGCAGCGATAGCAAATGCTAATCCCACCATGAAAGCGACATTTTGTTGTTCAAACATAATGCCTAGTAAAATAGCCATTATGCCCAATAAAACAGTCGCTATTCGCGATACTTGCATTTCTTTTTTATCGGAAGCTTGTCCTTTTTTAATAACACTTGCGTAGAGATCATGTGAAATAGCAGAAGCGCCCGCTAAGGTAAGTCCGGATACAACAGCTAAAATAGTCGCGAAAGCGACAGCCGAGATAAAGCCTAAAAACACATCCCCTCCTACTGCTTGCGAAAGATGGATTGCAGCCATATTATTGCCACCAATCAACATTCCTTGATCATCAAAAAAATACGGATTATTGACTAATAACACTATTGCGCCAAAACCAATTATAAACGTCAGTACATAAAAATAGCCGATAAACCCTGTAGCAAAAAAGACTGAGCGGCGTGCTTGTTTTGCATTCGAAACAGTGAAAAACCGCATCAAAATATGCGGTAAACCTGCTGTGCCAAATATTAATGCGATGCCGAGCGACAATGCAGAAATAGGGTCAGTAATTAAGCCTCCCGGCGCCATAATATCAATGCCTTTAGCGTGAATAGACACCGCTTTTTCAAACAGCATATTCACATCAAAATCGACATTATTAAGTACCATTAGGGCGATAAATGTTGCACCTGATAGCAACAGTACAGCTTTAATAATCTGTACCCATGTTGTGGCTAACATACCGCCGAAACTGACATAGAGGATCATCAATGTGCCGACGATAAACACTGCCAGTTCGTATGGAAGACCGAACAATAATTCTATTAATTTACCAGCACCAACCATCTGTGCAATCAAATACAAGGCAACAACTGTCAGCGTGCCAATTGCAGACAATATACGAATAGGTGTTTGTTCAAGTCGGTAAGAAGCCACATCGGCAAAGGTATATTTACCTAAATTCCTCAACCGCTCAGCGATTAAAAACAACATCAATGGCCACCCAATTAAAAAACCAATTGAATAGATCAAACCGTCGTAGCCAGAAAGGTAGACCAATCCCGATATACCGAGGAATGAAGCCGCAGACATATAGTCTCCGGCAATAGCTAAGCCGTTCTGAAATCCTGTGATTCCTCCTCCTGCTGAATAATAATCGGAGGAAGATTGCGTTCGCTTAGCAGCCCAGTAGGTGATGAAAAGTGTAGCCGTGACAAAAAGTAGAAACATGCCAATCGCAGAAGGGTTTAACGCTCTATCGTCAGAAGAGTTGCTTAATGCTTCTGCTGACCAAGTCGCCGTACTTAAAAAAAGTGACATTGAAGCAAATATGAATTTCACTATCATTGTCCTATTTCCTTGATGAGTTTCTCATTGATAAAGTCAAAGTCCGTATTGGCTTTATGCACATAAATTCCCGTCAAGATAAATGCAATGACAATAATGGCTAAACCAATCGGTATGCCAATGGTAATGACACTTCCTTTAAACAACGGAATTGCTAACCAGCTAGGCGCAAAGGCAATCGTTAAAATAAATGCAAAATACATTACTAATATAATCGAGGATAACAGCCAAGCAAACCTCGAACGTCTTGCAACCAGTTGAGTATATTCTGGTTTGCTTTTTATTTTTTCGTACAAGTCGGCGCTCATTTCTATCCTCTCTCTATTTTAGGGTTAGGACTACCATTGATGAATAATCATGAATCTGCAATAAATATTACGGTTAATACTAGCGTAATAACTATAACCTATCCACCAATGTGGCTCGGACTTTCTACTTGTGTAACTTGCCCCCTTTGACTCTTCTTATTCTAGAACTAATTTTGAGGTCAGAGTAAATAATCCAAGAGAAAGGAGGAAGTTTGAACATTAATATATAACAGGCAAAATCACACTAATCGCTATATTAAAACTCAAGGCATATTTTGCCAAAATGACTATTCGTTTCCTGATATTCAAACGCGCCGACTAGATCATCAAGAGAGAAGACCTTATCTATCACTGGCTTCATCTGATTAGCGTCAATAGCTTTAATCATGTCTTCCTGCATAGAGCGACTTCCAACGAGTACGCCTTGCAGTCTTACTTGTTTTACAAATGCTTTAACAATATTGATTTCACACGTTTGACCAGACAGAATTCCGATTAGGGAAATTTGTCCACCGACTCTTACAGCCTTTAACGACTGGTCTAATGTTTGCCCACCACCAATATCCACTACGTGGTCTACACCAACACCACCATTTAACTCTTTTGCCTTTTCTCCCCAGTTAGGTTCTGTTCTATAGTTGATAACATGATCTGCTCCCATGTTTTGCAGACGCCCCAACTTTTGCTCGCTCGACGAGGTGGCAATGACTTTAGCGCCCATCATTTTTGCAAACTGTAAAGCAAAGATGGAAACACCGCCCGTACCTTGTAATAAAACACTATCTCCTGCTTTAAGCTTATTAAAACACATCAATGCACGCCACGCTGTTAGTGCGGCTGTTGTTAATGTTGAGGCCTCTACATGAGTCCAGCCTTTTGGTGATTTTGTGAATGAATTTGACGAAGATGTAACATGTTCACGGGCATAACCATCGATACCATCACCAGGTACAGAAGAAAAGCCATCTACAAGTGGTTCACCATTTATCCATGTAGGAAAAAAAGTGCTCACGACATTATCACCAACCTTGAACTCAGTTACATTTTCACCGATCTCAATGACTTCTCCTGCGCCATCAGCCATAGGAATTCTTTTCTCCGAAGGAGCCCATAGACCTTTCACCACGGCATAATCATGATAGTTTAACGAGTTAGCATGAAGCCTAACCGTTATTTCATTTGATGCTGGTTTCTTTATTTTCACTTGTTCAGTTGTAACAGTATTAAAACCACCACCAGCACTTACAAATATTGCTTTGCTTTCCATCATTTTTCCTTAGTTTTATTAAATTGTTGTTGCCAAAGATAACATCAAGGTTACAATAGTCAACCAGTTAACTTTTAGTAACCTACAATCATGAATAAAGAATGTTATAAACCTTGCCCCGTTGAAAGGGGTATGCGAATAATTGGTCACAAATGGACGGGATCTATTTTATGGCACTTGAAAGACCACCCCATGAGATTTAATGAGATATCTCGACAGCTTTCTGGAGCCAGTAAAAAGGTTATTGCTGAGCGGCTAAAAGCAATGGAGACAAATAATCTCATCACAAGAAATGTGATATCAACAAAACCCATTGCTGTTAGTTATGAGATTGCAAAAAAAGGCATAAGTGCGCTATCTATTCTTGAAGAATTAAAAGAATGGACAATTGAAAACAACCTTTAAATAACACCAGTTACACGTCAAAGAATTTATTCTCATACAAACAAAACAGCCGTAATGAACTTAATCACTACGGCTACTGACATTTCATCAATCTTCTACTAGAAAACCTATTAGCTTATTTTGCTCCAACAGAGACTCTGACTAAACTTAATAGTTATAAACACACGCCTAAGACCAAGAGCTTCTTACTCATCATTTATAACAAATCTTTATTTGTCCTGACGATCATTAATTTAAATTACATCCGTTTAGCGTAGTGCTCTACGACTAATTGAATCTCAATAGGGAATGGTATTTCGTCAGCTTCAGGCATCCTTGTCACCTTTGCAGTGAAAGTAGATTCGTCATAGCTTAACCATTCAGGCCTATCTAAAGATGGTGCTGCTGATGAATGAACTATCATAGGTATAGTTCGTGAGCGTTCACGTAAACTAACTTCATCACCAGCCTTTAATCGAATAGACGCTATGTTGGCACGCTTACCATTGAGTAATATATGGCAATGGCTAACTAATTGACGGGCAGCAGGTATTGTCGGTGCCAAGCCGGCCCTGAACACGGCATTATCTAATCTGCACTCTAATATTTGTAATAAAAGTTCACCAGATGGTCCATTCTTACGTCGAGCTTCTATCATCATCGTACGAAGTTGACTTTCGCTTACGCCATAATTAAATCTTAATTTTTGTTTTTCGATTAGGGCAAGACCATAGCCTGATTTCCTACGACGCGAGCTATTAGGGCCATGTTGACCAGGAGGATGAGGACGAGTCTCTATTGTTTTACGCGATAATCCCGGTAAATCCGTGCCCAATGCACGCATTATTTTTAGGCGTGCTCCTATGTTAATTGACATTATTTTTTCCTCTTAAATATATGATATTCAATGTCGCGTTTGCGACCAGATAGTCTGAGGCGCCGCAGCATGTGACAGCCCTCTTATACGTGCAGATTCATCCTCGACCCGTTCCAGTTCATCCAGACCTTGGGTGATAACACCCCATAACATTTGATAGGCTTCTCGCTCTAAATACATGACCTTGTCATTGAGACTCATACGAATAATTTGAGAATCATATTTATACTCAACCAACCACTGTTCATGTTGAGCCAAAAGTTGCCATTCACTTTCTAGTTTTGTTGTCATTCTTGGTCCCTTAATTTCAATAATTCACCGTCATAATTTAAAACCATCAGCAAAATTATGATTATTTACATCAAACATTACGGGCTGTTTAAAAGCCTGATTACTAACATTTATTAGCTGTGCAGAGTGATCACTGAATTATGAGAAAACTCGTCAATAGGGTTATCACGTGACTTCAATTTGAACACGCCTCTACCTAATTCATTAACCAGTTCTTGAAAATGAACTTTCGATAAATGAAGCGTAATAGATCCCAGTGCTAAATGAACCATTTTGCAATCTGGGCAATATTGAAGATCACAGCTCGATCCGTTTAATAATGTTTCTGTCTGGCAACCAGTAGCAGGACGCATAATGTTTGATTCCTTATTGTTAAATATTAAGTTGGTGAAGTAATGTCGCTAACCAATGCTGAATGCAGCTAATGATCGAATTATTCCCCAAACACTTTTCTTTGATTGAGAGTCAAGGCAGTGGAAATCGGTTGGGTGTAGCTTGCCCTCCCGAATAAGAGATTCAAGTTTGTAGGGAGCAATTGCCAAATTAACGATGCTTGAATGCTGAGTTTGAATGCATGTTGATTTCATAGCGTGTGTCCATCAAAAGTACGAGGTTCACAGTATAATCATTCTCCGCAGTTAATGCAAACAAGAATCATTCGCATTATTATTTGCAATAAATATATTCCCATTCCAAAAACAAAAAAGCCGCAATGAAATTAATCATTACGGCTTTTTGTCACTACAGGCTAATCACCTGATTATGGTTCAATAGAAGATATGCATCCTCTTTGGATTAATTTCCCATATTCCATACATGTGAGCGAGTTAACCAAACGCCATCAGCGTTCTGTTCGATAACAGTCATAAGCACACCACCGAAACTAATCGCTTCTTGCTTATCATTAACGCCTTCCGCTCTCCATTTACCCAATTGCACGATCTGCTTGTTATCACGATATGCTTCTGTTGTTTCAATGCTATGGTTATGAACACCATTATCAATAAAACTTTTAAACAAACCGCTAATTTGTTCCCGACCAACGAGAATTTCACCATTACCTGGTGATAACGTTCCGTCTTCTGTATAAAGTGCAGCTAACTTAGTGCTATCACCACTATTAAACGTGGCGTTCCAAGTGGTGTTAACAGAATCTAATATTTTTGCAGTATCGTCTTCGTTTGCTACTGCACTACCAACGCTCCCGCCAATAATGTAACTGCAAAAAGTCAGTGTCGATAAAAATTTTCTCATTACTCATACTCCTAATATTTAATACAGACAGTAGAATATTCTACTGCGAACTTTGAGGCGATTAGTTAGCCGCCTAACTAATTACTTAAAACTATTCGAATATGTCACGGTTATTTTGTAATTTTATTAGCATTGAGGTTAATACCTCACCTTCTTCTGGGGACAAAATACTCATCAAACGATCAACTCGGCGATAATATTCTGGCATCACCTCATCAAGCTTGGCCTGTCCAGCGGCTGTAAGTTTAATATGAAACTTACGTCTATCAGCCACATCAGTTACTCTGATCACCAAACCTTCTTTGTCCAAGCCATCAATAAGCCCCGTCATTGTGGCTCTTGAAACACCCGCTTTCTCAGCAAGTGAAGATGGTGTCGAGGTCAAATCCTGTTCACGCATCAAAAGTATTAAAACCCACCATCGTCCTTGTAACAGACCATACTGTCCTAAAAAATTATCCAGAACATCTGAAAGATCAGAGCCTACCCGCAATAAGGTAAGAAAATGAATCACACCATCAATGTTCGCTTCAGGATACCGAGCAGCAAACTTAGTGAGGATCTTTGAGTCAGGTAAGTCTTTTAATTTCAACATGATGCTATTATAGTTAGCCCCCTAACTACTTGTCAAGTACTCATAGCTTAACCAATGTTTAAATAGATCTATCCGTTATAAATCATCTGTAAACAACTAAGCGATGCCAAGCCCAACTACACGATATTGGCTTAACTAAATTTCAAAATAAGCATCATATGATTTAAGTGAACAGGAACGAATTTTAGTCAAACAAACACCATTAAATTTTTATTGAACGATAGATCAATATAGAAACAACTGTTTATCTAAGCGAGATAATAGATAATATAGAATAAAAGTCTGAAGATACATTTTGTACGAATCTCAGCTGAAATTTACACAACATAGGGAGTACCGAGATAGCGATGAAATATTTTACGGGAATATTCCATATTGGCCGCGATATTCGCAGCACGATGATCCACCTAATGTTAGCGACGCTTATTTTTTCGTTGTCAGCAAATAGCTTCAGTGCCGAAGAAACAGAAGCAGCGTCTCCCCCTCCCCCTACAATTGCACTATCGGACATTCCATCAAAGGCAGCCTCAGAACGCGCGATGCTCGATCAAGCAGCATCAGTACTTGCAGAGTCGACAGCATTTAATAAAATTCAACAAGATCTCTTTACTGAAAATGAAGCGATAACTCAAGCACTACCTTCACTGACAACCCTCTTAGCCGCAGCGTCATCACGAGATGCGATTTTTGAAATTAAAAGAAAATGGCTCGAATTTGATCGGCAATTAACAAGCGCAGAGTCCACTCTGCATGCTCGAACTGAAATCATTGCTCAGCAAATAACCAGTCTGAAATCTAGTCGAGATCAGTGGGGCAGGACAATAACTCAGGCTAAAAAAGATAATGCACCGGAAGATCTAGTAAAACTCGCCCACATCGCAGCTAATGATGTCGAGAAGGTATATAGCTCCCTTCAAAAAGTTCAAAACCAAATCTTAGAACTTCAAGGCAAGATAGGTCGCTCGCACCGAGGAGTGCAAGAGGCTTTAGATACTATTAAGGCAGAAGAAACTGATTTACTAAAAAACTTAGGTCATCGCGAACGGCCACCGTTATGGGGAGAAACTGTTTCAGGCACAGGTGCAATTCTATATGTGCTTGTTACTCAAGTATTCCATGATCTTAGTAACTGGTGGTCTAGCCTTTACGCTATTGTCGCCAATGAATCTACTCGACTTGGCTTTCAGATTTTTCTATTAATCACTGCCGCAATAATCCTCTACCAAGTGCGTAGAGCATCACGAGCATGTATCGCGGCTAATCCCACGATTATCGTAGGTAGTTCAGTTTTTGAAAGACCGTTTGCACTCGCCATGCTACCAGCACTTATTTTAACCCCATGGTTCTACACGTCGACCTCCTCTGTTTTGACTGATGCCGCGGGCTTACTGCTCATATTCCCTGTGTTATGGATTGTCCTTCCATTATTAAATGCACCGATTCGTCCAGTACTATATTTCTTAGCGGTTTTTTACGTCATCGATTGGTTACGCGATCTAGTTGGAGCCGATCCCTTTATAGCACGTATTATTTTCATTACTGAGATGGCTGCAGCCATTGGACTGATAATTTGGTTAATTCGTGTAAAAGCATTACATGGCAGTAATAGTCGCTGGCAAAAACCTATTCGGCTATGGCTAAATGTTGCACTCATTCTCCTAGCCATCTCAGCACTTGCCGCTACGGTTGGTTACGTGCGACTTTCAGTCCTGATGGGGCATGGTGTGCTTAATAGCGCCTATTTGGCTGTATTACTTGCAGCTCTTATTCGTGCTGCCGATGGCAGTGTTGCCCTAGCACTTCAGAGTCATTTTGCTCAAACCATCAATCTCATTCGTGTGCGAATGGACACTATACGAAATAATATCAAACACTTATTAAGCGTTGTCGCTATATTTATATGGCTTAAGGCGACATTAGGTTTATTCGCCTTATGGGATTATGTCGTGGTCTTTATCAAAGCCATACTATTTTCCGAACTCAATACTGGCTCCATTACACTATCACTTGCCGATGTACTGGCATTTATTGTGACCATTTTTACTGCCATCTTTTTATCACGGTTCATCACCACAGTATTGGATGAAGATGTTTATCAACGTGTAAGACTAGGACGTGGCGTCTCTTTTGCTATTTCCGCGGTGATTAGATACAGCATTATTCTCTTAGGCTTTCTCTTAGCTGTAAGTGCACTCGGGATTGGTATGGATCGAATTACGATTCTATTGGGTGCATTAGGTGTGGGTATTGGTTTTGGTTTACAGACCATCGTCAACAACTTTGTCTCAGGTATGATTCTTATTTTTGAGCGCCCAATACACATTGGAGACTCGGTCGAAGTTGGCACCGTAAAAGGCGTTATTACTCGTATCGGCATCCGTGCAAGTACTATTCGTAGTTTTGATGGTGCTGATATTACCGTACCCAATGGCACGCTACTCGCTGAATCTGTAACTAACTGGACCATGTCAGACAGAATCCGCCGTATTGAGTTGCCGGTAGGAGTCGCATATGGCACAGACACAGATAGGGTTATTGAAGCATTATATGGCTCACTCGAAGAACAAACTGGCATTCTTAGCGAACCAAATCCACAGATAATATTCAATGGTTTTGGCGATAGTAGCCTAGACTTTACACTTCGAGCTTGGGTTGCAGACAATGATGAATTTATAACCATCCGAAGCGACATTGCATTAGCCATGAATCGTGCGCTCAGAGCATATGAAATCGAGATTCCATTCCCTCAACGTGATCTGCATTTACGTTCGATATCGCCAGATTTGAAATTGAACACACAGCAAGAAACTTAGAATACTTAAACTTCGTGAGGCATTAGCAAAACATAAAAACTTTTGGCTGTCTAAAAAATGAAAAAGCCGTAGTGACTTAATCACTACGGCTTTTTTATTACAGAACCTGATTGCGTTACATCAGATTTTCAAAGCTTCTTACAGGCTGAATACACTCAAAACACCGCCGAGTGCTGTCCAGCTTGATAGTGATTTATAAGCGCCAACGGCACCCAAACCATCAGAATCATTTTCAAGATTATTGGTCATGCCAATACCTGCCCAACCACCAATACCTGACAGTATGCTCACAAACTGTTTTCCATCATGTTGATAACTATTTACGTTACCGACAATGCCGGAAGGCGTTTTAAAGCGCCACAATTCACGTCCTGTTTGGGCGTCGACAGCTTTAATATAACCTTCAAGCGTACCGTAAAAAACAACATCTCCAGCAGTCGCAAGTGCACCAGACCAAACAGAGAAACGTTCTTTTTGGCTCCAAACGATCTTACCTTCACGAGCATCCCAAGCAATAAAGTTGCCCATATTGTTTGCTTCAGCAGGATACATATTTACTACTGCGCCTACATACGGTTGTCCGGCTAAAAATTCAACTTCAAACGGCTCTAAGTCCATACAAATATGATTTGTAGGTACATAGAATAAACCCGTTTTTGGAGAATAAGCTGCGGGCTGCTGATCTTTTGCACCGTGGGCTGCTGGACAAATTCCAGGCGTATTAATATCAACACCATTCGCTTCAGGCGAGTAAGTCATCACACGATCAGGAAGACCTGTTTTCATACTAACGCTTGTGGCCCAGTTGACAGATGGATCAAATTTTTCTGCCACCAGCAATTCGCCAGACTGTCGATCCATAGTGTAACCAAAACCATTTCGGTCAAAATGAACAGCTGTTTTACGTATTTTATCTTTAACCTTTTGGTCTACTAAAATAACTTCATTCACACCATCATAATCCCATTCATCGTGTGGCGTCATTTGATAAACCCATTTTGCAACACCTGAGTCTAAATCACGTGCAAACAAGGACATTGTCCATTTGTTATCACCAGGACGTTGTGCTGGATTCCAAGTAGAAGGATTACCTGTACCGTAATAATACATGTTCAAGTCAGGATCATAAGAATACCAACCCCAGGTCGTACCTCCACCAATTTTCCATTGATCGCCACTCCATGAGCTTAATGATGAATCTTTACCTACTGGCTTTAGCATTGAAGTAGTAAGTTTTGGATCCATCATCATTTCATCATCAGGACCTGTACTGTAGGCACGGTATAACACCTTACCGTTTAAATCGTAAGCCTGAACATAACCTCGGACACCAAATTCACCACCAGAAATACCTACAAGCACTTTATCTTTAAAGACATGAGCAATACCGGTGCTGGTTTCTCCTTTAGTAGGGTCACCACGCTTGTCAGACCATAGCGGTAAACCTGTATTAGCATCCAATGCAACTAAAGTTGTGTCGGCTTGGTTTAAAAATATTTTTCCGTCACCATAAGCAAGACCACGGTTCACAACGTCACAACACATAACGGGAACAGTGTCATCATAGTTTTGCTTAGGTTCGTACTTCCATTTCATTGCACCTTCGTTATTTAAATCAAGTGCGTAAACAATATTTGGATACGGAGTGTGGACATACATAATGTCACCAATGACCAACGAGTTTCCTTCATGACCACGCAACACGCCGGTAGAGAAAGCCCAAGCCATCTTTAAATCTTTGACGGTATCTTTATTGATTTGTGTAAGTTCACTATAACGATGATTGGCATAATTGCCTGCTGACATGACCCACTGTTCTGGATTTTCTTGCATGGTAATTAGATCATCAGCCACAGCGTAAAAAGGCAGAGCTAAAGACATCATTGCCACAGATAAAGTTGTTTTATTCATTCATACTTCCTAATAGTTGTTATACAACACATAACAAAACTTAACCGTTATGCTTTTATTAAGGAGATTCATATAAAATTTAATTTGTCATGAATCACCATTTATCAAACATAAAAATCATGTTTAATAAGCACAAAATGTGTGCGGAAAAAAGTATAGCAACCTGAAAACAAATCTTTATTACACCAGCGTCCTTAAATATATGTCGACAATAGGACGCTCAGTCAAGTCTGACTCCCGTAAACTTAGTAGTTAAAATCTCCTTTATATTCAAACAAATAAAGTTTATGAGTATAAAATAATAACTGGTGAAGCCATTACATAGGAGCATAGTACGCTGTTTGGCTTAAACTACATTTACTTAAAATTAGTAGCCAAAGACAACACTATAAGCGTGAATTTTTATCAAATTATTTTGATGCCATAGGAATATAAATAGTCTTATTAACATGGTTAACATGGTTAACATTACTTTCCTCTACATGTCTTTGGCTTAAATCAGGGGAAAATTATTTTGTAATTAACTTGTCCACTTCGAAATTAATCTTCTTGTCTATTGAACAAATACCCTTGATATTGGTAGCAATATCTCCCACACCCAATTACAATCAACTTAAATATCAACAAGGCATAACTTCTAACATATGGAATATAGCAAATGAAATAGTCTTAGATCTTCGCTTTTGATAATTGAACATGACAATTATCAAGCATGATAAGATCAAGATACGATCTTTTAGATTGGTAACTGGTTTGCCATTTTAAATTCAGCAGAGTAGATATGGCTTATTGTAGCAGGCGAGATAAGGCTGCGATGTCATATTCAAAGAGGTATATTTTTTGACTGTCGAAGATATCAACAACAGCACTATTGTTTCTGATGAAGATGCCCATGGGCTCAATATCATTAACCATAAGAGTCAGGTTCTTATCCTTGATGACCAATCAACGGGTAGAGCGATACTCGCACAAATAATAATGCAAGTATCTGATAATATAGTTGTTTCAGATTTCGGCGATCCTCTTAAAGCACTAAAATGGCTTGAACATAACGAGGTTGATTTAATCATCACCGATTATAGAATGCCCGGAATGAATGGACTTGAGTTTATTCGGAATGTACGCCAACAGGAAAACTGTCAAAACATCCCGATTATGATGATTACTGTCGTCAGTGAAAAAGAAGTTCGTTATGAAGCACTCGAGGCGGGTGCAACAGCCTTTTTAACCAGACCCATTGATCAAATTGAATGTCGAACAAGTTGTAGAAATTTACTGCAACTACACCAACAACATTTAATCATTCAAGATCGTGCCAACTGGCTTGCTCGCAAAGTGGATATCGCTACACAACAGATAGTCGAACGAGAACGCGAAACCCTTCTGCGTCTAGCTAAAGCAGGAGAATATCGTGATGAAGGCACAGGAAATCACGTGCTTCGTATGGCTAAATATTCTCGAATAATTGCTGAAGAACTAGGCTGTTTTACAGACGAAGAGTGTCAAGATTTAGAATATGCGGCACCGATGCATGACATTGGTAAAATTGGTATTCCTGATAGGGTACTACTCAAACCTGGTAAGTTAGATCCCGATGAATGGGAGATAATGCAACGACACAGCACAATTGGACACTCCATATTATCCAATAGCAGCTCAAAATACATGCAGATTGGTGCGATTATCGCATTGAATCACCATGAACGGTTTGATGGAAAAGGCTACCCTAATGGCCTAAAAAATACAGAAATCCCTCTTATTGCTAGGATTGTAACGGTCGCAGACGTCTTTGATGCATTAGTTACAACTCGCCCTTACAAAGCAGCATGGTCTACTGAAGAAGCCTTAGACTATATTAAACAACAATCAGGTTCACATATGGATCCACAATGTGTAGATGCCTTTTTTGCTCGAATTGACGATATCAAAAAAATTCAATTCGAGTATTCTGATGAATCTGAACATTAACGAGCGAAAAGATATTGATATCCCCGTTGCAAAAAAAAGGATTTTTAGCTTGGTGGCATAAACTGCAGAAGCGATTATCGGGCACGCGTGATTCTGAACCAGAACAAGCAATTAAATTACGATTATCGATCGGTCTTGGTTTGCTTGTATATTTTTGCCTTCCTTGGGAGCAGGGAGAGAGCTTTCAACAAGCAATTACCTCGATTCCTAGTTTAATCACCCTTGCTTATTATGCCTGTGGCTTAATGATTGCCACAGCACTCATTCTCAATCCTAGGCCATCGCCTATTCGCCGTGTAATGGGATTATTGCTTGATCTTACATCGCTCTCCATCGTGATGGTACTGGCTGGTGAAGAAAGTGTCTTTCTATTCGTACTGTATCTCTGGGTAATATTGGGAAACGGCTTTCGCTATGGTACAAAATACTTATACGCCTCATTATTTGTCGGAGTAGTGGGTTTCTCTGCCGCTATTATTTGGGGAGATTATTGGCAAGCAGCGACACACAAACCCATTGCATTGAGTTTGATGATATTGATGTTGGTGGTGCCACTTTATTCAGTCTTCCTCATCAAAAAATTACACTCTGCGATTGCTACCGCAAAATTTGCCAATGAAGCGAAGAGTCGATTTCTTGCTAATATGTCGCATGAATTACGGACGCCATTAAATGGTGTCATTGGTATAGCAGATTTAATTCGCGAAACCGACCTAAATCATCAGCAACGTGAATTTGTGAATATTATGCATAACTCAGCGAATACCCTGCTAGGTTTGATTGAAAATGTACTCGATATATCAAAAATTGAAGCCGGAAAAATCACTATATCTAATGATGATTTTGATTTACATCAACTCGTTAATTTAATGATGCAGATGCAAACTCCGATGGGAAGTGCTAAGAACATTCTCGTTACGAGTCACATTGATGCACATACCCCTTTCTCGCTTCAAGGCGATCCTCAACATTTACGCCAAGTACTGATCAATCTAATGGGAAATGCCATCAAGTTCACTAATGAAGGGTCTGTTAAACTATTCGTTAGACCTGCCGATAACAGTCCAGATGAACCTAAGATACGATTTGAAATTCAAGATACCGGCATCGGTATCCCCGAAGCAGCACTAGCCACACTTTTTGATGATTTTACACAAGTTGAATCTGGCGCTAACCGTGCTATTGGTGGCACAGGGTTAGGCACAACAATATCAAAAGAACTTATTGAACTAATGGGAGGAGAAATTGGAGTAGAAACAGAATCAGGTATAGGCAGCACCTTCTGGTTTGAATTACCCTTTACAATAATTCCAAATGAGCATTTAACATTGTCTGATAAACACATATTAATTCTGACTAGTGACGAAACAACATCCCGTATAAGCCCTTCACTTAATGCATGGGGTGTTACCTATGATCACGTTTCCTCTTCAGCACGTGCATTATCGTTATTGATGCAAGCCGTCGCAGATGATAATGAATATAAAATCATGCTGATCGATCAGTCCTGTATGTTTGACATCGATCCTGTGCAATATGCTCAAATGATTAAAGCCGAACCTAGCCTTCGCCATCTATCATTAGTACTGATTAATTCTGGTGGCTTATCTGTAGATAACTCACAAATTCGCGAATATTACATATCAACCATAAACGACCTTAAAGAAACCCGCTTATTATTTAATGCTATTCATGCCGCTCAAAGTGTCAATATAGATGATGATAAAGTCGTCACTTTAGCCGAATATTTCGCACAACAAAATAATGCTAAAGCTCTTAAAATTCTAATTGCAGATGACAACCGTGTAAATCTGCAAGTGCTGGAAGGTGTACTGAATCACGCCGGTCACCAAACAATTAAAGCTGACTCAGGTGAAAAAGCACTCGATATTCTGGCAGAAGATATCGACAATATTGACATGCTTATTTTAGATATGAACATGCCTGAACTATCAGGGTTCGAAGTAATGCAGGCTCTGCAATACATGGACACTGCGAACACGATCCCAATTATTATGCTAACCGCTGATGCAACGCCGATCGCCAAAGAAAAATCGATCAGTGCTGGAGCCAGTGCGTTTTTGACGAAGCCTATTAACTCTCGAGCATTACTAGAACAAATTGCTAAACTGACCCCAGCAACTAGTAGTGGCAAGGTAAGTAGTAGTGACAGAAAATCGACTCCCATCAAAGATAAACTAGTAAATACTCCTACAGCTTCATCGTCACCTTTGTACAATCATGATGTCATTAATGAATTAGCATCATTGGGTGGTGGTAATCAATTTATTAAAATACTGATCCGAGGTTTCAAAGAGGATGGTAATAAACATCTTTCTCTCCTTAAAAAAACTGAGAATGATGACTTTTTGGGCTATAGAGAAAGTCTACATGCTATAAAAGGTTCTGCAACAGAATTAGGCGCTAACAAACTAGTTGAACTATGTTTACAAGCCGAAGCATTAAAACCATACGATACTGGTACTTCTCGCATGGCTAACCTAACTGACCAGATAGAAAAAACCTTTCTTAATACAGTATCAGCATTGGAAGACATTAACTTATCATCTCAAGTAAAACAGCAGTCACACTCCTAAAAGACTTACTTACCTACTTTATATGACTGCCTACTTACTAAACGGCTCATCATTCGAAGGTCTTTACTGGTCAAATTTAATGCTGCATCAGCCCAGATACTTGCAACACCTACAAGTTCCTCATAACTGACTGGATTACACATATCTTTAACTTTTGCCATTGCTTTGTATGTATTCGGTGATTTATTCACCGCTTTAATATATTGATGTAAGGCCAATTCACCTTCACCTTTTTCTGCCAATATATCAACAACGCCCACTTCGAACATTTCTTCAGCCGTGTAAAGCTTTCCTGATAAGATCATTTTCTGAGCCGCAGCAGGACCTATTCTACGAGATAAAAGTGAATAAGCACCCATCCCAGGGAACAAGTTAAATAATACTTCTGGCAGTCCCATTTTCGCGCCGCGCTCAGCGATAATAAGATTACTAGATAATGCTGATTCAAAACCTCCGCCAAGAGCATCACCTTGAATCAATGAGACAGTAGTCAGATCAGTTCCAAAGTGGTGCATGTTATCGTATAAAATATCAATACAATGAATAGCATATGCTAATAAAGTATCACGATCACGGTTCTCAATTAACGATACAAATAAGTCCAAATCTCCACCAAGATTGAAGACCCCCTCAACATTAGAGCCGACAACTAAATAATCATACTTTTCATTATTAGTTTGAACCATCTCTGCTTTTATATTTGCAAGATAATCTGACAACTCATTAAGTAAGGTAGGCGTAAAACATGGTCTTGGTGCAGCATCCATTAAGAACCAACCAATTTTATTCTTAGCATCGTAATGTGTTTTCAGTTGCGTATATAGTTCCACATCATCATAGGTTTCCTTACGTTGAGCTATTGCGTTCATAAATATGTCCTTTCTATATAATAATAATTATGGCTGTCATGGTATGACTAATTTTTGACACCTGATAAACTTACAAATATGAATTAGCATGAAACATGCCTACTTTCAAAAAAATAAAACTAAACCTTTAATATCAATGCATTAAAGAATTAAAGTCCTGCATAGATCTACACCTCAGATACCCAGTCACCATTTACTCTGGATATCTGAATTACATTTAATAAATGGCAGCGAGTAGCCTTCTAGCATTAATTGATGACATTGCAACAATTCTTGATGATGTAGCCCTAATGACTAAAGTGGCTGCAAAAAAAAACCGCAGGAGTATTGGGTGATGACCTAGCTTTAAATACTGAACAAGTTTCTGGAGTTAAAGCTGCACGTGAGTTACCTGTCGTGTGGGCGGTGGCCAAAGGTTCATTCAAAAATAAACTCATCCTCGTACCTTTGGCATTAGCAATAAGTGCGATTATTCCTTGGTTGGTCACCCTGTTATTAATGATCGGGGGTGCTTATTTATGTTTTGAAGGTTTTGAGAAGCTAGCGCATAAGTTTTTTAACCATAAAGCAGAAGATGTTATTGAGCATCAAAAATTTACAGAAGCACTCATTAATCCAGATGTCGACCTAGTCGCATTGGAAAATGAAAAAATTAAGGGTGCTATACGTACTGATTTTGTGCTGTCAGCTGAGATTATTGTGATTGCACTTGGTACGGTGAAAGATCAAGCCCTTGCCTTTCAAATTGCTGTCATTTCTACAATCGCAATCATCATGACTATCGGTGTTTATGGATTAGTTGCAGGCATAGTTAAACTGGATGATGGTGGCTTAGCATTAATAAAAGCGACATCAAAAAATATATGGGGGGATTTCAAACGCTGGTTAGGTCATAGCATCTTATGGTTCGCGCCAGTTTTAATGAAAACATTATCCGTGGTCGGAACAGCCGCCATGTTCCTCGTCGGCGGTAGTATCGTCTTGCATGGCATTCCGTATACTCATCACTTACTGGATTATATCGATGAGCTAGTAAGCGGTATTCCGATGATAGGGAATGTATTATCAACAATCATCCCAATCTTAATAGATGGATTTTCAGGAGTATTAGTAGGTGCGATTTTATTGGCAACGGTCAGTATTGCACGTCGACTTAAAAGCAAAACCGCATAAGTTAAAATCTAATCGCCCACTGAATACCGATTTCTCGTACCCAGTGGGAGTACATTACCGGTGATTAATCACGTTCAATTAATTCTACTTTGTAGCCATCTGGATCTTCTACAAAAGCAATGACCTCAGTACCATGCATCATAGGACCAGCTTCTCGAACAACCTTGCCGCCTAGATTTCTAATTTTTTCACAGGCTGCTGCTGCATCTGCTACACCAATAGCGATATGACCGTAGCCATTGCCTAAATCATAACTGTCAGTATCCCAGTTATAAGTGAGCTCAAGTACAGTATTAGAGGTTTCATCACCATATCCAATAAAGACTAAGGTGAACTTACCATCGGGGTACTCTGCCCTTCGTAATTCAGTCATTCCCAGCACTTCAGTATAGAATTGTAGGGAACGTTCTAAATTTCCAACGCGTAACATGGTATGTAACATTCTCATTATTATTTATCCTTAATCTCTATCATTTAGTGAACATAAGTTTAATCAATACCTAGCGAATTCCAAATCTCATCGATACGGTCTACCACAGTAGGGTCACGCTCTATAGGTCGTCCCCATTCACGCTCTGTTTCGCCCGGTAGTTTATTAGTGGCATCCATACCCATTTTAGAACCTAGTCCAGAGACTGGTGACGCAAAATCAAGATAATCAATCGGCGTATTTTCGATCAATGTCGTATCACGGGCGGGATCCATTCTAGTAGTAATCGCCCAAATCACATCATTCCAGTCACGTACATTTACATCATCATCAACGACAATGACAAACTTGGTGTACATAAACTGCCGTAAGAAAGACCAAATTCCCATCATCACCCGTTTGGCGTGACCAGGATATTGTTTTTTCATACTGACTACCGCCATACGGTAAGAACAGCCTTCTGGTGGTAAATAGAAATCGACAATCTCAGGGAATTGCTTTTTCAAAATAGGCACAAAGACTTCATTTAATGCCACACCCAAAATAGCAGGCTCATCAGGTGGACGACCAGTATAAGTACTATGATAAATCGGGTTTTTACGTTGGGTGATTCGTTCAACGGTAAACACGGGGAACTGGTCTATCTCATTGTAATAACCAGTGTGATCGCCATACGGACCTTCATCCGCCATATCATCAGGGTAAATAAAGCCTTCTAAGATGATTTCTGCTGTCGCTGGCACTTGTAAATCATTGCCGATGCATTTTACTAATTCTGTTTTTGAACCACGTAACAAACCAGCAAACGCATATTCAGACAAGGTATCAGGAATGGGCGTAACAGCCGCTAAAATAGTAGCAGGATCGCAGCCTAACACCACACTAATGGGAAAGGGTTTACCAGGGTGTTCTTTTTGCCATTCTTTAAAATCTAAAGCACCGCCGCGATGCGACAACCAACGCATAATCACACGATTTTTGCCGATCACTTGTTGACGGTAAATGCCCATATTTTGCCGTGGTTTATGCGGCCCTTTTGTAACAACTAAGCCCCATGTAATTAAAGGCGCAGCATCTTCTGGCCAGCAAAGTTGAATCGGATACTGACTTAAATCAACAGCATCACCTTCAATTACTTCTTGCTGACAGGCGGCATAAGTCACCACTTTTGGCGCCATATTAAGCACTTGTTTGAAAATCGGCATTTTCTGCCAAGCGTCTTTCATACCTTTAGGTGGTTCAGGTTCTTTCAAAAAAGCTAATAACTCACCGACACCACGTAAAGCTTCAACCGAATCTTCGCCCATCCCTAATGCCACTCGATGGGCTGTACCAAAGAGATTAGCTAAAACGGGGATATCACTCCCTTTCGGATTTTCAAACAATAATGCAGGACCACCCGCACGTAATACTCGGTCACAGATCTCCGTCATTTCCAATACAGGATCCACTTCAACGCTAATACGTTTTAACTCGCCGTTTTGTTCCAGATACGCAATAAAATCACGTAAATCAGTGTATTTCATATAACCATATTCTCAATTGCATAGAGTAGTTACTTCCATTATCGATGAAATAGCAGTTCAATTCACTGATTATTAACAATCAACCTTATTTAAAAGATTAAATATCCTTCTTTCCGATACACATTTAAGATCCATTAAAACCAATGAAGACCAAAATAGATTTAATAGTAAGTTCAAACTCGTTTGCTATCAATAATGGGACTTCTGCTACGATATGTACTTATCAAGTCTACAGAGCTTAAACTATTCATCGATACGTTATGTTAACGCTGTAAAATATATTTATTAGTAAATTCATATATCGTAGATCAAGGAGAATTTTCACATGGGATATATTTATTTAACCATTGCGATTATTGCAGAGGTGATAGGCACCACAGCGCTTAAATACTCCAATGAATTTACAAACCTTATTCCAACAATCATAGTTGTAGTTGGCTATGGAATTGCTTTCTATTGTTTGTCATTAGTATTAAAAACTATTCCGGTAGGTATTGCTTATGCAATTTGGTCAGGAGTTGGTATTGTTCTTATTGGTATTGTAGCTGCTGTATTATTTAAACAAATTCCAGATCTTCCTGCTTTAATTGGAATGTCCTTAATCATTATTGGCGTGGCAGTGATCAACATATTTTCTAAGTCTGTTAGTTAATAGAATAGGATTTACGTTTCTAACTGAGTGCTTTAGCAAAAAATGGTTCGACTTGGTCGAGACCTTAGGTGTTTATGAATATAAGCTCATTGAAAGAACAAGCACAGAAATTAAAACTCCACACACTAACGGTTTATTTTGCTGCACGTCATCCAGAAATGCCTATATTGGTAAGGTTATTGGCAATTATTGTGGCAGCCTATGCTCTTAGCCCTATCGATTTGATTCCTGATTTTATTCCTGTCATTGGCTATCTTGATGATCTCATCATCATTCCACTAGGTTTGGCGCTTGTTATTCGTTTTACGCCACCAGGAGTTATGAAGTCTGCCCAGTTAAAAGCAGCACACGTTGCTGAAAAACCAGTGAGCTATACTGCTGCTGTATTTTGTGTTGGTATCTGGCTTATAGTCTTATATTTCTCGATGAGGTGGTTTTTACTAGCCTACGACGCTTAACAATTATTTAAATTAATGCATAAAAAGCATGGTGATATTGTTGTCACCACACTTTTTAACTAATGACGCTAAAACACAAACAATCAATGGCTATAAGACCATAGACCAGATAATCACTGTGGCAACATTAAAACAAACCATCATGCATAAGCCTGCTGAAATAATTGATGTCGCAACAATAAAGCCCTTGCCTTCAGGAATATTCATATAAATAGGTATACCCACATATAATAAATATAGGCTATAAAATACCGCTGCCATCAGAACCATCATACATAACCATACAATTGGTACAAAGCCGACTAATCCAGCCATATACATGGGCGTTGCCGTATAGGTGACAAAGAGCAGGCAGCGTTCAAAACTAGCTTCTGTTCCAAAAGCTCTTTCCATTGAGAAAGTGAAATAGGCCATTAATAATGATGCGATAACAATAAGCGCATAGAAAGCAACAGACATAGATACGGCATAGGTCATTGTTACTTTCTCGAACTCTCCACCCGATAAACTCCATCCAACTTGCGTGATGCCAATAAGGAATGAAACGGCTGGAACAGCTGCCAGAACGCCTAATCGTGCAAGGCCAAATTGAGTCAGATCTAGTTTTTCATCACTGATAGATTTCCACTCAACTCGTGGTGCTGAAAACAAGCCCCAAAAATGTTTTTGATGATGTGTGTACATAGCTATCTCCTTAAATCATGTAAATGAACATGAACATAAATATCAGATTGCTGTAGTTATACTTTATGCCTTTTTATTAGGTTCTACAAGCCACTTAATTGGACGATATTGAGTCCTCATTTCATATTGGAATACGCATAAAATGATCGCTAAAAATAAGTAGGAATAACCAAAACAAATACTGAATTGAATATTTAAATAATTGGAATGGTGCCTGCACCTTCTCAACATCAAACAACTGCTTAACCATCCAAAATTGACGTAGATTAAGAATCATTACTCCCGTTAAATACAGCTGACCACTCATTCCCGAGACAAACGGTAGTAAGGTCGAGATAAATAACAATGTGCTATATAAAAGGATATGGATTCGAGTGTATTGCTCGCCATGAGTAACCGGTAACATTGGAATATCGGCCTTGGCATATTCATCTTTCTTGTGCAGTGCTAACGCCCAAAAATGTGGCGGTGTCCAAACAAAGATAATAATAACTAATAACAATCCATTAGGATCAATCTGCCCTGTCACCGCAGTCCAGCCTAACAACGGTGGCATAGCACCAGCCAGACCGCCAATGGTGATGTTTTGCGGTGTTGCACGTTTCAAAAACAAAGTATAAATCACCGCATAGCCTATCAAAGAAAACAGTGTTAACCATGCCGTGGTGTGATTAACCTTAAACCATAATAAACTCAAGCCCATTATGGCTAATAATAATGCGAACGATAAGGCCTGTATCGGCGAAATCAGTCCTTTTACGATGGGACGATTTTTAGTTCTAGCCATTTGGGCATCAAGTCGATGATCAATAATATGATTAATGGCAGCACCACTAGCAGCACATGCACCAATTCCCAATAAGGCAAGGTTCAGCTGTACTAAATCAGGCAAGCCTGGCGTCGCGACAAATGCACCCACCAACGCTGTGATCAACATTAATAAAACGACCTTGGGTTTGCATAATGCCAAATAGTCTTTCCAGTTAGCCTTCATTGAAGTAGTTATTGAACTCATTAATTGTTCCATGACGTCTCCTTATCATCTTAACGATATTGAATTAGGCTTTATATTTAATGGTTTTGCATATTCCTGCTTGGTAACCAAAATGTAATTCAGATAAACAACATTTAACAATAACAATGCAGCACCGGTATTGTGTGCTAATGCAAGTGGCAACGGTAACAATAACACCGCATTGGCAATGCCAAGCCCTACCTGTGTAAAAGTCAAAACCAGTAGCAAAGATGCTGATTTTCTAAGATCTGCTGATGACCACAAACCGATGACTAACATGACAACAGCTGATAACAACACTAAGGCAAATAATCGATGAACCACTTGTATCGTTACTACATCTTGTGCTGATAGCACCCCACCTAGATAGTTATCATTGCTTATTTGGCTAATATTAAATGCTGTCGTCAGATTCATTTCCGGTAACCATTGCTGTTGGCAGGTAGGAAAATCTGGGCATGCTAATCCCGCATAATTACTACTGGTCCATCCGCCTAATGCGATCTGACAGCTCAATATAAGTAATACCATTAAAGCTAATGACCTTAGCTTGGCAGAGGTAGGTATAAACTTAATGCTGCCAAGGTGCAGTACCAACAAAAATAATAGTGCTAATAACAACATGCCACCCAGTAAATGCAGCGTCACCACCTGTGGTAACAGATTCATGGTCACCGTCAACATTCCAAATAGGCCTTGCACAATCACCAATATTAACAATGCTCGACCGAGCCATCTTGTGGAACTCGTTAAGGTTTTATCGCGTTCAATTTTGACTGCAAGAATCACGATCACTAGCCCCAACGCAGCAGCCAGATAGCGATGTATCATCTCCATCCATGCCTTACCGTGATCAATAATCGCTGTGCCATGGTATGACTCACTATTTGGCGGTATGAAGTGACCATAACAACCCGGCCAATCAGGGCAACCTAACCCCGCATCTAGCAAGCGTGTTAATGCCCCCAATGTCACTACCATTAAAGTCATTGCCAATGCTATTTTGGATAAACTACGTGTCATGTATAACCCTATCCTATCCGTGATATTTTCAACAACCAGTTGAGATCAGACATAACCTGCCTAGCCGTTAGCTCTGGCTGAAAACGCATGACTAATGTGCCCGTTGGATCGATTAACCATACACTTTGATCTTGCCAAGCTAAGGATTGCTGATTAAACCACGCGAATACACTGTCGTTTTGTATCCTTGTTACTTCAGAAAGATCAATATCGATAGTTAAATTTTGGCTTTCAACATCCCTCTGTGTCGTTAGCCAAATCGGTTGCAAGCGGTCGTAGTATTTACCTAATGATTTATGCAACTGTTGCATCCTATAGATCTGCTGCTGACAAGATACACGGCAATCATCACTGATTATTAATAAGCCCCATTTACCATTTTGTATATTGGTTAAGGTGACAGGAACATGAATGCCTGCAGGCATTAATAGGCCATTGTTTTTTGTTGTTTTAGGTATTTCAATGATCGAATAGGCCATTGCCCATGCAATCACCAAAGGTAAAAGGGTTATTAACCAGATCGCTTTATACTTCCATGCTTTGTTAGCTATATTCATTTTGTTTATGCTCTTGTCGACAAAAATAGATAAAACCAAACACACATACACCTGCAATCATTAACCATTGGATGGCATATCCCAGATGCATCGGATATTTATTGTCGATGGCAGCAGTGGCGGGAATCAAGTTAGCAATGGGTGTATCAGCATATAAAACCAATGGTATTAGTTGGTAACCATAATGTTCATTTAATAGCGGTATTTGAATTTGCTGTAATAGCTGTGGCCAATTGGGATCTTTATTGGCAGCTTGCAACATAAAGCCCGGCCGAGGCAGTTTTAACATTCCTTGCAGCTCAATAAGCTTAGGTAAATCCATCTGTTGTAGTAATTGACTACGTTTGGACTGCCAGCCTAAGTTTACCAAGATCATTCCTTGATTAGTTTGCACGACAGCCAATACATGCCAACCGACGGAACCTTGATAGATCTGATTATCGAGAAACATAAGGTTTTTAATGGTGCCAGTGATCGCTACTCTTTGGTATTGCTGTGAGCTAGTTGATAACGCAGAGGCTGGCATTGATGCTTGCACTTGATACTGTTCATAACGAATTTCAGCAAGCTCAGCCCTTTGCCACTGCCAAAGAGATAACATTAAACATAACACTACGGCACAGCAAACAAATACCAAATAAGGTAGCTGTATCGATAACTTCCAATTGAAACCAGTCCAGATAAAGTGATGTGTTGTCACCCTATTTCTCCCTGATAGATATGTCCTCATTTAAGTAGTTACTCGGCATTATTAAACTAGATAAACCAAAATAAATAGCAAGATCCAAACTATATCGACAAAATGCCAATACCAAGCACCTGCTTCAAAGGCAAAGTGTTTCTCCTTAGTAAAATGTCCTTTGAATACCCTGATTAATAAAACCAATAAAATAATACTTCCGATGGTTACATGCGCCCCATGAAACCCCGTCAATAGGAAAAATGTAGCACCATAAACGCCGGATTGTAACGTCAGATCAAAGTGACGATACGCTTCATAATATTCAAACACTTGTAAACCAATAAAACTCACCCCAAGGGTTAAAGTAATGGCCAACCACATTTTGATCATATTGCGCCTACCCTGCTTAAGCGCCTTATGTGCCAGCGTTAAGGTCAAACTTGAACTCATCAGTAACACAGTGTTTATCAACGGCACATGCCAGGGATCAATGATCTGCTTAATGGCTGGGAATTGGTCTGTATTAGGCGCATTCATTAATGGCCATACGGCAGTAAAATCTGGCCATAACATATGGGCAATTCCCTTATCACCCTCGCCTCCTAGCCAAGGCACTGCAAAAAAACGTATGTAAAATAAGGTACCAAAGAAGGCAAAAAAGAACATGGCTTCGGAGAAAATAAACCACGACATACCAAAGCGAAATGAAATATCTAATTTTGGCGAATATAAGCCTTTACGTGTTTCTGAAATAACCGCGGCAAACCAGCCAAATAACATACCCGCCATAATCAGCACACCTGAAAACACTATTATTTGGCTAAACAGACTCACTTGACCTTGCTGCATACTATGTAATATCAATCCCCCTCCTCCGAGAGTAAAAAACAATCCAACGGCACCAATAATCGGCCAGTGGCTGTGGGGTGGAACATAGTATGCGGGAGTGGATTGTTTCATAATGTTTCCCCCTCTTTTTCTCTACTAGCAATCGCTGAATCGGTGATATCAAATAAGGTATAAGACAGTGTTAACTTATTAATATCGGCAGGTAGATCCGAGTCGATAAAAAAGACCAATGACAAATTTTTACCTTCCTTAGCTTGCAAGGATTGCTGCTTAAAACAAAAACACTCAATTTTATGTAAATGAGATGCCGCTGCCGCAGGAGATACACTCGGTATAGCCTGACTAACAACCGGACTATTGTAGGTATTCATCACGTGAAAAAATGTTTGTTTACGCTCACCCAATGTCAGTTCAATTTGCTCATGCTGAGGCGAAAACTGCCACGGCAAATTAGCATTACGATTAGCAACAAATTGTATTTTTACTGTTCGACTATTATCGGTCACGACCTCAGTCAGAGCTCCTTGATACTGGCCACCAGTTTTTCCATTCAATCCGGTCACTTCACAAAACACTGTATACAAGGGGATTAACATAAATCCAAACGCAAACATCCCCACAACGATAGCAATTAAGCCCGAAGGGGATGACGCTTTCAATGACAGTTTCACTTTTCACCTGCAAATGGAGGTGGCGTGGTAAAAGTGTGATAAGGCGCTGGTGATGGTACAGTCCATTCAAGTCCTTCGGCACCTTCCCATGGTTTTTGTGGTGCTTTTTTACCACTACGAATGGTTTTGATCACATTGTAAACAAACAGTAATTGGGTGGTACCAAATAAGAAAGCACCCATGCTAGTCACCATATTAAAATCAGCAAACTGTAATGCGTAGTCAGGGATGCGTCTTGGCATACCTGCTAAGCCAACAAAGTGCATCGGGAAAAAGGTTAAATTTACCCCGATAATCGATAGCCAGAAATGCAGTTGCCCCATCGATTCGTTATACATTCGACCGCACCATTTCGGTAACCAGAAATAAACCGCGGCAATTATGCCAAACACCGATCCAGGTACTAATACATAGTGAAAATGTGCCACCACAAAATAGGTATCTTGGTACTGGAAGTCAGCAGGCGCTATTGCTAACATTAAACCCGACAAACCACCTATGGTGAATAACACGATAAAGGCTACCGCAAACAACATTGGAGTTTCAAATGTCATCGACCCTTTAAACATGGTACTAATCCAGTTGAAAACTTTTACCCCGGTCGGCACTGAAATTAACATGGTCGTGTACATGAAAAATAGCTCACCACCTAGCGGCATACCTACCGTAAACATATGATGCGCCCACACGATGAATGATAAAACGGCAATAGCCACTGTTGCGTACACCATGGAGTGATAGCCAAAAAGCGGCTTACGAGAAAAAGTTGGAATAATTTGAGAAATCACACCAAAGGCTGGCAACACCATGATATACACTTCGGGATGTGCAAAAAACCAGAATACATGTTGAAATAAAATCGGATCACCACCACCAGCTGCATTGAAAAAACTGGTGCCAAAGTGAATATCCATTAACATCATC
The DNA here is from genome assembly GCA_963975785.1 of uncultured Methylophaga sp. Classification (GTDB taxonomy): domain Bacteria; phylum Pseudomonadota; class Gammaproteobacteria; order Nitrosococcales; family Methylophagaceae. Next base: position 30,117 of record CAXBIM010000032.1, read on the forward strand.
GTAACAACGGCAGCCAATACAGGCATGACTGCAATTAGCAAAAATGCGGTAATAAGCCAGGTCCATACGAACATCGGCAACTGCATCAGCCCCATACCTGGCGTTCTCATGTTAAATATGGTGACGATGACATTAATCGCACCCATAATTGATGAAATACCCATCATGTGGATAGCAAAGATAAAGAAAGTCACGCTCGGTGGAGCATAGGTCGTCGATAATGGCGCATAAAATGTCCAGCCAAAGTTGGGTGCGCCACCGTCCATAAACAATGTCGATAGCAACATCAAAAATGCAAATGGCAAGATCCAAAAACTCCAGTTATTTAACCTAGGCAAGGCCATATCAGGAGCACCTATCATTAATGGCACCTGCCAATTTGCCAAACCAACAAAAGCCGGCATCACAGCACCAAATACCATGATAAGTCCATGCATCGTGGTCATTTGATTAAAGAATTCTGGCTTTATTAGCTGCAGTCCCGGCTGAAATAACTCAGCTCGAATGACAAAGGCCATTGTGCCGCCGATAAAAAACATGATTAAACTGAATACCAAATATAAAGTGCCAATATCTTTATGATTAGTAGTCAGTACCCAGCGCATTAATCCTTTAGCTGGCCCGTGGTGATGTGCTGTCTTTGTTTGCTCGTACATAAAAGACCCCTATTCACTTATTATCGATGACCGCCTGAATGTCAGCTGGAGTGACTTTATCGCCGGTTTTATTCTCCCAACTATTACGCTCATAAGTAATAACCGCAGCAATGTCAGCAGCAGATAATTGTGTATCCCAAGCAGGCATCCCAGTAGTAGTGCGCCCATGAACAACGACATTGATATGTTCGGCTATATCACCTTGTACTAAAGCACTGCCACTCAGTGCAGGAAATACAGGTGGTAAGCCCAAGCCATTTTCCTGATGGCAGACTGCACAGTTTTTGGCATAGACCATTGCACCTGCAGTCACTAGCTCATCCAAACTCCATTCTTTTTGTACCGAAGCCGCTTCAGACAGCTTCACTGATTTTTGTTGTAGTAACCACGCTTCATATTCCGGTTCAGTGACCGCCTGAACAACAACAGGCATAAAACCATGATGCATGCCGCATAACTCAGCACATTGACCTCGATAAATGCCAGGCTTGTTGATGCGAGTCCATGACTCATTAATAAAACCAGGAACGGCATCTTTTTTAACGGCAATATCTGGCACCCACCAAGCATGAATGACGTCATTTGAAGTAAATAAAAAACGAATTTTTTTATTGATTGGCAGTACTAATGGATTATCTACTTCGAGTAGATAGTTCGGGTTTTTGGGTGATTTATTTTCTATTTCATCTGTTGGTGTGGACAACATGCTGAAAAAGGCTAAATCTTCACCTAGGTATTTATAATGCCACTTCCACTGATAACCAGTAACCTGTATATCGACATCCGACTCTGTCGGATCGTACATATCAATAAGCGTTATGGTCGCGGGGATCGCCATACCTATTAGAATGAAAAAGGGGATAACAGTCCAAATAATCTCGACCACAATATTGCTATGAAATTGTGCTGCTTGAGCACCTTTCGATTTTCGATGATGAATAATGGACCAGAACATCACACCAAAGACCAAGACAGCAATCACTACACAAATATAGAAAATGGTCATATGCAAACCATAGATGTTTTGACTAGTGTCAGTCACACCAATAGGCATATTCAGGTCCCACGCGGAGTGGACACTACTAGGGAATAGTATGAGGGGGATAAGAACTAACCGCAGAAAATGACACATAAATAGTTCCTTTTGCTGTGTAGTCACGCCTTTTCAGGCAACATCCTGCAAAACTATTTTTCTTACGCTTTTTTTGAGTATATACCCATTTTTTTATTTTTGTTCATAAAATAAAAAAATTTATTATAGGTAACAATGATCTAAGTACGGTCTCCTCTAGAAAGAGAGAATTATTCTACGCTGCTTAATCAACCTCAATACCGTAGCTTTTCAGAAGAAGAGTCTCTTCCTGTGTCGTTATATTTTCACGTCCGGTATTCCATATTTTTATCAAACGGTCGCGTTTTTCTGGGTCTAATTGCGAAGAGAAAATAGGTTTTTCAATCA
>CAXBIM010000033.1:0-29876 GCA_963975785.1 uncultured Methylophaga sp.
TTAATTAATTTTACAATTCGGTGCGCAGCATCGATACATTCTTCTATGGGCGCAACTAAGGCCATGCGAATACGATGTGAGCCCGGATTACTATTGTTATTATCTCGGGCTAAAAAGCTGCCTGGTAACACCGTGACATTTTGCTCATCAAATAGGCGGCGGGCAAAGTCAGTGTCAGATATGGTCGTTTCAGCCCAAAGGTAAAAGCTGGCCTCAGGTAATGTAACGTTCATTACTGGTGATAATATTGCCAGAACAGCGTCAAATTTTTCACGATAAAGCTGGCGGTTAGTAATCACATGTTGTTCATCATTCCAGGCAACAATGGAGGCCGCCTGGGTGAAAGGAGCCATCGCGCAACCATGATAGGTACGGTAACGTAGGAATTCTTTCATTATTTTAGCATCGCCCGCGACAAAGCCGGAACGTAGGCCTGGGGCATTAGAACGTTTTGATAAGCTATGAAACACAGCACAACGACTTAAGTCAGTATAACCTGCGGCGACAGCTGCTTGTAATAAGCCGACAGGAGGCCGAGCCTCATCAAAATATAGCTCAGAATAACATTCATCAGAAGCGATGATAAAGTGATGCTTGTGAGCAAGCTCGATTAGTTTGATTAATGTTGCTTGTTCAATGACCGTGCCGGTAGGATTGCCCGGACTACATAAATATAACAACTGACAACGATCCCACACATCAGCTGGTACAGCATCAAAATCTGGTACAAAGTTATTATCAGCGGTGCAATTTAAGAAATAAGGATGTGCACCGGCTAAAATCGCTGCACCTTCATAAATTTGATAGAAGGGGTTAGGCATCACTATGAGTGGTGTATGTGCGGTACGATCGGTGACCGCCTGAGCAAAAGCAAACAGCGCTTCACGCGTACCATTAACAGGTAATACTTGCGTAGCCGCATCAATATTACCAGCAAGGTGAAAACGCTTATCTAGCCACGTTGCGATAGCCTGACGTAATTCAATCGAGCCCGCCGTAGTGGGATAATTAGATAAGCCGTGTAAATGCTCGATCACTGCTTCGGTAATAAATCCAGGCGTTGGATGTTTCGGCTCGCCAATCGATAACGCGATATGAGATAGATTAGACGGTGGCGTGCATCCAGCTTTTAGTTGCGCAAGTTTTTCGAACGGATAGGGATGCAAGTGAGCTAGATCTGGATTCATAAGAAGTAACTATTAAATAAAGCCGACTATTATAACGGGTTATCCCTTAGTCGTGGTATAAGGTTCGCCATGAATACACAACCTACAACACACAATCGCTTAGCTATCGCCGCCTTATTATTTTCATCAAGCTTATGGGGGATAATTTGGTACCCCTTGCGCTGGTTAGATGAGGCAGGCATGTCGGCGGTGTGGAGTTCCTTAGTGATGTATCTAGCCGCTGGTGCACTAGCACTACCTTTTCTTTTCAAACGAAATCTTTTTAACGTAAGCAATCGCAGAGATTTATTATTTTTGGCCATAGCAGCCGGAATCACCAATGTTGCTTTTCTAGTGGCATTGACTGAAGGTGAAGTGATGCGGGTTATGTTGCTGTTTTATTTGTCGCCGATATGGTCTGTTTTACTCAGTCGCTGGTGGTTAAAAGAACGACTGTCTTCATCAGCTATCGCTATGTTAGGTTTAGCCATGACCGGTTCATTGGTTATGTTATGGGATAGTAGCGTTGGCTGGCCTTGGCCTCGTGATTTAGCTGATTGGTTGGCCTTAACAGCGAGCATCGCTTTTTCAGTAAATAATGTGTTGGCCAGAAAATTGGCGGGTGTGTCGATGGCTGCTAAAACGGGTGTGATTTGGTGGGGTGTTGTGATTGCATCAATACTCGTCCTCGTTTGGCAACAGACACCTGTTCCCGATGTTACGATAAATGTTTGGATCGTCGCTGGTTTAGTCGGTTGGTTAGGTATTGTTGTGATGACCGTGACGGTGTTGTATGGCATAGCTCGTATGCCAATCTATCATTCATCGGTTATCATGTTATTTGAATTAGTCGTTGCAGCTATAGCTGCTTGGGCGTTGACGAATGAGGTAATGTCATTGCAAGAGTGGTTCGGTGGTGGCCTGATTATGTTAGCGGCCTACGGTGTCGCTAAATCAGAAGCTTAAACTCCTAACATTATTAATATGACTAGATTAAGTTTGTTGGTGATGCCGAGAAATGTTGTAAATAAACAGTTTTTACTATTTCCTAAAGAACTAAATTAAAGCGAAATGCTATCGCTTAAGACACCATTACATAAAATAAATAGGGGTTTATATGATTAAATCAATTGCACATGCTAGCTTTTTAGTGGCTGATGTTGCTCGCTCGTTAGAGTTTTATTGCGGCGTATTAGATATCCATTTAAATCAACATCGACCTAATTTCCCGTTTGATGGTGCTTGGTTAGATCTTAATGCCGAAGGCCAGCAATTACATTTAATGCAATTACCTAATCCTGATTCAAAGGAAGGTCGTCCTGAACATGGCGGAAAGGATAAACATATTGCATTGGTTGTTGATGATTTAGATGCTTTAGCTGAGAGACTGGATGCAGCAGGCGTGACATTTTCTAGAAGTAAATCTGGTCGTGCCGCTTTCTTTTGTCGTGATCCAGATGGTAATGCCTTGGAATTTTCCGAAGACTTTACCCCTCGAAAGTAGTGGGTGGAGTCTTCATATTTTCCTAGATCAATGACTTACAGAGTTACTCACAGTATCTGTGGATAACTCTGTGGTTAACTTATTAGGAAATCGCTAAGTCTTTAATTTGTAACAATCTCTACTTTTTGGTTGAAAATTGACCATTACAGTAAACGCTAATATAAACAACTGCTTACTGTTTTTATTGAAGTGGTTGCTCACTGAGTAATGGTCGAAAATACTTGTGATTACGTTAAAAGACCAAAGTGCATAACTTGTTTGATGCCTAAGATTTAACATTGATTTTAGTGGCTTTTGACTTTGATATTTGAGAGCTGTTGATTCAATCATTTATCAGAATAAAAGAGTAACCATATTTGGGCATGATTAATAAGAGGATAAAATCTCGATCTCAATTAGTATTTTGATATTTAAAGTGAGCTAAATTTTCCTTACAGAAGGCTCTTTTCTCATTTGAGGAAAGTAAGCGTTATTTGTCAATTTTGACTAGGTATTACCTCAGTCAATAGAGTGTCAATTCAGGCAAAATACTGACTATTTTGATTGGTCTATTCGACTATCAACGACTTACAGACTTACTCACAATATCTGTGGATAACTCTGTGGGTAACATGCCGACAAATCGCTAAGTCATTATTCTGTAACAATCTCCCTCAGTTTGGTTAAAAATCAACCAAGAATATAATTTACATATAAATCAATTAGATACACCTCTGTCTAGTGGTTTCAATGACTTAGCGACGACACTTGTTACGCTTATGTGATAATGAGCTTAACTAGTGCATAACTCAGTGAGTGCTTAACAGATAATGATGATTATTGTCTAGATAATGCTGGGAATTGTTTATCGTCATGGGCAGCATCTTCTTGGCCTGTTGGGGCTAAGCGATGTAACTCAAGATCTTTGAAGTTAAATAATTCACTATCGGCCAATTGTGAGGGAGAAATATTTTGAAAGCTTCGGAAAATATTTTCCAATCGACCAGGTTGCTGTTTTTCCCAACCTTGCAACATGTCTTTAATAACTTGTCGCTGCAAGTTTTCCTGAGAACCACATAGGTTGCAAGGAATAATCGGAAACTGTTGGTGTTCTGAATAACGAATAATGTCAGATTCTTTGCAGTAAGCCAGAGGTCGGATCAATATGTTTGTTTTATCATCACTTAATAATTTTGGTGGCATCGCTTTAAGTTTACTGCCATAAAACATATTGAGAAATGCAGTTTCGATAATATCGTCACGATGATGACCTAAAGCAATTTTAGTAATGCCATTTTGACGTGCATAGCCATAAAGTGAACCACGACGTAGGCGGGAACAAATACCGCATGTTGTTTTGCCTTCAGGTACGACTTCTTTAACGATGCTGTAGGTATCTTTCTCAATAATATGAAAAGGTACGCCAATAGAGGCTAAGTACTCAGGTAACACTTGCTCGGGAAAGCCTGGCTGTTTTTGATCAAGGTTAACTGCGATGATTTCGAAATTAATGGGCGCATGCTTTTGTAGGTTCATCAATATATCAAGCATGGTGTAGCTGTCTTTGCCACCTGACAGGCAAACCATTACCTTGTCACCATCTTCAATCATATTGTAATCAGCAATAGCTTGACCGACGTTACGGCGAAGACGTTTGCGTAATTTATTAATTTCGAGAGTTTGTTTTGCTGTTGTGCTTAGTTCTGACATTTAAATAAGACCTGAAAAGGGTTGTACTGTAACGAGGTTGTTGGCTGCTATTCCATCGCATTGTTCGTCTAATAAAATGAAACAATTGGCTTCGCTCATAGAACGTAGGATGCCTGAACCTTGACCACCTGTTGTTTTCACTTTTGTGGTGCCGTCATCATCTTTGAACAAGATGGCACGTTGATATTCAAAGCGACCTGGTCGTTTACGAATAGCATCGGTGCAGATTACTTGGAATGTGGTGACAACGGGTTCTGTTTCACCCATTAATTTTCGAAGGGCTGGCGTTACAAACTGATAGAACGTGACCATGACAGAAACAGGGTTACCTGGAAGACCAAAAAATAGGGCGTTATTAATTGTACCAAAGGCTAGAGGACGACCTGGTCGCATAGCAATTTTCCAAAAATCGACCTGACCTAATTCAGCTAACATGTCTTTTACGTAGTCTGCATCGCCCACAGAAACGCCACCTGAAGTGATTATGACATCAGCTTGCTGCGCTGCTTGGAGTAGGGTTTCGCGTAGTGGTTCCCTCTGATCAGGCACCACGCCCATATCCAGTATCTCAACATCGAGACGTTTTAACATGCCATAGAGGGTATAACGGTTACTGTCATATATTTGGCCGGTTTCCAAAGTCTCACCAATGGATTTAAGTTCGTCTCCAGTTGAAAAAAAGGCGACACGAAGTCGACGAGAAACATTAACTTCAGCGAAACCGAGTGAAGCGAGTAAACCCAGATCTGCCGGAATTATTCGGCGACCGGCAGTAAGAACGACATCGTCCGTTTTTAAATCTTCTCCTATATAACGGACGTGGTTACCTTTAGGGTGTTTACCATGAATGATGATATGGTCGTTAGAGACAGACACTTGTTCTTGCATGACGATAGTGTCGCATTCGTCTGGCACGACAGCTCCTGTCATAGTCCGAATACACTCACCGGCATTAACCGTGCCTTGGAATGGCTGACCAGCAAAGGCCACTCCAGCTTGTTTAAGGCTAAATGCATCATTAACGATGTCACTACTTCTAATGGCATAGCCATCCATTGCCGAGTTATTGTGCGCCGGTACATTGATTGGCGAAATGATATCATCATGTAAAATACGATCTAATGCATTGCGTATTGGACAACGTTGCCAAGCCGTTAATGGGGTAATTAAAGCAGCAATACGTTGTCTAGCTGCATCAATACTGAGTCTGTTTATATCTTCTGGATCAGCACAGCTGGGTTGTGGAATAAATTCTGACATGGCGTTAGTAAGTCCAACTTTCAATAAAATGTGTTAGATAATCTGCGATAGTACCGATCTCATTGAGATCAAGTTGTTCGATGTCACGTTCAAGAGCGAGCGGTTGATCGCTAGCGATGGCAATAACATTGTGATCTGTGGGATAGAGCAAAGGTTTCTCTAAACTAGAGCGGTATAATTCAACTTTAGCGATAGCCTCGTGTTTGAAGCCTTCAACAATTATGAGGTCGAGTTTAGAACAATCTAATCTTGGAATAAGTGTAGATAAAGTAGGCTCAACTAGATCGGCTGATTGAACTTCTACCAATGCCATTAAGCGACGAGATGACACCAGTACTTGTTGGGCACCTGCTTGGCGAATTTCATAGCTATCCTTACCTGGCACATCAATATCAAAATTATGATGGGCATGCTTGATTACAGCCACCTCCAGCCCTTTAGCTTTTAATAATGGGATTAATTGGCGTAATAAGGTTGTTTTTCCGGTTCCACTAAATGCAGCGAAACCAATTAAAGGTATAGGAGACTTTACGCTAGACTGATGAGCAATTAAATCTTCAGGATGATTTACATTGATAAAGGAATTGGGTTGATCTGAAAAATTAACGGTAGCCATGGCATGACTTTCTAGCCAAGTATCAATTTTGCGACCACCTTGTTGTAAATAACTTTCAAGATCTGCTTTGAGTCGGCACGGAATCAGACAAAATACAGGTTGTAATCGCTCACCATTGTGAGCGACAGCTATATCGGCTTGCTTAATTAATAATGTTTCCATCATTCGTTGGCGCAATTGAGGGGAAATATTGGGTGAGTCACATGGTGCAGTGAGAATATAATCTGTATCCACGCTTTGCATGGCACTCAACATGCCTGCAAGTGGTCCGCAGAAGTTGTCTAAGCTGTCACTAATAACAGGATATTTAAAGGTCTCGTACTGGTCTATATTGCGATTGGCATTAATGACGATAGTATCTACTTGCGACTTTAAAATTGAGATGACATGAGCAATCAGTGGTTTATGATTGAATAGAATAAGGCCTTTATCTTCGCCACCCATGCGGCGAGCTTGTCCACCTGCCAAAATGACACCGGTAACAGAGGGAGTAGATGATGTATTCATGATGATTCGCTGTTATTCTCTTAAGGTCAACTATAAAAAGATGAGGGATAAACCCATGCAAAAATCATGGATATCATGGACTTCGGCACTTATTATACTGATAAACACGCCGCTAGTATGGTCGGACACTCTGAACATTGTTGTCGTGGGTTTATTTAGTAATCAAGCGGTACTAAAAATCAATAAACAACAGCATTTATTAAAAGTAGGTAAGACAAGTCCTGAAGGCGTTAAACTTATTTTTGCGACGAGTCAGAGTGCGATTCTCGAAGTGGAAGGTGTTCAAAAAAAATATCTTTTAGGTTCACAAGTTGGCGGGCATTATGCCCCTGCCGCAAAGCAGCCGATGGTGAGTATATGGCCAAATCAGGGCATGTATTTGACCGTGGGAAGTGTGAATGGTTATAGCGTTGAGTTTCTCATTGATACTGGCGCATCCGTTGTTGCCTTTAATGCTGAAACAGCAAAACGACTGGGCTTAGAATATCTTGATGCACCAGCGGGAATGGTACAGACTGCATCGGGTACCGAAAAGGCCTATCAAGTGACCTTGGATAATGTTCAAGTAGGCGATATTAAACTACATAATGTTGAAGCTGTAGTACTTGATGGTCCACAGCCCGAACATGCTTTATTAGGAATGACATTTTTGGGGGAAGTGGAAATATCGCGGACAAATGAACGCATGGATTTGAAAAAGAAATATTAACGGCATCAAAACATGGCTACTTTAGGTTTTATTCGTGTCTATTGCTTTCTTCAATTAATAAATAAAGAATGAATTATGCAGTGGAATAGAAAATTTTATGGTTATTTTGTTTTATGTCTTATTGTATTAATTATATTTTCAATACGCCAGCTTATGGTTGATGACTTACCTGACTTTAATTCCTTTTCCGATGTAAAGGACAAAAAACAGCACTTCTTTGATTTCATACGACCGATAATTGAGGCTGAAAATAAAAAGGTCCTTATTAATCGAGAAAAGTTATTGATGCTTGAACAGCAATTCGGTCAAGATAAATCGATGCGTTCAAAAGATCAGGAATGGGTAAAAAATCTGGCGAAGATATATAAAGTCAGGATCGATACTTTGGATGATTCAACGGCATGGACGACCTTGAAACATCGTGTTGATATTGTCCCTGTGCCTTTAGCATTAGCACAATCTGCTAATGAGTCAGGCTGGGGAACATCGCGTTTCGCACAGGAAGGGAATAATTTTTTTGGCCAGTGGTGCTTTGTTGAGGGGTGCGGGATTGTTCCGGCAAAAAGAAGTAGCGGTGCAACACATGAAGTCGCTACCTTCAATTCAGTCGAGGAATCGGTCGCTTATTATATTTTAAATTTGAACACCTTAATCGCTTACCAGCCATTACGAACAATTCGCCGAGAACATCGAGAGGCAGGTAAAATGTTGACGGGTTCGGCATTAGCAGAGGGGTTAATCAATTACTCTGAGCGCGGTGAAGAATACGTAGAAGACATTCAAACGATGATTCGAATTAATAAGCCTCTAATGTCAAATCAGCAATAAATATACAAACAAAAAAGCCACCTGTTAATAGACTTAACAGGTGGCTTTTTTTAAAGAGACTTGATTTCGTTTTTAATCAAAACCTTTGCTAATTAATGCATAAGCAGAGTGGTTATGAATTGATTCGAAGTTTTCTGATTCAACGGTATAAGCATTGATACGAGAGTCATCATTAAAACGTGCTGCAATATCACGTACGATATCTTCAACAAATTTTGGATTGTCATAGGCTTTTTCTGTGACATATTTTTCATCTGGTCGTTTTAGAAGACCATATATTTCACAAGAAGCTTCTGACTCGACTACGTCAATTAAGTCTTCAATCCACATAAAGCTTTCAACGCGTACTGTTACGGTAACGTGTGAACGTTGATTATGTGCGCCGTAGTCAGAGATGTTTTTTGAACATGGGCAAAGGCTTGTGACTGGCACGATGACTTTTACGGTCATCATCGTTTTATCGCCAGTGATTTCACCGATAAAGCTAACTTGGTAATCCATTAAGCTTTTTACTTTACTGATTGGCGCTTCTTTATTCACAAAATAAGGAAAGTCCATCTCAATATAGCCGGATTCAGCTTGTAAGCGTTCAGTCATTTCACCTAACATTTCACGGAATGATTTCACGGTGATTTCACGTTCATGTTGATTTAAAATCTCAACAAAACGTGACATATGTGTACCTTTAAATTGATGAGGTAGATTCACATACATATTAAAGTTAGCGATAGTGTTTTGTTCGCCAGTGGTGCGGTCGCTTATTTTAATCGGGTGTTGGATATCTTTAATGCCAACTTTATCGATGGCGATATGGCGTTTATCAGCGATATTTTGAACATCTTCGATTTCATCGCAGCAATCTGGTTTTTTAGCAGTAGTCATGTCTTTCTTAGTCCTCACTGTAACGTACACAGGCGCGATCAGTTTCCCAAAGGGTCACACCAGAGATTTTAGCTGAGTCGATATTTAACGTTTCGCTCAGATTTTGATAAAAATATTGGGCAATATTTTCTGCTGTAGGATTAACGGTATCAAAAGGTGGGATATCGTTGAGGTAGCGATGATCGAGTGTTTTAGCTAGCTCACGAGTGGCATTTTTGATCGTTTTAAAGTCCATGCCCATGCCATGTCCATTCAGAGCGGTCGCCGTCACTTCAACTTCTAATTTCCAGTTGTGACCATGCATACGGCTACAATCACCAGGGTAATCGCGTAGGGTATGTGCTGAGGCAAAATCTGCCAATATTTTTAAGGTATAGGTTGGGCTGCTCATAGTTGACTATTATACTCGGGAATTAGGACGACTAACAGGATATTATGCCGGAAAATGATTATTGACTGTATCAATAATGCCTTTGGCATCTAAACCACAGTTACTTAACATTTGTTTATGTTCGCCATGATCGATGAATTTATCAGGCAAACCCATGATTTTAATAGGAGTGGAATTACCGATGGAAAGTAGGTATTCCGCCACTGCACTACCGGCACCACCAAGATGCGTATTTTCTTCAATAGTGATAATCATGTCGTGCGTATTGGCCATTTTTTCAATCAATGCCATATCTAATGGTTTGACAAAACGCATATTGACCACGGTTGCATTAAGTTGTTCTGCGGCATCAAGCGCAGATTGGACCATGCTGCCAAATGCCAGAATCGCGACTTTTTCACCTTGGCGTTTTAGTTCAGCCTTGCCAATATCGATACTTTCTAAGCTAGGTGAAATCAATGCGCCTATACCAGTGCCTCGAGGGTAACGTACTGCACTTGGCCCATTGAATTTATAACCAGTAGTGAGCATTTGACGACATTCATTTTCATCTGCCGGCGCCATAACAACCATATTAGGAATGCAGCGGAGGTAACTCAAGTCGAAGGTTCCAGCATGTGTCGCACCGTCAGCACCGACTAAGCCACCACGGTCGATAGCAAATAAAACAGGTAAGTTTTGCAAGGCAACATCATGGATTAACTGATCGTAAGCGCGTTGTAAAAACGTAGAATAAATCGCAACGACAGGCTTTTTACCTTCACAAGCCATGCCGGCAGCAAGAGTAACCGCATGTTGTTCGGCTATACCAACATCAAAATAACGTTCAGGATAACGTTTCGCAAACTCATTTAAACCTGAGCCATCACACATCGCAGGTGTAATACCAATTAAATCTTTTGATTCTCTCGCCATGTCACATAGCCACTGGCCAAAGACTTGAGTGTAACTCGGGCCCGTTGATGAGGCACTGCCAGCAGGACTTACGCCATGATATTTACCGGGCTGTTGTTCCGCCGGTTCGTAGCCTTTGCCTTTTTTCGTGACGATGTGAAGAAATTGTGGGCCTTTACGTTCGCGTAAATTACCTAAAGTCGTCATCAAAATATCAAGATCATGGCCATCAATTGGACCTATATAATTAAAGCCCATTTCTTCAAATAAAGTGCCTGGGATTACCATGCCTTTAACATGCTCTTCGGCTCGACGAGCAAACTCCCATGCCGAAGGTAGTTTTTCTAGTACTTTTTTACTGCCTTCACGGGCAGAGGCGTAAAATTTGCCTGATAACAAACGAGCAAGATAATTCGACATGCCGCCGACATTTTTAGAAATAGACATTTCATTATCATTGAGGATAACGAGTAAGTTGGCACTTAAGTCACCAGCATGGGCTAAAGCTTCATATGCTTGTCCTGCGGTGAGAGCGCCATCGCCAATGATAGCAACTGCATGGCGAGAGTCACCATTAGATTGCGCAGCTATCGCCATGCCTAATGCGGCACTGATCGATGTGCTGGAGTGCCCAACACCAAAGTGATCATAAGGGCTCTCACTGCGCTTAGGAAAACCCGATAAACCGCCCGCTTGGCGCATGGTATGCATCTGATCACGACGACCAGTAAGAATTTTATGAACGTAACTTTGATGACCCACATCCCAGACAAAACGATCATCAGGCGTGTTAAATATATAATGTAAGGCTATGGTTAATTCAATCACACCTAAGTTAGATGAAATATGTCCGCCTGTTTGCTGCACACTGTCCACTATTAGGGCTCTAATTTCTTCAGCAAGTTGTGGTAACTGCTTTTTATCCAGCTTCCGTAAATCTGCTGGACTATTAATGTGAGCGAGTAAGGTTTCCATGGGAGTCGCCATTTTAGTTTGACCGTTGCACCACAAAGCTGGCTAATGCAGCAAGTGCTTGTGTATTGAAGGGAAGCGCATCAAGTTGGGCTAAAGCTTCATCTTTTAAATCAATAGCTTTTTGTTGTGCTGCTGCTAAACCCATGAGTGCAGGATAGGTTGGTTTATTCAACGCGAGATCAGCGCCTTGTGTTTTACCTAGGGTATCGGTGTCAGCAATAAGATCAAGGACATCATCTTGCACCTGAAAGGCTAAGCCGATGCACTGTGCATATTTATCCAGTTTGGCTAGGGTATCGGTGTCTACTTGTGCAAAAGCTAATGCTCCGAGACGCACACTCGCACGGATCAATGCACCGGTTTTAAGCTCGTGCATGGATTGTAAAGTGTCGAGATTAAGCGTTTTGCCGACGGATTCAAGATCGATAGCTTGGCCGCCTGCCATGCCTAAAACACCAGATTGTTGGGCGAGTGTTTTAATCATTTGACATTGTTGAGCAGGTGCCACAGTGTTGTCGCAGAGTGTTTCAAATGCTAGTGATTGTAAGGCGTCCCCCACTAACAATGCAGTGGCATCATCATATTTTTTGTGACAAGTTGGTTGGCCTCGCCGCAAGTCATCATTATCCATTATCGGCATGTCATCATGGACTAATGAATAAGCATGGATCATTTCTACAGCGCTTGCTGGAGCATCAAGTTGGTCTAAATCTACGCCTAAGGCTTCGCCAGTTGCATAAACCAATAATGCACGCATACGTTTACCACCATTTAAACTGGAGTAACGCATCGCTTCAACCAAGCGGTTTGAAGTGGTTTGGTTTAAGTGGCTATTATCTGGCAATCGAGCAGCTAAAGCTTGTTCAATGCGCAGTTGACGCTGTTGACGCCAATTAGAGAGGGTAAAAGTATCGGTCACGATTCAGATGGATTACTATCAAAATCGACTAGGTTTGATTGACCTGATTGTTGTATTAACATTTGCACTTTTTGTTCGGCGGCTTGCAGGGCATCCTGACAATCACGAGTAAGTAATACGCCACTTTCATAAAGTTTCAGCGATTCTTCAAGGCTAATATCACCTTGTTCAAGGCGATTAACCAGTGATTCTAGCTCAGTTACTGACGCTTCATAATTTAGTTTTTTTCGTCTTACGACCATGCCCGTCTCTACACAAAATTTAATCAGCTAGTATTATATGTTAAACAAGGTTTTATTGCCCACTGGATTGTTTCGCCGCTAGCCGTTAGGCTTAACCGCTTTAATGACATTTACAACTCTACATCTTAGATAGAGCAGGACTATGCAAAAAATAATTCGTGGGTTTTATAATTTACCTTCCACAGCTGATGGGCGACTTGGTGGCTGTGTAGCGACTATTGGTAATTTTGATGGTATACATTTAGGTCATCAAGCAGTGTTAAATCAATTAGCGATGAAAGGTGATGCGCTCAGCTTACCTGTTGTAGTTATTACCTTTGAGCCCCAGCCTAATGAATTCTTCTCTCCTGATAACGCACCTGCTCGGTTAAGTCGCTTTCGTGAAAAAGTAGAGGCCCTGCGCTGTTATGCTATCCAACAACTTTGTGTATTGCGGTTCAATCGTAAATTAGCGCAAATGACCGCTCATGACTTTATTCAACAGTTGCTTATTACAGGTTTGAATGTTCGATATTTGGTCGTCGGAGATGATTTTAAATTCGGCAAAGATCGTCAAGGAAATTTTGATTTATTACAACAAGCAGGTAAAGAACACGGTTTTCAAGTCGTCAATATGCATACCTTTTCTATTGAAAATAGACGAGTGAGTAGTACTCGCATTCGCCAAGCATTAGAAACGGGAGATTTGATGCTAGCAGAGAAACTACTTGGGCGTCCTTATCGCATGAGTGGCCGAGTGGCGCATGGCGATAAACGAGGCCGTACTATGGGATTCCCTACTGCCAATATTCACCTTCATCGGCGTAAAGTGCCCTTGAGTGGTGTTTACGCTATACGGTTGTTTGGTATTGATGGTGAACCATACCAAGGAGTTGCAAATGTTGGACTTCGACCGACAGTAGGAGCTGACCGTGCTTTATTAGAAGTTCATTTGTTCGATTTTAAACGTGATATTTATGGTGAACATGTACAAGTACATTTTTTACGAAAATTACGTGAGGAACAAAAATTCGAAAGTTTGGATGCGTTGATTACACAAATCGATTTAGATAGTAAGCAAGCGAGGCTATTTTTTGCTGAACCGGCTGTAGAGTGAACAGAACATTAGTATTCTTGTCGGTATTATTATTGATAAGATGTGTATATAAAAATTTAAAGATAATGGGTAGGCACTAACACAATGAAAATCCTAATTAGTAACGATGATGGTTATATGGCTAAGGGTATTCGGGCTTTAGCAGAGGCGATGTCGAGCCTTGGCGAAATCACCGTCGTTGCTCCTGATCGAAATCGTAGTGGCGCGAGTAATTCGTTAACACTGGAAAATCCGCTACGAGTAAGTAGGCTAGAAAATGGTTATTATCGGGTTGAAGGGACGCCAACGGATTGTGTTCATCTAGCGATTACAGGATTATTAGATGATGAACCTGATATGGTGGTATCTGGCATTAATGCTGGTGCAAATTTAGGCGACGACGTTTTGTATTCTGGTACGGTGGCTGCTGCGATGGAAGGCCGATTTTTAGGTTTACCAGCTATTGCTATTTCACTTAATGGCCATACTGCAACCCATTATGAAACAGCTGCTTGGGCGGCGAAAAAAATCGTGATGCATTTACAACAATCATCACTACCAGCCGATACAATTTTAAATGTTAATGTGCCTGATTTGCCGATTGATCAGATTATTGGTTTTGAAAGTACACGATTAGGCCATCGTCATAAAGCTGCGCCATTAGTTAAGGAACTTGATCCAAGAGGCCGTGAAATGTTTTGGATAGGACCCGCTGGTGAAGAACAAGATGCAGGTCCCGGTACAGATTTTGATGCGATTCGCCGCGGCGCAGTATCTGTAACACCATTGCAAATTGATTTAACCAGTTATAAGGCGATAGACGGTGTTGCTACATGGTTACAGGGCGTCGTTCTATGAGTGATGGGTTCCAAGGTATTGGCATGACTTCCCAGCGAACTCGAGATCGATTAATTGTGCGTTTAAAAGAACAGGGCATTAACAATAGAGATGTATTAGCAGTGATGAAATCGCTGCCACGACATTTGTTTGTTGATGAAGCTTTGGCTAGTCGCGCATATGAAGATACCGCCTTACCCATTGGTCATGGTCAAACGATTTCACAGCCTTTTATCGTTGCCCGAATGACGGAAATTTTGTTAGAAGGAATTCCTAAGAAAAAAGTATTAGAAGTGGGCACAGGTTCCGGTTATCAAACGGCGGTATTATCTCGACTTATCGATCGAGTGTTTAGTGTAGAACGTATTTCACCATTACAAAATCAGGCACGTGAACGCTTTTATAATTTGAAATTAAATAATATTCGTTTAAAGCACAGTGATGGTAGTTGGGGCTGGGAAGAGAATGCGCCTTACGACGGTATTATCGTAACGTGTGCGCCGGAACATGTTCCAGAAAATTTATTGAAACAATTAGCACCTGGTGGTCGATTAGTTATTCCTGTAGGTGGTAGTGTTGGTCAATCATTGAGAGTGATAGATCGAAACGGCACTAGTTTTGAAGAAACCATATTAGACGATGTGAGTTTTGTACCCTTGCTGAATGGCCAAATTTAATGGGTTTATTTTCCAACTTATATGCTCGAGTGATGCAATGGTCTCGGCATAAGTATGCGGTTTATTGGCTGGGCTTAGTGAGTTTTACTGAGTCATCGTGTTTTTTGGTTCCACCTGATGTAATGTTGGCGCCAATGACCTTGGCTAAACCTGAAAAAGCATGGTTCTATGCTAGCTTAACAACCGTAACATCGGTGCTGGGTGGTCTATTAGGCTATGTAATAGGAATGACTGCTTTTCAAGCAATTGAACCTTGGTTAGTCTCCTTGGGCTATATCGATGCCTATCATCTTGCAGAACAATGGTTTGCACAATGGGGTTTTTGGGCAATATTTTTAGCAGGATTTACACCGATTCCTTATAAAATATTTACCATTGCGTCTGGCGTTGCAGGTATGGCTTTACTCCCTTTTATTATTGGTTCGACGATTGGACGTGGCATGCGATTTTTCTTAGTTGCCGGCTTAATGCGATGGGGTGGTGCAAGCTTAGAGGCGACATTAGCCACTTGGGTTGATCGTATAGGTTGGGCAATGGTTATCTTATTGGTTGCAGGTTATTTGATTTTCGTATAGTTATGAGAATAATTGTCATTTTGCTTTTGTTAATGTTGACCGCCTGTGGTGGCAGCCGAGCAGTGGTTCCAGTTGGTAGTTATGGCTACGATTCAAAAAAGTCTAGTAGTTTTGGAACGGCTTCTACTTCAAGAGCAGACTCGGTTTATAAGGTTAGAAAAGGCGATACCTTATATTCAATCAGTTTTCGTTATGGAATGGATTATAAAGAACTCGCTGCAATCAATAATATTCGATCACCTTATAATATTTATGTCGACCAAAAAATATACTTTAAGCAGACTAAACAAGCGCCTAGCTATACTAAGCCAGCGCCTAGCTATACTAAGCCAGTAGTAGCACAAAAGTCAGAGACCAAAACAAAATCAACAAAATGGCAACCTACGCCACAAACCAAACAGTCAACTACAGCTGCCGCGGCAGCAACAAGGCCTAGCACTTCAGCGAATCAAAACCTAACGTGGCGCTGGCCAACTGCAGGTAAAGTAATTTCAACGTATTCCATTTCATCTGCTGGTAGAAAGGGGATTGATATAGCGGGAAGAGCGGGGCAAGCGGTTACTGCATCAGCATCAGGCAAAGTTGTTTACAGCGGAAATGGTTTGGCGAGATATGGTAATTTATTGATAATAAAACATAATGATGTTTATCTTAGTGCCTATGCCCACAATCAAACTTTACTAGTTAAAGAAGGGCAATATGTGAAGGCTGGGCAAAATATTGCAACGCTTGGACGTAGTGGTGCCCAACGGGACCAGTTACATTTTGAAATTAGACGTAATGGTAAACCCGTTGATCCCTTGCGTTTCTTACCTAAACAATAATTAATATGCCGAATACGCTACAATAATCAGCTTTATGCTGCTTAAAGTGGCGACTAATAGTGATTTGCAAGAGGATTAACAGTTGGAACTAGGTGCAACAATGCAACGAATTAAAGAGCTCCGAGGTCGCAGTGACGATCTTAGGGGGTATCTTTGACTATGATGTAAAAGCTGAACAATTAATTGAAGTTACCCGCGAACTCGAGTCACCTACTGTATGGGACAATCCAGATCGAGCACAGTCCTTAGGTAAGGAGCGCGCTAGTTTAGAACGCATCGTTACTACCTTATCTGGTCAGCTAACAACACTAGATGATGCGAAAGAATTGCTTGAAATGGCGGTAGAGGAACAAGACCAAGATACTTTCGATGTGGTACAACAGGATCTTGATACGCTAGAAAAAGCCTTGGAAAAACTTGAATTTCAACGCATGTTTTCCGGAAAAATGGATAGCAATAATGCTTATCTAGATATCCAATCTGGCTCTGGTGGTACGGAAGCACAAGATTGGGCCAATATGATTTTGCGCATGTATCTTCGCTGGGGTGAAGCGCAAGGGTTTAAGGTTGAGTTGGTCGAAGCCTCTTCTGGTGAAGTTGCAGGCATCAAAAGTGCGACGATTCATTTTGAAGGTGAATATGCCTTTGGTTTATTACGTACAGAAACGGGGGTACATCGTTTAGTGCGTAAATCACCATTTGATTCAGGCGCGCGACGCCATACCTCATTTGCATCAGTATTTGTTTATCCTGAAGTCGATGAAAATATCGAAATCGAAATTAATAAAGCCGATTTAAGAGTGGATACCTATCGTGCTAGTGGCGCGGGTGGCCAGCATGTTAACAAAACCGATTCAGCCATTCGTATTACTCATATTCCGACCAATACTGTCGTGCAATGTCAGAACCAGCGCTCTCAGCATCAAAATAGAGACACGGCGATGAATTTGTTACGTGCCAAACTCTACGAGTTGGAATTACACAAACAAAATGAAGAAAAACAATCAGCTGAAGATGCTAAATCAGATATCGGTTGGGGCAGCCAAATTCGTTCCTATGTTCTCGATCAATCGCGGATCAAAGATTTGAGAACTAACGTAGAAACTGGAAATACCCAAGCTGTTTTAGATGGTGATTTAGACTTATTTATTGAAGCATCCCTAAAGTCGGGATTGTAAAAGAGACCAATGATGACAAACGAAATTGAACAAGACGAAAACCGATTAATTGCCCAACGCCGTGAAAAGTTGGCTGAGTTGCGTGAACAAGGCAATGCCTTTCCGAATGATTTTCGTCGTAATGTAGTCAATGCAGAATTATCAGCAGAGTATGAAAATACCTCAGCCGAACAATTAACTGAAACACCACGCCGTGTAAAAATTGCTGGACGCTTGATGACCAAACGGGTCATGGGTAAAGCGAGTTTTGCCAATATTCGAGATATGTCGGGCGATATGCAGTTGTACGTTAAGCGTGATGATTTAGCTGAAGGCGTTTATGGCGAATTCAAACGCTGGGATTTAGGCGACATTATTGCCGCGGAAGGCGTGATGTTTCGTACTCAAAAAGGCGAATTATCGGTGCTGGTGGATGATATACGTCTATTAACTAAGTCGTTACGCCCTCTGCCTGAAAAATTCCATGGATTGTCTGATCAAGAAACACGTTATCGTCAACGTTATGTTGATTTGATCATGAATGAAGCTAGCCGTAAAACGTTTATTATTCGTACTCGTATTATTGATGGTATTCGTCGATTCTTGATGGCAAAAGACTATCTTGAAGTTGAAACACCGATGATGCAGGCGATACCAGGTGGTGCAACGGCAAGGCCGTTCACGACCTATCATAATGCCTTAGATATGGACTTGTTTTTGCGTATTGCGCCTGAGTTATATTTAAAACGTTTGGTTGTTGGTGGTTTTGAGCGTGTGTTTGAAATTAATCGAAACTTCCGTAATGAAGGGCTATCTACACGTCATAATCCTGAATTTACTATGGTCGAATTTTACCAAGCCTATGCTGATTACAACGATTTAATGGATTTGACTGAAGAAATGTTACGAACCGTGACGCAAGATGTACTGGGTACATCACAGGTTCATTATCAAGGTACGGATTTAGATTTCGCGAAACCGTTCCATCGTATGACAATTATTGAATCGATATTAGAATTTAATGCGGATATCTCTGCCGATCAATTGGCAACAATAGAATCGGCAACGGTTGTCGCCGAAGGTTTAGGCATCCCACTAAAAGCAAGTTACGGTTTAGGTAAAATTCAAATCGAAATCTTTGAAAAAACGGTCGAGCATCGCTTGATGGAACCTACGTTTATTACGGCATATCCAACAGAAGTTTCACCATTGGCGCGTCGTAGTGATGCCGATCCTTTTGTGACGGATCGTTTTGAATTTTTTGTCGGTGGTCGTGAAATCGCCAACGGCTTTTCTGAATTGAATGATGCTGAAGATCAGGCAGAACGTTTTCAAGCACAAGTTGTTGATAAAGAAGCGGGTGATGATGAGGCTATGCATTTTGATGCTGATTATATTCGTGCATTAGAATACGGCATGCCACCTACTGCTGGTGAAGGGATTGGTATTGATCGCTTGGTAATGCTGTTAACTGACTCACCATCGATTAGGGATGTCTTGTTGTTCCCGCATATGCGACCAGAATAAAATTTACATTTAAGTATATAAAAAGGCTATTCCCGAAAGGAAATAGCCTTTTTTATTACATCAGATTATTTTTTTATTACACCATTTACATAGCGGCAAATAGCGCTAGAGCCTCAGCATATTCGGCACTGTTTTCATCAAGTTCAACGACATTGATATTGGTATCGATATTTAATTTTGAAAATGCTTTAATATTTTGTAGCTGCTGTTCAGAGAGTGCTTTGCTAGTATTTATATAGCTTTGTATATTGGCTACCTGAATAATATCAACTAAATCTGGAGCACCTCCCGTATCGCGATCATAATTTTCATGTTCAGCGGCCACGGCAATCAAGCTTTCTGGAAACTTCCAACTTTTTAAAATCGCTGCACCAATACGGGCATGTAAGCGAATGATCAGGCTATCCAATAGCGCTGAATCTCGCAGTATTGAGGGCGAATTTTCCGCTTTCATTAATATGGGTAAAACGCCAATATCGTGGATTAATCCGGCAAGCATGGCTTCGTCGGGTTTTAGGCCCGCATGCTTAGATGCAATGACCTGACTAATAGCGGCAACTTCAGTACTGTGCTCCCACAAATCATGTAAGCGTTTTTCCAAACGATTCGAAGTGGCCTGAAACATTTGTTCCATCACTAAGCTTGTTACTAGATTTCTGACCATTATCTGCCCTAATCGAGAAACAGCCATTTGGATACTTTCAACAGGCATTCGACCACGGTATAAAGCACTATTGGCAACTTTGAGTAGACGTGTGGATAAGGCGGGATCAGTGACAATGATGTCGGCTAATTTTGCTGCAGTGCTATCAGGGTCATCTACAACTTCACGAACTTTTAATGCTACTTCAGGCAAGGTCGGTAGTACTAAGGTACCATTCTCTAAATCAGCTAAAATTTCTTTATAAAAAGTTTCTTGTTCAGTCATAAGGATAAGTTCTGTAGAATGTTATGATTGTAGTGCTGACCATTTTCAGTTATTTTGCTTGGTTTGCCAACCGTTATTGCTATTTTCAGGTACTTAAGTGAACGACGACTTCCCTAGAATTAAACGCCTCCCGCCCTATGTATTCAATATCGTTAATGATTTGAAGGCCAAAGCCCGTGCGCGCGGTGAAGATATTATCGATTTTGGTATGGGTAATCCTGACCAACCTGCGCCGCCGCATGTCATCGAAAAATTAATCGAGGCAGCTCAACGACCAGATACACATCGTTACTCAGTATCGCGCGGAATCCCACGTTTACGTAAAGCGATCTGTGATTGGTATCAACGCCAGTTTGATGTGACGCTTGATCCGGAAACTGAAACGATTGTTACTATAGGTTCGAAAGAAGGTTTAGCGCATTTGGCATTGGCCACTGTTGGTCCAGGTGATGCCATATTGGTACCTAATCCCGCATACCCAATCCATCCCTATGGTTTTGTGATTTCTGGCGCAGATATTCGCCACGTACCTCTAGTTCCCGGTGGTGATTTTTTTGCTGAGCTAGAAAAATCAGTAAAAGATTCATGGCCAAAACCAAAAATGTTGGTATTGAACTTTCCTGGCAACCCGACAACACAATGTGTTGATTTAGCATTTTTTGAAAAAGTGGTCGAGTTTGCTAAAGAACATCAAATCTGGGTGGTGCATGATTTAGCCTATGGTGAAATTACCTTTGATGGTTATAAAGCGCCTTCGATTTTACAAGTACCTGGTGCTATTGATGTCGCGGTAGAGTTTTATACGCTATCTAAAACGTACAATATGCCTGGCTGGCGTGTTGGTTTTATGTCAGGTAATCCAACATTAGTCGCGGCTTTAGCAAGAATGAAATCTTATCTTGATTATGGCATGTTTACACCTATTCAAGTGGCAGCTATCGCCGCTTTGGAAGGCCCGCAAGATTGTGTTGCTGAAATAGTTGAAACATACAGAAAACGCCGTGATGTACTCTGCGAGGGTTTAAATTCCATTGGTTGGAAAGTGGAAAAACCTAAGGCGACAATGTTTGTCTGGGCTCAAATTCCTGAGAAATATCGTGAAATGGGCTCATTAGAGTTCACTAAGAAATTATTACAAGAAGCGAAAGTAGCTGTATCACCAGGCATCGGCTTTGGTGAATATGGCGATGATCATGTCCGTTTCGGTTTAATTGAAAATGAACACCGTACACGTCAAGCGATCCGAGGGATCCGCGAAATGTTTAAAAATAGTTAGGGGATAGTTTTGCACTCAGTAAAAATCGGAATTTTAGGCTTAGGTACAGTGGGCGGTGGTACGGTTAATGTATTGACTCGCAATGCAAAAGAAATCAGCCGTCGAGCAGGGCGTGATATTGAAATTGCTTGGGCTGCCGATCGCAATTTAGATTCACCGAAAATTTGCAGCACCGATGGTATCTCATTGACAGAAGATGCTATGGAGATCATCAACGATCCTCAAGTTGAAATTATTGTTGAATTGATTGGTGGCACTGGAATTGCCCGTGAATTGGTAATGAAGGCTATTGAAAGTGGCAAGCATGTCGTCACAGCTAACAAAGCATTAATTGCATTACACGGTAATGAGTTATTTGCTAAAGCACAGGAAAAAGGCGTTACGATAAGCTTTGAAGCTGCCGTTGCTGGTGGTATTCCAATTATCAAAGCGATGCGCGAAGGTTTAGCTGGTAACCGAATTGAATGGTTGGCAGGCATCATCAATGGCACTGGTAACTTTATACTTACCGAAATGCGGGATAAAGGCCGTGACTTTGCTGAGGTGTTAACGGAAGCTCAAGCTTTAGGTTATGCCGAAGCTGATCCAACGTTTGATGTTGAGGGTATTGATGCTGCGCATAAGCTGACTATTATGGCTTCTATCGCTTTTGGTATCCCATTGCAGTTTGATAAGGCCTATACCGAAGGCATTAGCAAAATATTACAAGATGATGTTAAAAATGCAGCTGAATTGGGTTATCGGATTAAACATCTAGGGATTGCCAAGAAAACACCCGAAGGTATTGAGTTACGCGTTCATCCAACATTAATTCCTCATCGTCGTTTGATTGCTAATGTTGATGGTGTGATGAATGCGATTGTTGTGCATGGCGATGCCGTTGGTTCAACACTTTATTACGGTGCTGGTGCGGGTTCTGATGCAACAGCTTCAGCAGTAGTAGCTGATATTGTAGATGTTGTTCGAGCTTTGACCTCTGACCCTGAAAATCGTGTGCCGCACTTAGCTTTCAAACCAGATTCTTTGGATAACACGCCTATATTGCCAATGTCTCAAGTGATCACCTCGTATTATTTACGGATCGCTACAGAAGATAAATTAGGCGTACTGGCTGACATCACTCGGATCTTAAGTGTCAATGGCGTCAGTATAGAAGCTATCGTGCAAAAAGAACCTGAACAGCAAGGTGGCATGGTGCCGCTGATTATGCTGACCCATGAGGTTTCAGAACAAAATATGGATGCGGCGATTATGCAAATCGAAGCATTAAGCACCGTTAAGGATTCCGTCATGCGGATTCGCATGGAATCATTAGGATAGAGCTGACGTAAGTTAAGCACTCCAATATAAATTTTAAAGAGGAAGTTTTATGACATTTCGTCCACGTTACACAGGTCTAATTGAACGTTACCGTGACCGTTTACCGGTTAGTGCTGATACCAAGTTAATCAGCTTGGGTGAAGGTAATACGCCATTATTAAAGCTCAATAACATTCCTGGTGTATTAGGTAAAGATGTAGAGATTTACGTTAAATATGAAGGTTTAAACCCAACAGGATCTTTTAAAGATCGTGGTATGACCATGGCGGTAACTAAAGCGGTTGAAGAAGGTAGTAAAGCGATTATTTGTGCCTCTACGGGTAACACTTCAGCAGCTGCGGCAGCCTATGCTGCTCGTGCAGGTATTGCTGCTTTTGTGTTGATTCCTGATGGTAAAATTGCTTTAGGTAAATTAGCGCAAGGTATGATGCATGGCGCGACAGTGATTCAAATTAAAGGTAACTTTGATGAAGGCATGCAATTAGTTAAAGACGTAGCAGAACATGCGCCTGTGACAATTGTTAACTCTATCAATCCATATCGTTTAGAAGGTCAGAAAACAGCCGCATTTGAAATTGTCGAAGAATTGTCTCGAGCGCCTGATTACCACTGTTTACCTGTAGGTAACGCAGGTAATATCACGGCACATTGGATGGGCTATACTGAATATTTCAACGATAAAATCATCTCTGAACGACCTAAAATGGTTGGCTATCAAGCCGCAGGAAGTGCACCCTTTATGCGTGGTGAGATGGTGGATAAACCTGAGACAGTGGCAACGGCTATTCGTATCGGTCATCCGCAAAGCTGGGATAAAGCCTGGAAAGTGCAAGAAGAGTCACAAGGCTGGTTCGACGAGTGCACTGATGAACACATTTTAGCGACACAAAAATTGTTAGCTGAACACGAAGGTATTTTTTGTGAGCCTGCTTCTGCTACGTCATTAGCTGGTGCAATTACAGATATCAACAGCGGTAAAATTCCTGAAGGTAGTGTAATTGTTTGTACTTTAACGGGTCATGGTCTGAAAGATCCTGATACGGCAATCAAGCAAAGCACATCACCATTAGTAACCGTAGATGCAACATTAGATGCAGTTCGTGATGCAATCTTAAACAATATGCCCAAATAAGCGGATGACAACTGAAGTCGAGATCCCTGAACCACAAGAGCATGAGATAGTGGCAGCAAAAGTGCCGCATGATATTTTTCTCAGCAATTTGATTATGAATCATATTTTGTTGTTTACTGGGATTGCGACTTTTGGTCCGCAGTACATGTATTTTATGGCGTTAGTACCGCTATTTTCTGTTATGGCACTGTCTTATACATTCTATCGGGCGAGTAAAGTAAAACGACAAGATAGCGAGTTCGTTTATATACATTGGCAGATTGCACGGCGCTGGAGCATTTTGTTTACCTATGCATTGTTATTACTAAGCTCGGTATCTTTGCTCGGCTGGTTAGCTAACCAGCACCTTGGACTTATGAAAGAAGCGGTGTATGGCATGATTGGTGGCTTTGGGATTTTACCTACATTAGTCACCGTTTTAGTGTTGATTGTTATTGAATCAGATTCATTACAGCATGCTCGTACAGGCACTATTCCCAAGTGGGCCCTGCGACGGTTTCTTGGTATTGAAGTTTAAGACTTAGCTAATCGGGTTAAAACTTTCTCACGCCATTCGTCAGATAGCTCGGGTGTATCAGCGGCCGTTTGCATCACTCTTACAGAGTCAATAAAATCTGGATCAAAATAAGCTGAAAATAAGGTTTTTACTGCCAATTGATGTGGGTGCTGATAAAGATGTGTAACGATATCACCTGCTGTAATAGAACCCATCTTAATTACTTTAAAATAAACACCGGTGTGGGCATGGTGAATAAACTGTTGCGGCATCGTTTCAAGCGCTAATGCTATACCCAGTTTAAAACATGGCACTCGGGGCTGGGTGGCTTCTAGAATACAGTCACCAATTTGTATTTGATCACCAATACATAATGACGCTTCATCTAAACCACTAATGGTGAGGTTTTCTCCAAACTGACCGTAGTGTAATTCAGGTCTTGCAAGTGCTTGTCGCCAATAACCATACTGTTCAGCAGAAAAAGCATATACGGCTTTGTGACCGCCACCGTGATTTTCTAGATCGACTTGCTGATCACCAGCTAATTTAAACTCACTAATAGCTACTTTGCCCGTGACAGGCTTTTTAAAAATACTGGTTGAAATTCGGGTGTTATTGTAGTCAATCTCTATAGGAAGCGAGACGTTGACTGAAACGAGCTTCATTGTTTATGTGGTACAACCGAGTGTATTACTAAATTGTTTTCAAAAAATACCGAAAAGTCCTGATAGATCCAACGAGTAATAGGCGGTTGGCCAACGGCTGAAATTTTTTGTTCAGCTTGACCGAACTTTTGTTCGACAGCTGCCATCGACATGCCCTGGGTTGGTCGTAATACGCCTTCGCTACTGTTTGCCACCTGATGAGCAGGATCGGCGATGGAAATGACTTCTGCTTGGCTAAATGACGTTGTTGTTAACAATACGCAAGCAAGCAAGGTAAAAGTACTCTTTTTCATGGGCAGAACTCCTTTCGATAATTGAAACAGCATACTATTCTGGCAAGAATAGCTCAATCAATACATTAAGATAGCGTTGGCCTTTTTCTGTCGGACGAATAAAATGAATATCCCTTGTTAACAATCCTTCTTGTTCAGCATAGCGCAAGGCTTTGTCGATATGAGAAATAGGTAAGCCAGCGTGTTGATAAAATAATGGGGTAGGGAAACCATCGGTAAGTCTTAAAGCGTTCAGCATAAACTCAAATCCAATATCTGCTTTACTAATAACTTCCTCAGTTAATATTACTGCGGGTGAGCCTGCTTTATCGATAAAAGCTTGGGGTTGCTTTTGTTTAGAACGCCGTGTAATTGTTTGTTTCGCCGCATCGGTTATTTTGCCATGAGCACCTGCACCAATCCCCAAATAATCACCAAACTGCCAATAGTTGAGATTATGTTGGCAGCGACTTTTATCTTTAGCGTAAGCTGAAACTTCATATTGCTGATAGCCGGCATTTGCTAGATGTTGTTGATTGGCTATCTGCCAGTCAATGATGGGATCTTCATCCGGCAAGGTAGGCGGGTTTTGATAAAACAAAGTGTTAGGTTCAAGGGTAAGTTGATAATAGGAAATATGGCTAGGTTCTAGTGCTATTGCCGTAGCAACGTCATGGCGAGCGGTTTTTTCGGTTTGCTGTGGCAAGCCAAACATGAGGTCCAGATTAAAATTATCAAAACCGACTTTGTGAGCGGTTTCGACTGCTTTGATGGCTTGTTTACTGTCATGAATTCGTCCGAGAGCAGTCAGAGACTGATCATTAAAACTTTGAATGCCAATCGATAAACGGTTAATGCCTAAGTCTCGATAGTCGGCAAAACGTTGTGCTTCAAAGGTACCTGGATTAGCCTCTAACGTAATTTCGGCATGAGGACTCAATGGTATCAATGCGCGAATGGATGAAAATAAACGCTCATAAGCTTCAGCAGAAAATAGACTAGGTGTGCCTCCTCCGATAAAGATACTCTGTACTGTTCTGCCCCAAACTGAGGGCATTTCCTGTTCTAAATCACGGATTAAGGCATCGATATAAACGGCTTCTGGTAAATTGTCTGGTGATTTATGTGAATTAAAATCACAATAAGGACATTTACGTACGCACCAAGGCACATGGATATAAAGGCTCAGCGGTGGCAGGGCAGTGAAATTAAACATTATTACTTTTTAGCCTCAGGTTTCCAGCCAGATTTCCACAGTGTTAATGGAATAATAGCCGGTGGTGCGCCATTGTCATCAAACCATGCATCAACGGCATATCGTGTATTGGATTCGGTTTCAATGATGGTTGCAGTGTTATGGGGAGAAAATAATCCACCGCGAGAGGTCCTTGATGCTTGTTGGTGAAACAACATCAAATTGGCCTCAGACAGCATACGTAAATATACGGTTGTATTAGTCGCTTCGTCTATGCAATCTAGCTGTCCATTCAAACCTTTAGCTACATAGTTTTTTGCACGATCTTTATAGGTGCCAGCTTGTTCGCCGGTCATCGTTTCAAGTAAAGAGATCGCTAGTTTAATTTTCTCACGTTCTTGTTGTGCGCTCTCTGCTAGGGGAGCAAATAATGCCTTTACCGTAAACCACTGTGCGTTTGATAGCTGGATAAAAGCAGTTTTAGAGCAAGTATGGCCATGGCAAATAGAGTAATTATTAGGCGTTGGAAATCCTATGAAAGGTCGGTTTATACTCGACATCAGCTCTTGCATGTTATCGACAACGAAAATAGGCGTTATAGGAGCAAGTGCTGAGTTATTAGCGCTACAGCCTAATACTGATATAAGACCGACACTAGCGATAAACAACTTTACATTATTAATGGGGCAGTATTTTATCAATTTTATTGACCAGATTTCCTACAGCGCCAGGAATAGCCACTTTAGGATCACCTTTCACCTCACTACGAAACTCTTTGACTAATTTGTTTTCATGGGTATCAAACACCCGTACGATAAGATAAGAAAATAGATAAGTCGGCTTATGTAAACGGCCAATTAAAATGTAATCAGCATCATGGTTCAGTCCTAATTCGGCAGCACATTTAGCACAATCAAAAAGGTAACCGGTACTTTTGTCGGCAGCGTTTTTATCTTCGTTCGAAATTTCAACAACAGCAAAACCTTGTTTATTATCTAACCCGTTGCGAAGGAACTGTTCAATGTCACGCAGCTTTTGTTGTTCTTGGGCATTAATTTCAGCGACTTTTTGTGGATCCGATAATTTCATCGTTAAATCTAATAGTTCAAAGTTTGGCACAGCAATTTTAGTGTCGGCCCATGCTGGATTGATAATGAAAAATAGTGATAATAAGAAAAACTTAAGATGGGTTTGCATTTTGAATTTCCTCGATAAATTTACGCATGGCCTTGCCGCGGTGACTTATGGCATGCTTTTGTTTAGAAGATAATTGTGCGGCACTACATTGTAACTCAGGCACCCAAAAAATTGGATCGTAGCCAAAGCCACCATCACCCATCGGTGCATTTAAAATTCGCCCTTGCCAATCAGCTTGGCAAATAAGTGGGGTAGGGTCTTTAGAATGACGCATCATAACTAGTAGACACTGATAGCGAGCATTTCGTTCTCGATCGGGTACGGCTTTCAGAGCCGTCAACAGTGCATTAAGGTTATCTTCATCACGGGCATTTTCACCGGCAAAACGTGCTGAATAAATTCCCGGAGCGTCGAGTAAATAATCGACTTCAATGCCTGAATCATCAGCAATGGCAGGTAAGCCGGTGTGTTCACAGGCATTACGTGCTTTGATGATGGCATTTTCAACAAAAGTTAAACCCGTTTCTTCGGCCTCAGGCACATTAAACTCTGATTGCGGTACAACTTCGATATCAAATGCTGCAAATAGTTGGGCAAACTCACGGAGCTTACCTTTATTACCACTAGCTAAAACGATTTTATTCATAATCTCGGTACTTTTAAGATGCTAAGGCATCACGTTGATGCTGCAATAAATTTTCAATACCTTCACCGGCCAGTGCGAGCATGGCTGTTAATTCTTCAGGACGGAAAGCATGACCTTCAGCAGTACCTTGAACTTCTATATAGGCACCGGCTTCATTCATCACGACATTCATGTCGGTTTCAGCATTTGAATCTTCAGCATAATCAAGATCAAGAACAGGTATACCGTTATAAATCCCAACCGATACTGAAGCGACTTGACCATGTAATGGATTTTTTTTGATTTTTTTCTTATTGAGAAGATATGTAATGGCGTCATGTAAAGCGACAAAAGCGCCAGTGATTGATGCGGTACGCGTGCCACCATCAGCTTGAATAACGTCACAGTCAATAGTAATGCTACGTTCGCCCAAGCCTTTCAAATCAATCGCTGCA
Source organism: uncultured Methylophaga sp. (assembly GCA_963975785.1). Taxonomy (GTDB): domain Bacteria; phylum Pseudomonadota; class Gammaproteobacteria; order Nitrosococcales; family Methylophagaceae. The sequence continues at coordinate 28,756 of CAXBIM010000033.1, forward strand.
CGTAATGAACGACCAATTAAACGTTGGATCTCCATGGTACGACCACCTTGTTGACCGCGTGCAGCTTCGCGTTGCATCCGGCTACCTGTTGAACGTGGCAACATGCCATATTCTGCAGTCACCCAACCTTCACCCTTGCCACGTAAAAAATGTGGGATACGTTCTTCAACGGAAGCCGTGCATAAAACCTTAGTATCGCCAAACTCGACTAAAACTGATCCTTCTGCGTGTTTGGTGTAGTTGCGAGTGATGGTTATTTCGCGAAGTTCATTGGCTTGACGACCGCTTGGACGCATAGGTATTTCCTTAAATTATAAAAATAATACGACTATTATACGGGTCTGAATGTTATTGCTGACGCTTTTCGTTAAGATGTATGACTTTAACAAACAAATTCAGGAATTATCGTGACACGAAGCATGACCGCATTCGCTCGCCAAGAAGCGCAAACAGAACAAGGAGATTTAACATGGGAAATTCGCAGCGTTAATCATCGTTATCTCGAAGTTTCACTCCGTTTAGATGAACGTTTTCGCCCCTTGGAAATGAAAATAAGAAAACTATTTTCTGACAAGTTAACGCGAGGAAAAATAGATGCGGTATTACGCTATAAAGCACCCGAACAACAACAAGCGGCATTAGAAATCAATCAAGATTTAGCGAAGTCCCTAATCGCAAGTTGTGATGAATTAGCGATGCTTACCACCCGTCCTGCACCGATTAACATGCTAGATGTTTTGCAATGGCCTGGTGTATTAAAAGCCAACACACCCGATCAAAAAACACTCGATAAAGCAGTAATGACTTCGGTCAATAAAGCGATTGAAGAATTAATTGAGACGCGTGAAACAGAGGGTACTGCCTTGCAGAAAATGATCGAACAGCGCTGTATTGATATAAATAATATTGCCATCGAAACGCGTACAAATATGCCGATTATTTTAGAACAACACCGCCAACGCCTAGCTGAGCGAGTGGCTGACTTGCAAGTAAATCTTGATCCTGAACGTCTTGAGCAAGAAATGGTTGTGTTAGCTCAAAAAAGTGACGTTGCTGAAGAGTTAGAGCGGCTGCAAAGTCATATTGTCGAAGTCCAAAATGTCTTACAGCGTGATGAACCT
>CAXBIM010000034.1:0-28692 GCA_963975785.1 uncultured Methylophaga sp.
GGTTACTCGACCGGAACAACAGGCAAGGTCGTTATGTGACAGTATTGTCTCGGCTGGCGGTGTAGCTATAGCCTTATCTGTGATTGATATTGTACCTATATTACCTTGGCATGAATCAGAGCTTAGCTTAGCTGACCTTGATATGATTATTTTTATTAGTCGTAATGCTGTGACGCATTTTATGGCTGGCTTGCAGACATGTTTAACTGATAATGTGCAGTTAGTCGCTGTGGGGTCTGGTACGGCTATGTCGATGCGTGAGCATGGATTACGGGTTGATATTCAACCGCCACCTCCATCTGGTAGTGAAAGCCTATTGGCTATGCCGGAATTTAATAGGGTGAAAGGTAAAAGAATACTAATTGTCCGAGGTGAAGGCGGTCGTGAGTTGTTGGCTGATACCTTGCTTGCCAGAGGTGCTAATATTAACTATCTAGAAGTGTATCGACGTGCCTTACCTACTCGAACAATACTAGAAGTTGAGCAGGCAAAAACGGCAGACTGTATTGTTATAACTAGTGTCGCCGGACTAGAAAATTTATGTCAGTTGATTGAAATCGATGATTTAACACCAAAATGGCTGATCGTTATGAGTGAGCGGATCAGGCAATATGCCTTAAACTTAGGTTTTCAGCAGTGTGTGGTTGCTGCTGATGCTAGCGATGCTGCAGTGATGCAGCAAGTAAATCGGATGGAGCGAAATGATGGATAAAAATAATAATAAACAACAGCAAGAAACCGCTGAGGAAGTAAAACAAGAAGCAGGTGCTGAATTGCTAGAAAAGCAACCTGATGAACGCTCCAAGCTCCTTTTAGTGTGGTTGGCAATCTTTATTTTATTAGGCTTTATCGCGGGTTCCTTTTGGTTCTTGCAACAGCAGTTGAACAAACAACATCTGGAACCAGTAGTGCTTACTCAGGATTCTTCAATAACTGAGGCGCTAGAAAAAAAGATTACTCAATTAGAACAAACCATGAATGCTAATGCAGTCGGAATTGAGCAGCGCTTAGCAGGATTAAATGCTGCTAATCTAGCCTTGCTAGATAGAGTCGATACTGTAGCTAAAGCCCAAGAACTGACTAATGATGATGTGCTACGTTCTTGGATTTTGGCGGAACTTAAATTTTTGTTACAAAGCGCTAACCAAAGTGCTTTGCTAGCAGGTGATGTGGACAAGGCTATAGCCGCACTGACCTTGGCCGATCAACAACTGAAAGCTTTGACTGACCCACGCTTACATCAACTTAGGGCACTGATTACCGATGAAAAATTGGCTTTATCTTCAGTCGCCAAGGTTGATATTGATGGTTTAGTGCTGAAGTTACAGAGTGCACTCGATAAAGTGGATGATCTTCAAGTATTGATGGGACCACAGCTAGGTAGCCAGAAAGATAGTGATTCCGCAACGACACTATCATCTTCAAGTTGGCAATCAACCTTGTCACAGGCTTGGCAAGAAATGAAGTCATTGGTCGTGATTCGTCACCAAGAAGATGCTGCTGTTGCTGTATTAGTTCCTGAGCAACGCTATTTCTTGTACCAGAATCTACGATTGAAATTAGAAAGTGCACGCTTGGCACTTTTATCCGATAGAGAGACTGTTTTTCACGATAATTTGGCATCTGCAGCACAATGGCTAGATCAATATTTCATCGGGACAGAGCGTGATGCGATGCATGATATGTTGAAAACGATGCAGTCGGAAACGATCACGGTGGATGTGCCTGATATTTCAGCATCATTAATTTGGCTACAAAATTATGGTGACCAGCAATGAAACTACTGTTAATTATTGCCATAGCTTTACTTGTTGGCACCAGCGTAATGTGGCTGGCAGATTTTGAGCCGGGTTTTGTTTTATTAAAATATGGCAGTTGGAGTTTGGAGACCTCATTAATCGTATTTGTCGTAGTATTTATGCTGTTATTAGTGGCCGCATATACTGTTTTGACAGGTTTTGTTTTTGTGAAACAAGCACCTAAAAAGATCGCCAATTGGCAATTACTGCAACGACATAAACGCGCTAGTAAGGCATTGACTCGTGGGCTTATTATGCTTGAAGAAGGTCGTTGGCCTGAAGCTGAACGTTTATTAGTTCATAATGCGAGTGACAGTGACGCTCCTTTATTACATTATTTAGCTGCGGCACGAGCAGCCCAAAAACAAAATGGAACGGAACGCCGAGATTCGTATTTAGCCCTAGCACATCAAACCACCATTGGATCTGAGATTGCTGTTGGTGTGGTGCAAGCAGAGCTACAAATTGCGGCCGGCCAAAATGAACATGCATTGGCTACTTTGCAGCATTTGCGAGAAATAGCGCCGAAACATCCCCATGTACTGCAATTATTACAACAGCTATATCAGGATATGAATCAGTGGCAGAGTGTGCAAGATGTATTGCCTGATTTACGAAAACGTCATGTGCTAGCATCAGCAGAGGTGGCAAGCTTATCCAGTGATGCCACGGTCGCCCAGTTAGAAGCAGCATTAGCAAAACAAGATTGGTCCTTAATGTCGACACTCTGGCAAAAGTTATCCAGCAAAATTCGCCACTCTGAATTATTGTTAATTCCCTATGTAACAGGGCTAATTCAGCAAGGTGAGCAATTACAAGCCAGTGAACTTATTGAAAATTTTCTAAGTAAACATTGGAGTGATGCGCTGGTTTATCAATATGGTCAGATAAAACAGGGTGATTCATTGAAGCGCTTAGCTAAAGCAGAAAAATGGTTGAACAATAATGAGCATAACCCTTGGTTATTATTAAGTTTAGGTCGCCTGTCTTTGGTGAATAAATTATGGGCAAAATCAGAAGAATATCTGCGTTCTAGCCTCGAATATGGTGCTAGAGGTGAAACCTATCAAGTGTTAGCAGAGGTCTTGTTGGCTGAGGGAAAAGAGCTGGCGGCGGCGGATATGTATAAACAGGGTTTAGCAATGATGGTGCAGCAAAACACCTATTCCCATCTCGTTTTAACTGAGTAGCTAGGAAGTAATCTCATTATGAGTGGAAATGAAGCAAGTTATTTAGTCGAGATTTTGGCCTTACTGTTAGCAACGGTCATCGTTGTACCCTTTTTTCATGCTATTCGGCTCGGCGCTCTACTTGGCTATTTGGCTGCCGGGGTAGTTTTGGGACCTTGGGGACTAGGTGTCATAACTGAAGTTGATAAGATTCGCCATTTAGGTGAGTTTGGTGTCATCTTTTTGCTTTTTGTCTTGGGCATGGAACTGAAGCCTGACAAATTATGGCATATGCGGAAAATGGTAATTGGGCTAGGCGCTGGGCAGTTGCTTTTGACTGCGGCACTACTTTATGGCGCTGCTATATGGTTTGGCGTATCAAATAAAAGCGCCATCATTATTGGTTTCGGCTTAGCTTTATCTTCCACTGCTTTTTGTTTGAAATTACTGGCTGAACGAGGTGGCATTTCGACCTTAATGGGCAGAATGTCATTTTCCGTTTTACTCTTCCAAGATTTGGCTGTGGTGCCACTGTTGGCGCTAGTATCTTTTCTCGCTGATGATGGCAGTACGAGCATTTCAGAGTTCAGTTTGCTTTATGGTGCTGCAGTCATTATTGGCTTGTTGCTGATGGGGCGATATTTACTTAATCCGATTTTGGGAAGAATCGTTGCCAGTCAGGACCCTGAAGTCTTTATTGCTGTGGCGGTATTATTGGTTTTGGGCGTAGCATGGTTGATGGAATCTGTTGGTTTATCAATGGCTTTAGGTGCTTTCTTAGCCGGGTTAATGCTCGCAGAATCATCATATCGTCATCAAATTGAGGCCGATATTTTACCGTTCAGAGGGATCTTGCTCGGATTATTTTTCATGACGGTGGGGATGGGGGTTGATTTTGGTTTGTTATGGCAGCACCTTGGCGCCATAATCGGGATGACAATTGGACTGATGGTCATAAAAGGTTCTGTGGTCTATGCACTCGCTAAAGCTGCAGGGGCAAGACATGATGTTGCAGTACAGTCGGGTGCGCTACTTTCACAAAGTGGTGAGTTTGGTTTTGTGTTGTTTGGCGTAGCAGGAGCATTAGGTCTTTTAGAAATGCAGTTAAGTCAGATTTTAACGCTGATTATTGCACTGACAATGGTACTGACACCTTTTGTGGTGAAGGGCGCTAATATCTTATTGCTGAAATACTATGTGCCTAAAGCATCAGAGGATGGCGAGTATCCTGTATTTATGGATGATTCTGAAGCGCATGTGATCTTAGCTGGTTTTGGTCGTGTTGGCGCTAGGATTGGTGCATTATTAGGTGAAGCTGGCGTGTCTTATATTGCTTTAGATATGAAGCAGGAGCGCGTTAAAGTCGCTCGGGCTCAAGGATTTCCTGTATTTTTTGGTGATGCGAGTCAAGTTAAGGTATTACAGGCTGCAGGTGCTGAACGGGCTAAGATGTTAGTGATTGCATTGGAAGAGCCGGAGAAGGTTGATCGTTTGGTTTTTTTAACCAAACAAGCTTATCCAAATATGATTATTCATGCACGAGCGCGAGATAGACAGCATTGTGCCGATTTAATTAATCAAGGCGCGACCACGACCGTATCTGAAACTTTAGAAATAAGTTTACGTCTGACAGAAGAGACCTTACTCGGTAGCGGTGTAGATGCTGCTGAAGTTACACGGGTTATTAATGCATTCCGCGATGATTATTATTCAGATATTGTGAAGAAAATGAGTGAGAATAAAGTAGTTATGGGTGAGTTGAGGCATTAAGTAATAATCTCATCTTCGCTTATCTATCGTAGTTGACTGTCTTTGCTTCCCCGACGGTTATAACCACTTTGCTTGGCCTGCTTTTTATCTAATTCTGACTGGCAGTTTACGCAGAACCTTACCCCCTGAATGGCTTTTTGGCGGGCTACGGGAATTTTTGCATCACACTCTTCACAGTGCGTTAGGCTCTCGCCTTGCGGCAATTTACTGCGGGCCAAATTGATGGCATCTTCAACACTTGCGTCAATTTGGTCTTGTACTGCTCCATCTTTTGACCAGCCACCTGCCATAATTAAATACTCCTAACCTTATAAGCGCATCGGCATAACAACATACTGCCGCTGTAGTTTGTCATCAGCAGGTGTAATTAAGGCACTACTGTTTTCATCACTAAAGATCATTTTTACTTTGTCATCTGGTATGGCATTTAATAAATCTAGTAAATAGGCGTTATTAAAGGCTATTTCCAATGGTGCGCCAGTATACTCAACGCTGATTTCTTCTTCGGCAGACTCTTGCTCTTGATTGATCACTGTCGCTTTAAGCAAGCCTGGTTCAAGATTGATACGCACGCTGCGATGTTTATCACTGGATAGAATAGCTGCCCGAGATAATGCTTGTTTCAATTGGTCGCGTTCGGCAATGACTTCTTTATCACCACCTAAAGGCAGCACACGTTCGTAGTTAGGAAACTGGCCATCAATAAGTTTTGATGTGAAATGTAAGTCAGGTAATTCAACTTTGATTTGTTGATTACTAAAAGCAATCGTTACATTGTCATCACTGTCATTCAATAAGCGACCTAGCTCCATAATCGCTTTACGAGGAATGATAATACTGCTCTTTTCCGTAATCGAGTTGGCGGTCGTTAAACTGCCTAAGGCGAGCCGGTGACCATCAGTGGCTACGGTACGTAAGATGTTTTCTTCACGCTCGAGTAATAAACCATTTAAGTAATAACGGACATCTTGACTTGCCATTGCAAAGCTAGTTTCATCAAGTAATGATTTTAATGTTGATTGCGGAAGAGTAATTTCATCAACATAATTCGCGCCTTCGCTGTCTGGAAAGTCTTCACTTGGAAGTGTGGCAAGCGAGAAACGACTTTTTCCTGCCCGAACAATAGCTTTGCCATCCTGCGCTTTGAAACTAATGGTGGCATTACTTGGTAATGCGCGACAAATATCAAGAAACTTTCGTGCAGAGACGGTTGTTTTACCTTCTTGTTCAACGGCTACAGGCAGGGTGGCTATCATTTCCAATTCCATATCGGTACTGGTCATTGATAATTGATTGCCATGAGTACGTAATAAGATTGTCGACAAAATAGGCAGGGTAGCGCGTCGTTCGACAATACTACAAACGAGTTGCAGTGGTCGGGCGATTGTTTCTTGGCTCACGGTAAATTGCATGATGATTCTCTCGGTTTAACTCGACAGGGTTCGAAGTAAGTTGCGGTAATCTTCAGCAATACGCGCATCGGATTCTTTTAATTCGGCTATTTTTCGGCAGGCATGTAATACCGTGGTATGGTCGCGTCCGCCAAACGCTTCACCAATTTCAGGCAAGCTGTGATTGGTGAGTTCTTTTGCTAGTGCCATGGCTATTTGGCGCGGACGGGCAATCGAGCGTGTACGTTTTTTAGATAATAATTCTGATACGCGCGTTTTAAAGTATTCACCTACGGTTTTTTGAATGCTGTCCAAGGTAACTAGTTTTTGATGCAGTGCGAGTAGATCTTTTAAAGCCTCTTGCGCCATTTCAATCGAAAAGGGTTGGTTGGTAAACCGTGAGAATGCCAGTACGCGTTGTAATGCGCCTTCTAAATCACGCACATTAGACTTGATTCGTTGAGCTATGAAAAAAGCTACATCTTCTGGCAACATAACTAAGTTCTGTTGAGCTTTTTTAATTAAGATAGCGACGCGAGTTTCTAATTCTGGCGGTTCAATCGCAATGGTGAGACCCCAACCAAGGCGAGACTGTAAACGTTCATCAAGATTTTCAACTTCTTTAGGGAATCGGTCACAGGTCAAAATAATTTGTTTTTGACCTTCCAGCAGACTATTAAAGGTATAGAAAAACTCTTCTTGAGAGCGTTCTTTTTTTGCAAAAAATTGTATATCGTCGATCAACAATGCATCAGCACTTCGGTAATGCGCTTTAAATTGATCGATGACATTATTGCGCAATGCGGTAATCATATCTTGAACAAAGCGTTCTGATGACAAGTACATCACTTTGGCTTTTGGATTATCTTTTTTTATTTGATTACCAACAGCTAACATCAAATGCGTTTTACCTAGCCCTGTTCCACCATATAGAAATAATGGATTGTACCCGCTGGTGCCTGGTGATTCGGCTACATGTAAAGAAGCCGCTCGTGCAATTTGATTGGATTTACCTTCGACATAAGATTCAAAGGTAAAGCTGGGATTAAGAGGAGAGCCGGCGGCTGGCGCCATGGACTTGGGTATTACGGGTGATGGCGATGATTTCGTTAAGGTGTTCGACTCAACTGTTTGAGGGTTATTGGTGCCGACATCGATGGTTACTGTGGTGATCGCACCTTGACTCAGGGCCTGAATAAGATGGTTTATCTTTGCTTCAAGCTGCTCTTGTACCCATGCTTGGACGTAGGGGTTAGGGGCGAGTAATCGTAGACTGGTAGCTGTTTGGATCGCTTGTAATGGACGTAACCAAGTATTGAGTTGCTGTGCTGACAGCTCACCTTCAAGATGGGACAGGCATTTTTCCCAAAGGGGTGATGACACAGCGGCTCCTTAAGTTTGTGAGTGATATGAATAACCAGTAAGATCTATGACTGGTCTGCGGCACTAAGTATAATGCTTTAAGCTAAGCCGTTAAAGTTATCCCCAATGTTTATTTTTAGCAAGGGCTATTTAATTAAGTTCGCGTTTCAATGTTATTGAACAATCATTTGACTTGACCCAATAGAAAACACTATAATTTCAGCCCTTTTGCTCAGGCTGTACATGTTGCTTGGAGCAAAACCCGAATTTTTGATTGGAGTTTATGAAATGAAAAGAACTTTTCAGCCTAGTAATTTAAAGCGTAACCGTACACATGGTTTTCGTGCCCGTATGAGAACTGTTGGTGGACGTCGTGTGATTAATGCTCGTCGTGCAAAAGGTCGTGCAAGCCTAACTGTATAATTCTTCTTAAGTTTTTAAGGAGAACATGACTTGGCGCGCTTTAGCCGAGCCATGAAAATGAATAGCCCGAGAGACTTTTCTCGGGTATTTCGACAAGCAAAACGCGCAGGTGGTGGTGGCTTGACGATTTTGACGGTTGAAAATACCGTTGGTCATCCGCGTTTAGGCCTGGCCATAGCAAAAAAACATCTAAAATTCGCGCATCAACGCAATCGATTGAAACGAATTATTCGTGAATCATTTCGACAGCATCAAACTGACTTTGCCAATATAGATATTGTGGTGTTATCTCGTCCTGATGTAAAACAACGAGAATCAGCTCAACTCTGGGCAGCATTGGAGCAACATTGGTTAACGGTGATAGCACAATGGCAAAAATCTTGATTAGCCTCATTCGAGGTTACCAATTAATCATCAGCCCATTACTGGGCGCAAATTGTCGTTTTCATCCTACCTGTTCCCAATATATGATAGAAGCCGTTACGCGATTTGGCGTTGTACGTGGCTTTTGGCTTGGTTTGCGAAGACTTTCACGTTGCCACCCTTGGCATGAAGGTGGATTAGACCCCGTTCCTCAACTAAAGACTAAAAAACACAATGGATAACTTAAAAACATATCTCATCTTTGGGCTATTGATTGTCTCCTTATTATTATGGCAGGCATGGCAAACGGATTATGTTCAACCCCAACAAGTTGCTCAAACTAGTAACGATTTGGTGGCTGACTTGCCTAGTTTAGGAAGCGTGAAACAACAAGCTGAAAATCAGCAAGATCTACCTGATTTGCCTGTGTCGCTAGATAGCCTACCAGCAATCGGACAGACCGCTAATACTAGTAGTGCCAATAAGGTACATGTCAAAACAGATGTAATTGATTTATATATCAGCACTCAAGGTGCGGATATCCAGAATCTAGCTTTGCTTAATTATCCGGTAGAATCAAGTGCGCCAGATGTACCAGTAAAATTACTTTCTGATACCCCATCAGAGTACTTCGTTGTACAGTCAGGTTTGCGATCTAATGTTGCTGCACCAACGCATTATGACCAATACGTTGCAGACAAAATGCAATATGAATTAAGTGATGGCCAGGATTCAATCGCGGTGCCATTACACTGGCAAGCGGCTAACGGATTAAAAGTTACAAAAACGTATCACTTTCATCGTAATAGCTACCTTGTTGAGGTAGATTATCTGATTGAAAATAATACGGGCGATCAGTTTACAGCTTACCCATATTCACAATTTAATCGTGTTCGCCCAGTAGAAGACTCTGGCTTTATTTATACCTACACAGGTGCGGTATTCTCTAGTGAAGGCGATGAATATGACAAAATTAAGTTCGATGATTTAGACGAAGCAGCCTTTAGTCGTAAAGCGTTTAATGGTTGGACGGCAATGATTCAGCATTATTTTGTGGCAGCATTAATTCCTGAGCAAAATGAGCAAGCAATTGGCTTTTATGGCAAGTCGTTAAATGAAAGCAATTACACTGCAGGCGCTAAAATGTCTGATATTAATGTTGCTACTGGTGATGTAGCAACAACAAAATATTCAATGTATTTAGGACCTAAAGAGCACCAACGATTAGAAGCTGTGGTCAAAAATCTAGACTTAACAGTTGATTATGGTATTTTGACGATTATTTCTCAGCCCTTATTTACGATTATGGAATGGATCCATAAAGTCACTAATAACTGGGGCTGGTCGATTGTCTTTTTAACTATACTGATCAAATTAGTATTTTACAGACTGTCAGCAGCGAGTTACCGCTCAATGGCTTCTATGCGTAAATTGACACCAAAATTAGCGAATTTAAAAGAGCGCTTTGGTGATGATAAACCTGCATTTAATAAAGCGATGATGGATTTATACCGTACCGAGAAAATTAATCCATTGGGTGGTTGTTTACCTATTTTGGTACAAATGCCGGTATTTTTAGCATTCTATTGGGTATTAGTAGAAAGTATTGAATTACGCCAAGCACCATTTATCTTTTGGTTACAAGATCTAACGGCACTTGATCCGTATTTTGTTTTACCTGTGCTATTTGGTTTGAGCATGTTCTTCCAGCAGAAGTTAAATCCTGCGCCTCAAGATCCTGCTCAAGCAATGGTTATGAAAGCATTTCCGATCGTATTCACTGTATTTTTTGCCTTCTTCCCATCAGGTCTTGTACTTTACTGGGTAGTAAATAATGTCTTGTCTATCGCACAGCAATGGAACATTACTCGAAAAATGGGTGCACTTTAACTAGTCGTCGGTTATTAAATGGAAACGATAGTTGCGATAGCTACTGCACCGGGACGAGGTGGTGTCGGTGTAGTTAGATTGTCAGGTGATAGTAGTGCCCAGATCGCTACAAAAATCTGTGGCAAACTGCCGCCAGCTCGTTATGCCCAATTCAGTCATTTTCGTGATGAAGATGGTGAAATTATCGACAGTGGCATTGTGTTGTACTTTCCAAATCCTGCCTCGTTTACTGGTGAAGACGTTATTGAGTTACAGGGGCATGGTAGTCCAATTGTATTGGATCGCTTATGTCAGCGTGCAATCAGTCTAGGCGCACGAATGGCTCGACCTGGTGAGTTCTCCGAACGTGCATTTCTAAATAATAAAATGGATTTGGCGCAAGCTGAAGCGGTTGCCGATCTTATTGATAGCTCTACTGAGCAAGCAGCGCGTAGCGCCATGCGTTCATTGCAGGGTGTCTTTTCGGAACGAATCGACAGTTTCTTACTGAAGCTTACAAACCTGAGAATGTTTGTCGAAGCATCCATTGATTTTAGTGACGAAGAGATCGACTTCCTTGCTGAAGCAGCTGTAGATAAGCAATTACAGGCTTTACTCACCGTATTGGATGGTATTCAAGCGAGTGCTCAACAAGGCCGCCTATTACGAGATGGCATCAGTATTGTGCTTGCTGGCCAGCCAAATGCCGGTAAATCAAGTTTACACAATCAGCTTGCAGGACATGATGCTGCGATTGTCACCGATATTGCAGGGACAACACGTGATGTTTTACGCGAACAAATTCATTTAGGTGGTTTGCCATTACGTATTTCTGATACTGCTGGCTTGCATGATTCACCCGATGAAGTTGAGCGTGAAGGGATACGTCGTACACAATCTGAAATTGCTCAAGCCGATCATATTCTGATGGTAATGGATGACAGTAAGGGTGAAAATGCCGAAGATAAGGCCATTTTAGCGTCACTTCCTACGCATATCCCATTAACTCTTATTCGTAATAAGACGGATAAAACCGGACACAAAGTCGAATTAGTTACTGAAAATAATCAGCAAGTGATCTATATGTCAGCTAAGACTGGCGAAGGTATGGGTTTACTGGAGAACTATCTCTGTGAAGCGGTAGGATATCATCCGCACGATGAGGGGGTCTTTATTGCCCGACGTCGTCACTTAGATGCTATTGCTCGTGCTCGTATAGCTATAGAAGCTGGGTATGATTGCTTAACGGGAATGGGAGCTGGTGAGTTGCTTGCAGAAGAACTTCGCCAAGCACAGCAGGCACTTGGCGAAATTACAGGTACTTTTAGCAATGAAGATTTGTTAGATAAGATCTTTTCAAGTTTTTGTATTGGTAAATAGTCTCGCTTCCTACACACTCCTATTTATTCCACAATTCCTGACTCAACCTAAGCTATATCTATAGTTATGGTTCCAAGCTGTTCTTGACTATTCCTCTGAAATCCGCCTAGAATTGTGCCCAAGAGTGTGACCATGATAGCTGTTTGATGTCTGTCATGGGCACGTTTTTGTGCCCATGATGAGCGTCACATATTAAATAAAAACCCTACGACAAGCTTTATACTCTAAGTTGTTGATATTTATTGTTTTTATGGTCATTCGATCTGTTTTTATCGTTGTCGATCATGGGCACACTTTCGTACAAGGAGTAGTGAAATGGCATTGACTGATACCAAAATAAAAAACCTTAAACCTGCTGAAAAGGCGTATCAGGAATCTGATGAATTAGGCTTGTTCATAGAGATAATGCCTGGAGGGACTAAGGTCTGGCGATTACGATACCGTATTTTAGGTAAGCAAGAAAAAATAACATTAGGTCATTATCCTATCTTCGGTTTAGCTGAGGCGCGGTCTTGGCGGGATGAATGCAAATTACTCGCCAAACGAGGCTTGTCCCCCATGGGCTTGAAACGAGGCGATCTGATTGCTAATCATCACCAAGCAATTATTAAAGAGTTAGGAGAGCTGTTCGTTGCTAAATGGTGTGCTGAAACAGTAAACAAGATGCGAATAAAAGAATTAGATCGGCTTGTTGATAATAATGTCGAGGTTTTTGCTCATCAATGGTATGAAGAGATAGTAAAGCCAAATAACAAAAGGCATCTCACCATTCTTCGTGTGCTCGAAAAAGATGTGTTTCCAGCGATTGGTAACCTTCAAATAACAGATGTCAATGTGACAGATGTGATAGGTATAACAGACAAGATTAAGAACCGCGGTTCTGATCAAATGGCCTTGCAGACAAGAAATATTCTTAAGCGATTATTCTCCTATGCAATAGCTCGCCAAAAAACACAATTTAATCCGGCAGCAGCAATTGAAGGTCGATTCATTGCGCAGGCAAAAAGTCGTGATGTCTCTCTTACATCTGATGAGATTGGCCGTCTGCTCAGAAGTGTTTATCAGTCTAGTATGCGACGATCTAATAAATTAGCTTTGCACCTTTTGATATTAACTATGGTGCGCAAAACACAACTGACAGAGGCTCGATGGGATGAGATTGATTTTGAAAAGGCGGAGTGGATAATTCCTGCTGGGAGAATGAAAAAAGATAAAACACAAGTGGTTTCACTTTGCAGACAAGCGATTGCAATGCTTAATGAGCTAAAAGGCTTATCTTCTGATTCTGAATGGGTATTACCAAGCCGGCATTCGCTTATAAAGCCAATTTCACACACAACATTGAATGCTGCAATTCGCACATTAGAATTGGATATTCAACAGTTTGTAATCCATGATTTCAGACGTACCGCATCGACACATTTACATGAAGCAGGTTTTAATTCGGACTGGATTGAAAAGTGCCTTGCGCATGAGATAAAAGGTATTAGGGGGGTCTACAATAAAGCCCAATATGCAGAACACCGGCGTGAAATGCTGCAGTGGTGGGCAGACTTTGTTGATAGCCAAATTGAAGAAGGTCGAAAAGTTATCATTGGTCGGTTTGGTCAAGCGGGATCTTCGTCAATAGCTCAATAAAAAGTTAGGAAGGAATCAATAATGTCCGCACTTGCAAAAATACTTAACTCATATCGTGAATAGCCCGTTTAAAATATCAATAAAGAAGAAACGTTTTACTGTAACTGTGGCTTACGGCACACTTAAGGTTGTTCATTTATTACCAGCATTAGTTATTTAAGGATAGCGTCATGAAAGAAGGAAGTTATAAGGACATTAACCCGCTTTGGGCTTTAACGGACCCACTTACCGTCCAACAAGCTGCTGCGCTAATTGCTAATGTTGAACCTAGCAGTGTGGTGTTTTTATCTGAGGGAGTGAGTCATTTTCAAGACCCTGAAACAGGAAGTAATGACACGAATGGAATTACTTGGGTAAATACCTCATACATAGCCTTGATCAATGCCATTTCCTCAAGAAAGTTGAAAGCGAGGTTAATTCATGACTCTAGGGCCGTTGACGAAGCAGATAGTCAAAGCGTGTTCGATATGATGGATAGTGGTGAATATATCAGCGCAAATTTTCAACATGTGTCAGAAGATGATGAAGACTATGTTGATGGATTCTTTGTGAAGAAAGAGACTAACTGGGCTAAAACAATGATAGACGTTGATAATCTTAAGAGTTGGCTTAGTAGTAAAAACATGAAAACAGGTTTTTTTTTCGATAATACTGTGGTAACTAGTGGTTACCTAGACAACAATCATCCTCGCTATTCTGCAAGGTTGGCTTCAGCTATAAAAGTTTGGGAGGCTATGGACGATGAAAACTTGTTAAATGGTAAGACGCCAAAAAATGCAATGACCGAGTGGTTGACATCGCGATATAAAGAGCTTGAACTGGTACACAATGAAAAAATTAGTAAACAAGCAATAGATAATGTCGTTTTAGTTGTTAATTGGCAGACTGGTGGCGGAGCCCCGAAGACGCCATCCTGATAAACTTGCCCACCTCCATAACCGTTACCATATATAGTTTTTATTCCTTTATGGATATAAATCTACCCACCCTATAGGCAAAACCTGCCCACTAATACAGGCATTTATGGGGGGTGGTTAATTGCAACCTACCCAGCTATTCATTTTTCTGAAAAAATCCAAAATAGAGCCATGTTCCGGAATAAACCGGAGCACATTACCTTCTTCTGGAGAATGTGAAACATGGCAAAAAAAATAGTTGAATCAATCCGGATTATCCGACGTAAACAACTTGAGGATAAAACAGGCCTTTCTCGATCAGGCATCTACGCAAAGTTAAAGCCTAATCCGAAAAGACCTAATGATTATGATCCAAGCTTTCCTCAACCAATTTCAGTTGGTGCTAAAGCAGTCGGTTGGATAGAGTCTGAAGTTGAATCTTGGTTAGAAGGCAGAATTAAGGCCTCACGAAATGTTGGTTGTTAGTCATGACATTACCAAGGTCAGTAGGAGAATTTGTTGCTCTAGCTCTCCATAAGGGAATCTTCTGGAAACAAGCAATAGCACTAGCCGACAGATGGTCTGAAGTGGAGCTATGCCTCGATAAGTTGGCATTACTCCCACTGAAGGATTTGCTTGGCGTGGCGGTATTTCTAAAACATAAATATGCCGAGATGGAAGCGTGACATATGAGCGTCATTATTACCGATGAAGAACGAGCACGATGGACGATTCCTGATGACACACATGCAAGTAATGATGAAGTCTTGTGCGAATGTATATCAATCAGTAAATCTGAAAAAATCATAACGCCTAAAGGTAAATCAAAACCAGTTTTAGCATATAGTTTTGTGATGAAACTGGTGGTGATTGCGACAGGTGAAGAAGTGACCGCCTATTTTAATTTCAATAAATCCAAAAAAGGACATGCCACAGTTAAGCATGATGGCAAGTTTGCCATGCTGTATAGGCTTACCTTTGGTAGTGATCCACGAAAACGCTATAGCCAAGCACAGCATCTTGTAAACCATTTTCTAGGTGAACAGTTTCTAGTCACTTATGAAATAGCTAATACACGAGAAAATGAAACTTATCGAAAGGCTACTAGGATTAAGCCTTCTGCTCCTATCGTGTTTGATGGTTGGACAAATACAGGGCGATTACGCCACAAATTCACACCAAGAAAAAAGCCTGGAATTCTTGGAAAAGCCTTTGACGAACCTTTGACAGTTAATGGAAAAGTCTTTGAAAGTTCTTTGATGGTAAAAGCTGAAACACCGCATTCTTATTCGGCTTCACCTAGTGTTTCGATTACATCTAAAGGCCTACAAGCAAATGAGCAGGTATACCTAGAAGCAGTTGATAACAGCAATGTTAATTATGAAGAACATGCAAATATTGACTACCCTGCAAGCATTACAATAATCAACAATCAGCTAAAAAAGTATACGGAGTATTTTTGATGCTGGTGCAATTAGCCGAACAAGGTATACAACTGTTTATTGACGGCAAGCAATTAGGCGTTACATCTGATTGTGAGTTAACACCCCAACACCGCCAGCTAATTACGCAACACAAACAACAATTACTTAGTGAATTAGCCCACCAGAAAGACAGATACAAAACAACCATGAAACAACTTAGTTCAAAAGAAAGAACCTATCAATATTATCAGCGACCTAATGAAAGCGACGATGATTATCTTGGCAGGGTTCTCGACGAAAGTTTTAACTGAATTACATAGGCTTAACTAATCGTGAAAACTAAAATTCAACGAATAGACTTTGAACCCATTATGACAAGTGCTGAAATTAAGCAATCTGTGAGTTCAGTGCAAGCACTGATGATGCAACGACAACTAGGATTAACCATCTTAACCAAGTCACGAACGGAACTTGAACAGGTGATGACTGATAGCCCCATGACGTTTATCAACCTGATGGAAATGGTTATGAGTACATGTGAGCA
Source organism: uncultured Methylophaga sp. (assembly GCA_963975785.1). Classification (GTDB taxonomy): domain Bacteria; phylum Pseudomonadota; class Gammaproteobacteria; order Nitrosococcales; family Methylophagaceae. Next base: position 16,029 of record CAXBIM010000034.1, read on the forward strand.
ATATAAATCGATTACAGAGGCATTGGAAATCTCACAAGCTAGGTTGATAAGTGTTGTTAACGCTGAACTGGTTAATCTAACAGGTAAAAGCGCTTTGGTTTGAATACTGGCAGGGAAATAGGGTGGCGATTATTTAGCGGTGATAAAACCAATAGTTATACGAACTCCATGAGAGTACCAAGGATAACCCAAGGGTAAAAACCAAATATAAGGACGGTAAATAATGCAACAATCAGAGTTAGATAAAAGAAAACGACTTAAAGCGTATAACAAACATTCAGATGATGCATTTCAAGCATGGTGTGATGCCGGATACAATAATAGAAAGAAGCCAGAACACATACCAATGCCAGATGATTTGCTCGATATGCGGTGTGGTGCTAGAACAAAAGCAACAGGTAATCCATGTAAGAGGAAAGATATATAAAAACGGTCGATGCAAATTGCATGGGGGCTTGAGTACAGGGCCTCGCACACAGGCAGGAAAACTAAAATCCTCTCAAAATGGGTTGAACATCAAAAAGAAGTTGGTGACCAATTAATTCAAAATTATTCGAATGAAATATGTGCTTTTAATCAGATAATACATATTGTCACGAAAAGGGAAATATAAGAATGACTACACAGGGGGCTAACCAGTTAGTAAATAATTATGATGAAGTTGATTTAGGAGCGCTAAAACTTTATTTTAGTTAGTGATTCATCGAATGTTGAGATTTTCACGTTACCCCTTTAAAAACAGAGGTAGCAAAGATAAGTTCGTGTCATGTACAGCATGTCGGGATGGATATACATCGGTCTATGAGCTAATTTTTTCTTGAAATAGTGATAAAACTAAGTCCATGAGAATGCCTAGATAACGGTAAGGTCGATGGTTTGATCTGCGGTACACCTTTAATTCGTTACTAACGTGCCAAAAACGGTCATTCTCACAGTAAGCCTACTTTAGATGATTTACAAATCCATAATGGTAATAATATGGATAACCATAGTATTAATGTAAGTCGTTCATCAATTTGATGTACTTGTATAATAGATTGACTTATAGTGTGATGATGATTTTTGTCCAACACATGCAAAAACGAACTTTAATTTTGTGGGTACTTTTGTTATCCATAGCATTGTTGTGCGCCCAGGGCGTGAAACTGCACGTACACAGTTTTGCCCATGATCATGAGCCGCATCAAAGTATTGCATCCGAAGTAGCAACTGAACATTTACATCAAAGTGACATTCATTTAACTACAGACGTGTCTCATGCAGATCACCACGATGAAGTGGTTTCTGAGCAGGATGCAAATCCGCAAGCATTACTGAAAAAAATTGCCAGTTATGGTCCAATGCTGGCCATATTCGTTATTGCCTTTACTCTTCTTCTCCATAGTTTCAATGTAATTACATTACATTATCGTCGTGACAATGATCTCATTATTACTCGACGATACATCCTTTCCCCCCCACTGCGCGCCCCCCCTCTTTAACTTCTAGTTCCGATGAATTTGTTTTCATAGACTAATTTGGTCTGTGTTAATCAATATTACATGTCTTATCTTTAAGACTTTTTTGCGCGTGTCTTTTAAACGACACTTCGCAGGGAGTGGGTATGTTGAATGTTATAAGAGTAAGGTGCCAAGATCAGTTTTGGACATCGTTGTTAGCAATTATGTTGTTTTGTGTTGTACCTATGACGGTCTTTGCACAACAGCAAGAAAAATGGACACTGGAAGACAGTATCCGTCGTGCTGTACAAATTGCACCTGAGACTCTAGGTGCACAAGCAGGGGTTAATGCCCGCAAGGGAGCTCTGGAACAAGCCGGAGCATGGCCCAACCCACAGATAGAGCTTCGTGTGGACAATAAAATGGGCAAAGATCAGGGCACTGGAGGCTCTGACTTTACTCAACTTTCGTTTAACCAACCTCTGCCACTAAGTGGTCGTCTTGGTTATCAAGAAGCCATTGCTGACGCTAATCTAGATGCCGCTAGGGCCGAACGCAGTTATCAACGCTTAAATTTGGAAACACAAGTAGCGCAGCGTTTTCACGTATTACAGTTGGCAACAGAACAAATGCAACTTGCTGAGCAACGACTGAATCTTGCAGAAAATTTACAAGGTATTGGACATCGTCGAGCTCAGGTTGGTGAAATTTCTAAACTAGAACGGCTACGCTTAGATCTTATCCGAGAATCTGCACAACAAATTCTCGATAAGTCGGAAGGTACATACAATGAAGCCCTGAATAGATTCCGTGCATATTTAAACATCACAGCCGATACGATTCCACAACTGCCAACCCTCGCTCCGTTCGGCCCAATAACATCAATGGAAACGTTGCAGTCGGACTTGCCACATCATCCATTGATCACAGCCGCACAATACAAAGTGGAGGCGAATCGTTCTGCAGTAAATTTAGCAAAAGCTGAGCGATTACCCGATCCGACGCTACGTCTTTTTTATGAACAAGACGTGCTTAATGGCCGTCAACAGGCCGTCAGTGGAATAGGTTTAGGTATCACTCTCCCACTTTGGGACCGCAAGAGTGGCCGTATTGATGAAGCTCAGGCACAGATTATCGAGACTCAATCAGAACTACAGATACTGGCACGCGACCTAGGTAGTCGATTACAACAAAGTCACTTGCATCTAAATCATCTCATTGAACAGGGTGAGCATTACCGTACTCAAGTATTGGAGCCTGCCCAAGAGGTTTTGGAGCTAACAACTAAAGCGTATACAAGTGGTGAATTGGAAATCCTTTCTCTGATTGATGCCAATAACACCTTTTTTGACGCTCGTGAACGCTATCTAGAATTACTTCAACAAGCATGGCTAGAATCGGCAGAAGTTCGACTTGCCGCTGGACAAACGCTTGTGATAACCGAACAGGACACACTCCATGAATAAGCACTTGATCATTTTTTCTCTTTTATTAATGCCAACATTAGGTTTCACGGCTGAACTACAACTAACGCCGACACAGCTGGATAATATTAACTTAACCACCGCAAAAGTAACGGTACGAGAAGGCATAAGCTATATGAAGCTGAATGGTATTCTCACTACCGATCAACGCAAGACCTATAGAGTCGCTCCGGTTGTAGAAGGCATGGTTATGTCTTTAAAGGTTGTATCTAATGACAAGGTTAGCAAGGGCCAAGTTTTGGCCACATTGAGTAGTAATAGTTTGGGACAAGCACAGGCCGATTATCTTGAGGCATTAGCGCGCTTTGAACTGGCTCAATCCGAACGTGCCCGAATCAAAAGTTTGTGGGAGGAAGGTATTGTTGCTGAGAGCCGTTGGTTGACCGTCGAGAGTGAATACAAAGGTTCCCGCGCCATGCTAGAGGCACGGCGACGTTTGCTCTCTTTAACGGGACTATCCAAAACTCAGATTGCTCAGTTAGTTAAGCAACCTCATCGATTGGCAGCATTCGAGTTAACTAGTCCTATAGATGGTCAGGTAACAGCAGTGGAAATTGAATCAGGTCAACAACTCAGCGCTGGACAAGCAGCTTTTCACGTTGACGATCTCAGTACGCTATGGGCCATGGTTAAAATTCCAGTTGCCAGCTTGTCACAAATCAAGATAGGCACTGAAGCTGAAATTCGTGTTCAGGCAAGTCCTGACACACCCTACTTAGGGAAACTTGAATCATTGGGAGGTGAAGTCGATACACAAAGTCAGACGCTGACGGGGCGAATCATTTTAGCTAACGCTGATGGGCAATTACGGCCTGGTATGTATGCAGAAATTAGTCTGGCTAATGTTGCAAGTCAAGGCTTGATGGTTCCAGCTGGAGCTGTGTTCCGAATTGGCAATCAAAACTATGTATTACAGGTATTGGAGCAAGGTCGATTTGAATCAGTAGCCGTTGAAATAGGTAGAAAAGCTGGAGAGTGGATACCGGTTATCAGTGGTATTACAGAAGATGTGACCATTGTTAGTAACGGTGTGGCCGAGCTCAAATCACACTTACAGTACCAAGGAGAGTAGATCATGATTGCCTCTTTGATTCGTTTCGCTTTAATCCAACGACTGATGATCCTACTTGTCGCTACGGCAATGGTCATTGCTGGACTATGGGCATTTAAAACCTTACCCATCGATGCTTTTCCAGACATTGCTGCACCACAAGTCCAGATTATTCTGAAAGCTCCAGGGTTGTCACCAGCAGAGGTGGAGAACCGCATTACTTACCCTATCGAGGTGGAGATGCAAGGACTCCCTCAGCAGAAAGTATTGCGTTCCACTACCAAATACGCGTTGAGTATCATTACTATTGACTTTGATGAGGGTACTGACATTTACTGGGCCCGCCAACAGGTAACTGAACGTCTCAATTTGATCTGGGCTGATTTACCTGATGGTGTCGAAGGCGGACTTGGTCCCATTACCACGCCCTTGGGTGAAGGATACATGTATCGCGTTGAGGGTGAAAAGTATAGCAATCAGGAATTACGTCGTATTCAAGATTGGTTAATTCGCCCTCGTCTTCGTACCGTCGAGGGGGTGGCTGAGGTCAACTCACTGGGTGGTGAAGTTAAAGTATTTGAAGTGGTGGCCAATCCAGATCGTTTGATGGCTCACAAATTGAGCTTAAGTGATGTGGAAACAGCGCTGGAAAATAACAACCGTAATGCGGGCGGCGATCGTATTAATCGCAACAACGAAGTCTTGTTGGTACGGACAGCTGGGCAACTGCGTAACCTAAACGATATTAAAGGGATTACTGTTGCTAGTCATAACGGACTCCCTGTGCATATCAGTGATATAGCGGAAGTTAGGATTAATTCGCTAACGCGCTATGGCGCCGTTACTGCCGATGGGCAAGGCGAGATTGTTACTGGCCTGGCGCTAATGCGTAAAGGTGCAAATAGTCGTAGTACCATTGATGGTGTTAAGCGTGAACTGGAAGCATTAAAACCAGCATTGCCAGAAGGTGTGCGTATCGTACCCTTCTATGACCGAACAGACCTTGTGACCCAAGCAGTGTGGACGGTCGAAAAGGCATTAGGTGAAGCAGTCGTCCTAGTCTTGTTGGTATTGATTATCATGCTTGGTAATCTGCGTGCGGCGCTCACCGTTGCTTTGATTCTACCCCTATCAGTGTTATTCACCTTTATCATGATGCGGCTATTTGGTGTGAGCGCGAACCTTATGTCACTAGGTGGCTTGGCGATCGCTATCGGTATTCTAGTCGATGCTGCGGTGGTCGTGGTAGAGAATATCCATAATCAACTTAGCCATGCCCCCAAAGGAGTAGGTCGTGTTCATCTAGTGTATCGAGCAGTGCTAGAAGTGGCTACACCCGTGATTGCAGGAGTTTTAATCATTATCGTCGTGTTCTTACCTTTGTTTAGTTTATCTGGGTTGGAAGGCAAGATGTTTACGCCATTAGCTGTAACTATTTCCTTTGCGTTAATGGGATCGTTGTTACTATCTCTGACTGTTATTCCGGTATTAGCTAGCCTGTTGATGAAAGGTGGAGCAGAGCAAGATGGTCGCTTATTAACCATTCTCAAAAAAGCATATTTACCCGTAATGCGCTGGGCATTGAAATATCGTAAAACATCTGTGAGCGCGGCATTATTGGCATTGGTTATAGCGCTTGCTTTGTTCCCTTTGATTGGCAAGGAATTTATGCCAGTCATGGACGAAGGGACAACAGTGGTGATCATTGAAAAATTACCTAGTATTTCCTTGGAACGTTCATTGGAATTGGATGAACCCTATCAAAAAACAATGATGGAATTACCAGAAGTTATGGGGGTTGTTTCAAGAACAGGAGCGGATGAATTACGCTTAGATCCAATGGGTTTGTACCAGACAGATAATTTTTTGATTACTAAACCTCGTGATCAGTGGACGATTAGCTTAAGTGAGTTTCATGCCAATTTGCGAGAAAAGCTGGATGGTTTTGTAGGTATCGATTATGCATTCACTCAGCCCATCGATATGCGCGTCTCAGAAATGCTGACGGGTGTACGTGCTGCTATGGCTATAAAGCTATACGGTGACGATTTAGATGTATTGGAAGAAAAATCGAAACAAATAGAAACATTAGTCAATAATATTTCTGGTGCAACAGATGTCTTCCGTGGTCAATTATCCGGTCAGATCTATCTACAAATAGATATTCGACCAGAGGCTATTTCTCGTTTTGGTATTGATGCTGAAACGATTAATCAGTTAATCGAAGTCGCTGTTGGTGGTCGCGTTGTAACAGAAGTAATAGAGGGTAATCAGCGTATTGGTGTGTTGTTACGTTACCCTGAACAAGCCCGAACGTCACCAACCGCCATCGCCGCCCTTTGGGTAGAAGCACCAAGTGGTGAAAAAATACCTCTCAGCAGTTTAACCAATATTAGTGAGGTAGATGGACCAATCGCGATCGCGCGTGAATCGACTAAACGCCAGGTGGTTATTCAAGCCAATGTTGAAGGGCGTGATGTGGTTGGCTTTGTCGAGGATGTCAGTAGCATTATTGCACAAGAAGTACAGTTACCATCTGGTTACTATGTTACCTATGGCGGTCAGTTTGAGAACCAACAACGTGCAGCCGCTCGCCTCAGCTTAGTTGTACCCATCTCCATTGCACTTATCTTTGTGATGCTGTTCACTACATTCCGTTCTTTGAGTCAGGCTGGTTTGATTATTCTTAACATTCCCTTTGCCATGATTGGTGGCGTGATTAGCCTGTATTTCTCAGGGTTATACATGTCGGTGCCAGCTTCGGTGGGATTTATTACCCTATTCGGTGTGGCGGTGCTAAATGGAGTGGTAATGGTGAGTTACTTTAATCAGTTGCGTGATACTGGCAGAAGTGTCTTACAAGCCGTGCAAGAAGGTGCCGAACGACGGTTACGTCCAGTATTGATGACGGCATTAATTGCCAGTTTAGGCTTAGTGCCTTTATTGACAGCAACAGGTCCCGGCTCTGAACTGCAGCGACCATTGGCGGTAGTGGTTATTGGAGGCTTAATTACATCAACATTGTTGACTTTGATCTTATTACCCACCTTATACGCTTGGTTGGAAGGACGTTTCGAACGTCAAATACAACTCGCACAAGAGGAACGTACATGAAAAATATGACACTGATTATACATACCAATGCTCAACAGGATCTGGCCGATCAACTGCGCAGTATGGAACAGGTATACGGTTTTACTTTTAGTCATGTGGAAGGGCACGGGGTACAAGCTGAAACGGATCCATTCCTATCGGCTCGCGACAAAGTGGTAGGTTATACGCCACGGGTACGAGTAGATATTTTGCTTGAAGACAATAATGTGGACTCTATTCTTAATGAGCTGCGTAAGACAAGGATGAGCATGGAAAATCAAGGGGTATTCTGGATCACTGCCGTGGAACAGAGTGGTCGTTTATAAATACATCTGCCAGTGCTGATCTTTATGAAAAAGTGCGGTGACATGTCGTGCCGCACGCTTTTTTTCTGGACCGCAAGGAAAGTAAATTGTATTAAGAAGCAAGGGAGCAACTCGTGTTATCCATAACAATTTTTTACCGAAGTTTTAGTCCAACTTTGTACTTTGATTCGAAACAACGAGTATTGGTGGATGCAGAATGGCTTATTACATATTAAAAATCGTAATTACAACATTGTTAGTAGTAGTAATTTCTGAAATTTCTAAACGAAGTTCTTTTATAGGCGCTGTTTTAGCATCAATACCTCTTGTATCGGTCCTTGCAATGATATGGCTTTATGTTGATACGAAAGACGTAATAAAAATCAGTGAATTATCATTTAGTATCTTTTGGCTTGTATTACCTTCACTGACCTTATTTTTGATATTACCCTTGCTTTTAAAACAAGGTATTAACTTTTATTGGAGTATAGCTACTTCTATCGGCGTTACGATTTTATGTTACTGGCTAATGATTTCAGTGCTGAATTATTTTGGGGTTAAACTGTGATTTGATAGCAAATGACGGTCTATTTTGGGTCGAATAGGACCCATGAACAATTTGTCTCTTGCATACCAAAAGCGAGCATTTCTGTAACACTTTTAATAATGAAAGCAGCGAGAAGCGTGCTTCCTTTTTGATTTGGTTGTTATCTGCTGATCTATCCGTCTGTAGATTTGGCTATTTTCACTTGGTTAAACAATTCTGGATGTTTTTGAACAAAGTCAAATTTGAACTTTAGAATTGCATGCATAAGCTTGTGCAAGAGTTTCTCGATCTCCCTGTATTCCTCTTGGCGCAGATATAAGCCTTCTTGAAATAAGGCTCTTGGTATTCTTATATCCGAATCATCGAATATGGAAAATGAGTAAGTTCTGTATACCATTTCTTCTTCATCAGAATGGCTTACAACTTTGTCTCTAAGGCGGAGTAGCTTGTTTTTTAGTTTTTCTTCGTCCTCTGTAAATTGAAATCCTATTTCTGAAAGTTCAAGTGGCGATTTTCCTCTTCCTACTTTAAACGGTCGTGCGAAAGATACAATTACAGTAGTTTCGAAACATCGAAACCTACGTAATTCGATTTTTGAATATTTCTCATCAAATTCACACTCCTCGCATAGAAATGTTAACGCTGAAAGTGCCTGTTGAAAATCCCAACTCGAATAGATAATTCTGTGGGAGAGTACGTTTAGATTCTCATTCATTAGTTATTTCCAACAGGTTTTCTAAGAGAGCATAACATGTTGTTAATTGAAGACTATTTCCCTGTAATTCTTACACATATACAGACTGTGTAGTGCCTAGTAAGTAAATAATCAATACCAAACAAGGAATCACGAGCTCTTCAGTTTATTTCCGTAGTCTTATAACATACCCTAACCAGATTACCATTTGCTTGAGATGAAATATCTACTTTCGTAAGTTTATTCGCAATGTCGGGACGGATAGTATGGTAGTGGAAGCAGGTTAGCAGCAATATGCGTGGGTGACGGAGTTCATGACAGGTATGAACTTCAGAATCACGGCACCTTTCAGCAATATTAAATGTCGGTTAAAAATGTGCCCATATATGTGCCCATTGACAGGGTTTTCAACCTTTATCTCTATGGTATTACTATGTTTAAGGTCTATTTATTCATTCTGTATTGAGACGTACTTTCTAGCCTCACCAACTTTTTTGTAATAGCTAATTCAACCTAAGCTTTACCATTGAAGGCAAAACTCAGGTTGAGTAATCTAAACGCTGACTTATGAACGACTCATAGCTCGCTTTTCTAAAGCCTCTATTCTCGCTTCTATCGGTGGATGTGATGAAAATAAAGCCATAATTCCACTCTTATCATTAATACCAAAAGCAGCCATTTGCTCTGGCAATGCTGCAGGCTCAACTTGTCCAAGGCGTTTAAGTGCATTTATCATGTTTGTATGCCCTGCTAAATCAGCACCGCCAGTATCTGCGATGAACTCACGTTTTCTTGAGAAATACATCACAATAGTTGATGCAAGTATGGATAAAATAACCTGACTCACCATTACAGTAATAAAGTAGCCTATACCGTGGCCTTGATTATTTTTTAAGATAACACGGTCTACAACGTGACCGACAATGCGCGATAAAAAGACGACGAAGGTATTAACTACACCTTGAATCAGCGCTAGGGTCACCATGTCACCGTTGGCAACATGACTCATTTCGTGGCCGACTACCGCTTCAATTTCACCTTGTGACATGTTATCTAATAAACCTTGCGACACTGCTACGAGTGCTTTATTTTTACTTGCACCAGTTGCAAAAGCATTCATCTGTGATGATGGGAAAATAGCAATTTCTGGTACTTTTATACCAACAATATTTGCTTGTTTTTCAACAGTGCTCACTAGCCATTTTTCAATATTAGTAGTTGGATTGGTAATGACTACCGCACCTGTCATGCGTTTTGCCATCCATTTTGAAATTAGTAATGAAATGAATGAACCACCAAAACCAATGACACCGGAAAGTATGACTAATGCTTGAATATTTAAGTCTGAACCATTTTCAGCTAATATACTGTCAACACCCAGCAATCTCAGAGTAATGCTCAGTACAGCCATGATGGCGATATTGGTCATAATAAATAATATTATTCGTTTCATTGTTTTCCCTATTTCTATGTTTAATAAATATGGACTAACGCATATTCATTACCGTGTGTAACAAAGCCTCAGTGGTTTATTATGCTGGCGCTTTTATTTAGTTGGATTATTGAAAGTTAATTACTTCTCACTGTTTTAATCTCTACGCTGTGATATGAGGCATTTTAGGGGATTTTTCAAGTATGTCTAGTGAGATTAAATGAAATATTCTGACTAAAGCTTTGAGGATTATTTATTCATCAATGCCCTTTATGCTCATCTAGTAAAGGTTGTAAATAAGGCAAGATATTTTGCAGTACGAGTGGTTGGCCGTCTTTGTTCGGATGCAAGCCATCGTCTTGCATTAAGCTTTTATTGAGTGCAACGCCTTCTAGCATAAAAGGTACGTAAGCCAGCGTGTACTTATCTGCGATCTTTTCGTATAACTGAAAAAACATTTCGGTGTAACGTCTGCCGTAATTTTGTGGGATTTTATTTCCGATCAAAAGTACACTTGCATTAGCTTGATGAGATAGCTCAATCATTTGTTCGAGATTATTAGCCGTTTGTTCTAAAGGATAACCTCGCAGTGCATCGTTAGCCCCTAGCTCTAAAATAACCCAAGAGGGTTGATATTCTGAGAGTAGAGAACCAAAACGGGACAATCCACCTTGAGATGTTTCACCACTAACACTGGCATTAACTACTTTAATTTCACGGTTATCTTTGGAAAGTTGATTTTTGAGCAAACTAACCCAGCCCGCTTCTTGTCGTAAGTTGTAGGCTGCACTTAGACTATCCCCCATAACGAGTAATGTTGATGCTAAAGTCACGTTAGTGAACAGCAAGCTAATGGTCAAAAAAAGCAACAATTGTCTTATAAAAAACATAAAAACCTTAATTTAGAGTGAAACAACATGGCTGTGAAGACTGCGATTAAAGTAACTAATTTAACTCATACCGTTACTGCAAATACAGGAGATTTGACCATATTGAAGGGAATTAATATGGACATCAAGGAAGGTGAATCAGTTGCAATAGTTGGCGCTTCTGGATCTGGAAAGTCCACTTTACTCGGTTTATTAGCTGGACTTGATGTCAATACGTCGGGTGAAATAACCCTGTATGAGCAAGCTTTCTCTAGTTTAGACGAGGAGCAGCGGGCTTTAATGCGTGGTCAGTATGTGGGTTTTATTTTTCAATCTTTTCATCTTTTGCCTAGTCTCCAAGCGATTGAGAATGTCATGCTGCCAGTCGAATTAAAAGGTGATAAGAATGCGCGTAAAAAGGCGGAAGCATTATTAGAGAAAGTAGGCTTATCTCATCGTTTAACACATTATCCTAATCAACTTTCTGGTGGCGAGCAGCAACGAGTGGCAATAGCTCGCGCTTTTGCTTCTAGTCCTAAAATCCTGTTTGCCGATGAGCCAACTGGGAATCTTGATGAGGGTAATGGCAAAATCATTATTGAGCAGCTGTTTGAGCTTAACGCATCTCAAGGCACTACATTGGTCATGGTAACGCATGATAATGAACTGGCGAAGAAGTGTGATCGTCAGTTAGTCATGTCTGCAGGCCAATTAGTGGAAAAACATTGATGAACTTTGCATTTCAATTAATGTTGAGAGATATACGTAGTGGCGATATTCTCACTCTTATTGTCGCTCTGATTATTTCAGTGAGTACGGTCACCTCCATCGGTTTATTTATCGATAGACTACAGCTTTCCTTCGAGCAAGAGTCGGCGAGTCTAATGGCTGCTGATCGCTTAATACGTTCTGATGATGATATTCCAAGCACTTGGCAAGTTAAAGCCAGTGAGCTATCCCTACAACAAGCAGAGAACACGTCATTTAGTACGATGATATTTGCGGGTGATGCTTTGCAATTAAGTCAGCTGAGTGCAGTAACCGACAGTTATCCATTTAGTAGACGATAGTTTATTTGGTACCGGACAGTCTTTCACCCATCCACCACAAAAAGGACAAGTTTGGTTGTCATCTAGGCTAGCTAGCCTTTTGAATGTGAGCATTGGCGATCAAGTAGAGGTCGGTGAATCTAAATTAACCGTTGCCAAATATTTGGTGCGAGATCCTGGTTCTAGTAGTTCGGCCTTTGCTATATCTCCTCGTGCTGTGATGAATATGAAAGATCTAGCGTCGACCCAAGTCATTATCCCAGGCAGCCGTGTACGTTATGCCCTTCTATTGGCAGGAAGTCGTACCGATCTCGATAACTATGAAGCATGGGTAACACCTCAATTAAATGAAGGGCAACGCTGGCGCACGCCGACACAAAAAGGAGAGCGGATTGGCGACACAATAGGCAAAGCGGAATCCTTTTTGTTATTGGCGGGTACATTGGCGGTTATCCTTTCTGGAATCGCGATGGCACTTGCCTCGGTACGTTTTGTAAAACGGCATTTAATGCAGGTTGAAGTCTTAAAAACCTTAGGCGCCACGCCAAAACTGTTGATTAAGGTATTCTTAATACAGTTCACGACGCTATTTTTCATAGGCGTTGCGATAGGTTTGGCTGTTGGCTGGGGAGTTCAAGAGCTTATTTCGTCACTTTTATCAGGATTGATGGCAACGTCGTTACCTGAACCTTCCATCAGTC
>CAXBIM010000035.1:0-26852 GCA_963975785.1 uncultured Methylophaga sp.
TATGAAGTGATTCGGCTAGAACATCCCCAAATAATTGCCATTGTCTGTTCATTTTTAGAAGCTGATCAGGCGGCATCAGTCCTTGCCCAATTTCCTGAACGCGATCAAGCGAATGTATTATTGCGTGTCGCAACATTAGATGGTATTCAACCGTCAGCGTTAACGGAATTGAATGATATTTTAGAAAAACAATTTAGTGGAAGTGCTGGCGGTCAAACAACGTCGGTTGGTGGACTTAAAACAGCGGCCGATATACTCAACTTTGTTGAGGGCAGTGTTGAAGCAGCCATCATGGAGAAAATAAAAGAATCCGAGCCAGATTTAGGCCAAGGTATAGAAGATCTTATGTTTGTCTTTGATAATCTTATTGATGTTGATGATCGTGGCATTCAAACTTTGATGCGTGAGATTCAAACTGATCAGTTACAGCTTGCTCTAAAAGGCGCTGATGAAGGTTTACGTGAAAAATTCCTTAAAAATATGTCACAACGTGCAGCTGAAATGTTACGCGATGATTTAGAAGCAATGCCTCCAGTAAGAGTGAGTGACGTTGAAGCGGCTCAAAAAGTTATTCTTACCGCAGCGCGTGCGCTGTCTGATAAAGGTGAGATCATGTTAGGTGGCAGTGGTGGCGATGACTTCCTCTGATAATGAACTGATTACCGAGCAGCCTGATGTTGTGTCATCAGAAGAGCTGAATGAGGCCTATCATCGCTGGCAGGCGCCTAAAATGGTGTCAGTAAGTGATGTTGAAGACGAATCTCATAAATTATTCACAGTAGAAGATATAGAAGCGCTGCAAAAAGATGCGGAAGAGGAAGGATATAAAGCTGGTTTTGAGCTAGGACGTGAAGCTGGTAATAAGGCTGGTTTAGCTGCTGGACAACAACACATAAACCAGCAAGTAAACTACTTGAAACAAATTATGACAACTTTAAATACGCCGTTATTAGAGTTGGACCAGCAAATAGAAACGGATTTGATCGCCTTAGTCTCTACAATGACGCGGCAATTAGTGCGAAGAGAATTAAAAATACAGCCCGAACACGTGGTTGGTGCGGTACGCGCCGCGATGGCAGTATTACCAATCAATGACCGTAAATTAAAGATATATTTGCATCCTCAAGATGTGGAGTTGGTTAAGAAAGGTTTATCACTTGAAGATGATGGTGGCTGGCAATGGGTAGAAGATCCGCTATTAACGCGAGGTGGTGTTCGACTTGAAACCGTCGATACAACGGTTGATGCTTCAGTAGAAGCGCGTCTAAGTAGTGTCATTAATAAACTATTAGGTGAGGAACGTAGTAGTGACCACGCCGAATAATGCCATATCCGCGCAGGCAAACCGCACTGAAAACTGGCGGACACGATTAAGTGAATATCAACAAAGACTGGATAATGACCCAACAGAAGCATTGCCTGTAAAGGGACGCTTAACGCGAATGGTGGGTTTGACTTTGGAAGCCGTTGGTTTTCAAGCGGCTATAGGAAGCCGTTGTGAAATAGAATGTGCTGCTGGCCGAACGGTAGAAGCTGAGGTGGTAGGCTTTTCAGGTGAAGTCTTATATTTGATGCCAACCGGTGATATGCGAGGTCTTATACCCAATGCTCGTGTAAGACCGCTTGCCAGTGATTCTCAGGTGCCAGTCGGAGAGGGTTTACTAGGTCGAGTCGTAGATGGTGCTTGCAAACCTTTAGATGGGAAAGGCCCATTAAAAGTAAATGACCGTGTCCCCCTGCATGGCGAACCAATTAACCCTTTAGCACGATCACCTGTACGACAACATCTTGATGTGGGCGTAGAAGCCATTAATGCCTTGCTTAGCGTAGGTCGAGGGCAACGGATGGGACTATTTGCCGGCAGTGGTGTGGGTAAAAGTGTGCTACTAGGCATGATGACCAAGTTTACTGAAGCTGATGTTATTGTTGTCGGCTTAATTGGTGAGCGTGGTCGAGAAGTTAAAGAATTTATTGAAGATATATTGGGTGAAGAAGGTATGAAGCGTGCGGTAGTAGTCGCATCGCCTGCCGATCATTCGCCTTTAATGCGTTTACATGGTGCCATGTTAGCAACGAGTATTGCCGAATATTTTCGTGATCAAGGTAAGCAAGTTTTATTGTTAATGGATTCTCTTACTCGTTTTGCTCAAGCGCAACGGGAAATTGCCTTAGCGATAGGTGAGCCACCGGCAACTAAAGGTTATCCACCTTCTGTATTTTCATTATTACCACAATTAGTTGAGCGAGCAGGGACAGGGGCAAAAGGTGCTGGTGCGATCACTGCAATTTATACTGTTTTAACCGAAGGTGATGATCAACAAGATCCAGTTGCAGATGCAGCAAGGGCTATTTTAGATGGACACATTGTATTGTCACGACGGTTAGCAGAAGCAGGTCAATACCCTGCGATAGATGTTGAAGCGTCAATTAGTCGAGTGATGCCACAAATTGTTGCCAAAGATCACATTGATCTGGCGCAATTGTTCAAACGGATCTTTTCAACCTATCGACAAAATCAAGATCTCATCAATATTGGGGCATATACCATAGGTACTGATGTAGAGATTGATGAAGCGATAGCGCTGTATCCACGACTACTAACACTCATTAAGCAAGATATGGATCAAGCTGTAAATTGGCAACAAAGCTTGGCTAATTTGAAGCTAGCGATACAGGAACCTATCCCTAATAATCGAGCCGCATCACCGACGACAATCAATCAACAAGCCAAACGTTTTTAATCTCATCTGCAATGATAAATCCTGATACATTAAATATATGAAACGATCAAAGCGATTATCACCCGTTGTTGTTATTGCAGCTAAAGACACTGACGCCGCCCTTGTAAATGTGGGTACTGCTAATGCTGCGTGGTTATCGGACAAGGAACAATTAGATGATCTGCATCGCTACAGGGCTGAGTACCTTGATAGGTTCCGCCGTGGTGATACTTTGGTTATGTCAGCACAAAAAGTATTGGAGTTACGGAGTTTTTTGGTTCATTTAGATCAAGCCATTGAAGCTCAAACACAACAAGTTAAGGCTCGTCATACTGTCTTAGCACGTCACCGCGCATTATGGCAGCAAGCGAGCAGTAAAGAACAAGCCATGCAGTCACTCGTGGATCGTTATCAGGATGAAGAATTCAAACAAGAGGCGCGACAAGAACAACTAGATAATGATGAACGGAATACGACTCAATGGCTTCGACGCCCACGTTAGGAACATTTCACTAATTTAGCCCTAAAAGCTTTGTCTCATAAGTAATAGTTAGCTCATTGAAACGGACTAATTCGTTACTAGACTATAAAAGAATGTTGTCTATATTGCAGATTAGCTAAGAGTATTAGCTGGCACGGTCTCTGCATTCTTACATAATTATTACGTAGGCTAATAACTATGCGTCAAAAATGAGAAGGTAGAGAATTTCATTTGCTGAGATGAAACTTAATAATGACCGGTTCATCTAGGAAAACACAATGAATGAATTAGAAGCGGTGAGTGAGGCTGTAGATTTGATAAAACAAAAAATAGATGGTGAAGAACAATACCTCGCATTCTCACTCAGTGATGAAGAATATGGTGTTGAAAGATTGTGTGTCGACGATTTAAAACCAGACCTTGAGCTTGGTAGATTAACTAATACAGGCTGTATGGCAAGTTGGGTGTCGTCGCATGGCAGTATGATGGCGCTCCTCAATATCGATAGTTTATTAAGTATCGAGGCGCTGGGTTAATTCCCAGTAGTCAGAGTTTATAAAAATGTGTCGAGTTATTGCCATCATGAATCAAAAAGGCGGCGTGGGGAAAACCACCACTACAGTCAATTTAGGTCATGCCTTGGCATTGGCAGGCAAAAAAGTCACTTTATTAGATATGGATCCACAAGGTCAGGTAGCAATTAGTTTGGGCTTAAAAAATGACCAAAGCGGTTTAGATCGAGTTTTGTTAGAAGGCGACTCGTTGGATGATTATTTAATAACTGCCCGACATAACCTAGATGTGGTCTGCGCAGGAACTAATTTGGCTGATTTTGAACAGGTGGTAGCTGGTGGCTCTTCGAGAGGGTATACGTTACGACGGGCGATAGAAGCATCAACATTAATGGAATGTGATTTTGTGTTGATAGATTGCCCCCCTTCATCTGGTTTATTGGGTATTAACGCTATGTTCGCGGCAGATGAATTGGTGATACCTGTATCAGGCGATTACCTGTCATTACAAGGTTTATCCCGGATGATGCAGATATTAAAACGTGCGGAAGTGGTGCTCGGACGTAGTATTCGTTTATGGGTGGTTTCAACAAGAATGCAGTTAAGGCGTAGGCTCACAGAAGAAGTACGGCTGAGGATATTAAAATATTTCCCAGGCCGAGTGTTGAATACAATGATTAGAGAGAACGTATCGTTAGCTGAATGTCCCAGTTTTGGAAAATCGGTATTTGAGTATAAAGAAAACAGTGTAGGCGCAGAAGATTATCAGTCACTAGCACAAGACCTATTACGCGGTCGAACGAACTGATGATTGGCATATTGATTGCTTACGTACATGTACAAACAAGTTAAAACGGCATCAAAATGACGTTGAAGGAGATCGTATGGCTCAGGCATTTTTATTAAAAACAGCAGACGTAGCAGTTAGCAACAGTAGTGCTAGTCAAAAGCACATAAAGAATCAGGCTACTGATACTGATGAGAGCAAGGTTGAGTCCTTTTCATCGGCTTTGGATAAACAAGTCGATAAGCAAGCTATTCAACAGAAAAAAACTAATAAGGTCGATGAAGCTGATAATAGTTCAGCCAAGACAGCTGATAAAGTAGATTCTAAAGCCAAAATATCCGATGAAAAAAGCGGAAAGGCATTGCCGGATGATTTAGTAGAAAGCGTTGCAAAGCAAGAGGATACTGATGTAGAACAGCTTGTTGTTACTGAAGATGTCTCGTTTAGCATTGCGGCAGAAGAGCTTGAGCCTGAAGTACTTAACGAGGATGTTTCGACTATTATTATTAATGTTGGAGCAAAATCAGACGATACAAATAATGTTAAACCCCAAACTGCTTCGGTATTAGTTGGGCAGAATGGTGCAATCAAAAAGAATGTGGTTGAAACGAATAATAAATTTCAAGCTGCAGACAACAGTAAGCTTGCTGGTGATATAGCCTTATCTAATAAAGTTGATATGAAGTCAGCGGATCAAGAAAACGAACAGTTAGAACCAAAACAGCAAGCACAGAGTTTAAGATCAGATATATTAAATGCCTTACTCAAAAAACCTAATGCAGAAGGTGAAAAGGTAGCTTCAGTAGTAGAGCAAAAAATAGTGACCAATTCATCATTGACTCCGACTAGTAAAGAGGGGGTTAGTGAAGAGCAAAAAATAATAGCATTAGCCGAAAATTTAAAATTAAAAGAGTCACTGTCAACAAGTCGAGTGTTTGAACGTAGCGCTGGAGTTTCATCTGTACTATTGACGCCAGCACCTTTGAACAGTAACACTATAGGTGCCGCTGCTGTGTCAGGCCAGCCTACTTTAAATTTGCAGCCAGCTCTTCAATCAGAAGCCTGGAGTCGAGTATTGAGTAGTCGAGTTATTTGGATGGCACGCGAGGGTGTACAACAAGCATCTTTAAAATTGAATCCTGCTAATATGGGGTCAGTTGAAGTTAAGTTACACATGCATAACGAGCAGGCGAGTATTAGCTTTATCGCCCAGAATGCGGCAACAAGAGACGCCTTGGAACAAGCATTGCCAAGATTACGTGAGAGTTTTCAAGAAAATGGGATGGAGTTAGCTCATGCAGATGTGTCGCAGGAGGATTTCTCTCAGGCTGAGGAGCAAGATAGTAAATCAACAAATGGTTCAGCATTAGGCAGAGACCATGGCGATAATGATCAAGAAACAGCTACTGATGATGTTCATATAAATGAACAAGATATTGCCCCAGGCTTAAGTGTATTTGCATAGTATTAAGAAAGTAATAGTTAAAAAATTAAGAGAAAATATAATAATAATGAGTGGAGCTGGAAATGTTTAAATTAGAGAATTATTCCTTGAAAAGAAGAATGCAAATTGTCGCGGGGCTGGGCATTGTATTTTTGATTTTGGTGTTAGGTGTGTTTTGGTATCTGAATACTTCAGGTGTAGCACCTAATGATCAGATAACAATTTTGACAATATTCACCGCTATTGTGGGTGTCTTATTGTATTTAATTGCGACTTATATCGGGAATGTAGGTATGGCTCGGGCAAACATACTAGTTGCAGGAATTCAGAATATTAAAAAAGGTGACCTCACCCAAAAAGTCAGTATTTCTGGAAAAAGTGATTTCAGCTGGATGGCTTTTGAGTTAGATAATGCACGGAAAAATGTGGCCAATTTAGTTCATACCTTAGTTGGTGGCGTAACCCAGTTAGAAAGTGCGACTCAAAATATGTCGACCATCAGCAAACAAACTGCGGATGGCGTTATGACTCAGCAGGCTGAAACAGGGCAAGTTGCTACAGCTATGAATGAAATGGCTGCCTCGGTACAAGAAGTCGCTAGGACAGCAAAAGGTGCGGCAGACGCAGCGCGTAATGCTGATCATGAAGCTAAAGCAGGTAAGCAAGTTGTCGTAGAAGCTATGGACGCCATAGATTCATTAGCTAATGAAGTTGAAAAAGCAGCACAAACACTTAATAACTTAGAAGCAGATATCGGCAACATCGGTGCGATTGTTGATGTGATTAGAGGGATTACTGAGCAAACGAACCTATTGGCATTAAATGCTGCAATTGAAGCTGCACGTGCAGGTGAGCATGGTCGTGGTTTTGCTGTGGTAGCCGATGAAGTACGTACTTTAGCTGCCAGAACACAATCTTCAACACATGAGATTGAAGAGATGGTTGGACGCTTACAACAAGGTGCTAAGGCTGCCGTCAAGGTCATGAGTGACGGCCGTGAAAGTGCTAAAACAAGTGTTGAAAAAGCGGCTAGCGCAGGTGTGGCATTAGACACGATAACGGCAATGATTACGACGATGGATGAAATGAGTGCTTCAATTTCAAGTGCTGCAAACGAACAATCATCAGTAGCCGAAGATATTAATCGCGGTATTGTTAATATCAGTCAAGTTGCCGAGCATACAGCCGATGGTGCAAGAGATACATTAGCTGCGGTGGCAACTATGTCAGCTTTATCAGCTCAGTTACAAGAAGCTGCAAGCAAGTTTAAAGTTTAAATAGATAAACAAGCTACATAAAAAAGCCCAGGAACGAATCATTCTCGGGCTTTTTTATGTTCAACAGAAATTCTTAATCTAGTTCAGGCTGAGTTCGATCGCCGTAAGTGCAGCCATAGGATCTTTTGCTGCAGTTATTGGCCGGCCAATAACTAAATAACTGCTTCCAGCGGCGATGGCTTTAGCAGGTGTCATCGTGCGATGTTGATCCCCTTGCTCACTATTTTCAGGGCGAATTCCAGGTGTGACAAGCTGAAAATTATCATTATGTTGAGCGCGTAATAGAGTAGATTCTTGCGCCGAACAAACCACGCCATCTAAGCCGCTTTTATCGGCAAGCGCCGCTAAGCGTAAAACGGTGTTACTAATTGAGCCTTGTAGACCTATTTCATCAAATGTTGTTTGATCCATGCTGGTTAATAAGGTGACGCCAATTAATAATGGACGGTCAGTCGAATTGCCTATAGCTTGACGGGCTGCGGTCATCATCGCACTCCCACCCAGTGTATGAACATTCATCATCCATACTCCGAGATCAGCTGCCGCAGAACATGCCTTAGCAACAGTGTTAGGAATATCGTGATACTTTAAATCTAAGAAAATATCAAAGCCTTGTTTGACTAGAATTTCAACAGTGGCAGGTCCTGAACGAGTAAAAAGCTCTTTGCCAATTTTAAGTTTACAACGTGCTGGATCAAGTTGTTTTGCTAAGGCTAGTGCCGCGTCAGCAGTAGGATAGTCTAAGGCAACAATAATTTTAGAATCAGACATAAAGATAGCTTCCATTAAAAACAATGATGTGATCCTACCTTATGTGTCGTGTTTTTGCTCTGTCATCTCTGTGTCTAGCGTATGAAAATGGTATCCTGTGCCAACATTTTTTCAGGAATCAGTGATGGATTTTGATCTTTTAGCACAAGATGGTTTAGCACGGCGTGGGCGTTTAACCTTCGATCGCGGCACCGTAGAAACTCCCGCCTTTATGCCCGTTGGCACGTACGGCTCAGTCAAATCAATGACACCCGAAGAAGTCATTGAAACGGGTGCTGAGATTGTATTAGGCAATACATTTCACTTAATGCTTCGTCCCGGCACCGAGATCATCAGTTTACATGGTGACTTGCATGATTTTATGCGCTGGCAAGGACCTATACTCACCGATTCTGGTGGCTTCCAAGTATTTAGTTTGGGTGATTTACGCAAAATTACCGAACAAGGGGTCCACTTTAGATCACCTATTAATGGTGCAAAGGTATTTTTAGGGCCTGAAGAGTCTATGGAAGTGCAGCGAGCTCTAGGCAGCGACATCGTAATGATTTTTGATGAATGTACGCCATATCCTGCTGATGAGCGAACGGCAGAAAAGTCTATGCAACTATCTTTACGATGGGCAAAACGAAGTAAAGATGCCCATGGAGATAATCCATCGGCTTTATTTGGTATCGTTCAGGGTGGTATGCACGAAAACTTACGTGATATTTCGCTACAAGGTCTAACGGAAATCGGTTTTGATGGTTATGCCATTGGTGGGTTATCGGTGGGCGAGCCTAAAGAAGATATGCTTCGTATCCTTGATCATCTTGGCCCTAGAATGCCGCAAGATAAACCGCACTATCTAATGGGGGTAGGTCGACCAGAAGATTTAGTTGAAGCTGTGGCCCGTGGTATTGATATGTTTGATTGTGTTATGCCGACACGTAATGCCCGTAATGGCCATTTATTTGTTCATCATGGTGTAGTTAAAATTCGTAACAGTCGCTATAAAATAGATACAGGGCCATTAGACCCGATGTGTGATTGTTATACCTGCAAAAACTATAGCCGTGCCTATTTACACCATTTAGATCGTACTGGTGAAATGTTAGGGCCACGATTAAACACTATCCATAACTTGCATTATTACCAAACACTAATGGCAGGTATTAGAAATGCCATTTCCAGTGGTACGCTGACTCAATTTACCCAAGATTTTTACGCTTTGCGAGCAACAGCAGAGTAAGTAACTATCAAGGGGAGCCGTGCCTGTGGCATAATCGTTATCTTTTTTATTATTGAGTACACACTATGTTGGATTTTTTGATTTCCCCAGCACATGCTGCGGGTGAAGCTGCTACACCAGGAATTATGGATTTTGCATTCCCGATTGTTTTATTAGTTTTGTTCTATTTCATGTTGATTCGCCCGAATCAAAAACGTGCAAAAGAGCATCGCAACATGCAGTCAAGCTTAGCTAAAGGTGATGAAGTTGTTACTGATGGTGGTTTGATGGGTAAGATCACTGATATTGGTGACAATGCGATCAGCGTGCAATTAGCTGAAAATCTTGAAGTGAAAGTACGTCGAGAATCAATCAGTTCTGTGTTACCAAAAGGTACATTGAAAAAGCTATAACAATACTCGTGAAGCTGTAAAATTCGCGTTTAGGATATCCAACATGAATCATTATCCCTTGTGGAAAAATTTATTGATTGTCGCTGTAATTGTGTTTGGCGCTTTATTTGCCTTTCCTAATCTATTTGGTGATGATCCGGCCGTACAGGTCTCTGCCGGAAGAAATGGCAAGGTCGATCTGGCTTTGATGAGCCAAGTAGAAACTGCACTGAAAGCAGAATCTGTTGCTTACAAACGTGTCGAGATGGAAGATGGACGACTATTAATAAGACTTACTGATGCTGATGTTCAATTAAAAGCAAAAGACGTACTTAGTAACGCCATTGTTGGCGATTATACAGTAGCTCTTAATCTTGCCCCTACGACGCCAGCTTGGTTAGCAGCAATAGGTGCTGAGCCGATGAATCTTGGTTTAGATCTGCGTGGTGGTGTTCATTTCTTGATGGAAGTGGATATGGTTGCGGCAGTGAAACAAGCTTTGGATGGTTATACGAGCGAATTTCGAACTTTATTGCGTGATGAGAAAATCCGTTACCAAAAGATTCAAGTAAGTAATGACAATGTCATCATCAGCTTTCGTACTGTTGAGCATAGAGAGCAGGCTGATGCTAAGTTAAGTGATGAGTTTCCTCAGTTTAAAGTTGAGGTAATGGAAGATAGCGCACCGCCTTCTGTAGCAATGCATTTAACGGAAGTAGCCTTACGTGAAATCAAATCACTCGCTTTACAGCAAAACATTATTACATTACGTAACCGGATCAATGAATTGGGCGTTGCTGAGCCAACGGTTCAACAACAGGGCGATAGTCGGATTGTTGTTCAGTTGCCTGGCGTGCAAGATACAGCACAAGCGAAGAAGATCTTAGGTGCAACGGCAACCTTAGAATTTCGTTTAGTTGATAATGAACGTGATGTGCAAGATGCGGTGAATGGCCGTGTTCCTGCAAATTCTAAATTGTTCTATCATCGTGATGGCCGACCTTTTTTACTTGATAAACGAGTGATGTTGACCGGTGAACATATCATCAATGCAGCCTCAACAATTGATTCGCAATCTGGAACTCCAGCAGTATCAATAACACTAGATGGTAAAGGTGCTCGTGCGTTCAGTAATGTTACGCGAGATAATATTGGTAACCCTATGGCCGTTGTTTTTATTGAATCTAAGTCTGAGGTTCGAGAAATCAATGGTGAAAAGGTTAAAATCCGCCGTCTAGTTCCTGAAGTGATTAATGTTGCGACGATTCGTGATCAATTAAGCAAAAAGTTTCAAATTACTGGGCTTGATTCTACTGCCGAAGCTTATGACTTAGCGTTATTGTTGCGTGCAGGTGCGCTTGCAGCGCCAATCGAGATTGTGGAAGAAAGAACCGTGGGACCAAGCTTAGGCCAAGATAATATTGATAAAGGTTTTGCTTCGGTTATCATCGGTTTTGTGTTTGTTTTAATCTTTATGGCTATTTGGTATCGGGTCTTTGGGCTTGTTGCCAATATGGCGTTGGCTGCCAACTTGATCTTGATTGTGGCACTACTATCAATGCTACAAGCGACATTAACATTGCCAGGTATTGCCGGTATTGTATTAACCGTTGGTATGGCGGTGGATGCAAATGTGTTGATTTTTGAACGAATACGAGAAGAACTTCGTATCGGTAACAGTCCCCAAGCAAGTATTAATGCAGGTTATGCTAAAGCATTCTCAACGATTGCCGATGCGAATATCACCACCTTAATTGCAGCGATTGTACTGTTTGGCTTTGGTACAGGCTCAATTAAAGGCTTTGCGGTGACCTTATCATTGGGGATTTTAACGTCGATGTTTACCGCCATTATGGGTACGCGGGCAGTGATCAATTTGATCTATGGTCATAAACAACGTCCAACGTTATCCATTTAAGGTAAAAATTATGCAATTTATGAAAGAAAGTACTAACTTTAACTTTATGGGAAAACGTAAGATAGCAGCCGTTTTTTCTATCTTATTAGTTTTAATTTCACTAACATCATTATTCAAGCAAGGCCTTAATTTAGGTATCGATTTTACTGGCGGCACCATCATTGAGTTGGCTTATCAAGATGAGGCAAAGCTGGATAATATTCGGGCTACTTTAAAAAAAGGTGGCTTTGAGGATGCTGCAGTGCAGAACTTTGGTTCAATACACGATGTATTGGTTCATCTGCCGGTCATTCCTTCTAAAAATATGGCTGAATTAAGTAATGAAGTCGTTGCTGTTTTACAGAGCGATAGTGAAGTGACCATTGATGTTCGACGAGTAGAGTTTGTTGGGCCACAAGTCGGTGAAGAGCTGACTGAAGATGGTGGTCTGGCTATGCTGTATGCGTTGATTGGTATATTAATTTACGTTTCGTTTCGCTTTGAATATAGATTTGCCATTGGATCTGTGGTTGCACTAGTGCATGACGTGATCATTACATTAGGCGTTTTTTCGCTATTTCGCTTGGAGTTTGATTTAACGGTATTGGCTGCAATACTAGCCGTTATTGGTTATTCACTGAACGATACCATTGTAGTCTTTGACCGTATTCGAGAAACATTTTTGCGTAAACGGAAAGGTGATTCAGTAGAAATTGTAAACAGTGCCTTAAATGACACCTTAAGCAGAACATTAATGACTTCGGGGACGACGTTATTGGTTGTCTTTTCACTATATTGGTTTGGTGGCGCGGTTATTCATGATTTTGCAATAGCGTTATTATTGGGTATTGTGGTTGGTACTTATTCTTCGATTTATATCGCGAGTAATGCAGTTTTAGCAATGGGTATAAGTAAAGCAGACTTAATGCCGCCAGAGAAACCTGAGGGTGAAGAAATTAATGAGGATGGCAGTCAAGTTTAGTCAAAGCTATTATCGTTATAAAAAAGCCCGATTGATTCGGGCTTTTTTGTGGCTAATGATATTTTCTATCGTGAAATGAGCGAGGCTCACTCAACGACTGCTTTATATGTAGATGTGCTGGTTGATGTATCTTGATAACGCGGGCTGTTCGATTCGTAGTCTTAACAGGTTCGGTATGAGTAACACTTTCCACACTGAGAATGCGTAGACCAGCACTATTACTTTTGAAGCTCATGAAGGTGGCAAACTCTTCCAGCCCTTGCATGATGTTTCTGAGTTCGAGTTCTTGTGCTTTTTTATTCATAAATTTCAGATATTCCTACATAGTCAGACTCTATATCGGTAGTTATATGGATTTCTTGAGCAAAAAAGTTTCTGTAGACGTTAGCCTTAGTCAATAAGGGTAATAGTTGTCGTGCCAGCATATATTTAAAATAGTGGTGGCTACAGACAACCAATTCTGGTTGATATAGAACGACAGTTGAAAGACCAGATTAGTTAAGTCGCTGTTGTTAGGATAGATTATAAGTTGGTCTGAACTTTGCTTTGAATAAACCCTCTAATGTTTATATCATCAAGGAATTTCCTCATTTTTTAATTTGATGAAACATTGTATGGTAAATAAGAGATCAACTAAATGGAGAACATAATGCGTGTAATTAAAAAGTGGCTATTTGTCTTGTTATTAGCTTTGAGCCAACCATTATTAGCGGAAGTAATGAATGTTCCATTACATTATGTCGGTCCGACAGACGGTAGTGTTTGGCTGGGTCTGCAACAAGGGATTGATGAAGCAAATATTCAAGGTGAATTTCTAGGCCAAAAATATACATTGCAGGTCGTTAGCATGGAGGAGTTAATGGCTCTGGATGATGCTACGGCTATTTTATTAGCAACAGATGAACAACATATCCAAGCTGTTGCCAAATCTGAGAAATTTGCCAATGTTGCAGTATTTAATTTGATCTCAGACTCAGATGATTTACGTGCAGAATGCTCAACGAATTTATTAAGCATCGCAGCAAGTAAACAAATGAAACAAGATGCTTTGGCACAATGGTTAGAAAGAAACCCTGAGTCAAAAGCTCATGTGCAAGGATGGCATGAAGACTTTAAGAAATTTGCAGCCAGTCAGTTGAATAGTCGTTTTAAGAAAGCGCATGGTGTGGTTATGGATAATGAAGCTTGGTCTGGATGGGCGGCGGTCAAATTATTGTCAGATACGGTTGCTAGAACTCAAAGTACTGATGCTGCTGTGATGTTGAATTATCTGAAAAACAAGATCGCCTTTGATGGTCAAAAAGGGGCTGGAGCAACCTTTCGTGATACTGGTCAGTTACGGCAGTTAGTCCTGTTGGTAGAAGACAATAAAATTGTTGCTGAAGCGCCATTGCGTGGCGTGAAAGGTGGATTAGATAGTCTGGGCTTAAAGAGCTGTAAATAATAGTGAATATTAAGGAAATAATAATGAAATTAAAACAACTTATACTGTCATCTTTGGTACTTGTTAGTGCTAGCGCTTGGGCAGAACCAACATACCGTTTATTTGTGACTAACGAAAGAGATAATACAGTGAGCGTGATTGATTCACGTACGGGCGATTTGGAGACGACACTGGAGCTTGGCGAACGTCCTCGCGGCATTGGTTTATCGCCTGATCATAAAACGCTTTATGTTGCCCTGAGTGGTGAAGATGCTATTGGCATGGTTAACGTGGCAACCTTAGAATTTTTAGGGAAATTAAACGCTGGTGAAGATCCAGAAACGTTTGCTGTGCATCCAAATGGGAATTTGTATTTATCTAATGAAGATGATGCAAAAGCAACTGTTATTAATCCGTCAACAGGTGAAATGATAGCGGAAATTCGTGTTGGCTTAGAGCCTGAAGGTGTAGCAGTCTCACCAGATGGCAGCATAGCGTTAGTGACTAGTGAGTCGACTAATATGGTGCATGTAATAGATACTTCAGTCCACAAAGTTATTGCTAATATTCTCGTCGCAGCACGACCTCGCGGTCTGGCTTTTAGCCATGATGGTGCACGCGCTTATGTAAGCAGTGAAATAGGTAATGAAGTGGCGATCATCGATACTAAAACACTGACCATAAGCAAAACTGTAAGTGTTGACTTACCACGCTCTAAACCAATGGCCATTAAAATAAGCCCTGATGACAAAACACTTTATTTAACAACTGGTCGAGCAGCTAAAGTAGTCATAATGGATGCAAAAACATTGGCCATAAAATCAACTGCTGATGTTGGTAACCGTGTATGGGGTGCAGCACTAAGTCGTGATGGCTCAACACTTTATACTGCAAATGGTGTGAGTAATACCGTTTCTGTTGTCGATACAGCTGCTAGTGAATCAGTGATGGAAATTAAAGTAGGCGATGGTCCTTGGGGGCTCGTACTAGATGATTAGCATTTAGTCTTACCTGATGAAATAATTAAACCCGGTAATGATGCTGTCATTATCGGGTTTTTTATTGTTTACTACTTTGTTGTTACTCCTCGGCACGGTATGATGCAACGATGAATATTATTTTACGTTTTATTGACTTGTGCCGGCTTAAAGCTGGCCCTGCAGACATGCTCGCTTCAAATCAGCTGCTCAAGATGACTCTTCTAGTCTATTTTTTATTGGGTATAGCGATTAGCCGTATAGATAGTGCTTGGGATGTCAGCATTATTAGTAGTTTAGCTGACACCTCATTTATGATAGTTGCTGTAGGCGTGATGTTACACTTGAAAGGCTTGCAAACTCGCTACCAGCAAACCTTAATTGCATTAGCTGGTGCCGGCATTATTCTAGATCTAGTTGGACTTCCATTGATGTTCTGGCTCAACCAGATCGATAAAGTGGAACAAGGGACTAGTCTTGCACTGTTCTTAATGATTGGTCTAATGTTCTGGAGTTTGATGATCATGGCCCATATATTTCGGCAAGCTTTAGAGATTAAGGCTGGTGTTGCAGCGATTCTAACTATTATTTACACCGCGATGTCCTTAGTTGTACTTGGGCTCACACTTTCAGGAGTTGCCTAAGTGCATATTCATATATTAGGTATTTGTGGCACTTTTATGGGTGGCGTGGCACTGATAGCCCGTGAATTAGGTATGACAGTATCAGGTTCTGATGCCAATGTTTATCCGCCAATGAGTGATCAACTTGCCGCAGCTGGCATCACTTTACAGCAAGGCTATTTAGCTGAACACCTAGATCCTGTCCCTGATTTAGTAGTGATGGGCAATGCGATGTCGCGTGGTAATCCGGCAGTAGAATATGTACTTAACAAAGGTTTACCTTATATTTCTGGGCCGCAATGGCTAGCAGAATATGTGTTAAAAGATAAATGGGTACTCGCTGTTTCAGGTACGCATGGCAAAACGACAACAAGTAGTTTATTGGCTTGGATTTTGGAAGATGCAGGCATGTCGCCAGGATTCTTAATTGGTGGCGTACCAGATAATTTCGGTGAAACGGCTCGCTTAGGAAAAACACCTTTCTTTGTGATTGAAGCCGATGAATATGACACCGCGTTTTTTGATAAACGGTCTAAATTTGTTCATTATCATCCACGTACTTTGGTGATCAATAATCTTGAGTTTGATCATGCTGATATTTTTGAAGACCTAGCAGCTATTCAAAAACAGTTTCATCACTTACTTCGGACAGTGCCTTCCGATGGTTTGGTTATTAGCCCGAACAAAGTACCTGCCATTGAACAAGTATTTGAAATGGGCTGTTGGACAGACCGTCAAACAGTTGATTTAAATATAGGTGATGTGCAAGCGCAGAATATTGCTGATGATGGCGGTCAGTTTGATGTGATACACCGTGATGAAAAAGTGGGCAACGTCAACTGGTCAATGTTAGGTCTGCATAATGTAAGTAATGCACTGGCAGCACTCGCGGCAGCACATCATGTCGGCGTGACATTTGAGCATGGATGTGAGGCATTAGGTCGATTCTCTGGTATTAAACGTCGCATGGAGTTGCGTGGTGAAGTACAGGGCGTACGGGTATATGATGATTTTGCTCATCATCCTACGGCTATTACTACGACTATTAATGGCTTACGTGCCAATATCGGCGATCGTAAATTGATTGCGATTTTAGAGCCGAGATCGAATACGATGAAAATGGGTATACACCAACACACTTTAGCTAATTCATTAACGGCTGCTGATCGAGTAATCTTGTTTGAAGATCAAGAATTGAAATTATCATTAGCTGATATTCAACATCAATTGGGTGATATGGCGATCATTAAACACGACATCGATGAAATTATTGCACTTGTTTGCCAAGAGGCGGCAGCGGGCGACGAGATCTTGATCATGAGCAATGGTGGTTTTGGTGGCATACATCAACGTTTATTAACAGCATTGGCGGAAAGATGATTGATCATAAGCAGGTTGCTTTAGCTATTACCGGTGCCTCAGGGGCGCCTTACAGTAAACGATTGATTGAAGTCTTATTGGGGCAAGGAATAACGGTTCACCTGATGGTGTCTGCTGCGGGTCGAATTGTGCTTGCTGATGAATTAGATTGGAAACTACCTGCGAGAGCCAGCGATATTCATAAAATGCTCGTTACTGAATTTGAGTGTGCCCCAGAACTATTAAAGGTCTACGGTGAACAGCAATGGAGTTCACCACTAGCGAGTGGTTCACACAAAGTCGCTACCATGATCGTTTGTCCTTGTACTATGGGGACATTGTCATCAATTGCGGTTGGTAGCAGTGATAATCTCATCAATCGCGCTGCCGATGTGATGCTGAAAGAAAATCGAAAATTAATTTTAGTACCCCGCGAAGCGCCATTCTCTGCAATACACCTAGAAAATATGCTGAAGCTAGCACGATTAGGAGTCTGTATCTTACCGCCCAACCCTGGCTTCTATTTCAAGCCAACTCAGCTATCCGACATCGTTGATTTTGTGGTGGCTAGAATATTAGACCAAGCTGCGATCGAGCATACACTTCAACCTCGCTGGGGTGAATAATTTCTGCATAGTCACGTATAATTGTTTGATAATTGTCCGGATGGAATAACACATGTCAGATATCGAAATTGCACAACAAGCCAAGATGGAACAAATTCTGCCACTTGCTGAGCAGCGCTTAGGTTTAGATCCTCTTAAACTCGATCCTTATGGTCGGTACAAAGCGAAAGTTTCGTTAGATGTAATGGCTGATTTGGCTGATAGACCTGACGGCAAACTTATACTCGTTACGGCGGTGAGTCCTACTCCCGCAGGTGAAGGTAAAACAACTACGACAATTGGTTTAAGTGATGCATTAAATCGCATTGGCAAAAAATCCATGGTGTGTGTACGTGAACCTTCTATGGGCCCATGTTTTGGAATGAAGGGTGGTGCGGCCGGCGGCGGTTATGCGCAAGTTGTACCGATGGAAGATATCAATCTACATTTCACCGGTGACTTACATGCTATTGCATCAGCACATAATCTGCTAGCTGCAATGATCGACAATCATATTCACCATGGTAATGCTTTGGATCTAGATGTGCGAAAAATCACTTGGGGACGAGTGATGGATATGAATGATCGAGCACTTCGTCAGATTAACGTAGCCCTAGGTGGCACCGCAAATGGTTTTCCTCGTGAAGATGGCTTTGATATTGTCGTCGCCTCAGAAGTGATGGCTATCTTTTGTTTATCAAATTCACTGAAAGAACTGAAGCAACGCCTAAGTAATATCCTAATTGGCTATTCTCGCGATGGCACAGCGCGTTTTGCCCGTGATTTAAAAGCGCATGGAGCGATGGCCGCTTTATTAAAAGAAGCATTGAAACCGAATTTAGTTCAAACCTTAGAAAATAATCCAGCCTTTGTACATGGTGGCCCTTTTGCCAATATTGCTCACGGTTGTAATTCTATTATTGCGACCAAAATGGCATTGAAACTGAGTGATTATGTGGTCACAGAAGCCGGTTTTGGTGCTGACTTGGGTGCAGAGAAGTTTATAGATATTAAATGCCGTAAAGCAGGTATTAAGCCAGATATGGCGGTGATTGTAGCTACGGTGAAAGCACTAAAATATCATGGCGGTGTCGAGGTTAAAGAGTTAGCGAATGAAGATTTGTCAGCCTTAGAACGAGGAATGGATAATCTAAAACGTCACCTGACTAATCTTCAACAACACTTTGGCTTGTCATGTATCGTTGCCATCAATCACTTTGTGCAAGATACCGATGCCGAAATTGATTTAATCAAAAAGACCGTAGAATCTTATGGTGCAAAAGCGATTGTGGCTACACATTGGGCGCATGGCGGTGCAGGTGCAGAAGAGCTTGCACAAGCAGTCGTGGCGACATTAAATGAAACTAATAATGAATGTAAGTTTTTATATGCCGATGATGAGTCCTTGTTGGACAAAATAACGGCTGTAGCGACGAAGACCTACGGTGCTAGTGAAGTAGTGGCAGATAAAAAGGTTTTGGCAAAACTAGCGTTGTTTAGCAAAACTCATAAACATGTGCCTATATGCATAGCAAAAACACCTTATTCGTTCAGCAGTGATCCAACATTACGCGGCGCAGCATCGGGTCATACTCTAACTATTCGCGACGTCAGGCTGTCGAGTGGTGCCGAATTTGTTGTCGTACTGTGCGGTGATATCATGACCATGCCTGGCCTGCCAAAACAGCCGGCCAGTGAACGCATCGATATTAGTGATGATGGTGCAATAAGCGGTTTGTTTTAGAGTATAACTATTGTTTAGCTCGTTGTTTTTTGATTAAATCATAAGCAACCTGAATATCTTTAGCCTGCTCGGTCGCCACCGCGATCATATCTTCTGGTAGACCCTGTCCGATAAGTTTATCAGGATGATATTGGCTCATTAACTTGCGATATGCTCGTTTAATTTCTTGATCACTATTGTCTTTGCTGACACCTAAGGCTTTATATGCATCCTCTAAAGCCGAGGGTGAACTCGTATTTCCTTGAGAGAAATGGGACTGATTAAGTAGCATATCTAGCATTTGTTTAAATTCAGCGGCACTGTAACCTAAGCGTAATGCTATTTTTTCAAGTAAGGTATGTTCAGCTGGATCAAGCTTACCGTCAGCTAATGCCATAACGGTTAGATACATCAATAATATTTGTTTTAGATTTGATGTGTTGCCACATGCTGACATAAATTCATTTAAAGTCGGATTAATATCAAAATTTGCCACTGACCCACGTTTAAATTGAGCTATTGCTTGCTGACGATGTTCCGTCGACATCCCCATTTTTTGAATAAATTGCTCGACATGTGAAATTTCATCTTTTGATATATGGCCATCGGCTTTAGCTAGTTTTCCCATCAAAACAAAGGCTGTTTCTAAGAAAATGGTTTTACGGTGATCATTGCCGAGTGGGTTTATCCCGCCTAGGCCATACTCTCTGCCACGATCAATACTGCTACCGATTAAGTAACCTATAAATGCACCAAATAAGCCTAAGAAATAATAACCAGCAACGACGAATATAATTTTGAACATAGTAAGATCTTTTTAATAAATTTTATGAGAGATTGTTGAATGAGTTACCGGATACCATACAGTAGATCTAAATAATCATTGTCGAAAAAGTAGGAAGACTAATCTAAGATGCCTTCTAGTCCAGTGTCTAGCGTAAGTAGTGTGTCTATTATTTCTGAGATGTCCTTTTCTTTTAAACCTAGTTGTTGCCATTCTTTACGAGGGAATTCAGATAATATGGCTTTTTTATTCTTGTTACTATAGTTTGATTCGCTAATGAATCGGCCGATATATACGGCGTTAGCAGTTAAAGAAATATTGTCAAAGCGGAGTGGTTCGCCGGACTTTGTGATAGTGTCGATTAACTCGTTAGGAAATTGCCAGATACGACACATTTCACCACAGACATCTTGATGAGTGAAACCAAGGTGCTTACGCTCAGACTCGGGTCGCTTAATACCAGCGCTGACATCATAGTTTATTTTTGTAGCGGTAGTTTCATCATCCAAATGAATCAGGATCTTCCCCAAACTGCTGATGAGTCCGGCCGTGAAAACTATTTCACTATCAATAATATTAGTATGATCCGCCAACCATTTGGCATAAGTAGCTGTACGGAAGTTATCAAGCCAGAAGTCATATAAATTAATGCCTGGAACTTCATTGATTGAACTGACAAGGCCCGAGACCAAAATTAGTTTTTTTAACTCGTTCATACCGATAAATGCTAGTGCCTGTTGTACGGATCCAATTGTAGTGGAAAGGCCATAATGGGCGGAATTAACTAAACGTAAGACCTTAAATGAAATGACCTGCTCTTTTTCAACATTTATAGCAATAGACTTAAAGTCAATATCGGGATCATTGGCTTGAGTTATTAGGAGACGCACAATCTCAGGAATTTGAGGAACATTATCTATTTGGCTAAATAAGGTCTGCATTTCTAGTTTCATAGTAGGCCGATTCCTCCGTGTACTATTCTGGGCTGGATGCTATTGTTGTTAAGACTATACTAAGTCTGCGGTTTCAATTTTTGCTTAAACTAATATAAAGTAAAACTCCACCCGAAAGCCCGAATACCCAACTTAACACAGGTATGCCGGCAATCATAGACGGAGCGTAACCATCCAAACCTATTAGCAGTGCTGCACCGACAATAAAGGCGGCGCCGCTTATTGCTGCAGCACTACGGTAGCTAGCGTTGCGTACCTCTTGTTGTAGTTGTTTAAGATCCTGTGATGATAATTGCATTTTTAACTTACCATCTTGAGCCTGCTGAACTAGTGTATGTATCATGCTAGGTAGTTTGGGTAAGGTTTGTGCCCAGTTTGGTATTTCTTGCTTGATGTTATCAAATGCAGCTTGCCAGCCCATTTTCTCTTGCATCCACTGTTCGAGAATAGGTTTTGCTGTTTTCCATAAATCTAATTGAGGATAAAGTTGTCGACCGAGACCTTCGATATTAAGCAGTGTTTTTTGCAGTAAGACCAGTTGTGGCTGTACTTCCATATTAAAGCGACGAGCAGTTTGGAATAAACGTAGCAAGACTTGTCCAAATGAAATTTGATTAAGTGGCTTGGCAAAGATAGGTTCACAAACACTACGGATTGCCGCCTCAAACTCATCAATACGCGTATCAGCAGGCACCCAACCTGATTGAATATGCAATTCTGCCACGCGACGATAATCACTTTTGAAAAAAGCCAGAAAGTTGTCGGCTAAGTAACTCTGATCATCGGGAGATAAAGTACCCATAATGCCAAAATCAATAGCGATATAACGAGGGTTCTCAGGATCTAAAATATCAACCATGATATTCCCTGGATGCATATCGGCATGGAAAAAACCGTGCTTGAAAGCTTGAGTGAAAAATATCTCCACACCTGTTTCCGCTAATTTTTCCATATTCACGTTATTGGCGTGTAATTGGGCTATGTCACCTATAGGAATACCGTAAACTCGCTCTTGAACAAGTAAGTTACTTTTAGTTAATTGCCAGTTTATTTCAGGTACATACAATGAGCTAGAGTCTGCAAAGTTACGACGCAATTGTGAGGCTGATGCAGCTTCGCGCATCATATCTAGTTCATCAAATAGATTTTTTTCTATCTCAGTAACCACGTCTTTAGGACGAAGTCGTCTACCATCGACCCAGAAACGTTCTGCTAAGCCCGCTAAGGTGTGTAATAGGTCAATATCACGGCGAATACGTTGTTTAATATTCGGCCGAACAATTTTGATAATAACGGCACTGCCATCAATCAGCGTAGCGGCGTGAACTTGAGCAATTGAAGCAGAGGCGAGTGGTTCTTCATCAATATGTGAAAATAAGCTGTCGAGTGATTGTTCGCCGTAAGCTTGTTGGATTAAACCGAGCGCTTGTTCGTTAGGAAATGGCATCACCTGATCTTGCAGTTTGGCTAGAGAGTCGGCGATATCATCAGGTAATAAATCTCGTCGAGTGGATAATATTTGACCAATTTTAACAAAAATAGGACCTAAATCTTCTAAAGCTAAACGCAGTCGTTCGCCACGAGGTGCCTTATTGCTGTGTGTCCAGCGATAGGGGGAAAAGTAGCTTATAAAACGTAGGGGCCGCAGCAAATGGGTGCTTTGAATCAATTCATCCAAGCGATGTTTTGATAACACATGATTGATTTGAATTAGGCGAAAGAGATGCTGTAGTTTCATTAATTTATAATCTGTTGATGCGTGCTTCAAGACGGTCAAAATCAGCGCGTAAAGTGTCAATATCATGCATATAGGATTTAATTTGTGACTTGTCCGGTAAGAGTCGGCTTTCTTCACGTAGGTATTCAGCGATATTTTCTTGCATTGAGAGGTGACTATCTTTTGCCCATGAAGCGACTTGTCTTATTCCGTGAGCAATAGGATAAGCTAAGGTATCGCCAGTAATGCGAGCAAGTTGTGCTTCCCAGTCAAAATCAAAGCCTTCGAGCAGATCACGTAATTGTTTAGCAAATTGCACATCACCGTTAATATCGATGTCGGCGGAGAATAAACTTTCTGGATCACTACCTAGTTTTGCTAAGGTTAAGGCACTGCCAGTTATAGTTAAATCTATAGTATGTTCAGGCTTTGTCGACAGGTATAACTGACGTTGGCTAACGGCCATGGCTATTGTTTGGTTAAAATCTTGGATCTTGATTGCGATACAACGACCTTCAAATTGATCCAGTTTAACTTTGGTCTCAGGATCTTGAACTAATGCTGCATTTAAAGCTAATTCGATAGGTTTAAGGGTTGAACTCAAAACTTATAACCACTATGTAAAGCCACAATTCCGGCAGTCATATTATGATAGTCACAGCGTTCAAAACCCGCATCTATCATCATTTGTTTCATGGTGTCTTGATCTGGATGCATACGAATAGATTCAGCTAAATAACGGTAGCTATCTTCATCATTTGAAAATATTTTGCCAATTTTTGGTAATAGTTTAAAAGAATAGGTATCGTAAACAGGAGCAAGCCACTCAGCAGGTTTAGAAAATTCTAAGACTAATAATCGACCGCCCGGTTTGAGAATTCGAAACATGGAGCGTAGTGCCGCATTTTTATCAGTCACATTTCTTAGTCCGAAGGCGATAGTAATGACATCAAAGGTATTATCTGGAAAGGGCAGACATTCAGCATTAGCTTGCACATAGTTGATGTTGCCAGTGACACCTTCATCAGTCAGCCGATCGCGACCGACATTAAGCATGCTGGCATTGATGTCCGCTAAGATAACTTGTCCAGTACTACCAACTAGCCTGGAAAATTTTAATGCAAGATCACCGGTGCCACCTGCAATATCCAATACTTTTGCACCGCGTCTGACGCCACTAGTATGGATAGTAAAACGTTTCCACAAGCGATGAATGCCCATCGACATTAAGTCATTCATTAAGTCATATTTACCCGCAACAGAATGAAATACACCGGCAACATGTTTGACTTTATCTTCGGTCGGGACTTCTTGATAACCGAAGTGAGTGGTTTTTTTTTCTTCCACGATCTTTAACCTTGTCGTTGATAACCCGCTTTTTCAAGCCGATCTAAATAGTCTTGCCAGTGAATATCTTGATGTGTAGAAAGATCATATAGATAATCCCATGTAAATAAGCCACTGTCATGCCCATCATCAAAATAAATTTTAAGTGCATAATTGCCTGTAGGTTCAAGTTGATTAATGCCTACTTGTTCTTTATTTGTTTGTAAGACTTCTTGACCCGCGCCATGACCACGCACCTCTGCAGAAGGAGAGTAAACACGTAAATACTCAGCAGATAAGTTGTAGCTAACGTCATCATAAATAAGTTCTAGCGATTTTGATTGTTTGTGTAAGGTTATGCCGGTTGGAAAATTAGTGTTTGCCATGATGATCCCTAAAGTATGTAACGAGATAAATCTTCATCTCGTACTAGCGCTGATAGCTGACTATTTACATAATCTGCATCGATGGTGACTTGAACGTTTACATCGCCATCAGTGTTGTATGAAAGTTCTTCTAAAAGTTTTTCCAGCATTGTATGTAGGCGTCGTGCACCAATATTTTCTGTTTGCTCATTCACTTCCCATGCTAACTCGGCAATCCGAAGCAAGCCATCTTCGCTGAAGTTGATATGTGTTCCTTCTGTGGCTAACAAAGCGGTATATTGCTCAGTGAGAGAGGCATTAGGTTCAGTCAATATGCGTACAAATTCGTGTGCACCTAAGGCTTGTAGCTCGACGCGAATAGGTAAACGGCCTTGTAGCTCTGGAATTAAGTCTGAAGGTTTACTTAGTTGGAAAGCGCCCGAGGCAATAAACAGAATGTGATCCGTTTTAATGATGCCGTATTTAGTTGATACTGAACTGCCTTCTACGAGTGGCAGTAAATCGCGTTGTACACCAGCACGGGATACATCAGCACCGCTAGAGCCTTCACTGCGATTAGTGATCTTATCAATTTCATCTAGAAAAACTATGCCGTCTTGCTCCACTGACTCAACGACTTTAGCTTTTAAGTCATCTTCATTTATAAGCTTAAAAGCTTCTTCTTCAGCAAGTAACTTCATTGCATTAGCAACAGTCAGCTTGCGAGTTGTTTTATTCGAAGCGTGCATGTTTTTAAACATATCTTGAAGTTGATTTGTCATTTCTTCCATACCGGGAGGAGACATGATCTCAATGCCAACCTTAGACGAATCAAGTTCTAATTCGATTTCACGGTCGTCTAACTGTCCTTCACGCAACATTTTACGAAAACGCTGACGTGTACTTGAAGTGGAATCATTTTCTGTATCTTGATCTCGTGCAGGGCGAAGCAGTGCATCTAAAATACGTTCTTCAGCTGCATCATCAGCTCGTAATTTGACGCCTTCGCTAGCCTGTTCACGCAACATTTTCATCGAAATCTCTGCAAGATCACGAATGATAGATTCAACATCACGACCAACATAACCAACTTCAGTAAATTTGGTTGCTTCTACTTTGATAAATGGTGCATTGACTAAAACGGCTAAACGACGAGCGATTTCAGTTTTCCCAACACCGGTAGGGCCAATCATAAGGATATTTTTTGGGGAGATTTCATACTGAAGTTCAGCACTGAGTTGTTTCCGGCGCCAACGATTACGTAAAGCAATAGCGACCGCTCTTTTAGCGGCTTGCTGACCGATAATATGTTTATCGAGTTCTAGAACGATTTGTTGAGGTGTAAGTGCTTGCATAATGATGTTACGACTCGTTTTCTAAAGTTTCTATAGTAAGGTTATGATTGGTGTAGATGCAAATATCGGCGGCAATGTGTAAGCCTTTTTCGACAATATCTCTAGCACTTAAATCAGTGTTCTCCATTAGCGCTGTTGCCGCTGATTGAGCAAAAGGCCCACCTGAACCAATTGCCATTAGCCCATGTTCAGGTTCGATAACATCACCGTTGCCTGAAATAATTAACGAGGTGTGCGCATCGGCTACGGCTAGTAATGCTTCAAGTCGACGCATAATACGGTCAGTACGCCAGTCTTTCGCTAACTCTAGTGCACTACGCGTTAGATTGCCTTGATGTTTTTCAAGCTTTGCTTCGAAGCGTTCAAACAAGGTAAAGGCATCTGCAGTGCCTCCAGCAAAGCCCGCGATGACTTTATCGTTGTATAAACGTCTGACTTTGCGAGCATTACCTTTCATAACAGTATTGCCCAGACTAACTTGACCATCGCCACCAATGACAACCTGGCCATTTCGACGATAAGATAGGATGGTAGTACCTCGGTACTGTTCCATAGTAACTCCTAAAACACATGAATATTAAGCGCAGATAGTATACTATGTGTTGTTTTTGCGCACCGTCAATATCATTATGAGATGCCGATAGAAAAGGAATAAGTAGGCATCCTAAGTTTAAAATGAACATAATAGTTGACATGTGCAGCGCTTTTACGCAAAATGCCGGTCTTTCGTGGAGGGGTTCCCGAGCGGCCAAAGGGATCAGACTGTAAATCTGACGGCTCAGCCTTCGGAGGTTCGAATCCTCCCCCCTCCACCAAGTTTATAGTAGTAGTTTAGTTTTAAAGAGTTGATATGCGGGTGTAGTTCAATGGTAGAACTCCAGCCTTCCAAGCTGATCACGTGGGTTCGATTCCCATCACCCGCTCCATTGTTTGGATCAAAAGGCCCGCATAGCTCAGTCGGTAGAGCGCATCCATGGTAAGGATGAGGTCATCAGTTCGATTCTGATTGTGGGCTCCAAAAGTTTTTTATTTGATTAGACAGGGTTATCCGTGTCTTTTTTGTTTTTGTTATAGCTAGATAATATTGACGGGGAGACTGGTCATGTCTAAAGAGAAGTTTGTAAGAAACAAGCCACACGTAAACGTGGGCACAATTGGTCACGTTGATCATG
>CAXBIM010000036.1:0-26843 GCA_963975785.1 uncultured Methylophaga sp.
ACGTCGTGTCGCTGGTGATAAAATCACCCTCCGTCCCGGTGTCATTCGTAAGGCCGCCTAGGGATGCAATCTGACTATCACCATCGGTATCAAGCACCGTATCTAAGGTCGCCGTATCGATAATGTTACCGGTATTGCCTGCAACATCGGTGATGTTCAACGTGACGGTCAATATGCCGTCATTAAGACCACTCACACTCTGACCGGTCACGGTGATAACACCACTTCCGTCAACATTGATCTCACCAGCCGCCACCGCTTGAGTGCTATCACCATCACTGATGCTGAGGCTGTTCAGGGTGGCGCCACTTTCCAGCTGACCACTGAATAAGAGATTGCTGGCTTCACTCGCATTAATTAGACCATCACCGCCATCATTAATGCTAATAATGTTGCTACCATCACCGGTAGAAGGTGCCGTCGTGTCAATCACGATATCCTGACGACTCTCAACCGTGTTACCTGCCACATCCGTAACACGGATCACCAACGGATAAGTCCCGTTAGTCAGAACGGTACCAGTCATATTCAAGGCCCAGTTACCCGCCCCATCTATCGTTAATTCGGGAGCCGCAATAGTGTAAGTAGCCCCATTAAAAATAACACTTAAACTATTTCCATCATCTAAATCCAGCGTGCCGGTGATAAGTAACGTCGTGTCGCTGGTGATAAAATCACCCTCCGTCCCGGTGTCATTCGTAAGGCCTACATTGCTATCGCGAGATGGAACGGTGACATTAGTTATGCCTTCAGGAAATACCAGCAACGTGTTGTAAGTGCGTGACCATGTAGCATCGTCGTTGATTGTGGCCCTGTAGTAATCGCTATTAACAGCAACAACTGCCATCTTCTCATCGACCATCCCTGTCAATTTCGGCGTTGTATAGTTCAACCTTACTAACGGTAGCTCATCGGCACCATTAATGCTTGAACGCCCACCCGCGATAATAGCCACTCCAATATCACCCAAAATAAAGGAGAGGGAATTGTCACCCAAAAAACCTTCTTTGCTTTCACCATCGAGTACTTCCGCACTGGGCATTTTTTCCAGAGTGTACGCCAAAAGGTCCTGCTCAACATCGGACTCTAGGTTCAAGAGCCAAATAACTTCAGGAAAATTACTATCTTGAAAATAAAGGTGACTATTCTCAGTAAAGCCAAAGAAATTTTCAACAATGAATTGATCACCGTCTACTAATTTTATAATGAGGGTATCACCTACTCGAGCAATAGAAACGACCTTATCTGGTCCTATGCTAATAGAGACATCACCAGCCTGAAGCATAGTGATTATATTCGTCCCTTCAAGTACTTGATCTTGTGCAGCTAATGCTCCATAGACTGCTGCTTTTGAAAAAATATGCATAGTCAGATATCCTTAAATCATATCGCCTTCCATTGGCTTTTAGCGCTATCTAATAAACTGCCAATATTCGGCTTAACTCATAAATAATCTAAAATAATTTTAATCTTTCTATCCTTGAATATACCACAGCTCAGAATAACTCTTATAGACCACGTCACATATTTTTTCTATTGGGCTAATGGCTAGTTTGCAATACATTGTTTTTTTGCTTAATTTTGAGATTTTTTGGCGTTAAATTAAGAATATTTCCAAAATGATGATATTTACCAGTCGGTCATCCGACGAGATATCAATCATATTTATGATGAGCACCGTACTTGCAGTAATAGATATTAGCTGGTGTAGGCCGTCCCACTTTATATTTATAATGAAAGAAACCGCTACAAGTTGTTGGTGTAATCTGTTCAGGTATAAAGTTTTCTTAATGAATTTTTGATTATCAAGAGTTGGCGAAAGTTAAGTGCTGGCAGTTCCTGAATATATCACCTGCGTACCAATCGGTAGTGGGATTGTATGAAGTTGTATCTGACTGCTAAAATAGCATGTCAATATTAATCAAACGGTTAGGCATTATATGGGACAAATAAAAGTACTATTCGTGTGCATGGGCAATATATGTCGATCACCAACTGCAGAAGGTGTCTTTAACAAGCTGTTACAGGATAAGGGAACCGCTAATCGTTTTGTCATCGATTCTGCAGGCACACACGCTTATCATATTGGCGAACCATCTGATGCACGTTCGCAACAGACCGCTCGAGCTCGCGGCATAGATTTATCAAAAATTCGTGCGCGTAAAGTAATGCCTTTAGACTTCGAGCATTTTGATCATATCCTAGCGATGGATACTGATAATTACAATATATTGATGGATGCCAGCCCAAGCGAGCATCATCATAAAATTAAACTTTTTTTAGATTATGCCCCAGAACGAAAAGAGCAAGATGTACCTGATCCTTATTACGGCGGTCAAAATGGGTTTGCTCATGTCTTTGACTTAGTTGAAGATGCATCAAAAGGTTTTTATCATTCAGTCATCAATCCGAGCTCAATTTAACAAGCAATCCTAATTTCACATTCTTGAGATTTATTTGTACCCATAAGTTTTTATCTGAACACTAACCTGAGCTTAAGCATTTCTTATTATTAGTTTCGAATTTTTGTTGATAATTCTAATCAAAAGATCACTATCGTATCGGCAAAACCTGTCTAATTTATATGTCAAAATATACGATTTTGCCAACAATGATATAATGCTCTGCTATTTGTCATTACGGCTTTCAGCTTAGTGACTTAACTCATTGATTATTTAAGGGGAAGGTAGATGGAGTCGTCTAGCCTAATGAATGATGGTTTGACCTTAATGCTGTTTGGCATGGGGTTTGTATTTCTTTTTTTAACCTTATTGGTTGGTGCAACGACGCTTATGTCTCGCATCATCACCAAATATGAAAAAAATGTAGGTGTGCTACCTGAAGGTGGTGTGCCCTCACCTACAGCGGTTATTCCACGACATGGCCCTTTAGCGAAATCACCTATAGTAGAAGACAAAACATTAATATCCGTAATGAGCGCCGCGATACATAAGTACCGTGCACGCCACAAATAATCACAGCTAGCTTTTCACTATTTAAGGCCATAACCATGACCGAATCTACAGTAAAATTAGGTATTACGGACGTTGTTCTTCGTGATGCCCATCAATCATTATTTGCAACTCGTCTCCGTCTTGATGACATGTTGCCCATTGCAAGTAAACTTGACCAAGTAGGTTATTGGTCTGTTGAAACATGGGGCGGTGCAACATTTGATGCATGCATTCGTTATTTAGGCGAAGACCCTTGGCACCGTATTCGTAGCCTAAAAGCTGCTATGCCAAATACACCACAACAAATGCTCCTTCGTGGTCAAAATCTTCTAGGCTACCGTCACTATGCAGACGATGTGGTAAGAAAATTTGTCGAACGTGCAGCAATTAACGGTGTTGATGTATTTCGTGTTTTCGATGCAATGAATGACCCTCGTAACCTTGAGGTTGCCATTAAATCTGTTTTAGAAAATGATCGTCATGCACAAGGTACCATCTCCTATACCCTAAGCCCTGTTCACGATCTTGCAATGTGGATCGACTTAGCAAAGCGCATCGAAGATATGGGTGCCCATTCACTTTGCATTAAAGATATGGCTGGTTTGCTTAAGCCTTACGCTGCGTTTGAATTAGTCAGCGAGCTTAAGCAAGCAATCGATATCCCGATTCATATGCAGTCTCATGCAACAACAGGCTTATCAACTGCTACAATTTTGAAATGTGTCGAAGCAGGCATTGATAATGTTGATACCGCTATTTCATCTATGTCAATGACGTATGGCCATTCACCGACGGAGTCAATCGTCTCAATATTTGAAGATACGGCACGCGATACCGGACTTAATATTGAACTACTCGAAGAAATTGCTGCTTATTTTCGTGAAATACGTAAAAAATATGCACCTTGGGAAGGTTCACTTAAAGGCATAGATTCACGTATCCTAACAGCGCAAGTACCTGGCGGCATGTTGACCAATATGGAAAGTCAACTTCGCGAGCAGGGCGCAGCAGATCGGTTTGATGAAGTATTGGCAGAAATTCCTCGTGTACGTGCTGATTTAGGATATATCCCGTTGGTAACACCGACCTCACAAATTGTCGGCACTCAATCAGTATTAAATGTATTAACGGGTGAACGTTACAAAACTGTAACGAACGAAACAGCCGGCATATTAAAAGGCGAATATGGCGCCGCACCGGCACCATTTAATGCTGAACTTCAAAAAGAAGTCCTTGAAGGTGCAGAACCGATTACTTGTCGCCCTGCCGATTTGATAGAACCAGAAATGGATAAGCTCATTGCAGAACTTCAAGCTCATGCAATTAAAGATAATATTGAATTAGAAGCCGGCGACCGTGAAATTGACGATGTATTAACCTATGCACTATTCACCCAAGTTGGTTTGAAATTCTTAGCTAACCGAAATAATCCTGATGCTTTTGAACCTGTGCCAACATTAGAATCGGCGCAGGCTGCTACACAAGATACTAAAACTGCTGGTCAAGATGTTTATACCATCGCAGTTAATGGCCAAAGCTACGTTGTTCAGGTCAATGAAGGTGGTGATATTAGTAATATTACAACACCTGCTCCTGCAGCGCCTGTCGCAGCAACCGTATCAGGTGGTGAACCGATAATATCTCCATTAGCTGGCACAATTTGGAAAGTACAAGTTTCCTCTGGTCAGTCAGTCGAGGAAGGTGATGTATTAGTTATTCTTGAAGCCATGAAAATGGAAACGCAGATTGTGGCATTCCAATCAGGTGTTATTGGCACAATTTCAGTTAAACCAGGTGATGAAGTCAAAGTCGGCGACCACCTAGTTTCTATCGTATAAGGGTTAAACATGGACCAACTACTACACCTATGGCAAAACACAGGCATTTATCAAATGCAGCCAGGCCAAGGGATTATGATCCTGATTGGTATGTTGTTGCTGTATTTAGCGATCAAAAAGAACTTTGAACCATTATTACTAGTACCGATTGGTTTTGGTGGCGTATTAGCCAATATTCCAGGTGCGGG
Source organism: uncultured Methylophaga sp. (assembly GCA_963975785.1). Taxonomy (GTDB): domain Bacteria; phylum Pseudomonadota; class Gammaproteobacteria; order Nitrosococcales; family Methylophagaceae. Next base: position 4,981 of record CAXBIM010000036.1, read on the forward strand.
CTTGGCTGAAGCGGGTGGCATATTACACTTGTTTTATACCGTTGGTATTGAAAGTGGTGCATTTCCACTCATTATCTTTATGGGTGTAGGTGCCATGACAGATTTTGGCCCACTACTCTCTAATCCTAAAACATTATTTTTAGGCGCTGCAGCACAGTTTGGCATTTTTGCGACCTTAATGGGTGCAGTGCTGTTGTCTACATTTGGTATTTTTGATTTCAGCCTAGCTGATGCTGCCGCTATAGGTATTATTGGTGGTGCTGATGGACCTACATCGATCTACGTTGCCAGCAAACTCGCTCCAGACTTATTAGGTGCAATTGCAGTGGCTTCGTATTCATACATGGCGCTTGTACCACTGATTCAACCGCCAATTATGCGTGCATTAACAAATCCTACTGAACGCAAAATAAAAATGACACAATTGCGTCATGTATCACAGCGTGAAAAAATAATTTTTCCATTATTATTACTTATTTTAGTGGCATTTTTACTACCAGATGCCGCGCCGTTATTAGGCATGTTTTGTTTCGGTAACTTGATGAAAGAGTGTGCCGTTGTCGATCGTTTAAGTAATACGACCCAAAATGCACTTATAAATACAGTCACTATCTTTTTAGGTTTGGCTGTAGGGTCAAAATTAAGTGCAGACAAGTTCTTAGATTTCACTACCTTAGGTATTTTATTATTAGGTATGGTTGCCTTTGGTATTGGTACTGCTTGTGGCGTCATCATGGCGAAATTGATTAATAAATTAGGTGGTAGTCAAATCAACCCACTCATTGGCTCAGCGGGTGTCTCGGCAGTTCCGATGGCAGCACGAGTGTCTAATAAATTAGGCTTAGAGTCTGATCCGCATAACTTCTTATTGATGCATGCAATGGGACCAAATGTCGCAGGCGTTATCGGCTCTGCAGTAGCTGCCGGTATTATGATTAACTACGTTACTGGCTAGTAAAATGCCGCATCCCCTACACTTAGGGTATGCGGCATCATTTATAAAGTAGCCATTTTTGCAGATGCCACTTTATTCCCCATGCCCTTTATTTGGCAGGAATAATTAGAAAAACTCGCAGGGGTACTTGCTGTGGCTAGCCACTTCATATCATCAACATTCGCTAAATATATCTTAATGTTTTTCTGATCGGCCAAAGCGAGTAAATTTTGCATTGTCATATTTGATTGTAATTCGACACAAAAACTACTTAGTTGGTCGTTAGTCCACATGGCATAAACAGGGTATACCATTCCCGCAATCAACATAATCTGTATGAAATTAACAAACATTTTCATTGCAGTATCCTTATCTTCACTTTTTAGATAGAGAATACATAGCCTATTTAAATCATTCCGCGAACAACTTCACATTTTTCAATTAAAGTATTAGTCTTTATTTTTTAGTAAATCACCCAATGCGGCAAAAGGGTTATGGGTTGTTGTCGCTTTTGCAGTATCAGCTCCTGTACTACCGTAACGGACTTGCTCGATATAACGTGAATGTTCATTATCATGGCAATAAATACATAATAATTCCCAGTTACTACCATCGTTCGGATTATTATCATGATTATGATCACGATGATGTACTGTCAGTTCCTGTAAATTTACTTGGGTAAATTCACGTGAACAGCGCCCACACACCCAAGGGTACATTTTTAATGAACGCTCTCGATATGTTTGTTCACGTTCAGCTTGATACTTTTTAGATTGGGCAACAAGATCATCAAGTCGTTTATTTTTATCTGTGGTCATTTTTCTTTATCCGTTTTAAAACATTAATATTGTTGTAAACCCAGTAAACTATCTACATTATTTCATTCTATAGGTTTATTTTTATGACACAAACTACCACTAGCGTTATCCTCACACAATCCCCCACTGAGCTTTATAAAATATTGAAGTTCGAAGGTTTATCATCAAGCGGTGCTGAAGCAAAAATTGCCATCGCCGATGGTTTAGTTAAAGTGAACGGTGTTGTTGAACTTCAAAAACGTAAAAAAATTGTCGCTGGAGACGTCGTTGAATTTGCTGAGACCATTTTAAACATTCGTTGTGAAAACTAATTAGTAAGCACACATTGCTTACAAACATGTCATGACTGAATAGTTGCGATATAATGGCTCTTTTTTGAAATTATCCAGGAACAACCATGGCTAAAGCGACTGCTCGACATATCTTAGTAGACAGCGAAGAAATCTGTCTTGAATTAAAAAAAGAAATTGAAGAAGGTGCTGATTTTGCTGCCGTTGCAAAAGCAAACTCTTCTTGCCCATCAGGCCAGTCTGGTGGTGATTTAGGCGAATTTGGACCAGGCATGATGGTTCCAGAATTCGATAAAGTTGTTTTCTCAGCGCCTATCAACACTGTACAAGGCCCTGTACAAACACAATTCGGTTACCACTTATTAGAAGTAACTAGCCGCACAGAATAATAATCCTTCTCAGGATGAATCTAAAGCCTTGTCATAATTGATGAGGCTTTTTTTTTGCCTAAATAATCTTATAATCAGGTAAGTGTTCTAACAATTGCTTACCATAACCTTTAGTCAATAATCGTCGATCTAATATCGTAATTCGACCTGAATCTGTTTCTTTACGCAATAATCGCCCACATGCCTGAATAAGTCGAATGCTCACAGCGGGAAGTGACAAGGCAACAAATGGTTGTCCGCCAGAACGTATGATCCACTCTTGTTTTGCTTGTTCTATCGGCCGCGTGAATACAGGGAAAGGTAGTTTAGTAATCACTACATGACTACACAGCTTACCCGGTAAATCGACACCTTCTGCGAAGCGGTCCATTCCAAAAATAATACTGCCTTCACCTGATTCTGTGCGTTTGATATGTTCGGCTATCATATTTTTCGGAGATAATAGGTCACCTTGCAATAATACGCGCTCAGCCAACTCCTCAGGCAATTGTTTATACACCGAATCCATCACTGTTTTAGACGTAAATAACACTAAAGTCGCTTCTTTCCTATCTATAACAGTAATGAGTTGTGTCACGACCTCTTGCTGCCAATCTGCAACATTTTCATTAGGTAAATGATGCATCATAGGCAAAGACAAGGTTGCTTGAGTTTGGTAATTAAAGGGTGACTTCACCGCTAAAAAATGCCGCTCATCAAATCGTTTAAGCCCGCAATCTGCTCTAAAACGTTGAAATAACCCCAAACCACGTAAAGTAGCCGAAGTTAACACGACCCCATACGCCTGATTCCATAAACTTTTTTCAAGAAAATAGGCAGCGGTCATCGGCCCAGCATTAATCACTAGGGTCGTTTCTTTCGCAAATTTTTCTAAGGACAACCAGCGTACATTGGGAGGGAAGTCAGGTTTATCTTCATCTAAAAATAACATCATAAAATCAATTAGATAACCAAATATATTTTGCACCGTACCGACCTGTGGTAACAATACTTCTGCCACACGATTCGAGATCTCTTGAGTTTCTAAGGCATCTTTAATCCACTTACCGAATAAGGCATAGTGTTTATAAATAATATTGGCGCGTTGTAATAAACCATGACAGGGCGTGATTAATGCTTTTACTAATGGGCTTTGCCAATAAATACGTGGTTCACTGACCTTGCCAGCCATCATTAGCTTAACTAGATCATCACTTTGCAACAAGGTTTCCATTTGCTGTAGTAAGGTAATTACACTTGGTAAGTCTCGTCGTAACTCCATTAACATAAAACCAAAATCATGCTGACGAAATGCCAATGCCTTTACGAGCTTTTTTAACACGCTATCGGCAGTTTCTGTGGTCTGATACAGCTGAGCAAAGTTTAAGGCTTTAGCGGCATGATCTAGCGCCTTTTGTGGCAAATTATGTGCTTCATCAAATACAAAGAGTATTTCTTCGGGATTAGGTAAGACTAGTCCTCCACCCAAGTCAGCATCACTCAATACTAAATCATGATTAGCAATAACTACATTGGCTGTCGCCATTTCACGGCGTACCAAATAATATGGGCAACGGTGATATTTAGAGCAACTTTTACCAGCACAACCTTCTGAATCAGTCGATATTTCATGCCATAAGATCGGTTCAATCGCATCGGTACGGCTATCTCTATCGCCATCCCAATGACCTTTGTCCCATTGCTCATGCAGTTTTACAACGGCAACATGACGTTTAGCTTGTTGGTATTTGCTGTCAACATCTAAGGTCAACTCGTGTTGATTTCCAGCACTGACGACATTAATGAGCTTACTTGGACACATATATCGCCTACGTCCTTTGATCTGAACAACTTTCAGTTGTTTACCCGTTGCTTGCACGAACTGAGGTAAATCTTTGTGTAGTAGTTGCTGCTGAAGATTTACCGTAGCCGTACTAATAACCAGTGTTTTTTTATTTTCTAATGCGATATCAATCGCACCGGCTAAATAGGCTAGGGTTTTACCAACGCCCGTTGGCGCTTCAACCACAGCCATTCGATAATGCTCTTCACGCCCCATACATTCCGCAATAAACTGACTCATCTCCACTTGCTGAGGGCGTGCTTTAAAGTCAGGCATTGCCGCTTCAATATGTTTGAAAATTGACTCGACCATCTTAAAACTCATCGCCACAGTGTAAGTAAATAAGTCTTCTACGCAGCTTATTCACTTATATCCTGAGGTAACCATTCTGAGATTTTACCCGTCCAATAATACGCAGTTAAACCCAGCCATTCATGCCAAGCAAGATCCAGTATTTGTAAATGTCCGATAAAGTCAAAATCCCATTGACGAAATTCATGTTTATTAGTCATATAATCAACAGGATAAGGAATAACATTGATACCTTGTTGGCGAGCGACACCAACTGAACGTGGCATATGGAATGCTGATGTAACCAATAAATAAGTACCATTAGGCTTCGGCAATATACGCTTCAAAAACACAAAGTTTTCAGCGGTATTTCTTGATTGTGACTCAATAATCAAGCGATCTTTAGAAATGCCAATGGCAGTGAGAACAGTCTGAGCAATATCGACCTCGTTTTGTCCATTTTTCCCTTTTTGAACAGGCCGTAATAAGTTACTGCCACCAGAATAAATAATAGCTGCATCTGGGTAGTGTTTGGCCAAAACTGCTGCGCCAATAAATCTATCGCCCGCATCACCTAACTCTTGTGTGTGCCAACTTAACGATTGTTTTAATTTTTCACCTCCACCTAGAACGATAATGCCGTCTACATGTTGAGGCAGTGATGTCGGTTTATTAAATCGTGTTTCCAATGGCGAGATAAGGCTATCCGTTAAGGGATAAGCCATTAAAAGCCAATTGGCTATCATTAGAGGAATTAGGATCCATTTTGCAACGGCGACTTTGTTTAAGAACAACATGATAGTAGCGAAAGTCATCAGGATAACAATCAAGTTGGCTGGACTTACTATTGCCCATCCCAACTTTGACGCTACAAAAAACACATCATCCATGGTTATTATTCATTACTACGATATAAACCAAGCTGGTTGATTAGTTGAATCACTGCATCAGGCAATAAAAACTGTGGGCTTTTACCTTCTAATACAACCTTTCTAATAGCAGTCGCAGATATCGCTAATTGTGTCACAGTAACTGGCCAAATCTTGCCCGCTAGATTCTGATCATTGGTCGGCATCGCTAAATGTTGTTGATACCAGGAATTCAGTTCTACCGGCATCGCCAATGTTTCATCTGGGCGGCTTATTACTACGATATGAGCTAGCTCAAGTAAATGTTGCCACTTATGCCAAGATTGAATACCTAAAAATGCATCCGTTCCCAATAACAAAAACAAGGGATTGTCTGGAAACTCCTGTCTTAGGCTTAATAATGTATCGACAGTATAAGACAGCCCATCTCGCTGTAACTCACGATCGTCAACAATAAAATTATTGGCACTTTTCATTGCTAGATGCAACATCATCAGGCGTTGTTGAGGTGAGGCATGAGGTACATTGCGATGCGGTGGTCGTGCGCTCGGAATCAGCCTCACATGCGCTAAATTAAGTTGCTCGCTTACTTCTAATGCCGATCGTAAATGTCCAAAGTGGATAGGGTCAAAAGTACCACCCAATATACCTATAGCTTCATTCATTACTGTCTGATTTGCCCTGTACCTAAGACTATCCATTTTTGCGAAGTTAGCCCTTCTAGACCAACAGGGCCGCGGGCGTGAATTTTATCGGTTGAGATACCAATTTCAGCACCCAAACCATATTCAAAACCATCGGCAAAACGCGTTGAGGCATTGACCATAACCGAACTAGAATCAACTTCGGCTAAGAACTGACGTGCACGCGTGTAATTTTCCGTCACTATCGTTTCGGTATGACCCGAACTATGTTTATGGATGTGATCCATAGCTTGTTCAATCCCATAAACAATACGAATAGATAAAATTGGTGCTAAGTATTCCGTATCCCAATCTTCTTCTGTCGCGGCGTTAATATTTGGCAAGATGATTCGTGTCAATTCACAACCACGCAGTTCAACTGACTCAGCGGCATAACGAGCAGCTAGTCGAGGTAAAACTTCTGCTGCAATGGTGCTATCAACCAATAAAGTTTCCATGGCATTGCACACACCATAACGATGACACTTGGCATTAAAGGCAATATTTTCAGCCATATCTAAATTAGCCGCTCCATCGATGTAAACATGACAAATACCATCAAGATGTTTGATGACTGGCACTCGAGCGTCTTTACTGATCCGCTCGATCAAACTTTTTCCACCACGAGGCACGATCACATCGACATATTCGGTCATCGTAATCAATTCACCCACCGCAGCACGATCAGTTGTTTCAACGATTTGCACGGCACTGGTTGGTAAACCTGCTTTTTCCAAACCACGATGAATACAGGCAGCAATCGCTTTATTAGAGTGCATCGCCTCACTGCCCCCTCTTAAAATGGTGGCATTGCCTGATTTCAAGCATAAGCCTGCCGCATCAGCAGTTACATTAGGGCGAGATTCATAAATAATGCCAATGACGCCCAAAGGCACACGCATTTTTCCCAATTGAATACCTGAAGGACGATAATTCATATCGCTGATTTCTCCGACAGGATCAGCTAAGGCTGCGATCTGTTCCAAGCCTTCAGCCATACCCTCGATACGTGCATCAGTTAACGCCAAACGATCTAACGAAGCTTCATCAAGACCTTTAGCTTTGCCCGCTTCAAGATCCAATAAGTTTTGCTGTTTTAAGATATCAGCAGTAGCTCTAATATCTTCCGCCATCGCCAATAAGGCGTTATTTTTTGCGATTGTACCTGCACGAGATAAAGCGTAACTAGCCGCTCGAGCGTGTTGTCCTAACGTTTGCATGTAGTGTTGAATATTCACAGCCACTTATCCTCAATGTTGACTAATAATCTGTACGCCGGCAACGTGCATGCATAATTGCTCTAATAATGACCACGGACAGGCTTGCAAGCTACCTTTAGCAGCTTGATCGACTTTCGCCATCTGCTGCAAAAATGATTGCCATTGCTCACTATTATGTCGCATTAATGCCTGCTGCATCATGGGCCGATGTTTATCCCAGATGGGTGGTTTTTGTGACGCAAATACCTGGTCCATTCTCCTGCCCTGCTCTACTTGTATCGCCATATCAATTGCGCGATGTAATGCCCATGACACAGCTGAAAATACAGCGAAGATCTCTACACCTTCCGCCCTTAACCGGCTGAGCATTCGCGGGACCTTTGCTACGTGGCCAGAAAACACAGTGTCCATCAGACCAAACGCCTCAAAACGAGCATTATCAGCTACAGAATCTAAAACAGTCTGTTCATCTACCTCGCCATTTGGACAAAGTAATTGTAACTTATCTATTTCTTGTGATGCCGCAAACAAATTTCCTTCAACGCGTTCGGCAATTAAAGCCGCAATCTGTTGGCTCACTTTTAAACCCCGCTGCTGCATCCGTTGCAAAATCCACCGTGGCAGATTGACTAGATCTATTGGCCAAATTGGCACTGTAACGCCAATCCTATCTAATTCAGTAAACCACTTACTTTTTTGAGAGCGGGCATCAATCTTACCGCTTATTATCAATAAAGTAGTATCAGCGGGGGGATTGTCAATGTAACGTCGCAAAGCTTCACCACCATCTTTGCCTGGTGAACCAGAAGGCAAGCGTATTTCTAATAATCGTTGGCTAGCAAATAATGACATCGTTTGTTCTTGCCATTGCAATTCAGACCAGTCGAAACGGCCATCAACATGCCAAACTTGGCGGTCATCTGCACCTAATTTTCGTGCATATTGGCGAATCACATCACTGGCTTCTTCCACCAGCATTTGTTCATCACCAAAGATAACATAAACGGGCAATAAGCCTTGTTGTAAGTGCCCCGTTATTTGCTCAGGTCTAAGGCGCATTGCTAATGGCTATTTTACTGCTGATAAACGACGTAACAAGCTATCCACCAACTGTTGATTCAATTGCTCACGTAAAATAGCTTCTTCGCCATCAGACGATAATACTTGGGTCTGATCAAATTGATAATCGCGTATTGCTTCAAGCTGTTCTGGTCCTACTAATATCTTGCCTTGACCATCGATAACTTTGAATTTAAGCATGCTATATAATTCGTATTCACTTACTTTGGCATTATTACCGACAGATAATACGCGGCGTTCGAATTTGTTTTCTAACACCGTCAATATCGCACTATCTTTTTCATAGTCATCAACTACTTGTATGCCATTTCGTATTAAACCACGCTTAAGCTCTAGTCCTAAACCTTGCTGTACATTTATCCCTTGTACATACATCAGTTTCAAACTATCGGGCAACGGCACAGCTCCACGTAGCTGAAAACCACAGCCCGCGATCGCTACTAATAACAAACCCATAAATACATTCAACAAAGAACGACTCATTTTTATATTCCTTAAGCTGCAACCACAATGTTAATCAACCGGCCCGGTACTACAATTATTTTACGAATTTCATTACCATCGATGAAGCGTTGTACACTTTCATCAGCCAACGCTAACGCTTCAATGGTTTCTTTATTCGCATCTGCCGCAACGGATATCTTAGACCGTAGCTTACCATTGACCTGCACCATCAACTCAACTTTATCTTGCACCATTGCAGACTCATCAATTTCTGGCCAAGCCACATTGACGATAGCTTCATCGTGACCTAATTGCTGCCATAAATAATGACTGATATGTGGCGTAATAGGCGACAACATCAAGACGACTATTTCTAACGCCTCTTGTACCACAGCGCGAGTTTGCTGACTGCCATCTGTCACTTTTGCCACCGCGTTCATTAACTCCATAATGGCAGCAATCGCGGTATTAAAGGTATGACGACGACCAATATCATCACTCACTTTGGTCAAGGCTAAATGTGTTTGACGACGCAAAGTCTGGAGTTCATCGCTCAGATTAGTCACATCTAATGCCTGCACTGCTCCGCCAGCAACATGCTCTTGTACCGAGCGCCATAGACGCTTCAAGAAACGATTTGAACCCTCAACGGCTTTGTCCGACCATTCTAATGATTGCTCTGGTGGTGCGGCGAACATCATAAATAAACGAGCTGTATCAGCGCCGTATTGATCAATTAATGCTTGAGGATCAACCGTGTTACCTTTAGATTTCGACATCTTCACACCGTCTTTTAAAACCATGCCTTGTGTTAGCAAGTTTTTAAACGGCTCATCACCCGATACTAAACCTTCATCACGCATCAATTTATGGAAGAATCGGGCATACAATAAATGTAATACCGCATGCTCAATACCGCCGATATACTGATCGACTGGCAACCAATGGTCAGCGCGCTCATCAAGCATCGCTTCTTCGTTATCAGGACACGTAAAACGTGCGTAATACCAAGAAGATTCAAAGAAGGTATCAAAGGTGTCAGTTTCACGTTCAGCGTCAGCACCACATTCTGGGCATGCACACTGATAAAACTCTGGCATTGATTTAATCGGTGAACCACTACCATCAACAATTACATCTTCTGGCAAGCGCACTGGTAAATCAGCTTCTGGTACAGGTACGGCACCACAATCAGGGCAGTTGATAATTGGGATTGGTGTACCCCAATAACGCTGACGTGATACGCCCCAATCACGCAGACGATAATTAACTTGGCGCTCACCCTTCGCTTGCTGTTCTAGGAAGTCAGCAATAGCATTAAAGGCATCAGCAGAACTCAAGCCATTAAATTGTCCAGCATTAACCAAGCGCCCTTTCTCGGTAAAAGCGGCTTTGCTTAAGTCACATTCTTTATCATCTAATGGTTCGATTACCTGATTAATAGGCAAGTCATATTTGAGGGCAAATTCATAATCACGTTGGTCATGAGCTGGCACAGACATTACGGCACCAGTGCCATAGCCCATCAACACAAAGTTTGCAGCCCAAACCGGCACTTGTGCACCGGTTACTGGATGAATAGCCATCACACCCGTAGCCACACCCTTTTTCTCTGCCGTTTCCATCGCCGCTTCCGATGTTTCCATCTTTCGACATTCAGCAATAAAATCTTTGAGTTCTGGATTAGATTCAGCGGCAGCTAATGCCAATGGATGCTCTGCTGCAACAGCAACATAACTAACCCCCATCAAAGTATCAGGCCGTGTGGTGTAAACATCTAAGGTATCAGTACTCTCCGCGAGTCCAAATTTAATTTGTAGACCTTCAGAGCGACCAATCCAATTCGCTTGCATAGTACGTACTTGTTCTGGCCAACCATCAAGTTGATCTAAATCATTGAGTAATTGTTCAGCATAATCAGTGATCTTCATGAACCACTGTGGGATCTCACGTTTTTCAACTTGAGTATCACAACGCCAGCAGCAACCATCAATCACCTGCTCATTGGCCAACACAGTATTATCAACCGGACACCAATTCACCGCGGCAGTCTTTTTATAAACCAAGCCTTTCTTATATAAACGAGTGAATAACCATTGTTCCCAGCGATAATATTGCGGTGTACAGGTTGCTAGCTCACGTTCCCAGTCATAGCCTAAACCTAAACGCTTAAGTTGATCACGCATATAATCGATATTTTCATAAGTCCATGCAGCTGGTGCGACCTTATTTTTGATCGCTGCATTTTCAGCCGGCAAACCAAACGCATCCCAACCCATCGGTTGTAAAACATTTTTACCTTGCATCCGTTGGTAGCGCGAAATCACATCACCTATCGTGTAGTTGCGCACATGACCCATGTGTAATTGACCGCTTGGATACGGGAACATAGCTAAGCAATAATATTTTTCTTTGCTTGGATCTTCCACTGCACGAAAGGTATTGTGGTCATGCCACCACTGCTGGGCGGAAGTTTCAATGTCGACGGGACGATATTCTTGTTGCATGAGATCTCTTTTACTGTGTACTTAAAACCCATTAGGATACCGCACCCAGCTCAGAGCTAAAAGTAATCAATCAACTTGTTTTCCTTAATTATTCCTAATAGTAAGTCGATATCGTTTTAAATGTTGGGTGAGTTCCTAATATAAATAGTGTCTGAGCAACCACCCATATTTATAGATATGAGTTATCTACACAAGAACGACTAGCAACTCGAGTCATTCTTAATCATGATAACAATATTGAATACTTAGAATTAGCAAGTTGTAGCTTCACCTTACAAACTGCCTGCCAACACATAACATTTAAGAACCATCCACTTTCACAAACACAAAATTTAAAGAAATATGTCCACTTTAAAAAAACTTTATATTCTTACTTGCCAAGCCCAATTCCCCTCCGTATAATGCTGTTCTTTCGTTGCCGGTGTAGCTCAGTTGGTAGAGCATCTGATTTGTAATCAGAGGGTCGTAAGTTCAAGTCTTATCTCCGGCTCCAAGAATACCAAAGCCTCAGTAGTTTATTCTACTGGGGCTTTTTTATTGGTTTCGGGAGTTTTGCGTGACTAGCCTTCTAAATGCCTCCTTCTCAATATTAATAAAGATGGTTTTTTACCATCTTCACCACATAGCTTCTCAGTCGCAGCTATCAAGTTATCCAACTCTACTGCTGAGTAATGCGTCGTCATTCGTGTCGACTTATGACCAAGAAGATCTTCTCTATCCTCAATTGACACATCTGCAGATCTGAGCCTTCTACCAAATGTGTGTCTAAGATCATGAACTTTCACATGAGATAGTCCTGCCGCTTTACGAGCTCGTTTCCACCCAGAACTCATTATCCGAGTAATAGGCTTACCCCGATACGAAAATACATGTGTTGCATTTTTACCTCGGCATCTTTCAATAACAGACTTTGCTTCACTATTTAAAACAACTATCTTATCTTCACCATTTTTCGTAAACTCCTCAGGGATCCAAAACACTGATGAATTAATATCATCAATAGGTATTTCCCATTCCCATCTTAGCTGACACACTTCTTGATCTCTACAGCCCGTATTAACAGAAAACAACAAAATATCCTGCAAGTGGGGAGCAAGTTGAGCAAGTAAATCATCTTGTTCTTGCCAATTAATTGGATATGGTTTTGCTGTATCTTTAACTGGTCGTAAGGTGATTTTTGGAGCGATCTCTAACCAAGAAAGTCCATACTCATCCCGCCATTCAACAGCGCAATTTAATATTTGTCGAACGACTTTTAGCCCGTGATTAATTGTATTTGTTTTCACTTTGTCTTTAACACGGGAGGCAAGCCATGGTCCCAACACCTCCATATAAATCTGATCAATCGAGATTGAACCAATCCACGGCAACAGATTTTTAATAATACTTCTATCATCGTCTATGCTTTTTTTATGCGCCTTAACAATCAAGTATTTATCTGACGCTTCCTTGAAAGTTCTTTTAGTTCTTACTCCGTAGATGACAGCATGCTCCATCTCCAGAATTAACTTTGCTAAAAAACGTTCCGCTGATACAAGTTCTGTACAACGGGTACTTTTACACACCCGCCTACCGCAGATAAACTTATCAATGTGCCAAATTCTCTTTTTTTTAATGAGCCCTACATTAGCTTTACGTCCCATAATTCACCTCCAGTGAACATTTAGCAGGACGCCCGTTGCTCAATATATAATGATCGGCCCAGCGATCTAAATCAAGTCTGTCGAATGCAATACCTTGCGTACCAATCGGGATTTCAATGAGGAATGGTCGGACTTCGCTATTAAAACGATTCCTATCCATGCCTAAATAAGCAGGACAATCACGGAAGCGGATGAAGCGGGGAAGCAGCAAAATGCTGGCAGAAGGAGAGATTGAATTATGCATAAGTTGCACCTCCTGAAAGAAGGTGGACGTAATTGTTCAGAGTAATCGGTGGCGGCCAGATAAGGCTGGGAACAGAATAATCAGCATCGTGAACTTGATTGTCTGCCGTGTGCTGTAAATAAGCCCGTAGTGCTGCTAAGACACTATTTTCACAGCCTAGCCGTGCAAGGGCTGCGATACTTCGTACTGTTATGATTAACGAATACATGACTTGTCCTTTATTTTTATTATTATTAATGACAATTTGAACTGTCGGACGCACAATAAGCATATTTTCAGTAATTGTCAATTAAATCAAGATGTTATTGACAAATTAAAAATAATGTTGTATTATGTGTTTTCTAAATTGGTCACCAATCCATTGCCGTTTCTAAGTGTTTGACCTTTTCCCCTATTTTCTTTGCATTAAACAAATTGCTTCACGTTGTGCGGGAGGACCCTATATTGCGCAAAAAAATCGGGTTCTCTAGCAAACCGTTCTTTGCCGCCCCGATGGTTCTATTTGAACATTAGCGCCTTAGTGTTCGTTTAACGTGAATCGTTGATGTCTTTTCCTTGTCTCTTGCCACTTGCTTATTTTCTAAAAACTCAGGATGGTGGCGCATCGTTTTTCTTACAGATTGTATGGATCCTGACGTCGCACTAATGCTGGGTTTTCTTTGCGTCTTTCGCATTCTGTTGCCATACACATCAACACTGTCTACTGATTGATGCCCCATAATAGCTGCGATTTCTTTTCGGCCTATACCGGATTTTTTTAGTGCACTGCCCATAAGGTGTCGGTATGAATAAAGTGTGATCTTATGTTTACGTCTAGGCCAAAGCTGTTTGGTTGCGGTTGCCAGTCGCCTTTGCAAACGTTTTTGTAATTGTTCTGGAGAAAGTTGTTTTGCTGTTTGGTATTCAAGTAATTCAAGACGTGCTTTATTTACGTTAGTAAACTCGATAGCCGATAAGGTGACCGTTCGATCTAACCCTCTCAGTCCATTTGCTGTTTTTTTAGCCCCTGTAATCACTATCTGATCATGGCCACGCACCTGTAATGTCATCATTTCAATCGGACGGCAACCTAAGATCAAAGCTAAATCTAAGATGGCCAATAATGGCCGGTCTCGGTTTTGTTTAATGTGATTTTTCAGCAGAAGGTGTTCTGCTTTTTTAACGGTCTTACAACGTTTTTGTTTTAGTTTCTTTTGGGCTTTGAGTTCATCACGGGCATCGGGACGTGTTACAGGATTACTCAGTAATTTCAAACTGCCGGCTGTTTTGGCAAAGCCGGCTTCAATTTGCTGAGTGACAATAGCGCCACGAAGTCGACGCCAATAGGCCGGTCTGTATTCAACAGCGCAAGCAAGTAATGCCTGTCTAATGTTCTTTTCAGTCGGATCGATACCTTTATCAAGCAAACGTGCTTGAATGAAGTATGTAGCGAGTTTTATGTAGTCAGCTTTTGTTTTACCGTTCATGATAATGCCTTTCATTAGGATGGCATTATCATGGGCCTGATGAAACAAGACGGATGTCGTTTATGTCACGTTTTTATCACGTAAATAGGCATGGAAATGAATAAGTAACACCCGGTAAAATACGCCGCGGTGTTAGACGAAGTAGTGCCAAGTAGTGAAATCACTACTTGGCACTACTTCATCTCATCTAGAAGCTAATTTAGTATGACTCAAACGGACAAGATAGTTGATGCGAGCTAACGTCAGCAGTGCGTTAGGCAATGGGGTAGCGAAAACGATACGCAATCAATTCAATAGGACAAACGCGTTCTAAAACATAACGCGCATCTGAATGCAGTCGTCCTGGCTTACCTAGAACCTTGTACTGAGAACCTGATCTTGTTTCACCTATACCTGTATCTTCATCAAAGTGCTTAATCTGTGTGCTCACTCTGCCGAGCCGGTCAAGCTCACTGTATCCAACAAAATGTTGCTCACCTGTCGCCGTCATTTCGATGATGTTCCAGTCTGATAATATGACCTCTCCTGCTGGTAAACTACTAATCATGATACCTCCTCCTTAGCATGACCATTACTTGTCTCCCGTAAAACTACATAATTTACGGCTATAAATAATATGCTCACTTTTAATTCCTATTAATGCCTTTTCCACAATAGTGGGAGCTTCATCATCCGTCAGAGAATAAAGGTAGATAGTTTGTTTATATCTACGATCAATTCCCGTCCAAATTGCCGACATTTTGTCCATTGTCATTCCCCAGTCGCCTGACTCATTAAAGTCATCAGCTGATATGACATAGGCGGCTTTAATCGTCATCGTTGTCGACTCCTGATATAAGCAGAGTACATCCAAGAGAGTGTCTACTTGTATAGTAAGTCGTAATGACTCCCTCCCATGCTCATCTTGTTCTTCGGTGTCTAACATGAACCACGTTCGTTCATTTGTTCGAATGATGCTTGTCATGATTTTTTCTCGTTAAATAGTGGGCATAACTATTACATCGAGCGGGCCATTGTCGTGTCAAGGCCCAAAAAAAATGAAGGGCCAACCGGGCCACATGCTACGCCACCCGGACCTTTACGAGAATTTTAGCAATGAAAAATAATACGGCTATCGACGAATGCTGTTTGCGCAAAAGCAAGGCATTGATTAGGAACTTGATGATGAAGAAAGCTGTTGGGTGCTAATTAACCGCCACGGTTAGGTATTCCAGAGTTCACTGCCAACGCTGCTAGCGTAACGGCCAACTAAGCAGGTGTGATCTGACCGTTTCCGACCCCCAATAGAATTGCACATCAATCTATTGGACTAAGTAATATATACTCTGAAAGCAAGGGAATTAAGCCGATGGATTCTAATCGTTAAAAACGAAAATTATAATCGAATCTAAATCAAAGTAGCATGGAGAGGAATATAGATATGGAATTTATGGCATTTATCGGTATAGGAATAACAGTTCTAGGGGGGATTGGTTTTCTCATTGCAGCTTTTAAAGAAAGTGTGTGGTGGTTAATTGCATGTATTCTTATCTCTCCCATTTCATTGTTGTTCTTGGTGCTTCATTGGCCAGAAGCAAAAAATCCCTTTTTTCTACAGTTAGTAGGACTCGTTGTGATATTTATATCAGCTTACTTTGGTGCTGTAGTAGCGATATAAATAAATGCATAACACGTGACTATGGCGTTAAGTTTCTTAAACCAATAACCGCCTCTGGCACGTAAACGACGGATTGTTAAAAGTCAGCTACCGACCCAAAGCAGACAGTTAAGGTATTAAGCTTCATAGAATGAAGTCGTTTATTTTTGAAGCTCTTCAAGATATTTGCTAAAAACCTCTCGACTGATATATTTTGTATCCATAAACCCCTGGTCATAATAATTAAGCCAAAGTTCTAGAGCACTGGTTTTACCCCATAAACCATCACGAACATCATCAACAAAAATTCTAGGATCGCTCAATAATTCATCAAGGTGAAATAAATTGTAAGTCTTCTTAAAAAAATGATTTCGCTTATAGGCTAGGGGGAAGTCGTACAGATCAGGAATAAAACCCCTGCCTTCACAATAATTGCCAATATATTCATTCACATTTAATACTCTTGGGATATTGACTTTGAGTTGATCTGAGATACCAATACATGCAGCTATGTCTGCTCGACATTTGAAGTATTCATAATTCCAGCCCCCACATAAGTGATAGCGCACTATCTGGTTTTCTCCCAGATCTGCAATAGGCTCTTCAAGAATAAGTAGTGCATCTTCATTGTGAGTAAACTTAGAGCTGATGATAAGCTTGACTCTAAGTCGATAGCTTTTATTGTTAACTATTACTAACTGCTCAAGAAAAGCGCGGTAATCCTCTGGGTGCTTATAAAAATCATGTAATTCGTATAACTCGTCATCAGCTCCTTCTAACCATTCAATACGGATAGAAAATAGCTTGGCTGCTGCCTTTAAAGTTTCATGGTTGAGCTTCGTTAAAAGTTTATCGGTTGAAGAAACATCGTCTAATGATAATCCATGGTCAAAATAGCGGGGTATCTGGTTTCGGTATATCCCATGTTTTTCAAATAACTTAATAAATCGAGTTGCTACATTTTCCTCTTCTTGCCTTTTAGGCTGTTTATACTTTTCAACAAGCTCAATAAAAGCCTTAATATCACTAATCACCCCCATATGAACTCCATTTCAAAGCTTCATTTTCAAACAATATTTGAATAATTTTAGCTGAAATAGGTTTAGTGCGTGAGATTAGATTCATTGATCAATCTGTCGAGCCACCAGAGTTTTACAGATTATTAGGCGAAAGCGAACCTATTTTATGGCAGGTATTTGAGGGACGTTATAAAATGAATGCTTTTACTTACATATGATAACTGTATGGTTGTCGGTAATGTGGAATTATTTGCCTACTCAGATATAGAAGTGAGAACAGTTTGGCTACAATAAAATTGATTACTGAACCAAATGACCAAGTCAAAAAACATGTCATTTTCGTTCATGGTCTAGACGGAAACTCATCAGATACATGGCAGTCTTCATCTCCTATTTCTGAATTCTGGCCACGTTGGTTAAATGATAAGTCAAAGCAGATTTCAATATGGGCTATTGATTATTCTGCAGATAAAACTCGATGGTTTGGTGGTGAAGCAATGCACCTAACAGATCGAGGGCTAAACCTACTCCATTTACTTCTCCTTGAACCTCGGCTTCAACAAGGCGAGTTGATTTTTGTAGGTCATAGTTTAGGTGGCCTTGTTATCAAACAGCTCTTGAGAAATGCTGTATCCGAAGCCCATGTAAATATAAACGCTTCTGACTTTATTAAACGATCACGCCGAGTCGCTTTTTTAGCAACTCCCCACAGTGGAGCCCATTTAGGAACACTAGCAAATTCATGGCGAGTTATCTTGAGGCCTAGCCCGTCTACGTATAGTCTCATTCGTAACTGCCCGAATCTTCGAGATATTAACAATTGGTACAAAAAGTGGGCGCACGCGCAGAAAATCGAGCACCTTGTTCTAATCGAAACACAACCCTCTAAAATTAAATGGGGATTCAAAGCCCTAATAGTTGAACCAAACAGTGCGGATCCAGGTGTGGAAACCACAGCTATTCCTATCGATGCTGACCATTACAATATTTGTAAACCTGAAAATCAAGATTCTGAGATATACACTCATATTCTTAATTTTATCCAAAAAGAGTTAAAAACATCTCATCAAGATACGGTTATCGAGCAAAAGCTTGATGTAGCAATAGAGACAACAGAAAAGGTGGGGGCTAGTATCCTCAACAAATTATCTTCTCAGCAAACAGAAACGGCTGATCGAGTTGCAGAAAAAATAAATGATAAGCTTTCTTTGATGCCTTCTATTGAAAATTTTAGTGGGAGTGAATACATAGATGCTGACATAAAAAAAGAACTTACTGTCATTAGAAAATCACGCTTTCTCCATGGCTTTCAAACACAAGAAAGAGCAAAAGATTTAGCCCATAGAATTTCAGCGGGCAACCTAAAGAACGGCTCTTCACAGACAAGATGCCTAGCATTATCTTGGTGTGCTCGTTTTTTGAGTATTGGAGATAATCGTGTCAAAGCAGAAGCATCTCTCAATGAAGCCAAGCAACTTGGTTCTACAGAAGAAATTATCATCGCAGAAGCATTTATTAATGCTACCTCTGAAAATGTGTTTGACATTGTTACAGAGCTAATAAAAACACCAAATGAATTAAAGTATTCAGCGGCTTATATGCTGATTAACCTTTATAACGGACCCCAAAAAGCCAAAGAATGGAAACAAAACTCGAATCTTCAATTATCTCAATTTGATTCTGGAGGAAAAACCGCATTCATTACTACGTTATTTGCTCTTCAAGAATGGGAGCTATTAATTGAAAATATTTCCGGCGTCGAAGAGTCCGACTATAAAGACTACCCAGCGTTATTAAACCTTATTGCTATGGCACATTTAATTCAAGTAGTGCCAGAGGAGTCAAGAGATACCTTAATCCATTCTATTCCGAATAATACAGGACAATTTTCTTTAGCTTCTGATGTTACTGCTCTAGAGCATAGAAATACAGCAATTAGGCTATTTAACCAATGTAGCATTATTGCTAGAGATCTAGGATGTGAAGATATTGCCAACACCGTCGAAGATTATCGATTATGGCTACAACTAGAAGATAAGCTTCAAGCTGAAAAGGCTAAACAAGAACTTGAGAAAAGTATCTCAGGTAATGTCGTTCTCCTCTTGCGTCGATTTCCACTTGCGTTCAATGTTGGGATTAAAGTTGATCTAAATATCATTGAAAAAGAAATTGAGCGACTAACTGTTTTAAGTGGAGGTAAAGATCCTGTTGCAGCAATGGCAAGGTATGAATTCCTATTGTGTCTGAAAGACCCTAAGCACGCATACAAATATATAGGTAAACACCGCCATCAAATGGAATTAGTGATAAAGTCAGATTACTTATGCTGTATTGAAATTGAGGCATTAGCTCAAGCTGGTGAAACGGAGCAAGCAGTAGCTTATCTTGAAAAACTTGATGACAGCACATTAAGTCAATCAGACCGTGAGCGCCTAGAAATGGTAATTGCCTCCTACCAAGGTGATGACTCTACAACTTTATTCGTGCCGCAATATGAAAAAACAGGCCACATCGATGATTTAAGGATATTAGTTGACCATTTAAAGAAGAAACAATCCCATCCAAAATTACTTCAATATTCACTAGAGTTATTTGAAAAAACAAAAGCAGTTGAAGATGCCAACACATTGGTTAACGAATGGAGTCAGCTCGGAAATTTTAAAGAAATTGGTACTTTTTTAAGACAAAATCAAGAATTTCTCACACAATCACACATTCTTCAAGCCCATTGGGCTTGGACTCTTTATCGGGAGGGTAATTTAGCTGAGAGTCAAAAAGAGCTTAATAACTTAACTACTCAAGTAGATGTAGCATATTGCAGAGATTTACAGATAAATATTGCTATTACCAGTGGTGACTGGAACTCATTAACTTCCTTCATTGAAAGTGAATGGTCGAACCGTGAGCAACGAACAGCAAGTGAGCTGTTAGCTGCTGGGCAGTTAGCAAAAGTAGTTCAAAGTAAAAGAGCCAAAGACTTCATTATTGCTGCAGCTGGAAAAGCTGATAACTCCCCGGAAATCCTTATGTCAGCCTATTTTACTGCAAACACGATGGGCTGGGAGGATGAACCAAGTACGGCACAATGGCTAAATGACGCTAATAATTTATCTGATGAAAAAGGTCCTCTTCATCAAATGAATTTGCAAGAATTTTATGAGCTGCTTCCAAAATGGCGTGAACGAGATAAGAAAGTATGGCAGGCCTTAAATGATGGTGCTATTCCAGTATCAATGATAGCCGAACAATTAAATAAGTCACTGACTGACTTTTATTTATATCCAGCACTGCTAAATATCAATTCTCAAGAACTTATAAACAGAACTCTCATCCCAGCATTCAGTAATCTTAGGCAATCAAACCCAATATCACATGAAATAGTAAGTATAGATACCACCACACTCCTGACACTAGGTTATCTTGGATTATTAAAGCAAACTATAGACTGCTTCAACGCAATAGAACTTCCCCATTCGACTCTGGGCTGGTTGTTTACTGAAAAACAAAAAGTAGGATTTCATCAGCCATCTAGAATAGAAAAGGCTAAAAATATCGGGCGCCTAATTGCGAACCACAAAGTCAAAATACTTTCGAAAGAATCCATCCCTGATGTCGAACTTGCATTAGAAATAGGAAACGAGCTAGCTCAATTCCTACAAGAAGCAAAAGAAAAATCTGGAACGGACAAACTTCAAAGGTTAGTGGTTAGGCCATTTCCTGTACATAAAATCGATTCATTGATGAATGAAGAGGCCGAGCTAACACCTTATTCAAACCAATTGTGTAGCTGTTCATCAATAGTAAATAAATTATATTTGTCAGGAGTGCTCACTGAGTCAGAGAGAGATAAGGCATTCAAATACCTATCGAAAAATGAAGGGAAGTGGCCTGACTTATTCGAAATAGAAGATAACACAATTATTTATTTAGATAGCCTAGCCGTTACATACTTTCAACAAATAGATATCATAGATAAGGTTGCATCGAATTTCACAGTATTTATCTCTCCCGAATATGCAGAAGAACAAAATGCATTTCAAAATTTTGAAACTGAAAGCAACAAAGCTGATGAGATTATAGAAAGTATTAGAGAGATCCTATGTATAGGAATTAAATCTGGCTCTGTCAAAATAACCCCATCCTCTATTTTAAACGGGAGTCCAGAAGATGAACCTAATCACACTTCTTTAGAAATTATTTCAACGGTTCAACATGCTCAAACAGCCATAATTGATGACCGTTGCATAAACAGTCATTCAAACATAGGTTTTGAATCAAAAGAGGTTCCCATATCTACCACATTAGATTTACTAGAAACATTTAAATCTCGAGAAATACTTACTTATGAAAAATGGGTTATACATATAACCAAGCTCCGACAAGCTGGTTATATATTTATTCCACTAACGTCCGAAGAGCTTAATTATCACCTCAATAAGGCGCAAATTGATAAAGGTGTACTTCGTGAAACAGCAGAATTAAGAGCCATTAGAGAAAATATACTACAG
>CAXBIM010000037.1:0-26755 GCA_963975785.1 uncultured Methylophaga sp.
CCGGCAGCAGACACCCAGTTATTTTCATTTTGTTGCATCGTCAATAATTCATCAGCACTTGCTACACCAGTAGCGGCTAATGCCATCATTGCGATTGATAATGTTTTCAGCTTCATTAAAAACTTCCTTTTATATTAGTTTTTTAGGTTTTCTTAATCGATGGCGTCAAGCTTTGCTCACATCGAGTAGGAACTTTATTCCGGATCCACCTGATAATCATTAGGATTCGCTCCCCGCATAACCAGGAGATACTCCTACCAAGCAAGAAAACCACCGCTAAGAAGCTGTTTAATAATGATATTAGGTATTATCAAAACCTAGTGTTAATTGCTAATAATTTCATATTTCATGGCTAGGCGTACAAGTTCTACTGAAGATTGAATATCTAATTTCTGTTTGAGCGATGTTTGGTAGTTTGCAACTGTCTTCTGACTAATCATCAGCATCGTTGCGATCTCATCTACAAGATGACCTTCAGCCAGCAAGCGAAAAACCTCAAACTCTCTCGCCGTCAATCGCAACATTGGATTATTACCCGTGCCCATGTTCTGCAAGGCAATTTTATGTGCCATTTCAGTATTCAGGTAACTTTTCCCTGTCATAACATGTTTCACTGCTGTAACGAGCTCCTGTGCCTCACCCGATTTTGCAACATAACCAACGGCGCCCGATGTCATCGCCTGTACCGCAAACGTCACATTCTCATGCATAGAAAACATAATGACCTTTGCTTTTGGATGCCGTGAAATAATTCTACGAAGGGCTTCTAAACCGCCAATTCCCGGCATAGACATATCCATCACCATCACATCGGGTTCAAGCTCTGAATATAATTGATAGCCCTGTTCACCACTTTCTGCTTCACCAATAATAGCGATATCATCACTTCGTTCTAACAATCTAGCTATTCCAGATCGCACTACCGCATGATCGTCGGTTAACATAACTCTAATATCACTCATTCTTTGTTTTCACCTTTTTTGGGGACTTCAACAATAATATTCATACCTTCATCTGGAGCAGAGTTTAAGGTCATCTTTCCTAATAAACCATCGACTCGCTCTTGCATTCCTTTCAAGCCAAAACCTTTAACTTGTTTAGTGAGGTCACAGCCTTGCCCATTATCACTGACCATAATGGTTATCAAAGTATCAGAAGAGACCAATGAAATACTGACATCAAGCACAGAGGAGCCTGCATGACGACTAATATTGGTCAATCCTTCTTGAATAATGCGATATATACTTAACTGCACTGCATCATTCACTTCAGTAAAGTCAGCTTTGCATTGAAACACGATATTTGTTTGAGGATGTCGCAACTGCCAACCACTGATCATTTCAGTTACAGCGCCTCGTAATCCAAACATATCAAATTCTGGAGGACGTAACCGCTCTAACATTGAACGCACAATATTTTTCATATCACGACCAATTTTATCAATCGCTTCGGCACTAAACTGCGTGTCTTGTAGTGATTTTGCCGTTTTAATGAGTTCAGCCTCAAAACGAATTGCCGTCAAATGTTGCCCTAGTTCATCGTGTAACTCAGCTGATAATCGTCGACGTTCCTCTTCTTGTAAATGAAGAATTTTATTATTTAAATCATGTACTTTTTGGCTAGAATCCTTTAACTCATGATGAATGCCTTGTAAGTGTTTTGGCAATCGTAGCAAATGGCTCATTCGAAACAAGCCCGATGAGTTTGAGCGATCTAATGCCCCTTCTTTATTAACCGCTCTCAGAAAATCAACGACCGGCTTAATGACAATCGAAATCATCAGTGACATGCCAAATGAAATGAGCATGAACAACACCATGACAGGCGTCACAGCTGATAGAGTCTTATACCAAAGATCACGCAATTCGCTCTCGTTGTCGGCACTTACCACGATCTTACCTAAGCGTACGCTTCCACTGTCTATAGAACGTGAAATACTTTCAACAGGCTTAAAAAAGCCCATGAGCAAAAGCTGCTTTATATTATTTGGAATTTGTAAGGTCGAATAAACCATACCATCTAAATTACTTCCTATCAGCTCGTCATTTCGGTCAAACAATTCAATATTGATGTATTTAATGTGGTTAAACTGTTCTAACTTAAACAAGTTTAGTTCTTGTTTAGCGACTACTTCAACATAAGGATAAGGACGTATTATTTCAATCGGGGTTGCCCGCATTAATTTAATTTTATCGTCGACTATTTGATTCGAGAGTTCGAAGTTTCTGACGACTTCTTGTCGAACATTATCAGCTGTTGCGTAAAGAATATTGAAAAATACGATAACAAAAACAAATATGAGAAGAATGAAAACGGTCAAATTTAGGCGAAGTGTCAAACTCATTTATAACTCTGAATAATCATTTCATATCAAGCTAAACAAGCATGATGTGTCAAAAAGTCAGCCATCATACGGTAGGGCTATACTTTTGTCAGTTCTTAAATCCTAGAACCTAACTTGGTTAAACTTTAGTCAATAACGGGATGTCCACGATACATTTTGTGTATTTTTATTAGTGCTACTGCCCTGTTCTGGTACTATTTATGCTAGTTCACTACTACCTCGGTATGCTTTAAGTGTTACGCTTTTTTTCTCAATAGCCGCCTCTTCCAACTGGCTAACCCATTCTGGGCCAGCCCTAAAACACATCTTTTTGATCAATGCATTAATGACAATATTATTACCCGATCGGTAAATGTCACGAAGTTCATAGAGTAAATTTGGGTTTGCTAATTTAATATTAGGTTTAACATCACTACAAATATGTCGTCTAATTTCTCTTAGTAAGTTAATCATTGCCCTATCGTATTTCACAGTCAAATCCATAACTACAATAACTATTCATTAGGAGAAATAGGACATAAATTGAGTCATGGAATTTTCAAATGAATTTAACTTGCTAGCAAAAAATGAGTTTTATCTAAATAATAACGACTTCACAACTAAATCTACAAGAGTAAGGATTGTAAAAAGCGAGGGCATACATTAGTGCTGAGAACCTAGTTGACCCACTACATTTTCAACACATTAACAGCTTCACCCCATAATTGGCTGAATTGTCTTTTTGCTATAGCTGGAATGGCACTACTCCAAAATTCAACATTACCCTGTCCGCTATGAGTTGATAGTAAATTCGCAGCATCTAAACGCCGAGCAGTTTCTTTTGCGACTGCAAAATCTGTATTTACAATCTCTACGTTCGGGCCAACTATTTTTTTTATAAGCGGCGCTAAAAAGGCGTAGTGAGTGCAGCCAAGCACAATACGATCAGCCCCTTTGTCTAAAAGT
Organism: uncultured Methylophaga sp.; assembly: GCA_963975785.1. Taxonomy (GTDB): domain Bacteria; phylum Pseudomonadota; class Gammaproteobacteria; order Nitrosococcales; family Methylophagaceae. The sequence goes on from CAXBIM010000037.1 coordinate 3,290, forward strand.
GGAAACACATACTTTTTAATAAGTGCCTCAGTTTCATCACTATCAAGACTCAAGGCTTCTACCTGCTCCATCAATCCGGGACAGGGCTGAACTTCGATTTTTACATGGCTAGAAAAAGCTTTAGCTAAATCATTAAATGAAACACTTTTTAGCGTTTGCGCTGTTGCTAGTACACCTACAATGCCACTTTTAGTATTAAACACCGCAGGTTTAACGCCTGGTTCAACACCGATAATGGGAATGGTGTATTTAGACCGTAATGCTTTTATTGATGATACTGTTGCAGTATTACAGGCCACTACAATTGCTTTAACATTTCGCTGGATGAGGAATTCACTCATTGAGAATGCTCTGTCCGTTATATAAGACTCTGACTTTTCACCATATGGTGCATGAATAGAATCGGCGACATACAGTAGATCTTCGTTAGGCAGTCTTTGATGAATTTGACGCGCTATAGATAAGCCGCCGATACCCGAATCAAATATGCCTATGGCTTGTCCATTAATCATTTGTTAGGAATCTTATGCAGCGTAAGTCGTTTGTTATATTGAGTTGGTAATAAATACAAACTCAGAAAACAACACAGTTTTCACTAACGATTACGCTGCACAATGCCCATCATCTTATAAGTAAGCATGGCAGCAGCAAAATCGTAGGCATGGAAACCTTTGATAGGTGCAAACTCCATAATATCAAAACCTATAATTTCACGTTGTTTAGCGACAGATTCAAACAAGCTCAAGGTTTGATACCAGCCTAAACCACCGGGGACAGGCGTGCCTGTAGAAGGAAATACAGACGGGTCTAAACCATCGACATCAACGGTGAAAAATACTTTTTTCGGAAAGTCTTTTGGCAAATCAATGCTCGTGATATTGTTCGGCACTAATTCATCGGCATCTTGATAATGAACACCAAACTGCTCGCGGTAACCCATTTCTTCTTCACAAAAGGCACGAATACCAAGTTGATATAGTGGAATACCCATATCGACAGCACGCTTCATTACTGAGGCGTGACTGAGTGGATCGCCATCATATGCTTCACGCAAATCAGCATGAGCATCAATTTGCACTATACCAAAGTCTTCGATACCAGCTTCTTTCAGGCCCTTTAATACGCCGTAAGTAACTGTATGTTCGCCACCAAATACCACTGGCATACCGCCATCTTCAATGATTTTTTTTGTTGCGGCAGCAATGTTTTTGATGACTTGCTCGGGTTCAACAGTGCAATCTATCGTTGGACAAGTATAAATACCATCTTGGCAGGGTTTACTTTTGCCATCCCATTCTTCTAACTGCCAAGAGGCTTTTAATATTGCTTTAGGACCTAATGCAGTACCACCGCCATAAGACACGCTTTTTTCGTATGGCACGGGCAATACATGAAAAAATGCTTTTTCGGGTTCAGGTTGGTCAATTTCAGAACCTAAAAAGATCGGATACGGTTTTATAGTAGTTTCGCTCATTATGACAGTCTATTTTTAAAGTCTTCATAGCCAAAGGTTTTGACTACGTTTAAGGCATCAGTCTTGGAGTTCCAAATAGCCAGCGCTGGTAAATGCGTGCCATTGAAAGTACTGGTTTTAACCATGGTGTAATGGCTCATGTCTTCAAATATCAAGCGTTGACCAATCTGTAAAGGCTCGGCAAAGCTATAATCATCAACTACATCACCAGCCAAGCAAGTCAAACCACCTAAGCGGTATGTATGTGGCAAGATGCCCGCTTCTTCGGCACCTAAAACATCTGGTCGATAGGGCATTTCTAAAGTGTCAGGCATGTGGCAGGTAGCTGAGGTATCAATAATCGCTTGGTTTAATTGGTTCCAAGTGATATCCAATACTTCACAGCTTAAGACGCCAGTACCAATTGCCACTGCTTCGCCCGGTTCCAAATAGACTTGTACCTGATGACAACTAGAAAAATCCTTCACTAGCTCAATCAAACCATCAATATTATAACCATCGGCTGTTATATGATGACCGCCGCCAAAATTAACCCACTTCATTTGTGGCAATAAATGACCAAACTTTTTCTCAACAGCTTTCACTGTACGGGCTAAAGGTTCAAACTTTTGCTCACATAAAGTATGAAAATGTAGACCACTAATACCATCCAATACACTTTCATCAAGCTGTGATAACGGAATACCCAAACGCGAACCCGGTGCACAAGGATCGTAAATAGGCACTGCACCTTCAGAATGTTCAGGGTTTATGCGTAAACCAAAATGCAAATCAGGTCGCTTTTTCTGTGCCGCCAGACATTGTTCACGAAAACGTGTCCACTGACCGCATGAGTTAAACACAATGTGATGGGCAAACTCTAACAGCTCAATAATATCCGCTTCGCTATAAGCAGCAGCAAACACATGTACTTCACCACCGTATTCTTGATTGCCTAACTTAGCTTCATGCAAACCACTGGCACACGTGCCACTTAAATACTTTGCCGTTAACGGCGCTAATGACCACATTGAAAATGCTTTTAGTGCAGCTAAGACCTTAGCACCACTTTGGTCGGCAACATGCTTCAAAATTGATAAATTGCGTTCGATAGCGACTTCATCGACCACAAAACAAGGTGATGGTAAACGCTGTAAATCCAGCTTAGAAAAGTCAGTAAATTGCATAAGTAGTATTTTCTATAATGGTTTTATTTATCTAAATCAAAATTGTCCAATTCAACCACATGCCATGGCAAACCGTATTTATTCATATCTTCCATAAATGGATCAGGATTAAATTGTTCAATGTTCCATACGCCAGCTTGTTTCCATTTTTTCTCAAGCATCATTTTGGCGCCGATCATTGCTGGCACACCAGTGGTGTATGAAATCGCTTGTGATTGGACTTCTTTATAACAGTCTTGATGATCTTTAATGTTGTAGATATAGACAATTTTCTCTTTACCATCTTTAATACCTTTAACAACACAACCGATGCATGTTTTACCTACGGTGCGTGGTCCAAGTGAAGATGGATCAGGTAATAATTGTGCCAATAACTGTATCGGCACAATTTCTTGGCCGTTATACATAATAGGCTCAATGCCTGTCATTCCCACATTACCTAATACTTCTAAATGTTTGAGGTAATTATCACCAAAGCTCATCCAAAATTGTGCGCGCTTCAAACTTGGGAAGTTTTTAGTCAACGACTCTAATTCTTCGTGGTACATACGATAGATATTGTAAGTACCTACGCCTTCTGGGCAGGTAAACTCAGCTTTTTTCGACATCGCAGGCGTAGTAACAAAATCACCATTTTCCCAGTGACGACATTCTGCAGTTACTTCACGAATGTTGATTTCAGGATTAAAATTGGTTGCAAACGGGTAGCCGTGATCGCCACCGTTAACATCAATGATGTCGAGCTCATGAATTTCATCAAAATAATGTTTAGCTACATATGTAGTAAATACATTAGTGGCACCCGGATCAAAGCCGCTGCCTAATAATGCCGTTAAACCTGCTTCTTTAAATTTATCGTGATACGCCCACTGCCAGCTATATTCAAACTTAGCGGTATCTAAAGGCTCATAATTAGCCGTATCCATATAATCGATACCAGCCGCTAAACACGCATCCATAATCGTTAAGTCTTGATAAGGTAAAGCAACGTTAATCACCAAATCTGGCTTTTCTGCTTTAAGTAATGCTGTTAATTCAGGCACATTATCCGCATCGACTTGAGCTGTTTTAATGGGTCTATCTAACTGAGCAGCAATGGCTTTACATTTAGCTTCAGTGCGGCTTGCCAAGATAATTTCTGCAAACACTTCTGGTAGTTGTGCACATTTATGGGTAACAACACCCCCAACACCACCCGCACCAATAATCATCACTTTAGACATAATAACTGAGTTCCTTTAAAACGATTTCTAACGTTCGAAAAATGTGTAACCATGCAAACTTTCGTGGAAAGCGTGTAAAACTTGTTGACGCATTGCCACTGAAATTTTGCCATCACGTACTGCTTGTTCTGCAATACGGCGGAATTGCTCTTGCATTGTTTTCGGATCGTATTCGACATAACTTAATACGTCAGCAATGCTATCACCGTGAAATTCACGAATAAAATCAAAACTACCATTTTCATTGATACGCACACTGACTACATTGGTATCACCAAATAAGTTATGCAAATCACCTAATGTTTCCTGATAGGCTCCGACAAGGAACACACCAAGATAATATTCTTCATCTTTACGCAAGGGATGTAATGGCAGTGTTTTACTCGGGCCATCAACCAATGAAAATGAATCAATTTTACCGTCACAGTCACACGTCATATCAGCTAAAACAGCATCACGAGTAGGCTCTTCATTTAGGCGATGAATAGGCATTATCGGGAAGATCTGATCGATTGCCCAAATATCAGGCAATGACTGGAACAAACTGAAATTGCCATAATATATATCTGACAATAATTCAGGTAACGTTTCTAATTCTGGTGAAACCCGCTTAGCTTCTGGCAATAATAAGGCAATTTTTTCTAGAATAGCTAAGGACAGGTTTTCCGCTAAGGCACGGTCACGCAAACTTGCTTGTCCTCGATGGAAGAACTCGCGCACTTCATCACGATAATACAATGCATCGTTATAGCTCTCTTGCAATTTTTTCTGTGATACATTTGTTAAGACATCATACAAATTAACAATCTGATCAACACTGTCAGCGGGTATTTCATCAGGAATGATCCCAGGTTTGTGATCACGAACGTCTAAGACGTTAAATAACAACATCGACGAATAAGCAACTAATGCACGGCCTGATTCAGAAATAATAACGGGATGAGCAATATCGAGGGGATCGAGACTTTCTAAAATTGTCTCTATAATATTTGAGCAATATTCGTCCAAACCATAGTTCATACTATGCGTACTATTAGTCTGAGTGCCCTCATAATCGACTGCTAGACCGCCACCGATGTCAATATAGCCCATCGGTGCGCCTTCTTCGATAAGACCGGTATAAAAGCGACACGCTTCTAATACACCTGTACGAATATTACGGATATTCGGTATTTGAGAACCCAAGTGGCTGTGTAGCAATTGAAGGCAATGCAGCATATTTTCTTGTTTTAATTGCTCAACGACTTCTAACAATGCATTAGTCGATAAACCAAAAATTGAGCGATCACCGCTGTCTGCGTTCCAATGACCTTCCACCATTGATGCCAAACGAATTCGAACGCCAATTAAAGGTTCAATACCTAAAATACGACTACGTTCAATTATGATTGGCAATTCAGATAAAGTTTCTAGTACAAAGAAGCACTTAATGCCCATTTTTCGAGCATATAGACCTAGATCAATGAATTCTGCGTCTTTATAACCATTACAAATGATAAGACTTTCATGATCTTGTAATTGCGATAAGGCAATAATTAATTCGGCTTTACTGCCCGCTTCTAAACCATGGTGATAATGCTTACCAAAGTCAGCAATCTCTTCAATAACATGGCATTGCTGATTAACCTTAATAGGAAACACACCACGGTAATGATTTTGATAATCGCTTTGTTCTATAGCGCGAGCAAACGCCTCGTTAAGTTGCTTAATCCGAAGATCTAATAGATTTTCTATTCGTAAAACGGTAGGCATCTCTAAGCCGCGTTCTTTCATACCTTCAACGATATCTATCAGTGACACTTGAACCGTTTTCTCACCAAACTGAATACTTACAACCGCATTACCTTCTGGTGAAACATCAAAACAATCAGCACCCCACTCACGTACACCATAAAGTTTGGCACTCTGTTCTGAATCCCATTCAATTTTCGGATGTTGATAATTAGAGTCAACAATGGAATTCATAGATGTATGCATATGCAATTATTCTCTTCGGAAGCGGTTAAACCTGAGGATCTTCTACATTTTTGTTCCAAAATGCAAAGGTTTTATTTCATCAGCATTACGGCGATGAACCTCAGGTATTAAATAATCGGCAGATCATCTGGAACACCAGTATCTGTAGCCGGATCGAGATCTGAATGAAAGGCATCCACACTATTTGCAACCTCGCCCGGCTGGTTAAACCGCGCAATATGAAATAATGCCTCACCTTCATTAACTAAGGGTAAATTTGTTCGGCCAATCACAACACCAGAATAGGTTGCAAGTACTGGCTGTTCAGTATCACCTGTGCCATATGGCGCAGCCACCATACCTAGCAAATCATTTTTATTTACATGAGCGCCCATAGGCACGATCATTCTGAAAATACCGCTTTGTGGCGCACGTACCCATGCACTTGCTCTTGCCACAAACGGCTGTCGAGTCGCTTTTTTGGATTTTGCTCTTGCTGCTAACATGCCAAGGCTACGCATAACCCCAATGACACCCTTAACACCCGCTCTAATGGCTAACTCATTAAACCGTAAAGCTTCGCCCGCCTCGTAGACAATAACGGGTACATTAAGCCCCATACTGGCATGGCGCAGTGAACCTTCAATCAAATTAGAATTAACAATAACCGGCGCTTTAAATGCCTGCGCCATTTGCTCGACCGTACTATTCGACAAGTCTGCGCGAATTTGTGGCAAATTATCACGATGAATGGCAGCGGTGTGTAAATCAATGCCATGCGTGCATTTACTAGCCACTTCAGTCATAAAAACATTGGCTAATCGACCCGCTAGCGATCCTTGTTCAGTACCTGGGAAACAGCGATTTAAATCACGTCTGTCTGGCAAATAGCGAGATTGATTAATAAAGCCGTATACATTCACTACGGGTATAGCAATCAACGTCCCCTTCATACGTTTTAATACAGAATCGGTTTTAACAAGACGACGAATAATTTCTACACCATTGATTTCATCACCATGAACCGCTGCAGAAACGAATAATATTGGGCCTTTTCGACGACCTCGAATTACTTCTACAGGCATGCTTAATGAGGTATGCATATACAAATCAGGCAGAGGAACATCTATTAATGTGCTTTGCCCTAAATTGATTTCTACACCAGCAATAGTTAAAATATCAGCCACGTAAATTAACCTTGTCCACGAGTTTTTGTTTTGCCAGATTTTGCATTTTTTTCAATAAAATCAATAATAAGCCCTGCGACATCTTTGCCGGTAGCTGTTTCAATACCGCCCAGTCCTGGAGAAGAGTTCACTTCCATTACTACGGGACCGTGATTAGAGCGTAAAAGATCGACACCACAGACATTTAAACCCATAGTTTGGGCTGCACGCACAGCTGTTGAACGTTCTTCGGGCGTAATGCGAATAAGATTAGCCGAACCACCTCGGTGTAAATTGGAACGGAACTCGCCTTCTCTACCTTGGCGTTTCATCGATGCAACCACCTTGCCGCCGACAACAAAACAGCGAATATCTGCACCGCCCGCTTCTTTAATGAATTCCTGTACTAAAATATTGGCCTGCAAACCCATAAACGCTTCAATAACACTTTCTGCCGCGCCCTTAGTTTCAGCTAACACCACACCAATACCTTGCGTACCTTCAAGCAACTTAATAACTAAAGGTGCACCACCGACCATTTTGATTAAATCATCAACATCATCAGGGCGGTGCGCAAAACCAGTTACCGGCAAACCGATACCTTTGCGGGATAATAATTGCAAAGCGCGTAATTTATCGCGAGAACGACTAATGGCTACGGATTCATTTAAGGGATAAACATCCATCATCTCAAACTGGCGCAATACCGCCGTTCCGTAAAAAGTCACTGATGCACCAATTCGTGGAATAACGGCATCAAAGCCTGTTAAGTTCTCACCTTTGTAATGGACTTCAGGCTTCATTGATGTAATATTCATATAACAACGCATCGTATCAATGACGTGAACTTCGTGACCACGCGCTTCAGCCGCCTCAACTAAACGAGCGGTGGAATATAACTTCGGGTTTCTCGATAAAATACCAATTTTCATTCTTTTTCTCCCTCAAGGTCATCTTGTAATGAATCTTGAATATGTTCGATTAGGGTTTGGCCAGCCAGATAGGATAGTGCGGGGTTAGCTACTATATTACCAGCACTCATGGCTGTTCGCCCTAATAACATTCTAAACAGCATGCTGTCTCGATTCGTAAGAGTTGCTTCAATCATCCATGTTTTTGTGCCTAATGTCAGATTGGTTTCTATCACATAGCGTTGTTCAGTATGACCTCCAGAATCAGTCACTGCCCGCTGGTCCATAACTTTTGCTTCACACCAAATTTCTTCCTCGGTATTGTTTTGATATGGATGCATACCAAATTTAACCCATAACTCACCCTTTCTATCAAAAGGTTCGACAGCAAAGGCATGGAGTGCAGATGTACGGGCGCCTGTATCTACTTTGGCTTTAATTGATGCGACACCTAAATCTGGCAAAGCGATCCATTCACGCCAACCGACTACAATATGTTCGTTATTTTCGGGCAATTTAATTTCCACTATGTAAATTATTAATCGAGAATTTTCTTATTCCAATCTGTCACCGTCTCTTCAACATTATTCATACTATGATCAACAGCGTTGACCATATTTGATAATGAGCGAGTAATGCTTGATCCATATTGATCGGCAAGAATATTACCCGCTGTAACAACAATTATTGCAACGATGATAACGTATAGATGTGTAAAAATGACTCTTATCATGTTATTTCTCCGAACTTTTAGCCGATTAAATCAAATGTATGTTCTCTATCTCAGGATGATTGATACAGTACTTTATTCATCGTCGTGATATTACTAACACTGATCTCTTTAGGACAAACTCGTTCACATTCACGATAATTACTGCAGCTACCAAATCCTTGCCCTTCCATTGCTATCAGCATTTTTTTAGCACGTTGTTTATCCATCTGGCCTTGCGGTAAAGATGAAAGATGACTTACTTTAGCGGCAACAAATAATGTCGCCGAGGCATTAGGGCAAACAGCCACACAGGCACCACAACCTATACATGTCGCCGAATCAAAGGCTTCATCAGCAATTTTTTTTGCAATAGGCATCGTATTCGCTTCCGGTGCCGAACCCGTTCTGATATCAATATAGCCGCCTGCTTGAATGATTTTTTCAAATGCAGTCCGATCGACAATCAGATCCTTAATAATTGGAAATGCTGTTGCTCGCCAAGGTTCAATCCACAGTTCTTTTTCATCCACGTAGTCACGCATATACTGCTGACACGTAGTTGTCGCGCGGTGCTTACCATGTGGTGTGCCATTAATGACCAGATTACATGAGCCACAAACCCCCTCTCGACAATCAAAATCAAAAGCAATGGCCTCTTTTCCTGCAACAATCAGTTGTTCATTTAAGGCATCGAGCATTTCTAAAAAAGATGTTCCTTCATCAACATCAATTTCATGCTGCTCGAAATAGCCGTCCGACTTACTATCTTGCTGGCGCCATATATGTAATATAAAAATCATCGGTAGTTTCTTGTATTAGGTCTAACAAACTCGAAATGAAGCTCTTCCTTATGTAATTTTGGCAAGCTGATATTACCGCTATATTGCCAAGCAGAAACATATGAAAAGTCATCATCATGACGTTGCGCTTCACCATCTTCAGTAATGTGTTCTTCTCGGGCATGGCAACCGCAGGACTCTTCTCGCGCCAAGGCATCAATACACATCAGTTCAGCCAATTCAAAGAAATCAGCCACGCGTCCGGCTCGTTCCAATGTCTGATTTAATTCAGTATCTGTTCCCGTTATTTTAACCTGCTGCCAAAATTGCTCTCTAAGCTGTTGTATCTCAATTATTGCTACTTCCAATAATTTTTTCTCTCTTGCCATACCACAAGCATGCCACAGTATTTGACCTAGTTGACGATGAAAGTCGTCTGGCGTTTTTTGTGGATCTGGTGCATTTAATAAGCGAACAAGCCTAGTTTGAGCAGCTTTTAATGCTTGCTCTGCTTCTGGGAATTTTCGTTCTGGATCGAATGGTTTTTGCTGTGCTAAATAATCAGAGACTGTTGTTGGCAGAATAAAATAACCATCCGCCAAGCCTTGCATTAAAGCGCTGGCTCCAAGTCGATTCGCGCCATGATCTGAAAAATTGGCTTCACCACCGGCAAATAAACCATCAATCGATGTCATTAAATTATAGTCAACCCATAAGCCTCCCATCGTGTAATGCACGGCAGGATAAATTCGCATAGGTGTTGAATAAGGATCTTCAGACGTTATACGTTGGTACATTTCAAACAAATTACCGTATTTTTCTGTAATAGCTTCTAAACCCATTTTTTTGATGGCTTGAGCAAAATCGAGGTAAACCCCCAATTTTTGACCGTCAATTTCATGGCCAACGCCACGACCTTCGTCACAAATTAATTTAACAGCACGGGACGCGATATCACGAGGCACTAGATTCCCGAAGGCGGGATACATGCGTTCCAGAAAATAATCACGGTTTTCCTCTGCAATGTCTTCTGGGTTTTTATCACAATCTTCTTTTCTTTTTGGCGCCCAAACTCGACCATCATTACGTAATGACTCACTCATTAATGTCAGTTTTGATTGCAGTTCACCATGTTGTGGAATGCATGTTGGGTGAATTTGAGTAAAACATGGATTAGCAAACAAAGCACCTTGTTTATGTGCTCGCCAAATTGCTGAGGTATTACAGCCTTTAGCATTAGTCGATAAGTAAAATACATTGCTATAACCACCAGTGCATAACACCACGCAATCTGCCATATGTGTTTCAAGCTTACCTGTTATTAAATCACGGCTAACGATCCCTTTTGCATGATTTTTTACCATAATCAGATCTTGCATTTCACATCGTGAATAATGCGTGATGCTGCCTTCCGCTATTTGTTTGCTCATCGCCTGATAAGCACCTAGTAACAATTGTTGACCGGTTTGACCACGCGCATAAAACGTACGTGATACCTGTGCACCACCAAAAGATCTATTCGCTAAATAGCCACTATATTCACGGGCAAATGGCACACCTTGTGCGACAGCTTGATCAATAATATTACTGCTTAATTCAGCAAGGCGAAAAACATTGGATTCACGCGCTCTAAAATCGCCGCCCTTAAGTGTGTCATAAAATAAGCGCCAGACACTATCACCATCATTCTGATAATTTTTAGCCCCATTTATACCACCTTGAGCAGCAATACTATGAGCACGGCGAGGACTATCTTGAAAGCAAAAGGTTTTAACGTTGTAGCCCATTTCACCTAAGGATGCGGCGGCGGCGGCCCCTGCCAAACCCGTCCCCACCACAATGACCGTATATTTTTTACGATTAGCAGGATTCACAATCTTGGAATTGAACTTATGCTGTGTCCAACGATCTTCCAAACTGCCTTTTGGGCTATGGCTATCTAATTCGAAATCTTTCATGACATCACACTATAAATATAAAGCGGAATCACCGCAAAACCAGCTGTTAATAGCATGCAGCCAACCAAGACTAAACCATTACAGGTCGATGATGTTTTTCCCAATGTCTGTAAAACATTCGCTAGGGAATGATGTAAATGCATCATCAGCACAAATAAGCCAGCGAGATAAAACAACACCATCCACACTGATTGAAATTGTAGTGTGAGCTCACGGTAAACATCGGTCGAATCAAATGACAATGTTTGAAAAACATGTACGGCAATAAAACTAAATAGAAACACAATACTTATAGTCACCAATATTGCAGGCATATGAAATTTATCGTGTTTTTTATAAGCTACGGTTCTTGCTTTGGCATTGACCGTACGAATTCGAATAGCGGCTTTAACATGAATTAATAGCGATACTGCTATCATTAACAAGACTATCCAGCGTACAACTCCACTGTTATACCAATGATAAAATTGGCTAAAACTACTTTCAGTAAAAAAGCTTAAATTAGTTAACATATGGATGACCAAATACACCGTCATCAACATACCCGCGAGTGCCATCGATCTTTTTTGTAGTTGGAGTAACTTCACGATTAGCTTTCCATATCAATTAAAACATCTTCATCATCACGTCTTGGTTCCAGTTTTTCTTTCTGGATCGTTCTAATACAACTATTCCATCTTAATATTGCTTCATCATTATTCTCTGGCCGTAGTTGCTCGGCTTTTTCATAATATTGCAAAGCTTCAATGAAGTAGTCGTAAGCGAAAGAGCGTGACATCGGTTGAGATAATAAGAATCGCGCCTGTCGTTCATTGAGCAAGCCAGTATAATAATGACGGCGATATTCGCTATCTAAGTTTTCAATGGCTTGCTGAATGACTTTGCTTTGCGCTTGTTTATCTGGATGATGCAGTTGGTCACTCAAAGACAGAATATAAAGCACTAGGGCTTGTTGATTAGCTTCATCAATATTAAGAATATCTAGGCAAATACTCTCCGCCATTTCTGGTTCCAGCAATGAACGATATTGACGTGCTTTATCCAGTGCCAACTCAATGGAGTTAGCATGGATATCGTGTAAATTCAGTTCCATCGACGCCTCTATTTATTTACTTATAAACGGGAATAACCAATTTAAATCTAATCGAAAGCCTAACTATTATCAATAAGTCATTATAAATAAACACTTGTTATGTGTTCATTTTCTAATAAAAAATAAAATGGTCGTGGAGAAAAAAGCTGATTTCTGGTATCTTTCACCCACATTTTCATCGTACTTCTCGGTTAATTCATGCAAAGAAAAATTCTCGTTACTAGCGCCCTACCTTATGCCAATGGTTCAATTCACCTTGGGCACTTGGTTGAATATATTCAAACCGACGTCTGGGTGCGTTTTCAAAAGATGCGAGGACATGAATGCCATTATGTTTGTGCAGACGATGCCCATGGCACACCGATCATGCTACACGCGCAAAAAGTAGGTATTACACCAGAACAACTTATTGCTAATATTCAACAAGAGCATCAAGCAGATTTTGCTGACTTTGCCGTTAACTTTGATAATTTCCACAGCACGCATAGTGCAGAAAATAAAGCACTCGCCAATCAGGTTTATCTTGCTAATCGTGATGCGGGCCATATTGCCACTCGCACGATCAGCCAAGCTTACGATCCTGAAAAAGAAATGTTCCTACCAGATCGTTTTATAAAAGGTGAATGTCCTAAGTGTGGTGCAGCCGATCAATACGGTGACAATTGTGAAGCCTGTGGTGCAACTTATGATGCGACTGAATTAAAAAATCCTGTTTCAGCCGTGTCAGGTGCAACACCTATCACTAAAGATTCTGAACATTACTTTTTTAAACTTGGTGATTTTGAAGATGATCTTAAAGCATGGACTCGAGGCGGGCATCTTCAAGAGGAAGTCAGCCATAAATTAGATGAATGGTTTGAAAGTGGTCTTAAAGACTGGGATATTTCACGTGATGCGCCTTATTTTGGTTTTGAAATTCCTGATGCACCCAATAAATTTTTCTACGTATGGTTAGATGCACCGATTGGTTATCTGGCCAGTTTTAAAAATTACTGTGACCGTACAGGTATCGATTTTGATGAATACCTAAAACCGGACAGCACAACCGAAATGATTCATTTTATCGGTAAAGACATCATCAACTTCCACGCCCTCTTCTGGCCAGCAATGTTACAAGGTGCTGGTTTCCGTCGACCAAATGCAATTTATGCTCATGGCTTCTTGACGGTTGATGGCAAAAAAATGTCTAAATCACGCGGTACATTTATCAAAGCCCGTACCTATCTTGATCATCTAAATCCTGAATACCTACGTTACTATTTCGCAGCCAAGCTGGGCTCTGGAATTGATGATATTGATCTAAATTTAGAAGACTTCCAAAGTCGGATAAATTCAGATCTTGTCGGTAAAGTCGTCAATATTGCCAGTCGTTGTGCAGGATTTATTAGCAAACGTTTTGATGGTAAATTAGCTAGCACATTATCTGAACAAACCTTATTTGATGATTTCATTAATCAATCAGAAAATATCGCAGCCAAAATGGAAAATCGTGAGTTTGGTCATGCGATGCGTGACATCATGGCCTTAGCTGATAAAGCCAATCAATATATTGATGACAAAAAACCGTGGGCCCTAGCAAAAGAAGAAGGTAAAGATCAGCTAGTGCACGACATTTGCACCATGGGCATCAACTTGTTTCGTGTTTTGATTGCCTACCTTAAACCGGTTCTCCCCACTACGGCAGAACAAGCTGAAGCATTTCTTAATATTGAACCAATTATGTGGTCAGATATTGCATCACCATTATTGAATCACAGTATTAATAAATTCAAACCACTAATGACCCGTATCGAAACCGATAAAATTGTAGCCATTCAAGAAGCCTCAAAAGAAACCATGACAACTGAACAAGCGGCACCAGAATTAGAAAACACTAACAACATCGATCCAATTGCTGATGAAATCAGCTTTGATGATTTTGCCAAGATTGATTTACGCATCGCTAAAATCGTCAATGCTGAACATGTTGAAGAAGCTAAAAAACTACTTAAACTAACTCTAGATATCGGTCTAGGTGAAAAACAAGTGTTTGCTGGTATCAAATCAGCCTACGCGCCTGAAGATTTAATCGGCAAACTCACCGTGATGGTAGCGAATTTGGCACCTAGAAAAATGCGCTTTGGCTTATCTGAAGGTATGGTATTGGCTGCTGGCCCTGGTGGCAAAGACTTATTCATTCTTAATCCTGATGATGGTGCCGAAGCAGGCATGCGCGTTAAATGAGCACTGTAATTGCTGATGTGGAAACATGGCTCGATGATGTTGTTATCGGGTTAAATCTTTGCCCCTTTGCCGCGATACCACGCAAAAATAATCAAGTACGGTTCACTGTAAGCGAAGCATTAACTGAAGAAGTGTTACTAGCAGACTTACACGCAGAATTGACGTTTATGAGTCAAACACCGGCAAAAGAAGTCGAAACTAGCTTATTAATCGTGCCTGATATGTTGGCGAAATTTGAGGACTACAACCAGTTTTTAGATCTAGTCGACGAACTATTAGAAGCATTTGAATGGGACGGCATCTTCCAAATAGCTAGCTTTCACCCTAATTATTGTTTTGCTGAAACGGCTCCAAATGCAGCTGAGAACTTTACCAACCGATCTCCTCACCCTATCTTACATATCATTCGTGAAGAAAGTCTGGAAAAAGCACTTGAAAAAATGGTATCGCCAGATGAAATCTACAAGCGTAATATTCAAACGATGAATGATTTATCGTCGGAACAACTTAAGCGTTTATTTCCGTATTTACTTAATTAACCTAAATCAAAGGGGGCAGACTCGATTGATTTTATCCTTGTTTATATTGAGCTGATCGCCTGTCCCCACCTCGAGGTTTTGGTGCAATACGCCGCTTCACTTGTTGCTCAATTTTTTGCTGAAATGAAGCGTTACCTAACACCCATGATTTATTCGTGGCATATCGAATAGCATCAATAAGTTTCGATGAAAGATGATGCTCAAACAATGCTCGATATTGAATCAATCTCAGCTCAGGCGTTTCAGCCAATCCAAGATAAAGAGCATGCTGAGTAACTTTGTCATCATCATATCCCAGTGCATTAAAGCGATAACTAGACCAAGGATAATCCTCAGGAAGCATGACCATTCCAGCACGCACAGGATTCAATTCAATATATCGATAACAAATTAATGCATAGATATCGCTATCAACCAACGTAGATTTATAACGCCCTTCCCACAACGTACCGGTTCGATGGTAATTATAGTTGAAGTACTGAACATAATACCGCCCGACCATCTGCATCATCTTAGCAAGACTCACATCTTTATGCGGCGTTATAAGCAAGTGAACATGGTTCGTCATCAGCACATAAGCATGAGATCGCATTGATGTTTCACGCAGGCATCTTTTAACTTTTCAAGGTAAAACTGATAATCCTCATCGGCAATGAAAATAGGTTCGCGGTTGTTACCACGAATAATAACATGGTGAGGCTGCCCTGCCACTACTAAACGCGATGATCTAGACATAATTATATCCTTATAAATAGTCGATTAATCATAACCACTATCGCACAAACAAAAAAGCCCCGATATCACTATCGAGGCTCTTCGTAATCTTCAAGTCAAATCAATCGAGTCTGACCCCTTTGATTTGCAAAGCACATAAATCACTTTCTATTTTCGTAAGTTTTATATCAGAATAGATGTTTAAAGCTTTTCTTGTCACTGAACAAAGTTTACTTTCCATATTCAGATATCCATAAGCTTTAATTAAATCCGTAAATAACATCTTTTCAGGCATTGTCTCCATTTCAAGTTCTGCCCAAGCAATATAAATCAACACATTTTTATTGTTTCTGTTTTCGATAGCATTATAGAGTAATGACTTCATTGCTAATTTTTCGGCTAAAGGCCTGAAATAGGGATTTTGTAATGCAGTTTTTAGATACGGAGGCTTGTTATTATCATCATATAAAAATTTATATATGTCCCTTTGGGCTAATGTAATCTGAAATAAGAAATAACTAATAAAGACGCATAATATAATGGCTGTCATCCGTATAGTAACAAGTGCTGATTGAGATACTTCTAGAGCTTTAGCACGAGAATTATGTCTCAATACAACAAATACCAAAAAAAGCCACACAAACCAATGTAGCGATGAATTATAAAAGGGTAACTCTACTTGGGTATGTAAACTGATAGGCAATAGCATTGCTACATAAGCTCCCCCACGCTCAACCCCACAATTAAAAAGTCCAACAACTACTCCACCTATGCCAATGATGATAGCAATAATGGAAATAACTCCCCCTTCAATAAACCAGAAAAGTAACTCGTTATGAGGATGTGTAGTGCTTGTATCATCTAGCACTGAATTTGGATTTTCTTTATGAAATTTTTCTGTTTCGCTGGCCCATACCCGTAGGAAACTGCCAATACCATGGCCGAAGACTGGTTCCTGCTTAACTAAATTGAGACTGATCGCATACATTGTCAAACGAACACTTTTATATTCTAATTGACTGCCACCACCACTCTCTGTTTCTTGGCTCGTTTTGACAATTACCCTCTCAAGACCAGAGCTTCCAAGAAAAAGACTGATGCTAATTATCATCAACATCATTACCAGTATGTATTTTTGCCTAGCAAATTGTTTTCTTCGACATACTAGAAGGATGCATCCCCCGAGCAACATGGACAGTAGACCAATCCTAGAGCCTGACAATGTGATGACATATGTTGCACTAGCTATTGTCGTTAGAAATATAACCTTTGTTAGCAAACCAACTTTACGAAATGGAGGTCTGCTAATCAAATAAATTGCGATCAACAATCCTGTTGCCAAGAAGCTTGCTTCAACATTTACTTGTCGAAATATGCCCCCAGCTCTAGGTATATTCTGGATTATAGTGATAATACTATCTATAAAGGCAACTATGACTAGCAGATATAAGACTTTATTTATCTGTTTCGTGTTAACTCGAAACTGGAATAATGAAAAAAGAAAAGCAACTCCACCAACAATATAAGCAAGTCTAAAAAGCCTAACTATCGGCTGATTTGAACCCGCAAGAAAGCTAGCCAAAACAATAAGAAACAAAAATATAATGAGATAGGAATAACTAGCGGGATATTCGAAACATCTCCGTTTAGAGATCAAATATAAACCAGTTCCTATTATCAAGGTAACTATAAACCAAATAGAAATATTATAACTCAGATTGAAACCTTGACCAGCAACATTAGGCAGTGGATTAAACGGTGCCACTAAAAAGAGTAAGGTAACTAAAATGGTAAAAACATTTTTTACATCGAGGTTATTCGTCATTTATTTAGTCTTAGGTGTAGTAATTTTAAGGATCTATCTTACAAAAAAAAAAGCCTCTTGATAATAAGAGGCTTTTAGTTTTTAAACTAAAATTATTCTACACAAAAAATTAATTTTTACATTTTGATGGTAGATATTTAGCTGGCATAGTCGTGTCTGCAGAGTTACATGTCATTGTGAAATTTGTACCCGCACCAGAGTATACAAACGCAATATCTGTACCATTAGCACCTGTAATAAGGTTCTCTCCAGTGACAGTAAATTGTGCATTATCATCATCTATTCTATCATATGCGGCAGCTGTACCATACTGTGATTCATCAAAACTTAATATCGCGTTAGCTGCAATACCACCAGCGGCAGTACCTGATGTCATCGTACCATTAGACTGATAGTCTTCACCGATTGAAATTTTAACGCCATCAGCCAAAGTAAGTAATTCAGAGACTTTTGCTCTAACCGTGTAGTCTTGGTATGCGGGTAGTGCGATTGCAGCCAAAATACCAATGATTGCAACTACGATCATTAATTCGATTAACGTAAAACCTTGTTGGACTTTTTTCATAATAATTTCCTTTTATGTCTATAAAAATCAGCAAACTTATTGCCTTACATTTAATAAAGCACATGTTATGCCATATTTAAACAACTGATTTAAGAGTAAAAAACTTACAACCCCACCTCAAAAATGAAATTAAGGGTCACAGTGTGACGCTTAATGTCACCTTACTTGGTCACACTAAAGCTTTCACCGCAACCGCATGCTGATACAACATTAGGGTTATTAAACTTGAAGCTTTGATTTAAACCTTGCGTGACATAATCTAATTCCATGTCATCTAGCAATGGCATACTTTCTTGATCAACGACGACTTTCACATCATCTTGTTCAATTACAATGTCATTATCAGCTACTGTTTCGGCATAATCTAGCGCGTAGCTATAACCTGAACAGCCGCTTTTGGTCACGCCGATACGTAAACCTACGCCTGTTCCGCGTTTAGTAACCATATCACGCACACGGGCTACAGCTGTTTCTGTTAATTTAATCATTTTATTACCTATATAATTAAAATGTTTAGCGATCGTTTTACTTCATTAAAGTTAAGACTGCTAATTATTCGATTTGTTCAAATATTTGAGTATTGCGGCATTAGGTATCTATCAATTTAGATACCTCGTTGCTCCATTACCATCAACGAAGATGAGATAGAGTTTATGCTCTATCATTGTCTAACTTAGAAGATAACGGCACCTAATTACTGCCTTTGGCCATTATCGGCCAAGCGCACTTTAAGAAAAATCAGTAGTTATATTAATGGCTGACTAAAGACTCTTAAAGCTAATTACTTTTTCAGCATTTTTACTGCTCTGATGATTTCGTACAACCTGTCCTAGCGAGATATCAGACAAATAAAGCGAAATTTGTTCACTCAGGCTTGTCCATAATTCATGACTTAAACAGGCTTCTTCGCCTGAGCAATTAGTTTTACCTTCACAGGCAGTACTATCTACTTTTTCATCGACGGCAGATATTACATCCAATACGCTAATTTCATCAGCCGTTCGGCTTAGACGATAACCACCACCTGGACCACGTGTGCTACTGACCAATTCTTGCTTGCGTAAACGAGCAAACAGCTGTTCAAGGTACGATAATGAAATACCTTGGCGATCTGAAATATCCGCTAACGTTATTGAGCCTTGCCCATAATTTAAGCTTAAATCCAACATTGCTGTCACCGCGTAGCGGCCTTTAGTCGTTAATCGCATGATATTACCCTTCTATTTATGTGGGCGAATTTTCACATACCCGACTATTTTAGTCAACTTTTATTGTTTGACTCATCCTTGTCTAATTCACACTTATTTAATTCAGGCATAATCTCATTTGGAACTTCGCCGCCAAGCTGTTGAATCGTCTCAGCCATGGACTCCACGCGTTTATCTAAGGCTTGTATATGTTCAATCAATCCGTGGATAGCAGTAGCGACAGGATCCAAGGTTCCTCCTGATGTACCGTAAGCATCAAAACCCACTGCTTGAGCCAGTTTCTGCTGTTGCTTTTCATCTTCAGTTAAAGTGGTACTGACCACTCGTCCAGGTACCCCAACTACGGTGTCCCCCGCCGCTACAGTCTTAACAACCACAGCATTAGATCCGACTCTGGCACCATCGTGTAAACAAATCGGCCCTAATACCTTTGCGCCAGCACCCACAACGACATTATTACCCAATGTAGGATGGCGCTTTCCTTCTTTCCATGACGTTCCACCTAAGGTCACGCCGTGATATAAGGTACAGTCATCACCGATCTCAGCCGTTTCGCCAATAACGACGCCCATGCCATGATCAATAAAAAAACGACGCCCTATTTTAACGGCAGGGTGAATTTCAATACCAGTAACCCAACGGCTGATTGTCGATAAAAATCGTGCCGGCCATTTCAAATTATGTGTCCATAACCAATGACTCAACCGGTGCCATTGCACCGCTTGTACACCTGGATAGGTGGTAATAATTTCAAATACATTTCTTGCAGCAGGATCTCGGTCAAAGACACAATTAATATCCTCCTTAATCAACTGCCATAAGGTGACTTTTTCTGACATTATTCTCCCCTTTTATTCTCAGCGGCACGTAAGATGCCATGCAAAATCTGCAACTCATTTCGGTCAAGTTCAGCACGATTAAATAAGCGGCGTAAACGTCGCATTAAATTACGTGGATTTTCAGGATCAAGAAATCCGATAGCCGTTAATGTCTGTTCAAAATGGCCATATAAATGTTCCAAATCATTCGCATCAATTGCTTCCCGATCTTCACCTATCCGACCGACAACAATAGTTGGATCAAAACTCATTTTCAGTTCATAGGCCAACACTTGTACGGCTGCTGCTAAATTCAATGAACTGTATTCAGTGTTTGCAGGAATATTAACCAGATGATGACAGCGATCTAGTTCTTCATTCGATAAACCTGAATGCTCACGTCCAAACACGATAGCAATTTGTGTATCATCTGGAGATTGCTGAATTCGGCTCACCGCCTCGCGTGGGTTTACTACTGGTACGGGTAAATGTCGTAGACGTGCACTCATACCGTAAACTTGTTGGCACCCCGCTAAAGCAGCGTCCAATGTTTCATGGACGACGGCACGAGCTAATACATCATCAGCCCCCGAAGCACGCGCTGTTGCTTCAGCACTTGGATAAATCTTCGGTGTCACCAAATGAAGATTAGTGATGCCCATGGTTTTCATTGCCCGTGCTGCCGCACCAATATTACCGGGATGGGTCGTACCCACTAATACAAAACGAATGTTATCTAATGTTTTCATACAGTTCTCTTGGTAATAAACATGGCATCACCATAACTAAAAAATCGATATTGCTGCTCAATCGCATGATGGTATGCCGCCATTACATTATCTCTACCTGCAAATGCCGAGACTAACATTAGTAATGTTGATTCGGACAAATGGAAGTTGGTAATCATAGCGTCAACACTTTTAAATTGATAACCCGGGTAGATAAAAATCTCTGTCTCACCACTAAAGGGTTCAATTTCACCAGAATGAGAAGCGCTTTCCAATGCTCGAACACTTGTTGTGCCGACGGCAATCACCCGTCCACCACGTGCTCGTGTTGCTTTTATTTGTTCGCACACCTCGGTCGTTACTTCAATGCGTTCTGCATGCATGACGTGTGTTTTAATATTGTCTACTCGCACAGGCTGAAACGTGCCAGCACCAACATGTAGTGTCACTTGTGCTGTTTCAATTCCTAACGCTTTAATGCTATCAAGCATTGCTTGGTCAAAATGCAAACCCGCGGTAGGCGCAGCAACAGCCCCCGTGTGTTGTGCGTATACAGTTTGATAACGCTCCAAATCTTCTTTAGCCACATCGCGTTCAATATAAGGTGGTAAAGGTAAGCGACCGTATGTTTCTAATGCTTCAGTAACCGTGCCATCAACATGAAAATACAATTCAAATAATGCCTCTTGTCGACCTAGCACTTCGACATCTAACACATCTTCTAATAATAGACGGCGCCCAGTACCTGGCGATTTACTACTACGAACATGCGCTAAGACACGATGGTCATCTAACACTCGCTCAACTAGGATTTCAATCTTACCGCCGCTGTCTTTTTGACCTAGCAAACGTGCAGGAATCACCCTAGTATTGTTAAACACTAATAAATCATCAGCTCGTAACAAGCTAGGAAAATCAATAAATTGCAGGTCAGTCAGTTCACCATCATCACCATTTAATTTTAATAGTCGACTGGCGTTGCGCTGAGCAGCTGGAAACTGGGCAATGAGTGCCTCAGGGAGTTCAAATTGGAAGTCAGTTCTTTTCATAGCGAGGATCATAACAAAATAGACTCGTCGTAGTTTATAATCGAATACAAAGTATTATGAATTGTGGATTATCATGAACATTTCAGCAAAGTCATTCTTTAAACCCGCATACATAGTCATGAATAATTTGAGCTATACGAAGAAATTCTTATTTCTTGGCTTCCTATCTGCTTCGGCTCTAACATTTATTCTGTATGGTTTTTTTACTGCGATTAATCAAGTTGTCAGTGAATCATCAGATAAGCTCACAGGCTTGACGTTAATTAAGCCGATTTCTCAAAGCGTTCAATCAATCCAGCTACACCGTGGTTTATCGGCAGGCATTATTGGTGGAAACCTCGATGAAATGCGTCAATCACGTGCGTTAACAGAAGCTCTAGTAGCAGAAAATATCAATCAGTTTGTAAAAATGTTACCTGCTGACTTTCTACAATTAGAAGAGTGGCACGATATACAGGCAGAATGGCGTAGTATTGAACAATCAGGACTTAATCAAACATTAGCTGAAAACTTTTTTGCTCATACTTTAATCATTGAGCACCTCCTCGACTTTGAAGCTGCAATAGCCCATAAATATGGACTTCTATTAGAGTCCAGTATCAAAGAGTTTTATTTACATGACACTATTATTAACAAACTGCCTCTGGCACTGGAGCGTTTAGGTCAAGTCAGAGCAAAAGGTGTTGGTATTCTTGCAAAAAAATCACTTTCCGAAGATGAAAAGATCGTCATTCAACAATCAATAAGTGATTTAAATTCAGCATTAGCGGCATTAAATACAAACTTACTTAAACTAGATAGCCTCTCCAACTCACTCGACTCAATCCTTGTCGCTAACACTCAAGCGATAACGAATGCCGCCCATAAAATAATCAACATCATAGAAAACGATATTTATAATCGACATTTTTCAACACCACCAAGCCAATTTATTTCATTAGCGACAGACCTCATTAATCAAGGCTACACCAACTTATACCAATCGCTATTGCCGGCTAGCCAAATATTATTAACAGAAAAAATTAGTGATGCGAAACACTCACTCATCACTACTTTCACCATCACCGTGATAACGCTATTAATTACATTTTATTTTCTGATTGGCCATTATTTTTCATTCAATCAAAATATTAAAATTATCCAAGAATCATCTAGGAAGTTTGCACTGGGGCATACTAATGAACATATTATGTTAGCCACACATGATGAACTAGCCCAAATCACTGATAGCTTTAATGCCATGGTGGATGGGTTTAATAGTTTACTGGCCGAAAGTAATGAAAATGTTCTTCGTACTCAAACAATTATTAATACAGCCCTTGATGCCGTTATTCAAACAAACCAAGATGGCGTTATCAT
>CAXBIM010000038.1:0-26754 GCA_963975785.1 uncultured Methylophaga sp.
CCAAACTACCATGAAAATGTAAATTCAACTTAAAATTAGATTGTTGATTTATCAGTCCACGGAGCGTGTTGATAGCCAGACCATGACTAGCAAATATATTTAACGAAGGCTTTTCTTCTTTATCTAAAAGCGATTCAAAATCTTGTTTGAATTGTGTAGCAAAATTATCTAGCTCAGGTGTGAAACGAGCCAGTAATTGCAGGTTTGCATTGAGTAATTTTTCACCAGTTGGCGATAAATTGGCACCGCGACCTCGTTCAAGAATAACTAAAGGCTGTCCCAATAGTTGCTCCCATTTTGCAAGTAATCCCCATGCAAAACGATATGAGACTTTGACCTCATCAGTTGCACGTCTTAATGATCCTAAGTCATCAATTGCTGTAAGCAATGGAAATAACACAGGATCAATATTTTGTTGTTCTGATTGAGTGATTTGCCAGTTAAGTGATAGTTGGATATTCATAATAGGCATATTTAAACATATTTTCTATTGGTTTAATACTATTTAAACTGTTACTTATTATCAACTTAATATGCATATTTATGCCTATATGTGATGGTATTTTAAAGCTATAATTTTATTTAAATAGGAAGTCAGGCAATGATATTACGTAAAACATTAATCGCTGGCGCGATACTTTCGGCAACTATGGGATCTGCTTATGCAGGATCTGAGATAGAAACGTTGATTAATATGCTGCATGAAAACGGTATGGTTAATGATGCTCAATTTGGTCGCCTACAAGCTGAGTTAAAAGAGAATCAATCCAATGCAAACCTAGAAAAACAGGAAGTACAAAAACAACTAGCTGAAGCAACTAAACCTTCTGACGTAGAAGTGCAGGTAAAAGGTGGCATTACCGTCAAAACTCGTGATGGTAAGTTCTCAACTAAGGTAGGCGGTCGAGTACAGGCTGATGCTGCTACTTATAGTGGCAATCCTGAAATTGGGGATGGCACTGAAATTCGTCGTGCTCGCATGTATTTAAATGGTGTTATGTATAACGATTGGGCCTATAAACTGGAATATGACTTTGCAAGTACGGGTGCAAATGGTAAAGGTATTGCCGATGCATTTCTTGCCTACAACGGTTTTGATGAGTTGGAAATTAAAGTTGGTCACTTTAAAGATCCTTTTGGTTTAGAGCAGCAAACTAGCTCTAATAATGTGTCGTTTACTGAGCGTTCGTTAACAGGTGCTTTCGCTGCAGGTCGTCATATTGGTGCTATGGCGACTACAAAACAAAAGAATTGGTCATTAGCCGGCGGACTATTTGGTGATTCGTTAACAGCAACTAATGGTGCTGCACATGACCAAGATGAAGGTTGGGGCCTAGGCGCGCGAGGAACGTTTGCACCTATAAATGAAAAAACCAAAGTAGTGCATCTTGGTTTAGGTTTTAACTATCGTGACACAGGTGGTTCAGCAACAACATCGTTTAAACAGCAGCCTGAAACTCATATCGGCGGCATTAATATTGCTGATACAGGCACGATTGCAAATGTTACAGACTTTTATAAAGTCGGCGCTGAAGTCGCGACAGTTATGGGACCTTTCTCTGCACAAGCTGAATATATTACAACATCAGTCAGCCGTAATAATGCTACTGATTTAGATTTTGATGGTTGGTATGCTCAAGCAGGATATTTCTTTACTGGCGAGTCGCGTAACTACAAAAATGGTTCTTTTGGCAGCATTACACCTAAAGCCAGTGTAGGTGAAGGTGGTATCGGTGCATGGGAATTAGCAATACGTTACAGCACACTTGATTTGATTGATAAAGATATCGATGGCGGTGACGTTGATTCATACACGGTAGGTGTGAACTGGTTTGCGACACCTAGTTTACGTTTCAGTGCCAATTATGTAGATGTATTAAATGTTAAAGGTGGCACTTACGATAACCAAGAGCCAAGTCTGTTCCAAGTACGCAGTCAGTGGGCATTTTAATCAAACACTTTAATCATATTTAGGAAAATAAAATGACAATCAAAAAATGGCTATCTATAGCTTCTCTCATCATAATGGCTCTGGTCTCGGTGACAGCCCAAGCCGTTGAACACTTAAAAATGTCGACAACAACGAGTACTGAAAACTCAGGTTTATTGGCAGTATTAAACCCCGTTTTTGAAACTAAATATAACGTTAAAGTGGATGTCATAGCCGTTGGCACGGGTAAAGCCTTGAAAATTGGCAGTAATGGCGATGTTGATGTGGTTTTTGTTCATGCGCCGGCGGCAGAATTAAAATACGTTGAACAGGGTGATTTTATTGACCGTAAAGCAGTAATGCACAATGATTTTGTGATTGTTGGCTCGGTCAGCGATCCAGCAAATATTGCTCAAGCAAAATCGGCAAGTGAGGCCTTACAACAAATTGCGAAAGAGAAGACTGATTTTATCTCGCGAGGTGATGATTCAGGTACACACAAAAAAGAAAAGCAATTATGGGTAGCGGCTGATATAAAACCAGAAGGTAGTTGGTATATTCAAGCAGGGCAAGGCATGGGTGCTGTATTAACTATTGCAGATGAAAAGCAAGCCTATGCAATGGCTGATCGCGGCACTCAAATCGCATATGCAGATAAAATGAGTTTGAAAGTGTTATTTGAGGGAGATGAAGCATTATTTAACCCCTATCACGTGATGGCGGTTAATCCTGAAAAACAGCCACATGTCAGATATGACCTAGCTAAAAAATACATTGAGTTTGTTACAGGGAAAGAAGGTCAAACAATTATCGCCGGTTTCAAGAAATCGGAACAGCAGTTATTTTATCCTGACGCAGTAAACTAGTTTGAATTGATAAAAGATAAAAAAAGCCGGTAATGAATTAGACATTACCGGCTTTTTTATTTGGGGTATGACTTAAGTTCGATTAGATCTTACTTAGGCATTGCTTCATGCATAGACAACAATGTTTGGCTTACTAAGAACTTAATCTTCTGAATGGCTGTGTTCCATCATTTTATCTTTCATTTCAACAGCAGAATCAGCAACGTCATGTGCCATTTCAGTGCTTGCATCTATAGCATCATCTATTACTTCTGATGTGCTTTCAGCTACATCTTCAGCCATTTCTTTTGTGGCATCATATGCATTTGATGTGCTTTCACTAACTGATTCGGCTGCTTGTTCCGTCATTTCCATAGCATTATCCATCACTGATTTATCGGCAACAGCATTATCGTCAGCACTTTGGTCACAGGCAGAGATAAGTAAAAAAGAAGCGAGCAAAGCTGACAGTGTTAATTTGTTCATGGTAAATCTCCTAGGTTGATTTGTAGAGTAAACATTAAAACCGGTATAGCTTATCCTTGACTAAGTAAGCTACGCAAATCAATTATTGCAGCGTTAGCGCGTGAGATATAAGACGCCATAACTAATGAGTGATTTGCCATTAAACCAAAACCGCTTCCATTTAAAATAACGGGGCTCCAGATGGCTTCTTGGCTTGCTTCGAGTTCACGAATGATTTGTCTTAAACTGATTAAGGCATTTTTCTTGATTAAAATATCCGAGAAATCATATTCAGCCGCCTTTAATAAATGAATTAATGCCCAAGCTGTTCCGCGAGTTTCATAAAAGACATCATCAATTTGAGTCCACGGTGTTTGAGTAGTCAATTCTGCGGGGGCAGGGGTTGATTGGTTTGCAGCAGAGTCTCCTGCTAAATCAGTGTTAATACGGATTTGTCCAACACTCGCACTTAGTCGTTGCGACAAACTACCAAGGCGCTTTTCTACAATGGCCAACCAAGCTGCTAAGTTATCGGCACGAGCATAAAATTGTGCATCATCTTGTTCGACATTACTGAGGCGCGATAGATAAGATTCGAGCGCAGTAATTGCTTTTCGGTATTCATTTTCAGTGGGAGGAAACATCCATGATTCTGAGTTGAAATTAAATTGAGGTTCGGCAATCGCAAGATCAGGATCTTCCAGTGATTGAGACTGAGAACGGCTAATATCATTGCGCAAAGCACGAGCATAATCACGAATTTGTACTAGCACACCAAACTCAAAGTTTGGTACGTTATCCATCCAAATCGATGGTGGCATAACATCGTTACTGAGATAACCACCTGGTTTATCTAGTAATGAGTTTCCAAGTGATATCAAGGTTGAAGTCGACACATAGCCAGTAACCAATTGTTGATTTTTTTCAGCTGCAAACTGTTTTGATTGTTCAAGAGGATCAAAATCATTAGCGCTACGATCCCACCACAACATAATGATGAGTAGTATTAAAATAATGCTGCCAATAACAAATACTGAGAATTTTAATGTTTTTTTACGTGAGCTGGAGTCATTAAAATTGCTAATAATGTTGTCACTGATGTCTCGTCCAAGTTGAATAAGTTGTTTGAATGCCATGTTGGATTTATTGCCCTAAATACTAGAATGTATGAATAACTAGGTTATGCCCTTAAGTGGATGATGGCAATACCAATATAGTGATAATTAGTAGATCCAACTTGACTTGTAGTACCTAACCTCAGAATAATGTGCGGTTACGAAGAAAATTGATGGGTCGGGGAGAAGCTTAAATTATGACGTTGAGAATTGAGATCGAAGATCTGGCTAAGTACTTTGGTGCTATTAAAGCAGTGGATGGCGTGTCATTTTCAGTCAAAAAGGGTGAGGTATTAGGTTTTCTAGGACCAAATGGTGCAGGAAAATCAACCACCATGAAAATGATTACCGGTTTTTTGGCGCCTACACGTGGAACCGTACGAGTTTGTGGACATGATGTATTAACTGATCCCATTGCTGTCAAAGCGTGTTTGGGATATTTGCCAGAAGGTGCGCCAGCCTATGCGGATATGACGCCTGATGGTTTTTTACGTTTTATTGCAGATATTCGTGGTTTGTCGGGTGCCGATAAAAAACGAGCTGTTGCCTCTGCTGCTGACCGTGCTCAAATTAAAAATGTGATGTTCCAACCCATTGAAACCTTGTCTAAAGGTTATAAACGTCGAGTTGGGCTAGCACAGGCTATATTACATAATCCACCAGTGTTGATTTTAGACGAACCTACCGATGGTTTAGATCCTAATCAAAAATACGAAGTGCGGACTTTGATCAATGATATGGCACACGATAAAGCGATCATCATCTCAACGCATATCTTGGAAGAAGTGAATGCCTTGTGTACGCGTAACGTGGTTATTGCAAATGGGCAGGTCCAATTCGATGGTACGCCGAGTCAACTCGAAGCTATGTCTGATTATCATAATGCGGTATGTGTCTCAGTAGCGAATGTTGATGAAAATGCATTTTCAGCCTTCCTGAATAGCCTTGATTTTATTGTTAAAGTTGAAGCACTAACATCAAACCGCGGTTTTCGTGTTTATCCTACAAATGGTCGACAAATTACTGTTGAATTATCACAAGCCATTCGCGGAAATGGCTGGGAAATAGATTCACTTTATGCTGAAAATGGTCGTTTAGATGAAGTTTTTCGCACAATTACAACGGGTGCAACGGGCAGTTTACGGAGTAGCGTTTAATGAATATACGTAACATTTGGTTTATTATGAAACGCGAGCTGAGTGGCTATTTTGCTACACCAGTTGCGTATGTTTTCATTATTATCTTTTTACTACTGACGGGATTTTCAACATTTTTTGTTGGAAATTTCTTTGAACGTGGTGAAGCTGACTTATATCCATTTTTCTCGGTTCATCCTTGGATTTATATCCTGTTAATTCCAGCCATTTCAATGCGTTTGTGGTCAGAAGAACGTAAAAATGGCTCGATTGAATTATTGATGACATTGCCTGTCTCAGTATTTGAAGCCGTTTTAGGTAAGTTTCTAGCCGCATGGGCATTTACAGGCTTAGCTCTGTTATTGAACTTCCCATTATGGATCACGGTTAATTACTTGGGATCGCCTGATAACGGTGTCATCTTTGCTGGTTTCTTGGGTAGCTTATTGATGGCGGGTGGTTTCTTAGCCATTGGTGCTTGTATCTCTGCAACAACAAAAAATCAGGTTATTGCCTTCGTACTAAGCTTGATTGTTAGTTTAATCTTTGTATTGAGTGGCTACGGCATTGTATTGGACTTTTTTAGTAGCTGGGCGCCAACGGCGTTGATTCACGCGATTAGCTCTTTCAGCTTCTTGACACATTTTGATGCAATTTCAAAGGGTGTCATTGATATTCGCGATATGTTGTATTTCGCCTCAGTCATCATGGTTTGGCTATTTGCTAATGCCATTGTTGTTAATGCCCGTAAGGCCGATTAGGAATTTAAGCCAATATGAATAAACAACTATTATCGACCACCGGCCTAATACTGGCTGTTATCCTATTTTTGTCATTTAACATCGTGACTAACGGCAATTTAAAGTCTGCTCGTATCGATTTGACTCAAGATAATTTATATACCTTGTCAGAAGGTACTTTGAAT
Source organism: uncultured Methylophaga sp. (assembly GCA_963975785.1). Lineage (GTDB taxonomy): Bacteria > Pseudomonadota > Gammaproteobacteria > Nitrosococcales > Methylophagaceae. Next base: position 6,417 of record CAXBIM010000038.1, read on the forward strand.
ATTATCCAGTCATTAAACGAGCCGCTTACGCTAAGATTTTATTACTCTGATAAAGTCGCACAGGAATTACCAAGTGTTAAAGCTTATGCACAGCGTGTTCAAGAATTACTAGAAGAATACCAACGCGCATCAGATGGCATGATCAAGTTGATTGTGATTAATCCTGAACCGTTTTCTGATAATGAACAACGTGCTGACGAATACGGCTTACAGGCGATACCTATCGATGGCAAAACAGATCAATTGTATTTCGGTTTAGTCGGCAGCAACTTGCTAGATGGTGTTGAAAATATTTCATTTTTCCAACCGGAAAAAGAAGATGTACTTGAATATGATCTAACTAAGTTAGTTTATAAGCTATCTACCGCGAATAAAAAAACCATTGCCATCGTGAGTCCACTACCCGTGGATGGTGAAGGATATGATCCTTTAAAAGGCTACGCTCCTACTAATGACGGTCCTAAACCTTGGGCTGTAATGGCTGAATTGCGTCAGATGTTTAATGTGACGGTGCTGCCAATAGATATCAAACGCATTCCATCTAGCATTGATGTGTTGATGGTGATTCATCCTAAAGAATTAGAGGATGGTATTTTATATGCCATCGACCAGTATGTTTTGGCCGGCGGTAAATTAATTACGTTTGTTGATCCTTATGCTGAAATAGATATTCCAGAAAAAGACCCCGATAATCCAATGAATGCGATGTTAGCATCGCACAGTTCAAATATGCCTACGCTATTTAAGGCTTGGGGTTTTGAACGTTCACCTACAGATGTTATTGCTGATCGTAAAACAGCGATAAAAGTTGACTTTGGTGCTAGAACTAATAATCAGCCTATTGATTATGTCTTATGGCAGGCGATTCCATCAGATCAAATGAATGCACAACAAGCGATTACTAATCGTTTGAAAAAAGTAGAAATGGCTACTGCAGGTCGCTTCCTATCTATCGAGGGGGCCACCACGCAGTTTATCCCACTTATTTCATCTAGCGATGAAGCCATGATGGTAGATAAGCGGGTAGTACAGTTCCGTAATGATCCAATGGCCTTATTAACTAAGTATCAAGCAGGAACCTTAAGTTATCCTATTGCCATTCGGGTAACTGGTGCTGTTAAATCCGCCTTTCCTAATGGCTTAAGAAATGAAGCTGGTGTTTACGAAAAATTGCCTGGTTACTTAAGTGAATCTAAGCAAGAGATCGATGTTATTGCCGTTGCGGATGTGGACATGCTTCAAGATCGGTTCTGGGTGCAATTACAGGATTTCTATGGTAAACAGATTGCTTATAGCACATCTAATAATATTGATTTTTTAATTAATGCTATTGATGAATTAACGGATAGTCATGGTTTGATCAGTGTCCGTTCTCGTGTTGGTTTTTCTCGCCCATTTGAACGTGTTTTAGATTTACAACGTGAGGCAGAAAAAAACTACCGTACTAAAGAACGCGAGTTACAAAAAATACTCACTGAAACGGAACAGCACATTGCAAGAATGCAAGTGGAACGTAGTGGAAGTGGTGAGGAACTTTTGAATGAAGAGCAGAAGCAAGAAATTGCAGATCTTCGAATGATGAAGAATAAGACTCAACAACAATTACGTGAAGTACAAGGTAAATTGCGTCAGGATATTGATACGCTCGATACTCAGCTTAAATTCTTTAATATTGGTCTTGTACCAATACTGGTCGCATTCTTGGCCGTGCTTACAGGCTGGATGCGTGTTCGTAAACGTACTAAAGGTCGGCATCAACAGTAAGTTAGACTCGATACTCTACTAGGTTTGTAAACATGATAAAAAAATTAAATAGTCTCACTATATTGTTCTTAATCACCATGGTAATGGTGGTTTTAATGTTAATCACTATCCAAGCTCCAAGTGATAATAATGACGATGAAGGTTTATTGTTCCCTGATTTATTTGGGCAGTTGAACCTTGTTGATACACTTAAGTTTAAAAGCGCTCAAGATGAATTTACCCTGTTTAGAAAGGGTGAGGATTGGTTTATTAAGGAACGATTAAACTACCCAGCGGATTTTGACTTGGTCAAACGCGCATTGATTGATCTTAGTGACACTAAAATTCTTGAACGCAAGACAGATAACCCAGAGCAATATCCATTATTAGGTCTCGCTGGCCTTGATGAAGGCGGCGAATCGTTAACTTTAACGATGTTGGATGGTGATAAGGCTCTAGCGGGCTTGGTTTTAGGTAATGAGCGTGAAACCACGGCAAAGATGGGTGCGAAACAGTTCTACGTACGTAGAGAAGGTGAAGCAAGAGCTTGGTTAGCGGAAGGTTACTTGAACATTAATCCATTGTTATTGAACTGGATTAAAAGCGAAGTTATCAATATTGCTCGTGAACGCATTGCCAAGGTGAATATTATTCAGCCAAATGGCCAAGTAGCGACACTGATTAATTTAGGTCTAAAAGATAAATTTGGAACACCGGAATCATTAGACAGAACGGTGTTCAAATATGAACAACTTGGTTATGACATCGCTGGTACTTTGTTTCAATTACGAATGGAAGATGTTCAAGAAGCTAAAGGTTTCTCAAGAGAGGGGGCAGAAGTTGTTACTGCTGAATTTATTACGTTTGATGGTTTGAAAGTTATCACGAAAACATCGTTTCAAGATGGTTTCTATTTTACGACTTTTAATGCTGAGTTTGATGGTTCTGTCATCAAAGCTGCGCCAGCTGATATACAAAAATTGAATGTATTACAAACGCCAGTTCAGGTGAAAGCAGAAGTTGCCGCGATTAATAGTGACTTAGGTGAATGGGTATACCGTTTTGGTGGATTTGTTGGTACTAATATGATGCGCGCAAAAGCGGATATGGTCACTGAGTCTAAGAATGTTATTCCGATGCCTGCAGATGTAATGGGTTTTGGCTCTTAAAATAGTTCATTGATAATCAACTGTAAAAAAGCGCCGTGATTGGCGCTTTTTTTATGGCTGATGTTTATTGTTCTAGTTTCCACTCCGAGATTAATGCTTGTACGGTGGTTGCGAGATCATCAGGTGAAAATTTCGGGATGAATTTATCGGCGCCGACAATATCGATCATATTATTGTTGAAGGTTCCACTCATCGATGAATGTAGTAAAACTTTAATATCTTGTAAGCGAGGATCTTTGCGAATTTCACTGGTAAGGGTGTAACCATCCATTTCTGGCATTTCAATATCAGAGATTAGCATCGCGATATGCTGTTTAACATCAAGGCCTTCATCAGCCCATGTTTGAAGTTGTTGCAGCGCTTCTTTACCATCTCGGGTTATGGTTGTATCAATACCTATTTGCTCCATCGTACGTTTAATTTGATTACGGGCGACGCTCGAGTCATCTGCTACTAAAATATGTGGGCGATAGTCAGCATTTTGACGAGTGTAGTTCTCGACTAGCTTGTCAGATACGATTTCGTCAGCGCCGACTACTTCAGACATGATTTTTTCTACATCAATAATCTCAATTAATTCATTACCAAGTTTAGTGAAAGCAGTCATATAGCTGTTATTACCTAATGCAGTCGGTGGCGGTAAGATATCAGCCCAACTAGTATTAACGATACGCTCAATATTACTGACTAGAAATCCTTGAACTGAGCGATTGTATTCAGTGATGATGACAAAACTTTTACTGAGGTCGTCGACTGGCTGGCCGCCAATACCTAGTGATAAGTCAAAAATACTAATGGCTTGTCCACGAATGCGTGCAGCGCCACGAATGACAGGGTGTGAAAAGGGTAGTTTAGTTAATGATGGGCAGGGGATCGCCTCTCGCACTTTAAAGACATTTATGCCAAATGTTTGTGTTGTGCCTAACTTAAATAGCAGTAGTTCAAGACGATTGTGACCCACGAGCTGTGTTCGTTGATCTACACCCTCAATCATACTAGTCATTACAGGTGTGCTCCTTAGATAATATTTTTACTGTAGTGGGAAAATAAGCCGTTTGTTGAATTTTCGTGCTTACATACAAGTTTATGACGATAGGCATGTTAATTGCTTTGTTAGTGGTTAATCAGCTGAATGTCATAAAAATGACATTATGATAAATAATGAGGGTACCCTAATGATTGTTAATTGGAAGCATAAGCTAGGCCTAGTATGTGGCATATTTGCGTCATTTAGTCTTTCTGCCGATACTTTACATGCTCTGGATAGAATTGAGCAAGTGGCCTATGAGTATGCGCTTAAGCAGGCGCAAGCAAGTTTCGACAATCCACAAATTGCTATGGATTCATTAGATAATAGATTGCGTTTGCAAGCCTGCGATATAGCACTTGATGTGTTTTCGACTAATGGGATTGTTGGACTAGGTAACCAGACCATAGGCGTTAAATGCAACTCGCCAGTGGCGTGGACAGTGTATGTACCGGTTAAAGTTAAAGTATTGAAATCGGTCGTGGTCGCGAGTAGGCCTTTATCGTCAAATCAGCTGATCACACAGGGTGATATAAAACTACAGAAATGGGATATTGGTGGGTTGAACCATGGTTATTTGAGTAGTACTCAATTAGTCGTCGGGCAACAATTAAAATACCCAGTACAAATGGGTGCCGTGATTAAACCAAATAGTCTTGAAGCTCAAAAAATAGTTCATCGTGGCGATCAGATTATGTTGGTGGCGATGGCAGGACAAATGGAAGTAAGAATGAGCGGAACTGCTTTAGATGATGCAACTTTGGGTCAACGCGTAAAGGTGAAAAATAGCACATCTAAACGTATTGTAGAAGGAATCGTAGATGCCCCAGGTATTGTCAAAGTATCGTTATAAGTAATAGAGATAAAAAGTGTATAAAAAAGCTCAAGTTTTTATAATTCTGGCCGATGTATTAATCAGACTCTGAAGGAGATAAATAATGTCAGAAATAAATACGATAAAAACGACGAGCCAACTTGGGCTAAACACAAACCGAAATATTGATACGCAGGCGAATTCTGCGAACAATAAAACGCAAGACGTGTCTGGAAATTCAGCACGTGTTGATACGGTGAGTTTAACCGATACTGCAACTCAGTTGCAGTCATTACAGCAAACTTTAGCCGATGCACCTGTGGTTGATAATGACCGCGTATCCGCTTTAAAAGCAGCTATTGCAGAAGGCTCTTACAACGTTGATCCTACTGAACTAGCTAATAATATGATTAATTTCGAGCAACAGCTCGGTTAGGTGAGCACCCATGACAATGACTTCATTACAGAAACTACATAACATTTTGCAGACTGAGCAGACGACTGCTTCTCAACTGCTTGCAATGCTTAAATATGAACGTAGTGCTTTAACTGAGTCAGATGTTGATGCAATGTCCGAACTAACGGCTAAAAAACAGCCTTTAGTTGTCACCTTAGAGCAATTGGGCCGTCAACGTGAAACACTTTTACAATTGGAAGGCTTTTCCGCTGGTAAGGATGGCTTAGCGGCTTTTATTGCTAACCAAACTGAACAACATTCGCGTATTTTGAATAATATGGTGGACGGTTTAAAAATCACTGCAAAAGCTTGCCGAGAACATAATCAAGTTAATGGTGGTATTGTTAACGTTAATCGCCAATACCTTCAGCAAGCAATGAATATTTTGCGGGGACGTGATATGACGCCTAGCGCATATGGCCCCGGCGGCGAATATACTAATCAAGTGGTGCGCCAACCGCTATTAGGTAGAGTGTAATTCAACTCTAAATTTAAGATTAGAAAATGGCTATTAATATCACTTGAGCAGCATTTTCTGTGAAACTATCAATGGTATATTTTTACTGGCAGTGTGAGCATCGAAGTTAGTAATCATTGATAGTATTTGATTTCGCTTTCGACGCGATAGCCTGGATTGCTAATTATTCTCTGCGGCTGCAAAGTTAAACATCATTTATAAAATTCCATCGTCATCCGCCATTAAGTTATCAAGACTTGTTAAATGGCCACGGATTTTTTCACGATTTGCTAGTTTACCTTGTGCAACTAAAGGTAGATCAGTGAATTGGATTACATTTTTATCAATAAGTGTATTGATTAGATCTTCTAAAACACGAATTAGAGCCACGTCGGAAGATGATAAAACCGCTTTAACCGTGTGATTAGTCCCGGCCTGCTGGATAAACTCAATAAGCTCTGCATTATCTAAAGAAATGTATTCCTGAGCAGCATGTTGTTGCGTTTCAAAAACTTCAGTGATTTCGCCATTAGTACTACGATTTATATAGGCCATTTTAATACCTGTAGTGTTAGTTGATGAACTTCTTCTATCACCCGGATTAAAATTATTGGGTGTAAATGGAGATAAAATATTACATTGAGCTGTTGTGAGACCTAATTCTATACATAATCTATCAAATCGTTGCGGATGATGATATTAATTTTGTATTGTGTGATAAAGTTCACCCTAAATTTTAGCCATATGTGAAACTTCGTTGCCAAGGATACCAATGTAAATATGACTGAACAATCAATACCATTAGAAAAAGCTAAGCAGTGGCAAGCTGATGACGGTCAGCAAACATTGGATGATCCACTACTTAATTGTCTAACAATACTTAGCAAATTATTAAATAAACCACATAGTGCGGAATCGTTGATTCATGGCTTACCTTTAGTTGACAATAAGTTAACACCTAAGCTATTTGAACGAGCTGCAGAAAGAGCGGGGCTAACATCAAAAGTTGTTAAGCGTCCCATTCGTCGAATTTCTAACCTAGTTCTACCGGCAGTATTACTGCTTGAAAATAGCAACGCATGCATTGTGCTGGAGTTTAAGAAAAAAACGGCGAGGGTTATTTTTCCTGAAACGGGTGAAGGTGAAACTGAGATCCCGCTAGCTGATTTAAATAATCTCTATGCCGGCTATGTCATTTTTATCAAATCTGTTCATTCGTTTGATAAACGAACAGAATCATCAGTTATACCTAAAGCTAAGCACTGGTTTTGGGGAACAATATTACGCTTTTGGCCGATTTATGGTGAAGTGTTTATTGCCTCTATCTTACTCAATTCCTTTGCACTCGCATCACCGCTGTTTGTGATGAATGTTTATGATCGTGTTGTACCTAATCGTGCGCTTGAAACCTTGTGGGTACTGGCGATAGGTGTGGCAACCGTGTTTATTTTCGATTTGTTACTACGATCGTTACGCGGTTATTTTATTGATATGGCAGGCAAGAAAGCAGATGTAATTCTATCTGCAACTATATTTGAAAAAGTGATGGGCATTAAAATGGCTTCACGATCAAATTCAGTCGGTTCATTTGCCAACAATATGCATGAGTTTGAGTCATTTCGAGAGTTTTTCACTTCTGCAACATTGACGACATTGATTGATTTACCGTTTATGTTCTTATTTATCTTTGTCATTTGGACGATATCTGGTGAATTAGCCTATGTGCCACTTATTGCCATTCCATTAGGGATTCTCGTTAGTCTGATTATTCAAGTGCCTCTGGGTAAAACAATTCAAAATTTATTTCGTCACTCTGGGCAGAAAAGTGCCACGTTAATAGAAACTTTAACGGGATTAGAAACGATTAAGAGTATTGGCGCCGAATCACAAATTCAGCGTAAATGGGAGCAAACAGTAGGGTTTATTGCAAAATATAGTCAAAGGTCTCGGTTATTGTCATCAATGGCTGTAAATTTCACTGCGTTTCTTCAGCAAATGGCTTCAATAAGTGTTGTGGTATTTGGTGTTTATAAAATAGCCGAAGGCGACATCACCATGGGTGCCTTGATTGCGAGTACTATTTTAACCGGTAGGGCTTTAGCACCGCTGGGTCAGGTCGCAGGTATTTTGACGCGTTACCACCAATCGAAAGCAGCATTAAGTTCATTAAATAACTTGATGAATCTTCCCGTAGAGCGCCCATCTGGTAGAGAGTTTTTACATCGCCCTGACTTTAAAGGCAATATTGAATTCAAAAAAGTATCATTCCGTTACCCGGAACAACCGATGGATGCCTTATCTGAGGTGACATTTAGCATAAAGCAAGGTGAAAAAGTCGCCTTCATAGGCCGTATTGGTTCAGGTAAAAGTTCAATTGAAAAATTATTGTTGGGCTTATATGAACCTATGGACGGGTCTATCCTATTAGATGGCACGGATATTAGACAAATTGATCCTGTCGATTTACGCAGGAATATAGGCTATGCACCACAAGATGTAGTGCTATTTTTTGGCAGCATTCGTGACAACATTGTCATGGGGGCACCATTTGCAGATGATGATGCCGTAATTAAGGCTGCTGAAATTGCGGGCGTTACGGAATTTGTTAATCGCCATCCTGCTGGCTTTGATTTACCTGTCGGAGAGCGAGGAGAAGGTCTTTCCGGAGGACAGCGGCAGAGTGTTGCTGTTGCCAGAGCACTGTTGTTAGACAGTCCAGTATTAGTACTGGATGAGCCTACGAATGCTATGGACAATAGTACTGAAGATCAATTTAAATCAAATTTACAATCTCACTTAGCTGATAAAACAATGATATTAGTGACTCATAAAGCATCGTTACTTAGTTTAGTTGGTAGAATTATCGTGATGGATCAAGGACGTTTAGTGGCCGATGGTCCTCGAGATCAAATACTAGCTGCTCTTAAAAACGGTCATATTAAAGTGTCAAAAGGATAGCGTTATGGCATGGTTAAAACGTACTCATCCGGATGATGCTGAGTTTATGTCAGAAGTCAGTGCAGCCACACTGGAATCAGCACATCGTGCGGGACATTCTTTATTGATATTAAGCGTGGCCTTTTTTCTTGTTGCGGGCTGGTGGGCTTATATGACCAGTCTTGATGAAGTGACAAGAGGTGAGGGTAAGGTTATACCTTCGAGTAAAATTCAAGTAATACAGAATTTAGAAGGCGGGATCCTAGCTGATGTATTGGTGAGAGAAGGTCAAATTGTTGAGAAGGATCAGGTGCTGTTGAAAATTGACGACACGCGCTTCTCATCTTCAGTGAGAGAAACTGAGTTTAAATATTATGAGCTATTAGCTCGTAGTACACGATTAAAAGCTGAAAGTGACGGGGTCGACTTTATTGTTCCGGAAGAAGTTATAAGTGCTAATCCTACATTGGCCGCCAATGAAAGAGCGTTGTATCTCTCACGACAACGTGAGTTGAAATCTGCCATTGAAGTACTAGAACAGCAACAGGCTCAACGTAGTCAAGAATTGATCGAGCGACGTGCAAAACAGGCACAATTAATAGAAGGTCATGATCTTAGTAATAAAGAATTAAAAATGTCCGAACCCTTAGTTGACCTTGGTGTGATATCTGAAGTTGAAGTTTTGCGCTTGAAACGGACGGTAAATCAATTATATGGTGAAATGGAAGCCAATCGTTTAGCTATTCCGCGCACTCAGTCAGCATTAAATGAAGCGCGACAAAAAGTAATAGAGCAAACGATTCAGTTTAAGACTGATGCTGCTAGCCAGTTCTCTGAAGTGAATGCTGAATTGAGCAGAACCAAAGAAACAATATTCTCTGCAAAAGATCGAGTGTCACGCACCCAAGTTCGCTCGCCATTAAAGGGGACTATAAAGCAGTTAAAAATTAATACTGTCGGTGGTATTATCCAACCTGGAATGGATTTATTGGAGATTGTACCGATAGAAGATAATTTGTTAATTGAAGCTAAAATTAGACCTGCGGACATTGCTTTTTTACGACCAGGTCAAGAGGCTATGGTTAAATTGACAGCCTATGACTTCTCAATTTATGGTGGTTTGCCAGCCAAATTAGAACGAATCAGTGCTGACACGATTAAAGACGATAAAGACGAAAGTTTTTATTTGATTTACTTGCGGACAAATAAGAACTATATTTTTCATAAAAATGTTAAATTAAATATTATTCCAGGGATGACCACTACAGTAGATATATTGACAGGTAAAAAAACGGTGTTAGATTATTTACTGAAGCCGATCCTTAAAGCAAAAAATGAGGCATTAAGGGAACGATGATGTTGAGAGAGCGATGATGTTGAAAGATGCAACCCCCGAGTTATTAAAAACGAGTGTGTGTGTAGCTATTCCTGATAAGGAGGAATGTAATGCGATTTCGATAAACTTGCCCGTTAACTATATCGCCTCGCAATGCCATACATTGGCAGATTTATTAGACACTATCCTAAATACACAACCTGATCTTGTTTTATGTGATGACAGCATAATTAAAAGCCAACAAATTTCTTTGATATCGTCGATTAAAGAGTCAAGTCCAGCTACGCGCATTTTGGTATTGGGCGTTGGTCGAACGATAGAGAGCCAAATTTCGTTACTTAAACAAGGCGCACGTGGTTATTTTGATAATCATCTACCCGCAGAAAAATTGCATTTTGCCATGCATTCGATATTACATGGTGAAGTTTGGGTTGAACGGTATGTTATTTCGAGTTTGATTGATGAATTAACACACGTTGATATCCCTAAAATATCGTTAGAACAGCAACAGTCTCTAGACACGTTGTCACCTAAGGAAATTGAAGTGGCGACATTAGTTAGCCATGGAGCAACTAATAAAATGATTGCTTATAAAATGGCTATCACTGAGCGCACTGTGAAAGCACATTTAACTACAATTTTTCAAAAACTTGCGATTTATGATCGCTTGTCATTAGCTATATTTTTTAGGGACTTGCGTTAGGACTATATATGTGGATAGTATAGTCAATATGAATTCCCCGCATCAGGAAACGATGTGGCTAAATTTCGTTTATGAATTAGTTTATTCAAGGTACAAAATTATGAAATTAATAAAACCAACAAAACTTATAATTACCGCGGCTTTGTGTATGAGCGCTGCTTCATTGTCAGCCACTACCTTAGAAGAAGCCGTAGATGCAACGATAAAAACTAATCCAGATGTATTAGCTGCGAGCAATGAGCGTAATGCCGTGGCAGAAGAAGTTAATCAAGCAAAAGCCGGATATCTACCAACAATTGATCTTGCGATTGGTACGGGTTTTGAATCTAGCGATAATCCTACAACGCGATCGCAAGGCTCTCACAAAAACGTACATATGAATCGTGATGAAGCGAGCATAAATTTACGTCAAATGTTATTTGATGGCATGGCAACGAAAAATGAAACGCGTCGCCAAACTGCGCGAACAGACTCACGAGCCTATGGTGTATTTGGTGCCGCTGAAAACACCGCATTGGAAGCTGTGAATGCTTACTTAAATGTATTACGTCAGCAAAAGTTAGTTGATTTAGCGACAACCAATCTTGAAGCGCATGAGCGCACACATGATCAAATTAGGTTACGTAGTGAGCGTGGTGTGGGACGTGGTTCGGATATGGACCAAAGTAAAGGCCGAGTAGCACTAGCTAAGGCAAATCAAATCGCAGAACAAAGTAATTTACGTGATGCAGAAACGACTTATTTACGTGTTGTTGGTTTAAATAGTGAATCTTTAACTGAGCCGAAAACACCATTAAACCTAATACCAGCAACTCTAGATGAAGCGATTAGCCGTGGTCTAGATAATCATCCAACATTAAAATCTGCCCAAGCCGATGTTGAGTCTGCAAATGCTCAACATGACACTGCAATATCTCCTTTCTACCCACGTGTTGATTTTGAATTAGGCGCAACAGCAAACAATGATCTTGATGGTGTCAATGGTCATAATAATGATGTTACTGCTATGTTTCGTTTACGATACAACTTGTTAAATGGCGGAAAAGATAGTGCGCGTCGACAAGAAACGGGTTATTTAATCAATCAAGCTTCAGAAATTCGCAATAATACGCACCGTCAAGTCGAACAAAGTGTGCGATTGTCATGGAATGCCTTACAAACCGTAACCAATCAAATGGATTATTTTAAGCTTCATGTTGATTCAAGCGAAAGTTCACGTGATGCTTATCAGCAACAATTTAGTCTTGGTCAGCGCACTTTATTAGATTTATTAGACTCTGAAAATGAAGTTTTCACTGCGCGTCAAGATTTAGTAAATGCGGAGTATGATCAATTGTTTGCAATGTACCGAATCTTAAACAGCATGGGTAGTTTGCTACAAGGACTTGTTGTTGCGCTACCTGAGGCAGCTGTTACGTTGACAAGCGCTCAGCAATAAATAATTTTCAGAAATAGTTTTAAAAAGCCACTATTTTATAGTGGCTTTTTTTATGTCAGATAGTTGAAATTGTTGATGTTACTTTTTAGTTTTACTAGGTCGTGATATCATAAAACGATTGCCCAATTAGAGGCGTTTTTAAAGAAGAATCTATGAGTAAACAGTCATCATTTTCATACGAAGAGCTTTTGCAGTGTGGTCGCGGCGAAATGTTCGGCCCTGGCAATGCACAATTACCTACCCCGAATATGCTGATGATGGATCGTATTATTCATATCTCTAATGAGGGTGGAAAATACGGTAAGGGTGAGATTATTGCCGAATTAGACATTACGCCAGACTTGTGGTTTTTTGAATGCCATTTTCCTGGCGACCCAGTAATGCCCGGTTGTCTTGGATTAGATGCTATGTGGCAATTAGTTGGGTTTTTCTTAGGTTGGGATGGTAACCCTGGCCGCGGTCGTGCCTTAGGTTCAGGTGAAGTTAAATTCTCTGGACAAGTGGTGCCAACAGCAAAAAAAGTGACGTATAGACTGGACTTAAAACGTGTTATTGCACGTAAATTAGTTTTAGCGATAGCCGATGGGTCTGTCTCGGTTGATGGTCGCGAAATATACTCAGCAAAAGACCTAAAAGTAGGTTTATTTACGTCCACTGAAGATTTTTAGGAAATAGCGATGAAACGTGTAGTAGTCACAGGTTTAGGTATTACATCTTGTTTAGGTTTAGATGCGGCAACAGTCACTGAATCATTACGTTTGGGCCGTTCAGGTATTCGATTCAAACAAGAATATGTCGACATGGGTTTTCGTAGTCATGTTGCTGGTAGTGTAGATATTGACTTTAAAGAGTTTATTGATCGTAAAACACTACGTTTTATGGGTGATGCTGCAGCATATGCTTATATCTCAATGCAACAAGCCATTACAGATTCTGGTTTAACTGAAGAGCAAGTGTCTAACCCACGTACAGGCCTTGTTATGGGCTCTGGTGGTGCATCATCATCTAATCAAGTCGAAGCAGCTGATATATTGCGCGAAAAAGGTTTGAAACGAGTTGGCCCATATCGTGTAACTCAAGTGATGGGTAGTACTACTTCAGCTTGTTTAGCGACACCATTCAAAATCAAAGGTGTGAATTATTCGATGTCATCAGCATGTGCAACTAGCGCACATTGCATCGGTAATGCCATGGAGCAAATCCAACTGGGTAAACAAGATATTGTTTTTGCTGGTGGTGCAGAAGAAGAGCATTGGACTATGAGCTCATTGTTTGACGCGATGGGTGCACTATCAACTAAATATAATGACACACCTGAAAAAGCATCTCGTGCATATGATGCTGATCGCGATGGATTCGTTATCGCAGGTGGCGGTGGTGTATTAGTATTAGAAGAATATGAACATGCCAAAGCACGCGGTGCAAAAATTTACGCCGAATTAACGGGTTATGCCGCGACATCAGATGGCTACGACATGGTTGCACCATCTGGCGAAGGTGCTGTTCGTTGTATGCAACTAGCTACATCAACCGTTAAAGCACCAATTGATTACATCAATGCTCATGGTACAAGTACACCTGTCGGCGACTTGGCTGAACTTGGTGCTGTTAAACTAGCCTTTGGTGACAATATACCTTTAGTAGGATCTACGAAGTCATTATCAGGTCATTCATTAGGTGCTGCCGGAGTTCAGGAAGCTATTTATTGCTTACTTATGATGGAAAACGATTTTATTGCGGCATCCGCAAACATTGATAATCTTGATCCTCAAGCGGTAGGAGTTCCTATTATTCGCGAACGCAAAGACAACGCAGGTTTAAAAACTGTGATGTCGAATAGCTTTGGTTTCGGTGGAACTAACGCCAGCTTAGTATTTGAAAAAGTTACTGATTAATTGTATTAGTTAATTTATTTCTCTGCTGCATAGAATTAAAAAAGCCACCTTAAAAGGTGGCTTTTTTATTTAAACAATAAGGTGTTTATTTAAACAAGATCTTCATCTGTAACTGGGCCTCGTTTTCCAGAAAGTGATTCTTGAATCAAGCCAATAAGTTTGGCTTTCTTCTCTGGATCATCTAAATGTTTAGAGCTAAAAGTAATACCGTACTTACTTGCGTATTGTTGAACTATCATCACTAAAATCGTTTCATCTTCCACCTAAATATCCCCATTTGTCATAAAATGACACCATTATAAACATCCGACATAATAAAGCATCATTCAATGAAACTGTATTATCAAACCATTGGCAAAGGTCAGCCTATAGTCATCCTACATGGCTTGTTTGGCTCATCAGATAATTGGCGGGGTATAGCAAAGCAATTATCTACTCGCGCTCAGGTTATAACCGTCGATTTACGAAATCACGGCCGTTCACCTCACAGTCAAAAAATAACGTATGCTCTGATGGCTGACGATTTAGCTGAATTATTTGAGCTATTAAAGTTAGGTAAGGTCGATATTATTGGCCATTCGATGGGGGGGAAAGTAGCAATGACGTTTAGTCAGCGTTATCCACAGTGGCTGCGTAAGCTCGTTGTGGTTGATATGGCCCCAAGACAATACCATGATGAACATAGTGCTATATTTAGGGCATTGTTAGCTTTAGATTTATCCTTATACGCTACTCGCAATGATGTCGATGAGGCACTGAAAATAGCGTTGCCAAATAAAGCAGTACGACAATTTCTATTAATGAATCTTGCTTTAAATCAACAAAATCTGAGCTGGCAAATAAATCTACAGGCTCTGTATGATAACTATTCTGAATTGCTTGAAGCTGTGTGTGAAGATGAAACGATAACCATGACCAGTTGTTTTATTCGTGGTGGTCAATCAAGTTATGTTGGAGAAGAGGACGAAGATTTAATTAGAACATGCTTTCCATATGCAGAGCTAGTGACAATCGAACAAGCAGGCCATTGGATACATGCTGATGCGCCACAACAATTTTTGACTAAAATAACTGAGTTTCTTGATTATGATTAAACCGGAAATATTAGAAAGGCTCATTTCATTTCGTCGTGAGCGCGATTGGGAGCAGTTTCATAACCCAAAAGATTTAGCGATTTCATTATCTATCGAAGCTTCTGAATTATTGGAATGGTTTCAATGGAAAACGAGTGATCAAATTAACATTGAACTCAAGTCCGATAAACGACAAGCACTGGAAGACGAACTGGCTGATGTGGCAGCATATTTAGCCTATCTTTGTCATGATCTTGGGGTGGATATTAACCAAGCCTTGGCGACTAAAATAGACAAAAATGCAGTTAAATATCCTGTTAATCAAGTTAAAGGTCGAGCAGATAAATATACAGAATATTCATGAGTGTCAGCAATAATGCTACGATACGACGAAATTAAATATGTTTAAGGTATTATTGATTTATGAACGCCATTGTTTTTCTTATCCAATGCCCTGATCAAAAAGGTTTGGTCGCAGGCATAACCAGTTTTTTTGCAGAAAGAGATTTTAATATACTGCATTGCCAACAATATACTGATGTACAAGATGGTCAGTATTTCATGCGAATAAAGCTGGAAGATGCTGGTCAATCAGATCGAGTATTATTAGAACAAGAATTTACAGCGTTTGCTCATACCTTGGGTCTAACATGGTCAGTCCGCTATTCTGACCAGCCTTACCGTGTTGCTTTATTGGTAACAAGGGCTTCTCATTGCCCTTATGATTTGTTGCTGCGAGAATTGGAAGGTGAATTGAAGTGTGAAATTCCACTTATCATCGCTAATCACAACGATCTTGCAGGCATGGCAAAACAATTTGATAAACCGTTTTATCACTTGCCAATTACTAAAGACACCAAAATGCAACAAGAAGGCCAAATCAATGCCTTACTCGATGAATATAAAATTGATTTAATCGTCATGGCACGCTACATGCAAATTCTTTCCGAACAATTTGTTCAGCAACATGCGGGAAGTGTTATTAATATTCATCATGGTTTTCTACCCGCATTCCAAGGCGCAAAGCCCTATCATCAAGCATATGATCGCGGTGTAAAAATCATTGGTGCGACATCACATTATGCAACGGCAGACTTAGATGAAGGCCCAATCATCGACCAGGGTGTCGAGCGTGTTATGCATGACAATAGTCCTGAAGACTTAGTGATGATAGGTAAAGATATTGAACGATTGGTATTAGCACGTGCTGTTAAAGCCCATATCGAACATCGCATTATTATCTCCGGTCGACGCACGATTGTCTTTTCTGAAGGCGCTTAATTCCTATCAGCGAACCTTTTATAAATAAGCATCAATACGTTTAATAAATTATAGTGAATCGGAATCATGTTATGAGCACAGAGGCGAATACCTTGTCTAGCCAAGCGAAACTGCTGGCTGAACCCTTAGAACATTTGATTAATCGTGGTGCTATTGAAGTACCCATGTTGCCTGAGGTGGCTAATAAGGCACTTTTATTGGCACAAAATCCAGACTCTGATGCTAGCGAAATGGCTCAACTCATACAAAGCGATCAGTCGTTGGCTGGCCATGTTATGCGGATTGCCAACTCAGCAGCTTATACGCCAATGTCTAATTTAGTCTCATTGCAACAAGCTATTGCACGCCTAGGCATGGGCGTTATTAGTGAAGTTGCGTTAACTGCCGCTATTGGTGCCAGAATGTTTAATACACCTGGCTACGAAAAGTATCTCGCTGGTATTTGGCATCATGCTTTAGCGACATCGTTATGGTCAAAAGAAGTGGCACGTCATTGCAGGAGTAATGTCGAGATCGCTTTTTTAGCTGGTTTACTTCATTCCATTGGTCGGCCTGCTATATTGCAGACAATTATTGAATTGGCAAAAAATGAGCAAGTAGATTTAACGGAACAAGATATTCATCAATTGGAAAATACATACTGCCACCGATTAAGTGAAGCAGTTGTAAATTCGTGGAATATGCCTAAATTAGTGATTGAAGCTGTTAGTAGCTACACAGATTCTAATAATAGTTTAGCGACTAGTGCAGCCGCTGCACACGTAAATGTTGGCGCTAGATTTGCCACTTATATGTTGACCCCAGATAAATTAGATAAAGAAACATTATTCAGTCTACCCGCCCTGACCACATTGAATTTTTACCAAGACGAAGTGGATACTTTATTAAGTCAGACTGATGCAATTAAAGCGCGTTTAAAGGGATTATCATCATGAGTGATACGACGTTTGATTACGACATGTTGGTTATCGGAAGTGGACCAGCGGGTCAAAAGTCTGCGATTCAAGCAGCAAAGGCTGGTCAGCGTGTTGCTATAGTAGAGCTTGATAGTCTGTTTGGAGGTGCATGTGTTCATCGCGGTACAATCCCATCAAAAACTCTGCGTGAAAATGCACTTCGCGTAAAAAATATGCGACAAAATGCTGCACTAGCTGATTTCAAGCTGGGTGAAGATACCGAGATGGTGACTTTGATCGATCGGCTGGACGAAGTACTTAAGTCTCATGATAAGTATATGCGTACGCAAATGGATCGTAATAAAGTCGAACGGATTCACGGTCGTGCTAGTTTTGTTGATAATGAAACAATCAAAATCACTAAAGTGGGTGGTGAGGTGATCAACGTACGTTCAAAGATGATCATTATTGCCGCTGGTTCTTATCCGCGTACACCAGATAATATCCCTATCGATCATGAAAATATTTTTGATAGTGATTCGATTTTGTCGATGTTGTATTTACCATCGAGTCTTACGGTACTTGGTGGCGGTGTCATTGCTAGTGAATATGCCACTATCTTTCAGGCTTTAGGCGTTAAAGTTACGATGATTGATCGTTATCCAACACCACTAGGGTTTTTAGACAGTGATATGACAGATATTTTTGTCAAAGCCTTTAGGAATATGGGCGGGACATGGATGGGTAGCCAGAATGTCGAAAAGGTATATTGGGATGGCGTTAGTCAGGTTGTTACTGAGTGTGCTGATGGTAGCGTAATCCGTAGTCACAAATTATTATGTGCTGCAGGTCGCCTTGCTAACGTTAAGGGCCTACAGCTTGAAAATGCCGGTTTATCACTTAATGACAAAGGTTTAATCAGCGTTGATGAAAGTCTTCGCACAGAGGTTGATAATATTTATGCCGCGGGTGATGTGATTGGCCCACCATCATTAGCATCGGCATCGATGGAGCAAGGGCGTCGTGCTTCATGTAATGCATTAGGCATCAATACTGGCATAATGAGCCAGCTTATCCCTGCCGGAATTTACTCTATTCCTGAGTTATCTTCGGTAGGTTTGACTGAGAAACAAGCGCGTGAACAATATGGCAATGTACTGGTCGGTACTGCCTCGTTTGCAGAAGTCGCACGAGGTCAAATCTCAGGCAATACTGAAGGCATGTTAAAAATTGTGGCAGATCCTCAAGGTAAAAAAATACTTGGCGTGATGCTTGTGGGTGAGGGCTCAACAGAAGTGGTACACATCGGCCACATGGCGATGTTATGCAATGCTGATGTTGATATCTTTGTAGAAAGCACGTTTAACTTCCCTACATTAGCTGAAGCGTACCGTATTGCGGCCTTAGCTATTTTAGCAAAGCGGCCCAAATAACAAGTTACGAGTAAGAGGTAAATGATGAAAACAATTATGATTACCGGTGCAACATCTGGTTTTGGTGAAGCGACTGCTCGGTTGTTTGCTAGTAATGGCTGGAAATTAATTCTTACAGGTCGCCGTCAACAACGATTGGCCGATTTACAGTTAGAATTAGGAGGGCCTGCAAACGTACATATTTGTTGTTTTGATATTTCTGATCGCAATGCAGTAGAACATGCCTTTAACACTTTGCCTGACGCCTTTTCCAATATCGATGTTTTATTGAATAATGCCGGACTAGCTCTCGGTTTAGAACCAGCCGATCAGACTGATCTTGATGATTGGGACAAAATGGTTGATACCAATATCAAAGGTTTAATGTATTGCACCAGAACGGTATTACCAAAAATGAAACAGCAAGGAACGGGTTATATTATTAATATCGGTTCTATAGCGGGTAATTGGCCTTATCCTGGTGGCAATGTCTATTGTGCTAGTAAGGCTTTTGTCAGACAGTTTTCATTGGCTATTCGTGCTGATTTGTTAGGAACAGGTATTCGGGTGACAAATATTGAGCCTGGTAATGCTGAAACTGAATTTTCGATGGTGCGGTTTAAAGATGATGAGCAACGTGCAGATGGTGTCTATAAGAAAACAGTGGCATTAACAGCTCAAGATATTGCTAATACGGTATCTTGGTTAGTAAATACGCCACCGCATGTCAATGTCACTACGATGGAAATCATGCCCACCGAACAAGCAACAGGGCCATTAGCTATTTATCGTAAAGACAAATAAAAAACGCGCTTTAAGCGCGTTTTTTATTTTAGTAAATATGTAAACTGATTTAAGAAAACAGCCAAGCCGTTGGGTTTGGGTGAGCTTGTTGTACATCCAAATATTTCATGCCTTTAACACAGCGAATTATCACCCAAATCACAGTAAAAAGTATGACTAAGTAGCCGATGATGACCATTGTTAATACGGCACCGATAAAGAAGTATAAAATGCCAATCCAAAATGTACGAATCTGAAACTGATAATGTGTTCGTAACCATTCTGGCGCATCAGCTTTATTTACATAAGCCATAACAACACCGATCAAGCCAAGAAAAGGCACAAGGATATTGGCTAAGAATAAAATATAAATTAATTTCGCAGTACTTTGACTATTTTCTGAAGCTTCTACCATGTTGTATTCCTTGAAGGTTAATAAGTGACCAGTAATTTAACAAATTTTAGAGTGTTACAGCTAATCTAAATTAATCACCAAATCGAAAGCGTAAGCCGGTCATAATAGTTAGACCAGTAATAGGTGCTTCATCCTTTAAGAAACTTTGATGATGTCGGCCATCTTCATTGAGTAAATTACGGCCCTGGATAAACAGCTCACCACCTTTAAAGTCATTAGGTCGCCAGAATAAATCAAAGGAAAGTAGGTTATAGCCATCAGTTGAATCCTCTGAAATAGCAGTGCTGGTTTGCTTAAATACGTGACGGTAATCAATACTCAAATCCCAATCCGAATAGGCTGTATCAATGCCAATACCTAAACGAGTAGGGCTCATTCTTGGTAAGTTCTCACCATTCCTTAATTTCCCAGTTACATGGTCACCAGATAGCCTCAAGCTAAGTGGATTAACCCCTGTTATCACATCAGCGATAGCGGTAAACTCAGCTCCATAAAACTCGGC